>JBJDXS010000068.1:0-4129 GCA_051866815.1 Candidatus Onthomonas sp. | reverse complement strand
TGGGATAGTCCCGCACCTCATAGCTGCCCGAGTAGCCCAGGCTGTTGGAGCCGGTAAGATCGTTGGAGACCAGGGTGATCTGCCCGCTCTCAAAGCCGTAGATCAGCAGATCGCTGTCTGACACCGGGTAAAGTGTAACCCTCTCTGTCGGGAGTGTCTTCCCCTGCCACCAGTTGGGATGGGCGGTTAATGCCTCCACCCCTCCGTCCTCATCCAGTTGAGGCAGATAGGGGCCGGTGCCCATGGGCATATCGCCGTCTTCCGTGCCCGCCTGGACGATGGGAATCTCCAGCAGCGGAGTCAGATCTCCCAACGGTTCCGACCAGGTGAAGGTGAGGCTGTGCTCCCCGGTCTGGCGCAGCGCCCCCAGAGGGGCCAGCCGGTCGGCATAGAGGCTTCCCGGACGGGCGGCCTGTTCCAGCGACGCAATCACGTCCCCGGCATTCAGCGTCTCCCCATTCCAGAAGGAGACGCCTTCCCGCAGCGTCAGCGTCCACTGACCCGCTCCATCGGAGACACAGCTCAGGGCCAGGCAGTTCTCCGTCTCAAAGGAGGGGCTCTGCTGGAACAGGGGCTCATAGAGCAGGCGGATCAAACTCTGGTTGGTGGTATTGTTGCAGGTGTAGGGATTCAGGCCCTTGCTCTCATAATAGCCCAGGGTAAAGGGCTGCTCCTGCTGCTTCTCCCCGTCTTCCGGATCAGAGGGCTCTGAAACAGTCGCTTCAGACTGATCCGGTACATCCGGCTCCTCCGGAGCGGCATAGGGATCGGCACAGGCGGAGAGCAGCAGGCAGAGGGTCAGTATCAGGGCGGCCAATCTCCGGCCGGTATGGGGTGTCAGGTTCATTCCTCCGCTCCCGTCGGACAGCCGGGCCCGGCTGTCCCAGAAAAGGGTGCAGGGAGACAGCAGATCTGCGGCCTCCTTGCCAAATTGCTTATTGCAGGGCGATCACCGCCGCCATGGAGCCCCGGGCGGGGCCGGTGATGCGGTGACTCCAGTATTTCTCCGGGTGGCAGGCGGTACAGTCGGAGGACTGATCCAGCCGGGTCACTCCCGCCCGGCCCAGCAGCCAGGCGTTGATTCCCTTGAGATCCACCCGAAACCGGCTCTCCCCCGGGATGGGCAGAATCAGCCCCTCCGGCAGCGGGCCCAAGGCCTGCTCCATGGCCTGGGGGACGTCCTGATGGGTGGTAAAGCAGCACTGGGAGATGCCAGGGCCGATGGCGGCCCGGATATCCCCGGGGCGACAGCCGTAGACCTCCCCCATCCGCTGTACCGTCTTGGCGGCAATGCCCAGGGCGGTGCCCCGCCAGCCGGCGTGGCAGGCGGCGGCAACGCGGCGCACCGGGTCGTAAAAGAGGATGGGGATACAGTCGGCGGAAAAGATCACCAGAGGCAGGCCGGGAATGTCGGTCATGAGGCCGTCGGCGTCATAGTCCCGCTCCCGATCCAGGCCCTTTCCCCGGTCGGCCAGGGTGCAGACCCGGACAGCATCCTCATGGATCTGGTGGGAGAGCACCAGGTTTTCTGTCTCCCCCGCCCCGATGGTCTCACAGAAGCGACGGTAGTTCTCCCGGACCGCCTGGGGATCATCCCCCCGGGTGTGGCCCAGGTTGAGGGAGGCAAAGACGCCTTGGCTCACGCCCCCCAGCCGGGTGGAAAAGCCGTGAGCCGCCCCGCCGGGGGCGGAGATGACTCCGCTCTCCAGCCAGACCAGGCCGTTTGCCTCCCGGTGTTCCAGCAGATCCGCCATCAATCCGCTTCCCGGTTGCGGCCGCAGCACTTTTTGTACTTCTTGCCGGAGCCGCAGGGGCAGGGGTCGTTGGGGCCGATCTTCTTGCCCTTGCGGACAGGGATGCGGCGGGGCTTCTCCTTGGGATTCTCGCCCCCGGCGGACTCGCCGGTGACCTTCGCAACTGCCTTGCGCTCCACCTTGTCGGTGCGCACCCGGGCGATATAGATGCGGCGGATGGTCTCCCGCTGGATGTCCCGGTTCATCTGCTCGAACATCTCAAAGCCTTCCCGCTTGAAGGCTACCACGGGATCCTGCTGGCCGTAGGCCTGGAGCCGGATGCCCTGCTTCAGGTCGTCCATGGCGTCGATATGGTCCATCCAATATTCGTCCACCACCCGGAGCAGCATGACCCGCTCCAGCTCCCGCATGACGGGCTCGGTGAGAATGGCTTCCTTCTTCTCGTAGATATCGTGGGCCCGCTCCTTGACCTTGTCGGCCACCTGCTGGGGCGTCATCTGCCCCAGCTCCTCATCGCTGTAGTTCAGCTCGTCCGGCAGCAGGAAGACGTTGCGATAGTCCTGGGTGGCGCCCTGCAGCTCATCCGCCGTCAGGTGGCGCCGCTCGCCGGCGATGCCCAGAATGGCCTGGTCGATCATATTGTCGAGCATGGTCATGATATAGGGCTTGAGATCCTCGCCGCTGAGTACACGGCGGCGCTCGCCGTAGATCACCTCGCGCTGGGTGTTCATGACGTCGTCGTAGTCCAGCACGTTTTTACGGATCTGGAAGTTGCGGCTCTCCACCTTCTTCTGGGCGTTCTCAATGGCGCCGGAGAGCATCTTGGCATCGATGGGGGTGTCCTCGTCGATCTTGAGGGTGTCCATCATCCGGGAGATCTTCTCGGAGCCGAAGAGCCGGAGAATGTCGTCCTCCAGGGAGAGGTAGAAACGGCTCTCGCCGGGATCGCCCTGACGGCCGGAACGGCCCCGGAGCTGGTTGTCGATACGGCGGGCCTCATGGCGCTCGGTGCCCAGGATATACAGGCCGCCGGCCTGGCGCACCTGCTCCGCCTCAGTGGAGATCTCTTCCTTATAGGCGGCCATCCGCTCGGCGTACAGCTTGCGGGCCTCCAGGATATCCTCGTTGTCAGTGTCGGCGTAACCGGTGGCCTCGGCGATCACCTCGTCATCATAGCCCTTCCGGCGCAGATCCGCCTTGGCCAGATACTCGGCGTTGCCGCCCAGCATAATATCGGTACCACGGCCGGCCATGTTGGTGGCCACGGTGACGGCGCCCAGCTTGCCGGCCTGGGCGATGATCTCTGCCTCGCGCTCATGGTTCTTGGCATTGAGGACGTTGTGGGGAATGCCCTGGGCCTTGAGCATCCGGCTCAGCCGCTCCGACTTCTCGATGGAGACGGTACCCACCAGGACGGGCTGGCCCTTCTTGTGGCACGCGATGATCTGGTTCACAATGGCGCGGTACTTACCCGCCTCGGTCTTATATACGCAGTCGGGCTGGTCGATCCGGGCCACAGGACGGTTGGTGGGGATCTCCACAATGTCCAGACTGTAGATGGAGTTGAACTCGCTCTCCTCGGTCAGCGCGGTACCGGTCATGCCGGAGAGCTTGCGGTAGAGGCGGAACAGGTTCTGGAAGGTGATGGTGGCCAGGGTCTTGGACTCGTTGGCAACCTGGAGCCCCTCCTTGGCCTCGATGGCCTGGTGCAGACCCTCGTTGTAGCGGCGGCCATACATCAGACGGCCGGTGAACTCGTCCACGATGATGACCTGGCCGTCCTTGACCACATAGTCCACGTCCCGCTTCATGACGCCGTGGGCCCGGATGGCCTGGTTGATGTGGTGGTTGAGGGTGGTGTTCTCCTCATCGGCCAGGTTGTCCAGGTTGAAGTAGGCCTCCGCCTTGGCGATGCCCCGGGCGGTGAGGGTGCAGGTCTTGCGCTTTTCCTCCACCACATAGTCGTAGTTCTGGTTGACTTCCTCGTCGATCTCCTTATCGTCGCTCTCGGCGATGGTGAAACGCCGGAGGGTGGAGACAAACTGGTCGGCCATCTGATAGAGCTGGGTGGACTCCTCGCCCTTGCCGGAGATAATCAGCGGTGTTCTGGCCTCGTCGATGAGGATGGAGTCCACCTCGTCCACAATGGCGAAGTTCTGGCCCCGCTGGACCAGATCCCGGTCATAGATGGCCATGTTGTCCCGCAGGTAGTCAAAGCCGATCTCATTGTTGGTGCCGTAGGTGATGTCGGCAGCGTAGGCCTCCTTGCGCTCCTTCCGGGTCAGGCCGTGGACGATCAGGCCCACCTTGAGGCCCAGGAACCGGTAGACCTTGCCCATCCACTCGGAGTCGCGCTTGGCCAGGTAGTCGTTGAC
>JBJDXS010000067.1:0-4230 GCA_051866815.1 Candidatus Onthomonas sp. | reverse complement strand
CTCCTATTCGCTATCCTTTTTCCTTTTTGTCACGCATCATTGTAATACCTACAAATTCGAATTCCAACAATTCGGAGAGAGCATTCCCTTTTCCTTGACCGGGCCTATGCCTTTATTTTATAATGATACCGGAAGAATTCGCCCCGGACGGGGCCGAGAGGAGCGCATACCATGGCACAGGGCAGAACAGACGGGGCCGTCATCGGGAAAAAGTACCGGGCGGCCATCGCAGCTTACCGGCGGCAGCTGGCCGACGGCAGTCTGCGGCTGAATTTTGAGCAGGAGGCGGACGCATACTTCCGCCGCTGTGCCCTGGGGGTGTGGGCCCGGGGGAGCGGCGTCACCGAAAACCATGTGGCCGCCTACAATGCCATCTGCTCCGGCACCAACCGGCCCGCCCAGGTGCTCTATCTGGAGCTGTGCGCCAGTGTGGCCAGCGCCCCGGACTTTGCGCCCCCCGGCTTCTTCGCCCAGCTGGCTGCCGCCGACCGGGGCACCGGCCGGGACCGCACCGGCCAGTTCTGCGAGCTCTGCTCCCTGCTGCTGCTGCTCTTCGCCACGGCGGAGGATTCGGTGAGCGCCGCCGTCACCGACTATATCCAGCACTGCGTCAACACCCTGCGAAAGGCTGCCGGAAAGACACCCTCTGCCTCTCGTCGGGCAGAGGAGCAGGACAGCCGGGGCTCTGCCGCCGCCCAGACGGAGGCCCAGGCCCAGCCGGAGGAGCAGAAGGAGCCGGAGCCGCCTCAGCCCACCCTGGAGGAGCTGATGGCTGAGCTGGACAGCCTCTATGGCCTGGAAAAGGTGAAGAAGGATGTGCGCAGCCTGGTCAATCTGGTGAAAATCCGCAAGCTACGGGAGGAGCAGGGCCTGCCCACCCCGGCCATGAGCCTGCATCTGGTGTTTATGGGCAATCCCGGCACTGGCAAGACCACCGTGGCCCGGCTGCTGGCGGGGATCTATCGGGCCATCGGCGTACTGCCCAAGGGCCAGCTGGTGGAGGTGGACCGCTCCGGCCTGGTGGCGGGCTATGTGGGCCAGACCGCCCTTCAGACCCAGAAGGTGGTCCAGTCTGCCCTGGGCGGCGTACTGTTTATCGACGAGGCCTATGCCCTGGCCAGCCAGCCCGGCACCAACGACTTCGGCCAGGAGGCCATTGACACGATCCTGAAGGCCATGGAGGATCACCGGAAGGAGCTGGTGGTCATCGTGGCGGGCTACTCCAATCTGATGATGAAGTTCATCCACTCCAACCCCGGCCTGGAGAGCCGGTTCAACAAGTATCTCTACTTTGACGACTACGAGGGCAAGGAGCTGGATCAGATCTTCCGGGGCATCTGCCAGAAAAACGGATATACCATCCAGCCGGAGCTGGCGGAAAAGCTCCCCGCCTTCTTCGATCAACTCTATGAGAACCGGGACGCCAACTTCGGCAACGCCCGGGACGTGCGCAACCTGTTTGAAAAGCTGGTGGCCATCCAGTCCGACCGGGTGGCGCAATTGGAGAATCCCAGCCGGGAGGATCTGATGGCCATTACGCTGGCCGATTTTGAGCAGGCAGAGGAGGAAGAGGCGTGACAGAGCAGGAGATACGCATTCTGGTGCCGGAGAAGCTCCGGGAGATCGAGGAGACGGAAGGGGTTCGGGTGCTCTACGCCGCTGAGTCCGGCAGCCGGGCCTGGGACTTCGCCTCTCCGGACAGCGACTTTGAAGCGTAAAACAGACAAAAGATGGCCGCGGCAATCGCCGCGGCCGCTTTGTTTTCAGGCAAGAATCTTGTCACATATCCTCCGGTCGGAAGCACCGCTCCGGCAGCACGTCACTCAGCTCCCGCAGCACCAGGGGGAAGCCGTTGGAGGAGTCTGCCCGCCGGGGAGTGCGCAGCTCCGGTGCGGCAGACTGGGGACATAGCGGGATGGAGATGGTGGCCCGGACGCCCTGGGTCTTCCGGTTGGTGAAGAGAATGGAGCCCCCGTGGAGCTGGGCAATCCGCCGGCAGACAGTGATACCCAGACCCAGCCCGGCGCCGGCTGTCCGGAGGGTGTCTCCGCCCTGGGCAGGGTCGAAGAGCTGGGTCAGCTCCAGAGGGGTCAGCCCGGGGCCGTTGTCCTCCACGGACACCAGGGCGGACTGCCGGGTGCACTCCAGCCGCAGCAGAATCTCTCCCCCGGAAGGGCCGGAGGCCCGGATGGCGTTGCTGATTAGATGATAGATCTGGGTGAGCATGAGCTCGTCATCACACCGGACGTAAAAGTTTCCCGGGATCTCCTGCAGCCGGAGAGAGCAGCCTGCCGCCTCCGCCAGGTCGGTTGCCTGACGGTAGGCCTCATGGAGCAGGCCCTTGAGATCCAGCGTCTCCGGGTGAAAATCATAGGGTTCCTCGCTGGGGGCCAGAGAGGCCAGCTCCAGACTGCGGATCAGCCGAAGAAGCCGCAGTTGGGCTTTGGTCGTCTTGGACAGATAACGGTCGCCGTCCGGGCGCAGCTCCGGTGTGAGCAGCTCTCCCAGCAGCTCCTCCGCCGAGCGCAGAGAGGCCAGAGGACCCCGCAGCTTCTGGGTCAGGACGGGAATGCGGTGGTTGGGGAGAATCTCCGCCTCAGTGCAGCGGGTCAGCCGCACCAGGGTGCGCCCCTCCCAGGGCCAGCAGACCGCCTGCCACTGACGCTCCCCCCAGCTGAGCAGGACGCTGCCGTTTTCCGGCAGATCGGCCAGAGCCTCGGGCACCGGCCCGCCGGAAACCAGACCCGGCAGCTGGGCCTCAGCCGCCGGATTCCGATAGCAGACAACGCCGCCTTGCAGCAGAAGAATAGGTTCCGGAAAACCGTCAAAAGAGATGCCGACGGGCAGATACAGCTCACTCATACTTGCCTCCCATGGGGCATAGGATGGAAAAAAAGAACAGCCCACATTTCCTGTCCAGTATAGCAATACGACGTCGAAAAAACAAGAAAAATGTCGAAACTGACGCATCCCCTCTGAGGGGATGCCTGGTTAGAATGGCTCGCTCTCCCCATCCTATACCGGAGCGGGGAATTTGGTGCGGGGGCGGGGAAAACTCCTGCTTTTCCGGACAATTCGACTTATCTGTCCGGAACAAAGAACATTTTACAAATTCTTAAAGAAATCTCCAGACATTCCCGCATGACAATCATACCCTGCTGTGCTAAAATAAAATAGCAAAGCCGGAGTGTCCTTGCCGGACGCCCGGCTGAGAGAGCTGTTTTGGAGGTGGTTCCCATGCACTTGTTTTCTCTGGAGAACCGGAAGGCGTTCGCCTACAGTGTCGGTGACCTGACTGTGCAGGCCCCGGTTCGCCGTCTGCGGCAGTTTGCCCATCACCGCCGTACCAGCCGGTATGACCACGCCCTTTTGGTGGCCTACTTATCCTTTGTGCTGGCCCGGAAGTGGAATTGGGACAGTCGGGCTGTGGCCCGGGCGGGACTGCTCCACGACCTGTTCTGGCAGGAGTGTGACAACAGCTGGAGCCTGTGCATCCACCACCCGGAGATGGCGGCGGAAAACGCGGCCAGGCTCACCTATCTGTCCCCCAAGGAGAAGAACATCATCCTCTCCCACATGTGGCCGGCGGGGCGGCACCTGCCCCGGTGCCGGGAGGCCTGGCTGGTGGACATGATGGACAACGTGGTGGCGCTGCTGGACTATCTGGGTCTGAGTTGCCGCTGGAACCGGCAGGTGGAGGCAGCCCTGCTGCCTTGCTGAACGCGAAACGGTACTCCAAAAAGAGAAGGACAGCCCCTGAGCGATGTGCTCAGGGGCTGCTTTTATGGAGTGCGTTCCGTTCTCTGTGGGATCGTCGGCGGGGGCAAGCCCCCGCCCTACGGCCTGCCATCCCCGTAGGGGTGCACCTTGTGCACCTGAGGCTGTCGTTTATCGACAGCCTCAATCCGGCTGAGCGCCGGATTTTGGGTGGAGGCAGCGAGTCCGCGCGCGAAGAAAAAAGAAGGATACCTGAAAACGATCAGGTATCCTTGAGACTGGAGCGGAAGACGAGGCTCGAACCCGCAACCCTGCTCCGGCAAAGCGGTGCTTTGCCGGAATCCGGGAACCTCTTGATTGCAAAAATCCGGCTGAGCGCCGGATTTTGGGTGGAGGCAGCGAGTTCGCGCGCGAAGAAAAAAGAAGGATACCTGAAAACGATCAGGTATCCTTGAGACTGGAGCGGAAGACGAGGCTCGAACTCGCTACCTCCACCTTGGCAAGGTGGCGCTC
>JBJDXS010000066.1:0-99304 GCA_051866815.1 Candidatus Onthomonas sp. | reverse complement strand
CCGGCTACGGCTGGTATCCCGTGGAGATGACTCCCGGCGGCGGCACCCAGCTGCCCCAGGAGAATCTCCAGCAGAGCCAGCAGCCGGAGGAGGATACTCAGCCGGAGCAGCAGCCGGAGGAGGATATCCAGCTGGAGCAGCCGGAACTCCAGACCCCTGAATCCGCCGAGCCGGAAGCACCCAGCCAGCCTGAGACGTCAACCGAGGCTCCGGCCCAGACGGGAACCGGGAAAAGCGGTCTCTTTGCGGCTCTTTTGTCCACCCTGGCAAAGCTGCTGCTCCTTGGCCTGTGCTTGACCGGACCGGCAGCCGCCCTCTGGGGCCTGCGGCTGCTGTGGCTCCGCCATTGGGAGCGCTGTATGAGCCAGCCGGATACCAACCGGGCAGTCCTGGAGATCTATGGCCGGTTCCAGACGCTGACGCGCTGGGGCGGCTCAATCCCGGAGGAGATCACAGAGCTGGCCCAAAAGGCCCGGTTCAGCCAGCATCAGCTGACTGAGGGGGAGCGGCGGCAGGCGGTCGGCCTGCTCACCCGGGAGCTGCGGCGGGTGGGCAAAGACCTGCCCTCCTGGAAGCGGCTGCTGTTCTGGCTTGTCTGGGATCGATGACAGAGAAAATCCCCGCAGGGGAGAGGATGCCCTCCTCCCTCTGCGGGGATCGCATCTTTTGCGGACAGATTTTCTTATTTTCCGCTCTGCCCCTTGAGCCAGCGGATGGCGCACCAGGCGTAGAGCGCCGCTCCCAGGGGCAGCACATCTTCATTGAACACTACGCACTCGTTGTGCATGGGCTTGCCGAAGGCGGGGTTTTCCTGGGCGGTTCCGGCCCCCAGCAGCAGGTAGCCGCAGGGGATCTCATAGGTGTAGGAGGCGAAATCCTCCGAGCCCATGCCTCCCTGGGAGAAGACCACCACCTGGCGGTTGCCGCAGATCTCCCGGCTGTAGCCTGCCAGCTCCTCCACCAGGCCGCCGTCGTTGTTCAGGGGCGGAGCGGAGGCAATCTCCACCACCTCCGCGTCTCCCCGGAACAGACGGGCGGTGCCCACCGAGATCTCCCGGATCCGATCCATGATGTGGGCGGAGAGCTCCCGATCCATGGTGCGGATGGTGCCCTCCAGCACCACCTGCTGGGGGATGATGTTGGGGGCCTCGCCCCCCTGGAACTTGCCGATGGTCACCACCGCCGGCTGCCGTGCCTCGATCTCCCGGGAGGGAATCTCCTGGAGGGCCAGATAGATGTGGGCGGCGATGTTGATGGGATCCACGCCGGTCTCCGGCATGGCCCCGTGGCAGCCGGTACCCTTGACGATGATCCGGAACAGGGTGCAGCCCGCCATGCAGACCCCCTTGCCGCACAGCACCAGCCCGGAGGGGGTGCCGGAGTTCACATGGAGCGCCATGGCGGCGGTCACCTCGGGATTGTGGAGTACGCCTGCCGCCAGCATGGCCTTGGCGCCGGTGAAGCCCTCCTCGTCCGGCTGGAACACCAGCTTCACCGTGCCGTCAATCTCCTCCCGATGCTCCATCAGCAGCTTAGCCGCCCCCAGCAGCATGGAGGCGTGCATGTCGTGGCCGCAGGCGTGCATGCTGCCGTTCTGGGAGGCAAAGGGGAGCCCGGATTTCTCCTGGATGGCCAGGGCGTCCATGTCCGCCCGGAGCAGAAAGACCTTGTCCGAGGTACCGTTCCGGATGGTGGCCACGATGCCTCCGCTCTCGCCCAGCTCCTCCGGCTGATAGCCGAAGGACTTCAACTTGTCCATGACATAGGCCTTCGTCCAGGGCAGCTTTGGCCCCACCTCCGGGTGACTGTGCAGGTCGTGGCGGATACCGGAGATCTCACCGGCCAGCTTGTGGGCAGATTCCAACAGTTCGTTCATAAAGACACCTCTTTAAAATAAAAGGACGGGCGGGAAAAGATAAAGCCCTTGGTTCATCCTGTCCCGATCCTGGGGTTGACATTCGTAAAAAAATCCGGCTATGGCGGCTCAGATAAAACCCGCCAGCGACGCCAGACCGCTGTAAGGCAGATCAATGGGCCGCCCGTTCAGCGCCGCCTGGGTCAGCCTGTCCCCCTCGTAGACCAGCTTGAGGGAGAAAAAGGGGGCCTCCGCCTCCAGCAGGTCGAGAAAGATGTGGTCGCCCACCCACAGCTGGAGGGAGCGGAGGGACTTTTTGTCCAGCCACTCCAGCACTCCTTCGTTACAGGGGCCGATCTCTCCGGAAAAGGCATCGGCGGTGTACAGGTGCATATACTCCCCCTCCCACCGGTCAGAGACAAAGGTGACCAGGCCCCGGTAGCGCCAGCGGGTGAGGGTGAGGCCGGTCTCCTCCCGGCACTCCCGGAGCAGGCACTCCTCCGGGCTTTCGTTCTCCTCGCACTTGCCGCCCACACCGATCCACTTGTCCTGGTTCAGATCGTTTTTCTTTTTGATCCGGTGGAGCATCAGGTACTGATCGCCCCGCTGGATGTAGCAGAGGGTGGTATTTTTCATGGTATCATCTTCCTTCCGCCTGTTCAGGCCCCTCCCACTGGGAGAGCACTGCCAGAAAGGCCTTGCCGTATCGCTGGGCCTTCACATTACCCACCCCTTTGACCTCCAGAAATTCCTCCCGGGTGCGGGGTACCAGCCGGCACATATCCTGTAAGGTAGTGTCGGAGAAAATCATAAAGGCGGGCACCCCCGCCTGACGGGCCAGGGCGCTGCGCACTTCCTTCAGCTTGACCAGCAATGCCCCGTCTGCCTCGCCTCTCGGGAGGGCGGCTCCACCCTTCCTCCGGTCAGGCAGGGGCTTGATCCAAAGGTGGGCGGACTTGGTCATCAGACCGGGGGCCTGCCCGGTGAGCTCCAGAACCGGCCGCTGGCCCTCCGTCTGCCGGACGTAGCCCTGGTCGATCAGGGCTACGGACACCTGCCGCAGCTTTTTCGCCGGCTGAGCGGACAGGCTGCCGAAGCAGTCCAGCCGCCGGGGCCGGAGCCACTCCAGGGCCGGGTCGTCCACGCCTCGGAGGATCTTGATGATCGCCTCCGCCCCAAAGGCCCGGTTCTCCCGGGCCAGCAGGGCGATGCAGAGGACAAACTGCCTGCCCAGGGCGGTGGCGTCCTCCGGTGGCTGGCCGCTGAGGCAGTTGGAGCAGTTGCCGCAGCGGTCGGGCGCCTGCTCCCCGAAATAGCCCAGCAGCTTTTTGCGCAGGCAGCCGGGAGCGGTGCAGTAGCTGCTCATCTGCCGCAGCCGGTGAAGCGACTGCTTTTGCAGCGCCTCCGCCTGCTCCGGGGTCAGGGCGGGGTCATCCCCCTCGCTGTGCTCAATAAAATAGCGGTTGGTGGCGATGTCCTTCTGCTGAAACAGCAGGATACACTGGGCTGGTCCGCCGTCCCGGCCTGCCCGGCCCGCCTCCTGGTAGTAGCTCTCCGGGTTGCCCGGCATGCCGCAGTGGATGACAAAGCTGACATTGGATTTGTCGATGCCCATGCCGAAGGCATTGGTGGCCACCATGATCTGCTTCTGGTCGTAGAGAAAGTCCTCCTGGTTCTCCTGCCGCTCCTGGGGATCCAGCCCGGCGTGATACCGGGTAGCGGAAAAGCCCTTCTCCTGGAGCAGCGCACACAGGGACTCCACATTTTTCCGGGTCAGACAGTAGATGATGCCGGAGCGGCCGGGAAATCGGGCCAGGGTGTCCAGCACCGCCTGGTTCCGGTTGGAGGGCTGCTGCACCTCAAAATAGAGGTTGGGTCGGTCAAAGCCGGTGACAAAGGTCTGAGGATTGCGCAGTCCCAGGGAGCGGACGATATCCCGCCGCACCGCCTGGGTGGCGGTGGCGGTAAAGGCGGTGACCACCGGCCGGCGGGGGAGGGCGGCGAGAAAGTCCTGAATCTCCAGATAGCTGGGCCGGAAGTCGTGGCCCCACTGGGAGATGCAGTGGGCCTCGTCTACCGTCACCAGGGAGATGGGGGCGTTCTGGGCAAACCGCCGGAAGGCGGGGAGAGAAAGCCGCTCCGGAGCTACATAGATGATCTGATAGGCCCCCTGAGCCGCCCGCTCCAGGGCCAGCTGCTGCTGCCGGGGAGTAAGGGTGCTGTTGAGCCAGGCTGCCCGCACTCCCGCTTGGAGCAGGGCCTTCACCTGATCCTGCATCAGGGAGATCAGCGGGGAGATCACCAGGGTGATCCCCTCCAGCAGCAGGGCGGGGAGCTGGTAGCACACCGACTTGCCTGCCCCGGTGGGCATCACCGCAAGCACGTCCCGGCCCTCCAGAATGGTTCGGACAATCTCCTCCTGTTGGGGCCGGAACCGGTCGTAGCCAAAATATTGTTTGAGGGCCTGACTGAGTTCCTGTCCCATGCGCCTGCCTCCTGATTCCTCATTTTATTTCCATCCATGATAGCGCAAACGGACAAAATTTGCAACTGCGTGCATGGGACAATCCCTGTCCGGCATATGCTCCCGGAAAGGAGGGAATGCTGTGATGGAGAGCAATCTGGGAGAATTACGGTACAAAGAGGTGATCTCAGTCACCGACGGCACCCGGTACGGCTATGTGGGAGATCTGACCTTTGACCTTGATACCGGCCAGATCCGCTCCCTGGTGGTGCCGGGCCAGGGCCGGTATTTCTTCGGCCTTTTCGGCAGGCGGGAGACCCGCCTGGTCTCCTGGGAGCAGGTCAAACGCTTCGGCCCGGACATCATCCTGGTGGAGGGGGAGCCGGGCTATCAGCAGAAAAGCCGGCCCAGGAAGTGGACAGAATGACCGGTTTTCTGGAAAAACCAGAGAAAAAATGAAAAAAAGTCTTGCAATACCCGGAAAGATATAGTATAGTATTCCAGGATTACGCACACCAGGGGGACTTCATGCCCGGTGCCGGACAATTCCGGTGGGTATGAGGGATGAACCAGGTGGAGGTAACAACATTTTTTAGGAGGAATTATCCATGGCAGTCGTATCTATGAAACAGCTCCTGGAGGCCGGCGTTCACTTCGGCCACCAGACCCGTCGGTGGAACCCCAAGATGGCCGCTTACATTTACACCGAGCGTAACGGCATCTATATCATCGACCTGCAGAAGACCGTGAAGAAGCTGGAGGAGGCCTACTCCTTCGTGAAGGATGTCGCCGCTGAGGGCAAGAGCATCCTCTTCGTGGGCACCAAGAAGCAGGCTCAGGACGCCATCCGCGAGGAGTCTGCCCGCTGCGGTATGTACTATGTGAACTCCCGGTGGCTGGGCGGCATGCTGACCAACTTCAAGACCATGCGTACCCGCGTGGACCGCATGAACCAGCTGAAGAAGATGCAGGAGGACGGCACCTTCGACATGCTGCCCAAGAAGGAAGTCATCAAGCTGCTGCACGAGATGGCCAAGCTGGAGAAGTACCTGGGCGGCGTCAAGGAGATGAAGCAGCTTCCCGGCGCCATCTTCGTAGTGGATCCCCGCAAGGAGCACAACGCCATTTCCGAGGCCCGCAAGCTGGGCATCCCCGTGGTTGCCATTGTGGACACCAACTGCGATCCCGACGAGGCTGACTATCCCATCCCCGGCAACGATGACGCCATTCGCGCCATCCGCCTGATCTCCGGTGTGATGGCCAACGCCGTCATCGAGGGCAAGCAGGGCGACGACGCTGCCGAAGAGGCAGAGGCCGCTGAGTAACAACGGATTTACGGACGATAACAGGAGGTATATTACCATGGCTGCTATTAGCGCACAGCTGGTCAAGGAGCTCCGCGAGCTGACCGGCGTAGGCATGATGAACTGCAAGCAGGCTCTGGCCGCCTGCGACGGCGATAAGGATAAGGCTATCGACTGGCTGCGTGAGAAGGGCCTGGCTGCCCAGACCAAGAAGGCCGGCAAGGTGGCCGCCGAGGGCGTTTCCTGCGCTCTGGTGGACGAGAACGGCGTGGGCGTCGTGCTGGAGGTCAACTCCCAGACCGACTTCGTGGCCAAGAACGCTGTCTTCCAGGAGTTCGTCAAGGACGTGGCTCTGACCGTTGCCAAGGCCAACCCCGCCGACGTGGAGGCCCTGAAGGCCGCCACCTATCCCGGCACTGACCGCACCGTGGACGCTGTCACCGCTGACAAGGTGCTGGCCATCGGCGAGAACATTCAGATCCGCCGCTTCGTTCGCTATGAGGACGGCATCAATGTGCCCTATATCCACATGAACGGCAAGATCGGCGTGCTGGTCAACCTGAAGGTTGAGGGCATCGAGAATATCGACGCTGTTGTGGAGCTGGGCAAGGATCTGGCCATGCAGATCGCCGCTATGAGCCCCTCTTATGTCTCCTCCGCCGAGGTTCCCGCCGCAGAAGTGGAGAAGGAGAAGGCTCTGCAGCTGGCTAAGGCTCTGGAAGAGGGCGCTGCCAACACCAAGATCCCCGAGGCCAAGCGTCAGATGATCGCCGAGAACAAGGTCAAGGGCCGTATGAACAACTACTTCGCCGAGGTCTGCCTGCTCAACCAGGCTTTCGTCAAGGAGAACAAGGTCACTGTCGAGCAGCACGTCAAGGCTGTTGCCAAGCAGCTGGGCGGCAAGATCGAGGTTGTCAAGTTCACCCGCTTCGTTACCGGCGAGGGCATTGAGAAGAAGGAAGAGGATTTCGCTTCCGAAGTCGCTTCCATGATGAAATAATTCATCCCATTTCGCGCATATCAAAACTCCCGACTCATCCGAGCCGGGAGTTTTTGCATATCTGCAGGGGAAGCGGCATGTTTCTCAGAGCTTTGTGTCACGCATGGCGGGATTATTGATCAGCCGTCCGCCCTCGTCGAACCGGGAGCCGTGACAGGGGCAGTCCCAAGTGTGCTCCGCCTTGTTCCACCGCAGGGCGCAGCCCATGTGGGGGCAGCGCTTGGTGGAAAAGGAGAGCAGATTGGCGGTGGCCTCAAAGGCGTTGACCGCAAGCTGAGGCCGTAGCGCGCTCCGGTGAGGGCGAAAGGCGGCGGCGTATTCGTTCTCTCGCCCCAGTACCAGATCGGTGAGCAGTTCTGCCGCCGCCATGGCCGAGGTCATGCCCCACTTGTTGAAGCCGGAGGCCACATAGAGCCGGGGGGTGTGCCGTCCGTACCGGCCGATATAGGGGATCTCGTCCAGACTCATGCAGTCCTGAGCCGCCCAGCGGCAGACCTCCCGGGCGGTAGGATAGTGGAGATGGGCGAAGGTGGAGAGCACGTCCCAGTTCCCGCCCTGGCCGCCGGTGCGGTGGCTGCCGCCTCCCAGCAGGAGCAGGCCGTCAGCATTGCGGAAGGACAGCCCTTTGCTGTCGTCGTCCACATACATCCCGCCCAGGTCGGGGGCGTTCTCCAGGGCCAGCACATAGGAGCGGTGCTGATAGAGCTTGAGAAAATAGGCCCCGTGGCGGTTGAGAAAGGGGAAGTGGGTGGCGACAATGATCTGCTCCGCCCGGATCCGCCCCCGAGGGGTGACCGCCTCCATCCCCTCCAGCCGGAGCACCGGGGTGTGCTCATAAATCCGCAGTCCCTGGGCCAGCCGGGAGAGAAATTTCAGCGGGTGAAACTGGGCCTGATTGGAAAACCGCACCGCGCCCGCTGTGGGAAAGGGGAGGAGCAGCTCCGGGACAAAGGAGGCCTCATAGCCCAGCCGGTACAGCGCTCGCAGCTCGTCATCGATGGACTGCCGGTCTGTCAGGGTATAGACATAGGAAGGCTTTGACACAAAGTCACAGTCTATCTCCCGGCACAGGCTGCGGTAGCGCTCCACCGCCTCCAGATTGGCAGACAGAATCAGCTTTGTCCGTTCCGGGCCGAACCGGTCGAGCAGCTTGTGATAGACCAGCCTGTGCTGGGCGGTGATTTTGGCGGTGGTGTTTCCGGTTACCCCGCTGCAAAGGGTGTCCGCTTCCGCAAGCAGACAGTCCACCCCCGCCTGGGTGAGAGACCAGGCACAGAGCAGCCCGGTGATGCCCCCGCCGATGACCAGCACGTCCGTCTTGACGTCCCCCTCCAGAGCCGGGAAGGTGGGAAGAGAAGTATGCTTCCACCAGATGGATTCCATTTGTTTGTCCTCCTTATAAAGAAGTATCAGTGCAGCACCGCCATAACGGCGGACAGACAGATAGGCCCCAGAATCAGTCCCGGCAGCCCGAACAGCCGCAATCCCCCGTAGAGCACCAGCAAAGTCACCAGGGGAGAGGCCCCCGCCTGCTTGCCAATGAATCGGGGCTCCAGCACAGAGCGGCAGAGGGCAGCGATGGCCCAGAGAATAAACAGCCCCAGGGCCAGCCCCCCGTCTCCCTGAAACCAGACCAGCAGCGCCCAGGGGACTAACAGAATCCCAGAGCCGAAAAAGGGGAGGGCGTCCGCCAGGGCGATGACCAGGGCGGCAGTCCAGGCCCCGGGTACCCGGAGCAGATACAATCCTGCCAGTAAAATGAGAAAGGTGATTCCCATCAGCCGCCCTTGGGCCCCCAACCAGCCCAGAGCCCCTCGCTTCAGCTTGTCCAAAAGCCCCCGGGCTGCCGGAAGCCAGCTCTGAGGCAGCAGCCGGCACAGCCCGGCGCTGACCCGGGGCCAGTCGGCGGCGGCATAAAAGCTGGCCAGCAGAAATACCCCCAGGGAGAAGAGAAAGCCGGGCAGCTCCCCGGCCCAGTCCGCCGCCGCCTGGGTGAGTGCGGCGGTGAGCTGACCGGTGAGGGCGCTGCCCTGGGTCTGAAGCTGCTCCAGCAGCCAGCCGGCGCCGCCCTGCAGAAAGGAGGGCAATCTGTTGACAAAGCGCGCCAGCCCCTCCCAGAGGCCGCCTGATCCGGAGAGCCCCGCCAGGGCGGCGGGGACGTCCTGCCACAGCTTGACGACCAGCAGGGTCAGGCCGCACAGCAGCAGCAGCCCCGCCAAGGTCATAATCACCAGCGCCGCCAGCCAGCGGGGAAGGTGGCTCTCCAGCCGGGAGACAGGCCTGCGCAGCGCCCCCGCCGTCAGCAGTGCCAGCGCAAAGGGCAGCAGACAGCTCCGCAGCCCGGCGCTGAGCAGCAGGGCCAGTGCCAACAGAATACAGCCCACCGCTTTGGCAAAGTCCAACATACTGTTCATGGCAGAATTTCCCCCTTTTTGTCAAAACCGCAAAAAAGAGAAAACCGGATTGCAAACACTTTTGCGGTATGCTATCATATGTAATGCGTTCGTTGAATGACCGCCGTAGGCGGACAAATGTAGCTGGAGGGAGGGAGCCGGATGTCCAGCACACCGAAGTATTTTATTGTAGAGGCCCAAGCCCTGCCGGAGATCTATCTGAAGGTCGCGCGTGCCAAGCAGGCGCTGGAGCTGCGGGAAGCGGCCACGGTCAACGAGGCCACCAAGCTGGTGGGCATCAGCCGCAGCGCGTTTTATAAATACAAGGATGCAGTCCGCCCCTTTAATGATATGATTAACGGACATATCGTCACCTTCCAGGCGATGCTCCGGGATGAGCCCGGCGTCCTGTCCGCCATACTGAATATCTTTGCCGCTTCCGGGGCAAATATTCTCACCATCAACCAGTCCATTCCCACCGATGGAGTTGCGGCGGTGACCATCGGGGCGGAGACCTCCGGGATGCGCAGCACCCTGGAGGAGCTGACCCGGGCCCTCGGCGGGCAGGCCGGCGTTGTGAAATTGGAAATTCTGGCAGGCTGAGCCTGCAGCAGCGGAAAAGGAGTGTAGGATATGGTCAACGTAGCAATTTTGGGCTTTGGAACCGTGGGTTCCGGTGTGGCCGAGGTCATCCATAAGAATGGCCAGCACATCTCTGAGCGGGTGTCCAATCAGATCGCCCTGAAGTACATTCTGGATGTCCGGGATTTCCCCGACAGTATCTTTGCCGATAAGGTGATCCACGATTTCTCCATCATCGAGAACGACCCTACCATCGGTGTGGTGGTGGAGACCATCGGCGGCGCCAAAATCGCCCTGGAGTATACCCGCCGGGCGCTGGCCGCCGGAAAGAGCGTGGTCACCTCCAATAAGGAGCTGGTGGCCACCCACGGCTATGAGCTGATGCAGCTGGCCAAGGAGAAGAACGTCTCCTATCTGTTCGAGGCCAGCGTGGGCGGCGGCATTCCCATCCTCAAGCCCATCCGCACCTGCCTGGCCGCTAACGAGCTCAGCCAGATCACCGGTATCCTCAACGGCACCACAAACTATATCCTCACCCGGATGATCCGGGCGGGCCTGTCCTTTGAGGACGCCCTGAAGGAGGCCCAGGCCAACGGCTACGCCGAGCGTAACCCGGCTGCCGACATCGAGGGCCACGACGCCTGCCGCAAGATCTGCATCCTGGCCTCCCTGGCCTTCGGTCGGCAGATCTCCCCGGATCAGGTACCCACCGAGGGCATCACCTCCATCACCCTGGCCGATGTGGACTATGCCCGCAGCGCCGGCATGAAGATTAAGCTGCTGGGCCGGGCCATCCGCCGGGACGCCGACGGCAAGGTCTGCGCCTATGTGGCCCCTCACCTGGTGCAGGATGAGTCCCCGCTGGCCAACGTGGAGGGCGTGTTCAACGCCATCTCGGTGGTGGGCGACGCCATCGGAGACGTCATGTTCTACGGCCAGGGCGCCGGCAAGCTGCCTACCGCCTCCGCTGTGGTGGGCGATGTGATGGACGCGGCCAAGCATATGTGCTACCTGAAGAACAACTGCTGGGAGGCCGGCGGGCCCGACGTGGTCTACTCCGCCGACGAGGTGCCCAGCCGCTGGTATGTCCGCCTGTCCGGCACTGAGTCTGTCGAAAAGGCCCGCAGCCTGGGCAGCCAGGACGGAGAGAGCGCCTGGCTCACCGACGCGGCCATGACTCCGCCCCAGGTCCGGGAGCTGCTGGCGGGCCGTCAGGTCAAGGCGCTGTACCGGGTGCTGGAGTGAGCGCTCCGGCCCGGCCTGACATAAGATAGAAGGGGAAAACCCCCGGTAAGAAACGAGAATTGGGAGGGACCCATCCATATGGGACTGATCGTACAGAAATTTGGCGGCACCTCTGTCGCCGACGCCGAGCGCATCCGCAATGTGGCCCGGATCATCACGGATACTTATAAGGCGGGCAACGATGTTGTCGCCGTCCTCTCCGCCCAGGGCGATACCACTGACGACCTGCTGGCCAAGGCGGCGGAGATCAACCCCCGCGCCTCCAAGCGGGAAATGGATATGCTGCTCTCTACCGGTGAACAGGTCTCCATTTCCCTGTGCGCCATGGCCATCGAGGCCCTGGGCTACCCGGTGATCTCCCTCACCGGCTGGCAGGTGGGCATGAAGACCAACCGGAACTACGGCGACGCCCGCATCACCCGCATCGACAAGGAGCGGCTGGAGGCGGAGCTGGGCCAGCGGAGGATTGTGCTGGTGGCTGGTTTCCAGGGCATCAACCGGTTTGACGATGTGACCACTCTGGGCCGGGGCGGCTCCGATACCTCCGCCGTGGCTCTGGCCGCGGTGCTCCACGCCGACCTCTGCCAGATCTATACCGACGTGGACGGCGTCTATACTGCCGATCCCCGGCTGGTCAAGGACGCCCGGAAGCTGGACGAGATCACCTATGACGAGATGCTGGAACTGGCAACTCTGGGCGCCCAGGTGCTCCACAATCGCTCTGTGGAGATGGCAAAGAAGTATCAAGTGAATCTGGAGGTACTCTCCAGCTTTTCCGGACATCCCGGTACCAAAGTCAAGGAGGTTGTGAAAACCATGGAAAAATCTCACATCAGCGGTGTGGCAAAGGATAAGAATATTGCGCGTCTGGCCCTGGTGGGCCTGAGCAACGAGCCGGGCATTGCCTTCCGGATCTTCTCCCTGCTGGCCCGTCAGAAGATCAATGTGGACATCATCCTCCAGTCCATCGGCCGGGAGGACACCAAGGATATCAGCTTTACCGTCACCCGCTCCGACCTGGAGCAGGCCAAGGAGTTGCTGGATCAGAACCGGGAGGCCCTGGGCTTCAAGCGCATCGAGGTCAACGACCACTGCGCCAAGGTCTCCATCGTGGGCGCCGGCATGATCAACAGCCCCGGCGTGGCCGCCACTATGTTTGAGGCCCTCTATGACGCCGGCATCAACATCAACATGATCTCCACCAGCGAGATCAAGGTCTCCGTCCTGGTGGACGAGAGCGACGCCGACCGGGCTGTCCAGGTCATCCACAGCCGCTTCTTCCGGGAGTTCGGCCATAACCGCTGATTTTCTGAACTGTATCAAAAACCGTCTGAACGGAACACAACGTTCAGGCGGTTTTCATTTTGCGGCGGACGGCCTGTTGACAGGAAAGCCGCTGTGCATTATAATAAAACAAGCAATTCAAAACAAAAGTTTCAAAACAAGGTCTGGAGAAAGAGGAGAGAAAGCATGCCGCCGAAGCCCAAGTTTACAAAAGAGGAGATTGTCGCCGCCGCTCTGAAGCTGGTCAGCGAGCAGGGGATGGAGGCGCTGACGGCCCGGAACCTGGGTGCGCGCCTGGGCAGCTCCGCCCGGCCCATTTTCACGGTGTTTCGCAGCATGGAGGAGGTTCAGCAGGCGCTCAGGACGGCTGCCCTGGGGTGGTTTGAGGCGTTCATGGCCGGCGGGCCGGAGGATGTCCCCGTCTTTAAGCGCTTTGGCATCCAGATGGTTCGTTTTGCCGTAGAGGAGCCCAAGCTGTATCAGCTCCTTTTTATGACCGAAAATGAGGTGGCCCGGAGCTTTGATGACGTGTTCGCTTCCCTGGGCGACACCGCCCGGCTGTCTCTGGAGCTGATTCAGGCAGAGTACCGGCTGGATGTGGCGCAGGCGCGGATTTTGTTCCGGCAGATCTGGATCTATACCTTCGGCGTGGGAGCGCTCTGCGCCGCCAAGGTGTGCCATTTCAGCGAGGCGGAGCTCTCCCGGATGCTGAGCCAGGCCTTTGCCGGGGCGCTGCTGCTGGTGAAATCCGGCGGCAGCTTGTCTGACTGAGGGAAATCCTGCATCACCCTGCTTTGAAGGAGGAGAAAACATGAAACCGAATGCCATTGTATATACCTCAAACACCGGCTACACCGCCGAATACGCCTATCTGCTGGGGGGCAAGACCGGCCTGCCGGTCTATGCTCTGGCGGAAGCCGCCGGGCAGCTGCCGGAGGGCAGCAGCGTACTCTATCTGGGCTGGCTGATGGCCGGCAAGGTCCAGGGCTATCAGAAGGCGGCCAAGCGGTATCAGATTGCCGCCGTCTGCGGCGTGGGCATGGGCCCCACCGGCTCCCAGCTCCAGGATCTGCGCAGCACCAACGGATTTCCTGCCAGCCTGCCTCTCTTTACCCTCCAGGGGGGCTTTGACCTGGCCAGGCTGCGGGGCGTATACAAGCTGATGATGACCGTGATGAAGAAGACGGCGGGCAAGGGTCTGGCGGAAAAGGAGAACCGTACCCCGGAGGAGGACGCCATGCTGGATCTGCTGACCAATGGCGGCAGCCGGGTCAGCGAGGAAAATCTCGCCGCTGTCCTGGAGTGGCTTGCAGGGGTGTGAACCATGCAAGGCGATCAGATTGAGCTGCTGCGGCAGCCGGACTGAAGCGATTGGAGTACGCTTTCTGCGAGGAGGGAGACATGGGCGATGATCAGAGAGTTGTGTGAGAGAGAACTCGCCGTCAGCCTGTTTGCGGACTTTCACAGGCATCAGCAGGTGACAAAATGCTGGCGGAAGGTGGATGGAAGCTGGACTGTCGTTGACAACCCCTTTGTAGAGGATTGGAGAGAACAGCAGTATCAATATCTGGTTCAATGCCTGAGCAATACCCTGACCTCCGGCGGTGTGGTGTACGGCGACTTTGAAGACGGCATGCTGAAAGGCTTTGCGTCGGTGGAGGCAGAGCCTTTTGGAAGCGAAAGGCAGTATTTGGAGCTGACGTGCATACACGTCTCTGAGGACTGCCGGGGACGGGGCATCGGGCGCAGCCTGATGGAGGCTGCAAAAGGGTGGGCCAAGGCCCACGGCGGGAAAAAGCTGTACATTTCCGCCCATTCCTCCGTGGAGAGTCAGGCATTTTACCGAGCGATGGGATGCCGGGAAGCGGAGGAATACAGCCGGATCCATGTGGAGAAGGAGCCGTTTGACTGCCAACTGGAGCTTACCCTGTAAACAAAAAACGGCCTCTGCCGTATAGAAAAACGGGCCCGAACCGTATCAGTTCGGGCTCGTTTTTTCTGCTTTAGGGTTCCAACTCTGCCGTACAGGGCAGCTCTGTCCGCGCGATTCGCTCACCGTCCTCGGCGGTGAGCCGCACCGGCCCGGCGCCGTCCGCCTGCACCACCGCCAGGGCCCGGCCCCAATAGGTGTCGGTCTCGGCACCCAAAAATCCGTCGGCATTGTAGGGACAGGCGTGCCCCAGGGCCAGCAGCCGGCCTCCTTCGACCTGCACCCGGATCCGGTGCCGCTCCAACGGCTTGGTGATGCCGCGTTTGTCGGTGTAGCGGAGGTGGATAAAGGCGAGTCCTCCGGATCTCACTTGAGCCGCCTCCGGCTCCAGCCGCAGAACCGTCTCCGCCCCGGCAGAGTGGAGCGCCGCCCGGCCGGTCTCACAGCCTTGCCCGTCGTAGGTGACCACTGAGAGGGTGCCGCTCTCATAGGCGGTGTGGAAGAGAATCCGGCAGTCTTTGCCCTGTTTTTTGCTGCCGACCTGCCGGCCGTTGACAAACAGGGCCGCCCGGGCCGCTCTGGTGTACACCTCCACCACCGCCGGCTTGCCCTCACAGCCGGGCCAGCTCCAGGAGGAGATGGCGTCGGTCATCTTCCAGGCGGAGGGGGAGTGCCTGTCCCCGGTGTGATTTACCGGCCGCACAGCCAGTACAGGCCCATCCTCCAGGCCAAAGGCCACCCTGGTGTAAGCGGCCTCCGCCAACGGGTGCCCGGTCAGGTCAATCCGTCCGCTTCCGGCGGTGAGCCAGCCGGGGCCATGATCAAAAGATGGGGCGTAGTCAGCATACTCCCATGCGCCGATCCCCACCTCGCCCAAGTAGTCCATGCCCGCCCAGACGAAGTCGCCCACCAGCCGGGGCTCCCGCTGAGCCAGCTGCCAGAAGGCGTAGGCGTCGGAGCAGAAAGTCTCGCTGCCCAGAATCAGCCGGTCGGGATATTTTTTCAGATCGTGGCGGTAGCGGTTGATGCCGTAGTTGTATCCGGCGATGTCCATATTGGCGAAGGCGTCCCGGGTCTTTACGTCGCAGCCGTGGAGGGTGGCGCCCAGCTTCATAAAGCCGCCCCCCAGTAGTCCGGCCATGTCGTTGAAGAACTGGCTGCCCACCGCCTTTTTCTTCCGGGGAGCGTCTCCTGCCTGCTTCCGTTTCTCAGCCCGCTCTGCCTCCTGTTTCGCCTTCTCGTCGCTGTAGACGCCGAAGCCAATGGAGCTGAGAAAATT
The DNA here is from genome assembly GCA_051866815.1 of Candidatus Onthomonas sp. Lineage (GTDB taxonomy): Bacteria > Bacillota > Clostridia > Oscillospirales > Oscillospiraceae > Onthomonas. Next base: position 83,968 of record JBJDXS010000066.1, on the reverse strand, counting down.
GAAGAAGATGTTCACGCCACAGGTCACCGGGCGGGTGCCGTCCAGGCTGTGGAGATAGTCGGTAAGTTCTCGGGTCAGTGCGATACCCTTGGGCTGGGCGGTCTCGCTGACCTCGTTGCCGGTGGAGTAAAGGATGACGCAGGGGTGGTTATAGTCCTTGTCCACCATCTCCCGCAGATCCTGCCGCCACCAGTCTGCAAAGTAGTTCACATAGTCGTGCTCCGTCTTGTGGATGTACCAGTGGTCGATGTACTCGTCCATGACCAGCATGCCCAGCCGGTCGCAGGCCTCCAGCAGCGCCTTGGAGCAGGGATTGTGGGCGGAACGGATGGCGTTGTAGCCGTTTTCCTTGAGAATGCGCACCTTCCGCTCCTCCGCGTCGGAATAGCAGCAGGCACCCAGAACGCCGTTGTCGTGGTGGATGCAGGCTCCCCGGAGAATCACCCGCTGTCCGTTGAGAGTGAGCCCCTGGGCGGCGTCCCAGCCCACAGTGCGGATGCCGAAGAAGGTCTCCGCCTGATCTCCGGCAAAGGAGGCCCGGCAGGTGTAGCGTTTGGGATGCTCCGGACTCCAAAGATCTGCCTCCTTCATCTGGAAGGGAAAGACGGCAGTGCCGTCTGAGATGCCGGAGAGATGGGCCAGTTCCCGGCTGCCGTCCAGCAGGGTGAGCGCTACCGGCCCCCGGCCCCGGGTGGCGACCCGGATCTCGATTTTCCGCTCTGCCGCGTCCAGGGTGCGCACCCGGATGGCGTTGGGGGGCAGGTGCTCCCGGTCTCCCAGCCAGAGCCACACCGGCCGGTAGAGACCCGCACCGGAGTACCAGCGGCTGCTGGGCTGGTCGGCGTTCCGGGCGATGATGGAGAGCTCGTTGGCCTCTCCCGGCTTCAGATAAGGGCTGAGCTCCACATAGAAGTTGGTGTAGCCGTAGGGTCGGAAGGCAACCTTGACTCCGTTTACCCATACCTCCGCATTGTGGTAGACCCCCTCGCACTCCAGCAGGACGGTCTTGTCCCGCCAGGCGGCGGGAACCTCCAGCGTCCGGGTGTACCGGTAGTCGTGCCCCTCAAACCAGCCGGTGTTGATGCCGCCGGTGCTCTCTGCTGTCCGGGGCTCTCCCAGCATGGCGTCGTGGGGCAGATCCACTGTCTGCGCTGCCGCTTCCTCTCCCAGACGGGAAAACCGCCAGCCCCGGTTCAGTTCCAGACGCTTCATAGGCATTTCCTCCATCCTGATTTGATACAAAAAAAGACCTGAAACAAACTGTTTCAGGTCTTTTCAGATCCGAGTGACTAGATTCGAACTAGCGGCCTCTTGAACCCCATTCAAGCGCGATACCAAACTTCGCCACACCCGGATTTCGGGCTTGCCGTTTGCCTCTCGCAGACGGCTTGTATATAATAGCACGGCGACTTGGAAATTGCAAGGGGTAATTTCGATTTTTTTCAAAAAATTTTGAGAGAGGCCGTCCCTGTTCAGGAGCAGAACCGGTGCTTGCCGATGACAGTGATCAGCGGCCGGCTCCAGATCCAGGAGCTGGTGGCGGTAGAGGGGTTAAAGTAGTAGATCGCCCCGCCGGTAGGGTCGCTGCCGTTGAGGGCGTCCCGGGCGGCCTGATAGGCGGAGTCCGCCACCGGCTGGTCGATCTGCCCGTCCACCATGCACGTAAAGGCACCCGGCTCATAGACCACGCCGGCGATGGTGTTGGGGAAAGAGGGGTGTGCCACCCGGTTGAGGATGACCGCTCCCACTGCCACCTGGCCGCTGTAAGGCTCACCCCGGGCCTCCGCTGAGATCACCTTGGCCAGCAGGGCCACGTCTCCGCTGCCGGTCTGGCTGCCGCCGCCGGAGGAGGCCTGCTGCTCCATGCCCAGCGCCTTCAGCGTGGCGTTGCCGCAAACCCCGTCAGCGGTGAGACCGTTGGTGCGCTGGAACTTTTTTACCGCCGCTGCGGTGGCGGTGCCGTAAACCCCGTCCACCGTCCCACTGTAGTAGCCCCAGCGTTTGAGCTTGTCCTGAATCGTCGTAACCGCCTGTCCGGAGGAACCCTGGCGGTAAGTGGCGGCGTAAGCGGTGTTCAGCCCCGCCGCCGTGACAGTCAGCAGGGCGAAAACCAGAAACAGGGCGGTCAGACCCTGCCGTTTCGATCGTTTCATCTCAAATCCACCTTTCAAAGAGGTGATCATAGTGTTTGTGCAGCCGGAGATCTTTATGAGTGGAAAAAACTGGCGGTGTGGAGGAGGAGGGGGCAGGCCCCTCCTCCCGTCACATGCAGCGGGCGGATTTTTCGACGCAGTCAATGCATCGAAAACCAGGATCAGAGCCCCATACTGTCCGCGATGTGCTCAGCCACCTGGCTGGCTGCCCGGATCGCCTTGCCGGCGGCGGACTTTTTGTGGAAGCGGCTCTGAGGGGCTACCGCCATGCTGATGGCCGCCCCGACGGCGACGCCAATGCCCATGCCCCGCAGAAACTGAGTGGTGTTCATAAAATGACCTCCTTTCGTCATCTGCGCTCTTAGTCTGCCCGGCGGGTCAAAAAGCTCTCTGAGAAAATCCGGCAGATATTCCAGAAAATTTCTGTACAAGAGTGAGAACAGAAAATATGCGGAAAGCTTTGTTCTTTTGATGGGCGGCAGGCCATAGACTGCCTGGGGGAAGGGGAGGCGGAGCCATGAAAAAGCGGATTTTGCAGATGATCGGGACAAGGCCGGAGGCCATCAAAATGAGCCCGGTGGCCCTGGAGCTGGCTGAGAGACCGGGCCTTTCCAGCCGGGTCTGCTTTACGGGGCAGCACCGGGAGCTGCTGGAACAGGCGGCCTCCGCATTCGGCCTGCGCCCGGACTGCAGGCTGGAGGTGATGGAGGAGGAACAGTCGCTGGACGGTCTCACCGCCCGGCTGCTCACCCAAATCACCCAACTGCTGCGGGAGGAGGGGCCGGATTTGCTGCTGGTACACGGAGATACCACCACCGCGTTTGCCGCCGCCCTGGCAGCCTTCTATCTGGGCATACCTATCGGACATGTGGAGGCGGGCCTGCGCACCGGAGATCTTGCCGCCCCCTTTCCGGAGGAGTTTAACCGGATTGCGGTAGATCGGCTGTCCAGATGGCATTTTGCACCTACCCCTCAGGCAGCTGCGAACCTATTGCGGGAGGGCTGCCCGTCGGAGGGCATCCAGGTGACGGGAAACACAGTGGTGGACGCGCTAAAACTGACGCTGCGGGAGGACTTCTCCCATCCTGTGCTGAGCTGGGCAGGAGACCGTCCCCTGGTTCTGATGACGATCCACCGCCGGGAGGGGCTGGACACCCTAGCAGAGCGCTTCGCCTCCCTGCGTACACTGATCCAGGCCCATCCGGAGGCGGCCTTCTGCTTTCCCGTCCATCCCAATCCCCGGGTGCGGCGGCTGGCCTGCGGCCTGCTGGGCGGACTGGACAATCTGCTGCTCTCCAATCCCCTGGAGGTACGGAGCTTTCACAATCTGTTGGCCCGGTGTGCGTTGGTGCTCACCGACAGCGGCGGCATCCAGGAGGAGGCGGCGGTGCTTGGAAAACAGGTGTTAGTTTTGAGAGATGCCACAGAACGGCCGGAGGGGGTCGCAGGCGGCATGCTCCATCTGATGGGGCGGGAGCAGGGCGCACTGGAGAAAAATTTCACCGCCCTGTTGGAAAATACCCCAAACTGTGATAAAATACAGCTTGATCTGGGCCTTTACGGAGATGGCCGGGCAGCCCGGAGAATTGCTGACGCTCTGGAACAGGACAGAGCAGGTGCGGACTGGCGCCCTGCCGATTCCGGGACGAAAGACATGTAAAGAACGATGGTTTTTTCCAAAAGTTGGAATATAGGATACAGAAACGGAAAGGGACGATAAGACTGATGGGAAAGTATTTTGGAACGGACGGCTTCCGCGGAGAGGCCAATGTCACTCTGACCTCTGATCACGCCTACAAAGTGGGATTTTTCCTTGGGTGGTACTATAATCAGAATCCGGTGGACGGACAGCGAGCCCGTATTGTCATCGGCAAGGACACCCGCCGCTCCAGCTATATGCTGGAGTTCGCCCTGTCTGCCGGCATTACCGCCGCCGGCGCTGACGTCTACCTACTGCGGGTGACCACCACGCCCAGCGTGGCCTATATCGCCAAGGTGGACAGCTTTGACTGCGGTATTATGATCTCCGCCAGCCATAACCCCTTCTATGATAACGGCATCAAGCTGATCAATCAGAACGGCGAGAAGATGGATCAGGAGACCATTGACAAGGTGGAGGCCTATCTGGAAGGCGAGGGCCCAGAGATTCCCCTGGCTACCCGGGACAAGATCGGCGCCGCCTTCGACTATGACGCCGGCCGCCACCGCTATATCGCTTATCTGATCTCCCTGGCGGTGCACTCCTTCCGGGGCAAGAAGGTGGGCCTGGACTGCGCCAACGGCTCCGCCTGGTCAATCGCCAAGGTGGTCTTTGAGGCCCTGGGCGCCAAGGTCTATGTGATTGGCAACACACCGGACGGCACCAATATCAACCGGAACTGCGGCTCCACTCACCTGGAGGCCCTCCAGCGCTTTGTGGTGGAAAATCACCTGGATGTGGGCTTTGCCTATGACGGCGACGCTGACCGGTGCCTGGCCGTGGACGAAAACGGCAAGGCGGTCAGCGGCGATGAGATCATGTATCTTTATGCCCGCTACATGAAGGATCGGGATAAGCTGGTCACCAATACCGTGGTCACCACCGTCATGTCCAACTTCGGCCTGTACAAGGCGCTGGACGCGGTGGGCATTGACTATGTCAAGACCGCCGTGGGCGATAAATATGTCTATGAGTATATGGTGAACCACGGGAACCGTCTGGGCGGCGAGCAGTCCGGCCATATCATCTTCAGCAAATACGCCACCACCGGCGACGGTATTCTGACTTCCATCAAGGTCATGGAGGTGATGCAGGCCCGGCGGCTCACCCTGAGTCAGCTCTGCGAGCCCATGACCGTCTATCCTCAGCTGCTGGTCAACGTCAGGGTCAAGGACAAGACCGCCGCCCAGGAGGATCCGGACGTCAAGGCCGCCGTGGACCATGTGGCCAAGACCCTGGGCAATTCCGGCCGCATTCTGGTGCGGGAGTCCGGCACTGAGCCCCTGGTGCGGGTCATGGTGGAGGCGGAGACCCCGGAGCTCTGCCAGGAGTATGTCTACCATGTGGTCAACGTCATCAAGGCCAAAGGTCACGAGGTGAAATAAGCAGTTTACCGCCCAGCCGGGCGCATCAGATCGGATACAGAAATCGTATACGCTGTTCAGCGCCCGCTTGCGGGCGCTGAACCTGTTTTATGGGTAAAAATCCAGGGCTTAAAAAATTCTTAACAAAATCCGGCGGCCGGATTTAAACTGCCGCCGGTATGATATCTCCAAGAGAAAGAGAGGAAGGGCATATGAACCGTATTCTAGTAGTCGATGACGACAGGGACATTGTGGCCGCGCTGGAGATCTACCTGACCACCTCCGGCTACCAGGTCTGTAAGGCATATAACGGCCGGGAGGCCCTGGAGGTGCTCCGGGACAACGCGGTGGATCTGGTGCTGATGGACGTGATGATGCCCCAGATGGACGGCATCGCCGCCACCAAAAAGATCCGGGAGACCAGCAACGTCCCCATCCTGTTCCTGACGGCCAAGAGCGAGGACGTGGATATGATCAACGGCCTCAACGTGGGTGCGGACGACTACATCACAAAGCCCTTCAAGCCCATGGAGGTGCTGGCCCGGGTGAAGTCCCACCTCCGCCGCTACACCCAGCTGGGGGGACAGGTGAAGGAGCAGGACAATCTGCTCACCGTGGGCCCCATCTGCCTGGACGACGGGGCCAAGCGGGTGACGGTGGACGGAGAGCCGGTGAGCCTGACCCCCCTGGAGTACAGCATTCTCCGGCTGTTGATGAAAAACGCCGGCCAGGTGTTTTCCACCGGCCAGATCTATGAGCAGGTGTGGAACGACCCGGTGCTGGGCAGCGAGAATACCGTGGCGGTACATATCCGGCACCTCCGGGAGAAGATCGAGATTGACCCCGCCCATCCCCGCTACCTCAAGGTGGTCTGGGGCCTGGGCTACAAGATGGAAAAATAGCAGGCCGGGCGGCGCCGCTGCTCTGCCGTCAGGCGGGAAAGGAGCGATTTCATGAATAAACGGAGCAGATTGAGAGGCTCTGCCTTTGTCAAGGCTGCGGCCTTTCTGCTGGTCCTGGTTATGGCGACTGCCGTCTGTGCGGGGGCGGGCGGGCTTGTATTCTGTCTGGGCACTCAATATAGCTGGCGGGACAGCTATGATCCGGTCAGCGACAGCGGAATCTTTTATAATCAGGTGGAACAGCTGAAGGATCTGCTCTTTCTCAGCCTGTATCAGGACGGCCTCACTCCTGCGGGAGAGTATCAGCTGGAAAAGCTGACCCAGGAGATGGACAGAACCGCCACCAACTTCCGCTACCGGATCACGGATGATACGGGGAAGTCGGTGGCGTCCAACGTCGGCACAGAGACGGCAGAGGACAGCATCTATATGGACTCCTTTGAGCGGTATGACCTGGGCTGCCGGCGGATGGTCTCCTACTATTTGGATCTGAACAAGGTCAGTGAGTGGACGCTGGAGCGGGGCACTCCCAACGACTGGGCCAGCACCCCTTATGCCTCCGCCTACTACTATGAGGGCTCCGCCATCTTCAACAGCGCCGATGTGTACTGGGATGATGGGATTACCCAGACAGATCAGGCCATGGACAACGGCTATACCGACTACGGTGACGAAGAGGTTATCGACGATTATAGCAGCCCCATGGAAGAGCCGGAGGTATATGAGGAAGAAACGACGGCAAATCAATATTACTATTTCGCCTATCACGGCAGTCTGGAGAGCTATGAGCTCACCGCCTGGGTGGACACCGCCTATCCGGTGGAGGATGACTATTTCGCAGGATATCAGTCCTTCCAGGTCAACCGGGATTTCTGCAGCCGCTGGATTGGCCCCATGGCAGCCCTCACCGGCGTCAGTCTGCTGCTGTTTCTGGGTCTGCTGGCCGTGCTCACCTGGGCTTGGGGCTGGAACCGGGAGGGAGAGCTGGCCCTCCGGGGACTCAACCGCATACCGGTGGAGCTTGTGCTGCTGGCCTGCGCCTTCGGAGTCGTGGTGGCAATCGCTATCGTGGCCGAATTTCTGATTTACAATTTCCAGCAGTTGATTTTTGCCTTTGGCACAGGCGGCTTTGTGGGGGCGCTTTCCTGCCTGGTGGGCTGGTGCATCCTGACTGCCCAGATCAAGACCCATACTCTGAGAGAGCGCAGTCTCTGCTGCCAGGTGCTGCGCTGGCTCAAGTCCAGATGGGGCAGAGTGTGGCAATGGCTGAAATCGGCGGCCGGTCAGTGGCCCCTCTACTGGAAGGTGGCTGCTTTCTTTGCCGGATACGCGCTCCTCTATTTGATCTGGCTGAGCTGTGTTGCAATGGATATCTATCGGTGGGACTGGTGGCTTGCATTTATCCTGGCCCTGCTGCTGCCCATTCTGCCCCTGGCTGTCTTTGCCTGCAAGTGGGCGGTGGACTGGGCGAAGCTGCGCAGGGCAGTCAAGGAGATGACCGAGGGCAAGCTGGACTGCGCCATTGACACCGCCCATATGCTCCCCGACCTGAGAGAGCACGCCGCCGATCTGGGCAACCTCTCCGAGGGACTGAGCAAGGCGGTGGAGGAGCAGGTCAAGAGCCAGCGGTTCAAGACCGAGCTGATCACCAACGTCTCCCACGATCTCAAGACGCCGCTGACCTCTATTATCAACTATGTGGACCTGCTGAAAAAGGCGGACATTCAGGACGAGACAGTCCGGGGCTATATCGATGTGCTGGACCGGAAGAGCCAGCGGCTGAAAACCCTGACCGAGGATCTGGTGGAGGCCTCCAAGGCGGCCAGCGGCACCATCGCCGTCCAGCTGGAGCGGCTGGATCTGTCCCAGCTGGTCAATCAGGCTGTGGCGGAATATGAGGAGCGGCTGGAGCAGTCTGGGCTGACCCCCGTGATCTCTGTGCCCAAGGAGCCCTGTACCGTCCTGGCGGACGGACGGCACCTGTGGCGGATTCTGGACAATCTGCTGGGCAACTGCACGAAATACGCTATGCCCGGCACCCGGGTCTATCTGGACGTGACAGCTGGGAAGGGAACCTGCACCGTGACGGTGAAGAATATCTCAGCAGATCCCCTCAACGTCCCCGCCGACGAGCTGATGAAGCGTTTTGTCCGGGGGGACAGCGCCCGCTCCACCGAGGGCAGCGGCCTGGGCCTCTCCATTGCCCGCAATCTGACCACTGCACAGAAGGGCAGCTTTGACCTGGTAGTGGACGGCGACCTGTTCAAGGCTATCGTCACCCTGCCTCAGGAAGGGCCGCAGCCGGAGACAAAGCCGACGCTGCCGGAGCACCCTGCCCCGTCCGCTCCGGCGCAAGGGGAGACTCCGGACGGCACTGTGCCGGCGACAGACCCGCTGGCGGATTTTCTGAACGAGATCGGGTGAAAAAGCCTGGAAAGGAGACGATATGCTGCTGCTCTGTCTGATTCTGCTCTGTGCCCTGGCTTTTTTCCTCTTCTGTTCCGCCCTGATCGGGGATGTCCGGGAGGCGGGGCTGATGGCCTATGAGCTGGGGTGCAGCCTGCTGCCCTGGGTGACCGCCCTGGCGCTGGCAGGACGGTGCAAAGAGCGGCAAGGAACAGCCCTGATCAACGGCTCCCGTTGGGTCTGGATGGCGCTCTTCGGCCTGTACCTGGCCCTGGCTTTTCAGGTCACCGGGGCGGGAACCTTGGAAGATGCCCTATGCTGCGGGATTTCCCTGGGAGGCGGAGAGGTCAACCTGATTCCCTTTTCCCAGGGAATCAGCCCCCTGGCCTATGCGCTCAACCTGCTGCTGGGGATGCCCCTGGGCTTTCTGCTTCCGCTGCTGTGGGAGCGGCTGAACCGTCCGGGCACAATCCTTCTCTCCGGCCTGGCCTTTTCTCTGCTCATCGAGCTGAGCCAGCTCTGTAATTTCCGGGCCACTGACGTGGACGACCTCCTTGTGAACACGCTGGGGACGGCGCTGGGCTGGCTGGCCTTCCGGAGCTTTGCCCGCCTTTCCCGGTGGAAACCGGAGCAGCAGCTCGGGTGGCCGGTGGGGCCGCTGGCGACAGTGGTGTTGGTCTTTTTCGGTCGGTTCCTGCTCTACGGAGAGCATTGGATGACCGGTCTGCTCTATGGGTAATCGTTGCACATCGCCCTCCTTTTTGGTATAATCAGCTTGCCGGCAGACGGCATACTGATACCAAAGAGGAGGGCGTTTTATGCGCTTTCAGATGATTCATGAGAACTACAATGTGTCCGACCTGGCTGTATCCATGGCATTTTATCAGGAGGCTCTGGGGCTGCATGAGGTCAGACGCAAGGAGGCGGCGGACGGCTCCTTTGTCATCGTCTACATGGGCAGTGAACAGTCCGACTTCCAGTTGGAGCTGACCTGGCTGAGGGATCACCCCCAGAAATATGACCTGGGAGAGTGCGAGTTCCATCTGGCTTTCCGGGTGGATGATTTTGAGGCAGCCCACGCAAAGCACCGGGAGATGGGCTGTATCTGCTTTGAGAACCCGGCCATGGGCGTCTATTTTATTGCAGACCCCGACGGCTACTGGTTGGAAATCCTTCCGACCCGCTGAGTGAAACGATGTTGAGGTGATCCAAATGCAAGAGACCCGTGTGGCCCTGCTGGCCATTGTCGTAGAAAATCCGAACTCCGTGCCCGCCCTGAATGAGCTGCTTCACCAGTACGGCCCATATGTGATCGGACGAATGGGATTGCCCTATCCCAAGCGGGGGGTCAACCTGATCAGCGTCATGCTGGACGCCCCCGGAGACGCCATCTCCGCCCTCTCCGGAAAGGTGGGCCGTCTGGAGGGTGTCTCTTCCAAGGTTGTCTACTCCAAGCTGGAGGCTTGAGCCGTGATGAGAAAGCTCTTTGCCTATGCCTGCGGCCAGGAGGAGGTGGAGCGGTACGCCCGCTTTGCCGCCGACTATGGCTTCGAGGTGACCTGCTGCCCCGAGCGGCCGCTGCCGGAGAATACCGCCCTTGCCCGGGGCTTTGATTGCATCGCCATCGCAGCCGCCCGGGGCGTCACGCCGGCCATGATTGACGATTACCTGGCCGGCGGCGTCAAGCTGCTCTCCTCCCGGGCCATCGGGGTGGACAATATCGACCTGGCCTATGCCAAAGCCTGCGGCCTGGCGGTGACCCGAAACACCTACTCCGCCGCCAGCGTGGCGGACTATGCCGTCATGCTCATGCTCATGGTGACCCGGCAGACCAAGGCCGCGCTGCTGCGCAATCTGGGCCAGGACTATAACTACGAGTGCTTCCGGGGAAGAGAACTGCACACCATGACGGTGGGCATCGTCGGCACCGGCAACATCGGCGCAGTCACCGCAAGACGGCTCAGCGCATTCGGCTGCCGGATTCTGGCCTGGAGCCGCCGTCCCAAGCCGGAGCTGGAAGGCATCGTCACCGATGTGGATCTGGACACCCTGCTCCGGGAGAGCGACCTGATCTCCCTCCACCTGTCCTCCAACCCGGAGACCTATCATTTCCTAGACAGGGCGGCCATCGGCAGGATGAAACAGGGTTCCTATGTAGTCAACACCGCCCGGGGAGACCTGATTGAGACGGCGGCGCTGATCGAAGCCCTGGAGTCCGGCCATCTGGCGGGCGCCGCCCTGGACGTCTTCGAGGGGGATCGGGCGGTCTATTATCTGGATCACAGGAACAAGGTGCTGGGCAATCACGATCTGGCCATTCTCAACGCCATGCCCAATGTGATTATGACCCCCCATCTGGCCTTCTGGACAGACACGGTGGCGGACGACATGGTGAAAAACTCCCTGGAGGCAGCCCGGCAGTTTTTTGCCGGGGAGGACTGTCCCCTGCGGGTGGTATAAATTAAAACGGGATACGGAAATGCCCTCCGGTGCAGTCAGCGCTGTGCCGGAGGGCATTTGATACAGTTTGCGCCGAACTGTCGGTTGAATATCCCAACAACTGTTGTTATAATCATGATCAAACAATTAGACAGTGAACAGGCAGGGGCAGTTTGGATGGGGGAACAATGAATACACCGCACAACGCGAAAAGCGCCGCCTCAGTGACGGCGATCAAGCAGGCCTTTCTGGAACTGGCCCAGCAGAAGCCTTGCCGGAAAATTTCGGTCATAGAGCTTTGCAAAAAAGCGGGGGTCAACCGTACAACCTTTTACGCCCACTTTGCAGACCTCTATGATGTGGTGGCTGCGCTGGAGAGCGACTTCTTTCAAAAGGTGACCTCAGAGGTACTTCCTGCGGGAGACAACGCGGGCGTACTGGCCAGCAGAGACACCATGCTGCGGATTCTGAGGTGCATCAAGGAGCATGAGCAGCTCTACCGCATTTATCTGCCTTACCTGTCAGAGACCAGAATCACCCGGGAGCTCACCGGATATGTCAGAGAGCGATATGTGATCGAAGCGTCTGCGGACAGCCCAAATGGGCGGCAGGAACAGGCCTATTGCTTTGAATTCTGCAAGCAGGGGACAATCGGCATTTTGTCCAAGTGGATCACCGAAGGTTGCGCAGAGTCGGAGGAGAACGTCGCCCAATGGCTGGAGGATATGCTGAAGCGGTGTATCCAAAGCGGACAGGAGAAGGAATAAGGAGGGGTCTTGCAATGGCGAAAAGCAAAAAAGAAAAGGTGACTGCCCGCATCAGGCGGCAGCGCAGTGTGATGAACTGTCTCTACAAGCTGTCCGGTATTGCGGATAAACAAGGGGGCAAAGAGGTTCTGCTGGATACCGAGGCGGGCCCGGTGAGAACCCTCTGGTACGGCTTTGACGATCCCGCTGTCAAGCCGGTTTTCTTTGACATGCACGGCGGCGGCTTCATTCTGATGAACGCTGACGCGGACGGGAAGATGTGCGCCGCCTTTGCCAAGGGTGCGGACTGCAAGGTGATCTCTATCGATTATGCCCTGGCCCCGGAGAATCCCTTCCCCACGGCGGTGCATCAGATCTACGCAGTGGTGAAAGAGATCCATGCGCATGCTGAGCAATACGGTGTTGACCCGAACAGGATGGCCATCGGCGGACACAGTGCCGGCGGCAATCTGGCGGCGGCCGCCAGCATCCTGGCGGGGAGAAGAGGGGAATTTTCCTTCCGGTGCCAGGTGCTGGACTTTCCGCCTTTGGATCTGGTCACCAGTCCCTACGAAAAGCCCTGTCCCAAGGGAGCCATCAAGCCGGAGACAGCGGAGGAGTACGACCTGTGCTATGTGACTGCCGGACAGCGCAGCGACCCGCTGGTCTCGCCGGTCTGCAGTAATGCAGAAGAGCTGCAGAAGCAGCCGCCCAGCCTATTTATTCTGGCAGGGCACGACTCGCTCCACGGTGAGGGCCTGCGCTACAGCCAGATGCTGGAACAGGCCGGCGTGCCGGTGGAGTGCCATGAGTTTCCGGAGGAGCCCCACGGCTTTACCTATTACGGCTCCAAGGGTGCGGAAGAGGCCATCTCCCTGATGGCTGACTATCTGAAAAAGGTGCTCCATGGCGCCTCTTCCGAGGGCTGAACGCCATAAAACTGCTCCGGCAGTCTGGCCTTGCGCCGGACAGCCGGAGCTTTGTCGATTAACAACAATGCTCCGGATACGCTTGCAGGTATCCGGAGCATTGGAATGTCAACCGATGGAGAAAAACTGGTAGATACAGACGCCGTCCAATTCCGCGACAATCTCATAGTCCAGCGGCGTCTTTTTTTCAACGCCCAACAGTGTACGGACGTCTTTGTCCTCTGCGGCAATGAGATAGACGTTCGGCTCGAGCAGGGTAGAGCGGCTGATCTCGGTCAGGCCCAGATCCGCCAGCTTTTGCTCATAGAGAGGACTGTAGTGCAGCCAACCTCCGGTAGAGATCTCGTTAGTGCTGGGGGAATCCTCATGATTGCTGTAGGAGAGCTTTGTGTCCCGGAGGAAGAGCGCCTCCGGATGCTCGTCTGCATAGACGTAATAGGCGGCTCGCTCCGGAGCAGAGGCCCGTCCAACCGCATCCCAGGCGCTGGAGAAGCCAAATACCGCCGCAGCCAGTGACAGTACAATCAGCACCTTGTAGCCGAGACCTTCCGTCCAACGTTTACCGGGCTGAACCGGCCGCTGGGTGAAAAGGATGGCAAAACCGGCCACACTGGCCAGAACGGTGATGATCCGCAGAGAGAAGGCCACGCGGGATGGATACCGTCCGTTGTAGCAGATGTAGAGCCACATACAGCCCAAGCCCACCAGCACCATCAGCGGAAAGATCCAGTAGTGCCGCTTGTCTTTGATGGAAAGAAACAGCGCTGTGAGCAGCAATGCCGCCGGAGCGGCGAGAGAGGCGGCCTGCAGCGGCCGAACCTTTTCACTGTCAAAGAGAAGATAATGCTTGACGGTGGTCTTGAGTGTCTTTTTCAGCGCCTGAACCGGGGTGGGTGTGACCTCTTGCTCCTTGACATAGTCATAAAGGCGCTGGAAAACCTCCGGACTGAACTCATCCAGCAGCATATAGTGATAGTCGTGGATGCACTTGCGCTCCCGCTTGCTGTAGCCCAGGGAGTCGTAAAGCGCTTCGTTTCCGTCATATTCGGGCACACCGGTGTAATCCTGGACATAGGAGCGCTGGTCATTGTAGGCCAGAAACGCCTGCCACTCCGGACTGGAATAGGCGAGGGAATTGCAGCCGATACAAAGGGCCAGGCCGGCAAAGCCCATAACAGGAATCAGCCAGCATTTTGGCTCCTTCAGCAGCCGGTCATAGTATTTGCTCAGCCACACAACGGCCAGGAAAAACAGACTGACCAGGGCAAAATAATCCCGAATGCAGTAGGACAGGCAAAGCAGAAGCAGCAGAGGCCCCAGTTTGCTCACCTTCCGATCCTCCTCCCGCCGGATCAGCGCGTAGGAGAGGGAGGCAGCAGAGGCCACAAAGGCGCCGCAGGTACTGAAGGTAAAGCGGACGATCTGACTGATCCACAGAAGGCTCATACCTGCCACGAAGAGAGCGGTGACCAATACAGGATGCTTTGGGAAACGGGCATAGAGCTGACAGAGCAAAAACCCCATGGCCAGCCAGTAAATCAGCATCATGACCACCGGATACCAGGCAACGGCGGTGGTCAGACTGTACAGGGTCTTGATGACCCAGGAGAGGGGATACTTGACAAAGATTCCGTGCCCGTCCGGGGTACCGCTATAACTGCCATTGAGAATTGCCACAATGGTTGGATCGTCGTTGGTGGAGTAATTAAATCCATAGATCAGCAGGGCCGCCACCAAAAGAAGACCGGAAACGGACAGTGACAGCAGCCTGCGCTTCAACGCTGTATGTTGCACACAAAAGCTCCTTTCTATTGATATATCAGAAGCATTATAACAAGAACTGCCATCTGATGCAAGACGAGGGAGAACTACAATTGTTCAATCGCTGCTTCCAGGGGTGTTCCCAGTACGATCTCTGCCAGCAGGGACATCATGCGGGAGATATATTTCTTCCGGTGGCAGATCAGCACCAATTGCCGATGAAAATCCAGCTCCGCCACCGGCACCTCCCGGAGCAGATCCGGATGGGCTTCCAGGGCCTCCCGGGTCAGCTGATAGGGAAGAATGGCGACTCCCTCTTTCCGCTGGGCAGCGTGGATGAGCACTGTGGAGGACACCGACTCCCAATAGGGCTTACAGGCCAGGCCCCGGGCCTCCATCAGCCGCTGAAACTGCTCCCGGACGCCGGCGCCCCGCTCCCGCAACAGCAGGCGCTGGGCAGCCAGCGCCTCCGGCGTCACCGACTGCAATTGAAAGACAGGATGCTCCGGATGAGCGGCGGCCAGAATCCGATCCTGGCAAAAAGGAATCTGGAAATAGTCCGGCTGGTCGGACAGGGCCTCTGTCAGGGCCATGTCCAGCCGGTTTTCATTCAGACGCCGGATGAGATCTGCCGAGCGGCTGACGTAGACCTGAATCTCTGCACCGGGACAGCGCTGCTCCAGCCGGGCCAGATAGTCGTGGAGCAGGGCGCTGCCCACAGTGAGGTTGGCGCCGATGCGCAGCAGCTGCCGCTGCCCCTCCCGGGATTGGGCCTGCTCCAGCTCTTCAAACTGCTCTACCAGCGCCCGGGCCCGGGGATAGAGCCGATCTCCGGCGGGAGTCACTGCCAGGCGCCGGCCCATCCGCTCAAAAAGGACGCAGCCGTAATGCTGTTCCAGTTCCCGGATGGCCTGACTCACCGAGGGCTGGGTCATAAACAGACTCTGGGCGGCGGCGGACATACTGCCCTGTTCCAGAACCGCGCAGAAGATGCGCAGGTGACGCAGTGTCATAACAAAATCTCCTATTGGTTTTACCTATGGATTTTATAAGTTTACAGATATATTACAATTAGACAGGGGATAAGTCAAATGGTAAAATAACATACGAGCGTATACCCATTTGCCTGGTATACGCCGATCTACATTGAATGGAGGAAACGAATATGAAAAAGCTGTTAGCCATGCTGCTGGCGCTGATGATGACCCTGTCCCTGGTCGCCTGCGGCGGAAGCACCCAGAGTGAGCAGCCCGCAGAGACCCCGGCAGAGACGGAGTCCCAGGACGCTGAAACTGCAGAGCCTGAGGCTGAGCCCGAAGCTGAGGCCGAAGTGCCCGAGGAGAGCCAGGAGGAGGCCCCTGCCGCCGAGGAGACGGAGATTCAGGTATTCATTGCCGCCTCTCTGAACAACGCATTTGAAGAGCTGGTGCAAATGTATGGGGAGCGTTATCCTAATGTGAAGATCACGCTCAACGCTGACAGCTCCGGCACCCTGCTCAGCCAGATTGAGGAGGGCTATGAGTGCGACATCTTCTTCTCCGCCGCTGCCAAGCAGATCAACCAGCTGGAGGAGGACGGCCTGGAGGTGGAGGGCACCCGGGTGGACCTGCTCCGCAACGAGGTGGTGCTGATCACCTGGAAGGGCTCCGGCACCGCTGTCACCGGCCTGGAGAACCTCTCTGAGGCTGCTTCTATGGCCCTGGCTGACGGCTCTGTCCCTGCCGGCAACTATACCCGCAAGGCCCTGCAGGCTATGGGCGTGCTGGATGCCGAGGCGACCTCCTCTGAAATTACCACCGAGGCGGTCTCTGAGGCTCTGGGCGGCCTGGAGATCAACGAGTGCTCCAACGTCTCCAAGGTGCTCCAGGCAGTGGCCGAGGGTTCCAACGAGGTGGGCACCGTCTATTACTCCGACGCCTACTCTGACATTGACCGGGTGGACATTCTGGAGCATATCTCCGCTGACCTCACCGGCGCCATCATCTATCCTGTGGCTCAGGTGGTGAATCCGGAGGCGGACGATGTGCAGACCGCCGCTGCCGCCGACTTCCTGGCCTTCCTGCAGACCGACGAGGCCATGGAGGTCTTTGAGACCTATATGTTCCTGGATAACCGCTGAGATGAAGGCGGTCGTCGACTGTCTGGCCGGGCTGGACTGGTCTCCTCTCTGGATTACATTGAAAACCGCCCTGGCCGCCACTGTGCTCAGCTTCTTTCTGGGCCTGTGGGCGGCCCGGCGGGTCATGTCCGCAGGCCCGAAATGGAAGGCGGTGCTGGACGGGCTGCTGACGCTGCCCATGGTGCTGCCCCCCACGGTGGCGGGCTTCTTTCTGCTGCTGATCTTCTCCCTCCGGCGGCCCTTCGGCAGCTTCCTGTACCAGGAACTGGGTATTAAGGTGGTGCAGACCTGGCTGGGCTGCGTCATCGCCGCCACCGTCATTGCATTCCCTCTGATGTACCGCAATGCCCGGGCGGCTTTTGAACAGGTGGACATCAACCTGATCTACGCCGCCCGCACCTTGGGCATGGGGGAGGTACAGCTCTTCTGGCGGGTGGTGCTGCCCACCGCCGGCCCTGGCGTGGCCTCGGGTACCATTCTGACCTTCGCCCGGGCCCTGGGAGAGTACGGGGCTACCTCCATGTTGGCGGGCAATATCGCCGGCAAGACAGGCACCATCTCCCAGAAGATTGCCATGGTGCTTCAGAACGGAGACTATCTCACCGCCGGCATCTGGGTGGCAGTGGTGTTTCTCATCGCCTTTGTGCTCATCGCCGCCATGAATCTGATCTCCGGCAAGGTGATGGGAGAAGGGGAGCGGTGGTAATATGGCGCTGGAATTGAACTTGGAAAAGCAGTTGGCGGGCTTTCCTCTCCAATTGTCCCTCACCGGTGACAGCCGGCGCATGGGCATTCTGGGTTCCTCCGGCTGCGGCAAGAGCATGACGCTGAAAATGCTGGCCGGCGTGGTGTCCTCCGACCGGGGCCGCATCCAGGTGGACGGCCGGGTGCTCTACGACAGCGAAAAGAGGATTTCCCTCCCCCCCAGAGAGCGGCGGGTGGGGTACCTTTTTCAGAATTACGCCCTGTTCCCCGCCATGACAGTGGCACAGAATATCGCAGCCGGCCTCCGCTGTCCGAAACGGGAGCGCCAGGCACAGGTAGATGGGCTGATCCGCCGCTTCCGGCTGGAAGGTCTGGAAAACCGGCGTCCCGGCCAGATCTCCGGCGGCCAGCAGCAGCGTACCGCCCTGGCCCGAATGATGGCGGCCCAGCCGGAGACGATTCTGCTGGACGAGCCCTTTTCCGCTCTGGATCTGGCCCTCCGGGAGGCGGTGCAGACCGAGCTGCTGGAATTTCTCTCCGACTATCCTGGACAGGTGATCATGGTCTCCCACAGCCTGGAGGAGCTGTACCGCTTCTGCGACTTTCTGGCCGTCATGGAGCGGGGACGGCTGCTCACGGCAGGAGACCGGGATCAGGTCTTCCGCAATCCCGGTTCCGTTCCGGTGGCCCGGCTGGTGGGCTGTGAGAATATCCTGCCCGCACGGAGGGTGGACGAACACCATCTGCTGCTCACCGACTGGGACGT
Source organism: Candidatus Onthomonas sp. (assembly GCA_051866815.1). Taxonomy (GTDB): domain Bacteria; phylum Bacillota; class Clostridia; order Oscillospirales; family Oscillospiraceae; genus Onthomonas. The sequence continues at coordinate 65,979 of JBJDXS010000066.1, read as the reverse complement.
GACCCTGACCACCGCCTGGCCGGTGCCGGAGGACGCCGCTGCCCTGGGTATCCGCGCCCAGGCCCTGACTCCGGCGTCAGAGCCGGGGGAGAACCGGATTCCCGTCCTGCTCCGCAGCCGGACGGAGACCCCCTTCCGCTGCCGGAGCCAAGCGGCGCCTCCCCGGAATCCGGAGGGTCAGCCCCTCTGGTGGGAGCAGGGTAAGGGGGCGGCGGACTGCCCCGGCTGGCTGACGGTTCTGCCGGAGGAGGTTCTGCCCCTGACTCCGTAACTGATTCAAAAAGCTGCCTGTATGGCTCTGTGATGGCTGTATGGGCAGCTTTTCTGTCGAAAAGGAGAGCTTTCTGGGACAGTTTCTGTAAACTGCCTGACAGATACCGCTTGACAGAAGCGGCAGGAGGGGAGTATCTTTGAAGACAGAAAAAGACTGTGCCCGGGTACTTCGGCACAGCAGTATGAGGTGAAAGGGTATGAAACAGATCGGCAATGAGGCGCTGAAACACAGTCTGGAGCGCAAGCTGAGGCTCATCGAGGTGGCCGCCGGCCGCCGGCCGGCGGAGCTGGTGCTGAAAAACGCCGCCTATGTCAACGTGTTCAGCAACGCCATCTGCCATGGCGATATCGCCGTTTCAGACGGCATGATTGCGGGTGTGGGCAGCTACAGCGGCGAGGTGGAGGTGGATGTGTCCGGCAAGCTGGTGCTCCCCGGCCTGATTGACGCCCATATCCACCTGGAGAGCGCTCTCGTGGCCCCGGTAGAGCTTGCCAAGGCAGTTCTGCCTCATGGCACTACCACGGTGGTCACCGACCCCCACGAGATCGCCAATGTCATGGGGACGGACGGCATCGAATACATGCTCCAGGCCACCGAGGGCCTGCCGGTGGACGTGCGCTTTATGCTCCCCTCCTGCGTCCCGGCCACCCCCATGGACGAGAGCGGGGCCGTCCTGGGCTATGAGGACATTGACCCCTTCTACGCCCATCCCCGGGTGCAGGGCCTGGCAGAGATGATGAACTATCCCGGTGTGCTGGCAGGGGATGCAGCCACAGTATCCAAGCTGGCGGCGGCCCAGAACCACGGCAAGCGGATCGACGGCCACGCCCCCGGCCTCCCGGAGCAGGAGCTGAACGCCTATGCCGCCTCCGGCGTCCGCTCTGACCATGAGTGCTATGCATTTGAGGATGCTCTGGCCAAGCTGGAGCGGGGCCAGTTCATTATGATCCGGGAGGGCACGGCGGCCAGAAATCTGGAGGCTCTGCTGCCTCTGCTGACGGCCCAGTACGCCGACCGCTGCATGTTTTGCACCGACGACAAGCACCCCAGCGACCTGCTGGAGAAGGGTGACATCGACTATATCCTGCGCAAGGCGGTCTCCGCCGGTGTGGACCCCATCCTGGCGGTGAAGGCGGCCAGCCTCAACGCCGCCCGGTACTTCGGTCTGGAGGATCGGGGGGCCATCGCCCCCGGCTATCTGGCTGACCTCGTGGTGGTGGACAGCCTGGAGACCTTTGAGATTGAGCAGGTCTACCGGAAAGGCGCGCTGATGTTCGATCAGGGCAGGCTGGCTGAGTTCCAGGCGCCGGTGGTGGAGTCCCGTCTGGCGGAGCGGGTGCATGACACCTTCCATGTCCAGCCCCTGACTGCCGCTGACTTCGCCTCTGACCGGCCTCTGGGCCTGATCGGCATGGTTCCCGGGGAGATCGTCTCCCAGAACAAGGGCTATGCCGACCATATCGACGTGGCGCAGGACATTCTGAAAATCGCAGTGGTGGAGCGGCACAAGGGTACCGGCCACATCGGCCTGGGCTATATCCAGGGCTACGGCCTGAAGTCCGGCGCCGTGGCCACCAGTGTGGCCCACGACTCCCACAATATCATCGTGGTGGGTACCGACGAGGGTGAGATGGCCGACGCGGTGAACCGGATTGTCCGCAATCACGGCGGCATTGTGGTGGTTCATCACGGCGAGACGGTGGGCAAGCTGGAGCTCTCCATCGGCGGCATTATGAGCGAGGACACCCTGGAGAACGTGAATGACGCACTGGAAAACGCCAAGGCGGCGGCCTTCTCTCTGGGAGTCAACCAGGGCATCGATCCCTTCATGACCCTCAGCTTTATGTCCCTGCCGGTGATTCCCGCCCTGCGGCTGACCACCCGGGGCATGGTGGATGTGATTACCCAGCAGTATGTCTGAAAAACTGTCAGAAAAATGAAAAAACGGCCTCCCTGATACGCAGTTATCGCATCAGGGAGGCCAATTTGTTTGCAGCGGCGGCGTAAGGGCCGCCGCTGCCCGCTTACGGTTCACGCAGCTCCAGCGCCGCCACCTCACCCACCAGAATAATGGCAGGAGCCGTCACCTTTACGGCACTGGCTACCTCAACCAGTTCAGACAGTGTCGCCCGCACCTGGGCGGGACGGGGCGCATTGCCGCCGGAGAGCACTGCCGCCGGAGTGTCTCCGGGCTTTCCGGCGGCCATCAGCCGGGAGACGATGCGGGGGAGCTGCTGCAGCCCCATGAGAAAGACCAGGGTGCCGGAGAGCTTTGCCAGTTCGTCAAAGTCCGCAGGCAGACCGTCCGGGGTGCCTGCGGTGTGGGCGGTGACAATGTGCAGCCCCTGGCTCACGCCCCGGTGGGTCACGGGGATCCCGTACTCCGCCGGAATGCCGATGGCCGAGGGAACCCCCGGCACCTCCTGACAGGGGATTCCAGCCTCTTGAAGGGCCAGCATCTCCTCCCCGCCCCGGCCGAAGAGGTAGGGGTCGCCCCCCTTGAGCCGCACCACCTGCAGGCCCTCCCGGGCCAGATCGATCAGCGTCCGGTTGATCTCCTCCTGGGGGGCGGAGTGGGCGCCGGAGCGCTTTCCCATGTAAATTTTTCGTGCGGATTCCGGCACAGCGTCCAGCAGCACCGGGTCGATCAGATCGTCATACACCACCGCCTGACATTGCTGGAGCAGCCGTAGCCCCCGGAGGGTGATCAGGTCTGCCTTGCCGCAGCCGGCTCCCACCAGGGCCACACTGCCCGCGGGGAGGTTCTCCCCGGAAAGGCAGCGGGCGGCCTCCGCCTCGGTCAGAGGAGCCCCTTTTTCCAGACAGGCGAAACACATCCGGCGAAGGACAGCGGCCCGCTTGGACTGGTCGTCTATGGCCGCCTTGACTGCCGGGCGCTGGGCGTCCAGCCAGTCCAGGATCTCATCCAGCCGCTCCGGCAGGAGGGACTGGAGCTGCGTCTTGAAGCAGGCCGCCGCCGTGGGGCTGGCCCCGCCGGTGGAGATGCCGGCGGAGAACCGGCCCTGCTGCACCAGAGCGGGGAAGAGGAAGGAGCAGTGTTCCGGGTCGTCCGCCGCGTTGACCGGAATGTGCCTCTTTTGGCAAAGCACGGAGATCCTGTGATTGACCGCCAGATCATCGGTGGCGGCGATCACCAGGGCAGGGCGGGGGAGCAGATCCCAGACCCGAAATGTGCGGCGGCGCAGGGTGACCCCGGGAAGGATGGCGATCTCCGGCAGAATCTCGGGGGCCACCACCGTGGGGCTGCCCCCATAGGGGGCCAGCTTTTGCAGCTTGCGCAGGGCGACGGCGCCGCCCCCCACCACCAGAATGGGCTGGCCGGTCAGGTCGACAAACAGGGGAAAATGGGGCATGATCTACGCCTCCTCTTTGGCGGTACAGTAATACTGGGGGCCGTGGGGGGTATCCATCCGATGGACAGAGACGCCAAACACCTGATTCAGAATGCCGTTCTGATAGACCGCCTCCGGTGTGTCGCAGCAGCACAGGCGTCCGTCTGCGAGAACCGCCACCCGGTCCGCCCCCCGCAGGGCCAGAGCTAGGTCGTGGAGCACCAGCACCACCGCCTTGCCCTGCAGGGCCAGGGAGCGTGCAGTCTCCATGGTCTGCAATTGACGGCCGATGTCCAGATAGGTGGTGGGCTCGTCCATAAAGATTGTCTCCGTGTCCTGGGCCAGGGCCATGGCCAGATAGACTCCCTGGCGCTGTCCGCCGCTGAGGGCGCTGACATTGGTGTTCTCGTGGCAGAGACTGCCGGTGGCCTCCAGAGCCGACCGGGCGATGGCATAGTCCTGCTTCCCGTAGCGGCGGGGATAAGAGAGGTAGGGGAAACGCCCGTGGAGTACCATCCGCAGGGCCTGAATAGAGGGCGTGTTGCGGCTTTGGGTGAGGAAAGCCGCCTTTCGGGCAATCTCTTTGCGGCTGAGCTGGGTTATCTCAACGCCGTCATAGAGCACCTGTCCCCCCATAGGGGGCAAAAGGCCCAGGGAGGCCTTGAGTAATGTGGATTTTCCGCAGCCGTTGGGTCCCAGCAGGACGAGTACCTGTCCGGGCAGGAAGTCCAGCGATACCTCCTGTACTACAGGAACACCGGAATAGCCGGCGGAGAGCTGTCTGATCTGAATCATAGCCTGCCTCCCCGCTGCCGGAACAGCAGCCACAAAAAGAAGGGGGCCCCTGCAAAGGCCAGAATGATGCCTACCGGCAGCTCATAGGGGGCGAAGAGCACCCGGGCCAGCAGGTCGCAGAGGGTGACAAAGAAGGACCCACCCAGGGCAGAGGAGAGCAGCAGGGGCAGGCTGTCCTCGCCCACCAGCCGGCGCATAGTGTGGGGGACAATCAGCCCCACAAAGCTGACCAGCCCGGAAAAACTGACCGCCGCCCCTGCCAGCGCCGCCGCCAGCATCAGAAGCAGAAACCGCACCGGCCGAACGGAGAGTCCCAGACTCTGGGCGGTGTCGCTGCCCAGGGCCAGAATGTCCAGCTGCTGGGTGAGGGAGAGTACCAACGCCAGGCTGACCAGAATCAGCCCCGCCGCCGGAGCCAGCTGGGCCATGGTGACTCCGGAAAAGCCGCCGATGCGGAAATCTGAGACTCCGTTCAGGGCATCGGGCACCAGGGTGACCACGGCGTCAATCCCGGCGCTGAACAGATTGGAGACCGCCACGCCTGCCAGCACCACTGTAATGCGGGAGGCGCCGGTGCGCTCCGCCAGACCCAGCACCAACAGAATGCCCGCCAGAGCACCCAGAAAGGCCACCAGCGGCGTCCACGCTTGGGCCAGAGGCGCGATAGCACAGACCAGGGCCACTGCCAATCCCGCGCCGGAGTTGACCCCGATGATGCCGGGAGAGGCCAGGGGGTTGCTCAGCACCGTCTGAATCACCCCGCCGGAGACTGCCAGGGAAGCTCCGGCCAGCAGAGCGGCAAAGGTGCGGGGCAGCCGGGTATAGAGCACAATCCGGGCGGCGACAGAGTTGGTATCCTGTCCGGTCAGCGCAGCGAACACCTGAGCGGGGGAGAGGGAGACGGAGCCTACCCACAGGCTGAGTAGCCCGGCTCCCAGGGTCAGGGCGCAGAGCACCGGCCAGAAAATCTTTTTATTCGGCCGGATACAGGATGTCCGCCAGCTTTTCATACGCCTCGCCCCATCTCTCGTTCGGTTTCAGGTTGTACAGGGTGGGATCCATCACATAGTAGCGGTTTTCCTGCACGGCGGTCAGAGTGGACCAGGCCGGCTGGCTGAGCAGGGTGGACTCCAGTACCGCCTCCGCCTCAGAGGGGTCGGAGCTCTGCAGCACCACAAAGATATAGTCCGGATCCGCTGCCAGAATGGCCTCCAGGCTCAGCTGCTCCAGCAGGCTCTCCTCCTGATCGGCAATGTTCACGCAGTCCAGAGCGGCCAGCATCTCGCCCAGAACGCTGCCCTCACTGTTTTTCACTTTGCAGCTGCTGCCGCTGGCCCGGATATAGAGCACACTGGGCCGGGAGCCGTCTGCCCGGGCAATGGCCTGCTCCACCTGGGTCTGGACGTCCAGACCGTAGGCCTGGTAATTCTCCGTGCAGCCGGTAATCTGGGTGCAGATGTCCAGCATACGGAGATATTCCTCAAAGGTACTGACGGAGAAGTAGGCGGCGTTTAATCCCATCTCATTGAAAGTGGACTCCAGCTCCACGTTGAGCTCAGTGTTGCAGCTGGCCAGCACAAAATCCGGATCGCTGGCTACCAGCTGCTCCAGATCCATCTCCTTGCTGCTGCCCAGATTGACCACGTTCTCCGATAACGGGAGGTCAAAGTAGGTCCAGGTGTCGTTGGCAGTGGCGACGATCTGCTCTACGCCGCCGGCCAGATACCAGATGTCGGCGAAGCTGCCGATCAGGCAGGCCACCCGCTGGGGACGGTCCACCGTCACCTCCCGGCCCAGATCGTCAGTAAAGGTCACCGCTGTGGCAGAGCCGGTCTGGGGCGCAGGCTGCGCCTCCGGAGCAGGCGACTGGCTGCAGGCGGTGAGCAGAAGCAGAGAACAGGCAGTCAAAAAGCAGAGAAATCGTTTCATGTTATCCTTCCTTTTGATCAGAGAGTGGGACGCTCGTAAAAGCATACCCCAAAACCGTATTGATACGGAAAAAGACCTGTAAGCTTTTGGCTTACAGGTCTTCAATGGTGGAGATAAGCGGGATCGAACCGCTGACCTCTTGAATGCCATTCAAGCGCTCTCCCAGCTGAGCTATACCCCCATATGTACTTTTGCTGTCCGTTTGCGTGCCGCCGTGCGAACAATGAGTATTATAGCGACTCCGACTCTGTTTGTCAACACCTTTTTGACATTTTTTTCGGAGGACTTTTCTGCGCCGGCGGGAAGGGCTTACCGACGGAAGAGCCGGAGCACACCGTATTTCACCGCATCCATCCGCTCGCGGGTCAGGGTGCGGTTGATGAAAAGTGCCATGCACACGCCGATGGCGGTATCCAGCATCCGGTTGAGGGCGTAGAGCACATAGGAGTCCGGTGTGGTGTTGAACAAAACAATGCAGAGCACCACGCCGCCCGGCTGGACGGCGCCCGGTAAGATGTGCTGGCTGAGCAGAATGAGGACGACAACGCCAATATAGAGCAGGGGAACCAGCAGCAGCGAATGCTCTCCGGCCGGATCCATGAGCAGGTAGGCGGCATAGGACAGAATCCCCAACACGCCTCCGATGACCGTACCCAGAACCCGGTTGGCGCCCAGCTGCTTGGAGTGCTCCATGTCAGTGCCCATGCCGAAAATGGCGCCGATACAGGCAAAGGTGGGGTTCCGGTCGATCAGGGCATACAGAAGGGCGCAAAGGGAGGCTGCGATGGCGGTTTTCATATTGCGGTAGCCAATGTGGGGCAGCTGCATCTGAGATTCCTCCGCTCTGATAGGGCCTGTGTTAGGGCATATTCCTGTTCTATATAAAAATGATTTACATAAGTATATCATAACTGCGGCGGGAAGACTGCACAAAGATGACGGCATAAAACCGTCGTTATGACGAAAAAGCTGCTTTCATGGAGAAAATCAAAAGATTGTGTCATAGAAAAAGCAAAATTATCCAATAGTCATTTTGACGGCTTTTCTTTCGCAATATAAAGGATAAATTCAAATTGGGAAACGAAAACAGAAGAAAATTAAGTCTATACTGCTAACAGAGGCCAAAAATCGACAGGACAATTCGCCATTTTTACTATAGGAATTGGCTGGATTCTGGTGTATAATCATTAGCTAGAAGGGAAAGTGTACCTTACGCCTTTTCTTCCCGCGGTTTCCGGAGAAGCGACAGCTCCGGCATACGTTACAGTGATACGAAGGAGGAAACACTGTGTATCGAATTCTCGAACTGAATCCCCAGCTCAAGCCCTTTGAGGGAGACATTGATCTGCGCATGGCTTGCTATCACGGCACCAAGGGCCGTCTTCTGGCTAAGGGCGGCACGCTGAACGATTTTGCAAACGCATATAATTACTATGGTATCCACCGTACCGAGACCGGCTGGGTCTACCGGGAGTGGGCGCCCAATGCCTATCAGCTCTATCTGATGGGCGACTTCAACAATTGGAACCTGACCGATCACCCCATGCGCCGTATGCAGAACGGTGACTGGGTGCTGGAGCTGGAGGGGGAGGACGCCCTCTGGGACGGCTGCAAGGTGAAGACGGTTGTGGACGCCAACATGCAGCGCACCGAGCACATCCCTCTGTATGCCCGCCGGGTGGTGCAGGACAAGGATACCCTCCAGTGGTGCGCCGAGGTTGTGGACGAGCGCAAGACCTTTGACTGGACGGATCAGGACTTCCAGCCCTCCGGTCCCCTGTACATCTATGAGGCCCATGTGGGTATGGCCCAGGAGGAAGGCAAGGTTGGCAGTTATCGGGAATTTGCCAAGAATATCCTGCCCCGGATCAAAAAGGCCGGCTACAACACCATCCAGCTCATGGCCATTATGGAGCATCCCTACTATGGCAGCTTCGGTTATCAGGTCTCCAACTTCTATGCTGCTTCCAGCTGGTTTGGCAAGCCCGAGGATCTGAAGTATCTGGTGAACAAGGCCCACAAGATGGGGCTGCGGGTGCTGCTGGACGTGGTGCACTCCCACGCCGTCAAGAATACCGCCGAGGGCATCAATATGTTCGACGGCACCACCTGGCAGTTCTTCCACGACGGTCCCAAGGGCGACCACCCCGCCTGGGGCACCAAGTGCTTCAACTACGGCAAGGACGAGGTGATCCACTTCCTGCTGTCCAACCTGAAGTTCTGGATGACCGAGTATCATTTTGACGGCTTCCGGTTCGACGGCGTCACCTCCATGCTCTACCACGACCATGGCTTGGGTTCCAACTTTGACGATAATCACAAGTATTTCTCTCTGAATACCCATGTGGAGGCGATCACCTATCTCCAGCTGGCCAACGAGCTGATCCGCCAGGTCAACCCCAACGCCATCACCATCGCCGAGGATATGTCCGGCATGCCCGGCATGTGCCTGCCCATCCAGGACGGCGGCATCGGCTTTGACTACCGTCTGGGCATGGGCCTGCCGGATATGTGGGTCAAGACGGTAAAGGAGAAGAAGGACGAGTTCTGGGATCTCCAGAGCATGTGGAGCAGCATGTGCCTGCGCCGTCCCGGCGAGGACACTGTGGCCTATGTGGAGAGCCATGACCAGGCTTTGGTGGGCGACAAGACGATGATCTTCCGTCTAGCCGACGCCGCCATGTACACCGACATGGACAAGGCCTGCCACAACCCCACCATCGACCGGGCCATCGCCCTGCACAAGATGATCCGCCTGTTCACTCTGGCCGGCGGCGGCGAGGCCTATCTGAACTTCATGGGCAACGAGTTCGGCCATCCTGAGTGGATCGACTTCCCCCGGGAGGGCAATGGCTGGAGCTTCCACTACTGCCGCCGTCAGTGGAGCCTGCGGGACAACGGCTTCCTGAAGTATCAGTGGCTGGGCGATTTCGACCACGATATGGTGGCCCTCACCAAGCGCCGCGACATCTTCCAGCAGCGGATGCCCGACCTGGAGGTGCTCCGGGAGAACGACAAGGTGATCGTATTCTACCGCAAGGGCCTGCTCTTTGCCTTCAACTTTAATCCCACACAGTCCTTCACCAACGTGCTGGTGCCGGTGCCCGCCAACGCGGACTACACTGTGGCCCTGTCCTCCGACGACGAGAAGTACGGCGGACAGAATCTGATTGAGCACATGACCTACCCCGTCAAGGAGTTTGACGGCAAGCTGTTTGTGGAGCTCTATCTCCCCGCCCGTACCGCCGTGGTGCTGAAAGAGGGCCGGGTGCGCAAGGCGAAAAAGTCTGCGGCCAAAAAGTAAACATCTTTGACACACTGGCCGCCGGAGATGCTTCTCCGGCGGCACTTTTTTAGACAGGAGGCCAGTATGGGCGATCTGTTCCAGTTCATCTATGTGCAGCCGCTTTATCGGATCAGCGCTCTTGCTCTGCTGCTACTTCTTCTCTGGCATCAACTGCGCGAACCGCTCTGGCGCCGGGCCGGAAAGCCTTGGCTGTGGCGGTTGACTGCCTTTGCGCTGCTCCTGCTCTGGGTGCTGGCTGTCCTTTATGTCACACTGCTTGACCGGAGCGAGGGCGGAGGAGAGGTGATGCTCACCCCCTTCTGGTCCTACCGGGCGGCCTTTGCGCCGGACGGAAACCGGGAGCTGCTCCGCTCCAACCTGATGAATGTGCTGCTCTTTCTCCCCGGGGGCCTGCTGCTGGGAGAGATTGCTCCCCGGGACTGGCGGAGGAAAACGGCGCTGCTGGCCCTGGGCCTCAGTTTTCTGCTCAGTGCCGGGGTGGAAATTCTCCAGGGAGTTTTTTCTCTGGGCATTGCTGAGACGGACGATGTGATCCACAATGTGCTGGGGGGGCTGCTGGGCAGCCTGCCTGCCGCCCTATCCGGAGACCTTCCGGCAAATACACGGGAGGGATAGCATTTTCTCCTGCTTTTTCTGCGGAAAATGCAGAATTCATACTTCCTACATTGACGCTCTCCTTTTGGAATGATAAAATAAACCGATTGACCGAAAAATACAGTCCGGTATGGAGAAGTGTGTCATGTGGATTGCAAATCGCTGGAAAGACTATGAGCTGATCGACTGCGGCGGGGGAGAGAAGCTGGAGCGCTGGGGCAAGACGATTTTGGTGCGCCCGGATCCCCAGGCCATCTGGAATACCCCCCGCACCCGCCGGGAATGGAAGCACCCGGACGGCCGCTATTACCGCTCCAAGACGGGAGGGGGCCACTGGGAGAAGGGGAAGCTGCCGGAGCACTGGCAGATTCACTACGGCGACCTGACCTTCCAGATCGGCGCCATGAATTTCAAGCACACCGGCCTCTTTCCGGAGCAGGCGGCCAACTGGGACTTTGCCCAGGAGCAGATCCGCGGGGCCGGCCGGCCGGTGAGCGTGCTCAACCTGTTCGGTTATACCGGGGGCGCCACCGTAGCCTGCGCCGCCGCCGGGGCACAGGTCTGCCACGTGGACGCCGCCCGGGGTATGGTGGCCTGGGGCAGGGAGAACGCCAAGCTCTCCGGCCTGGAGCAGGCACCTATCCGCTGGATTGTGGACGACTGCGGCAAATTTGTGGAGCGGGAGATCCGCCGGGGCCGCCGGTACGACGCCGTCATTATGGACCCGCCCTCCTATGGCCGGGGCCCCTCCGGTGAGGTGTGGAAGCTGGAGGAGAACCTGTATCCCTTCCTGGAGCTGGTGGTGCAGGTGCTCAGCGATCGGCCTCTGTTTTTCCTGATCAATTCCTATACTACCGGCCTGGCCCCGTCGGTGCTGGGCTATTTGCTGGATACCCTTGTGACCCGCCGGTACGGAGGCCATACCGAGTGCGGAGAGCTGGGCCTGCCGGTCACTGCCAGCGGGCTGGTGCTGCCCTGTGGCTCTACCGGGCGCTGGATGGCCCAGGGAGGAGAAAGAGAATGAGCCAGAACATTATTGAGACACAAGAGGTCACCTTCCGCTATCCCGACGCCGGGGAGGCTACCCCGCTGGTGCTGGATGGCGTGGATCTGAATATCCGTCAGGGCAGCTTTGTGGCCATTCTGGGCCACAACGGCTCGGGCAAATCCACCCTGGCCAAGCATATGAACGGCATTTACCTGCCCAGCGGCGGCAAGGTCTATGTGGACGGCATGGATACCGCAGACGACGACCTGCTGATGGACATCCGCCGCACCGTGGGCATGGTGTTCCAGAACCCGGACAACCAGATTGTCGCCAACGTGGTGGAGGAGGACGTGGCCTTTGCCCCGGAGAACCTGGGCGTGCCCCCCGCCCAGATCCGGCGGCGGGTGCACCGGGCCCTCAAGCTGGTGGGCATGACCAGATATGCCAAGCACGCCCCCCATCTCCTCTCCGGCGGCCAGAAGCAGCGGATCGCCATCGCCGGCGTCATCGCCATGGAGCCCCGGTGCATCGTCCTGGACGAGCCCACCGCCATGCTGGACCCCATCGGCCGGGAGGACGTGATCAACACCATCCTCAAGCTGAACCGGGAGAAGGGCATCACCGTGGTGCTCATCACCCACCATATGGACGAGGCCGCCCGGGCAGACCGGCTTGTGGTCATGGATCACGGCAAGGTGATCGCTGACGGAGCGCCCAAAGAGGTGTTCCAGGAGGTGGAGAAGCTCACCCAGGTGGGACTCACCGTCCCGGAGACGGTGGGCCTGCTCTATGAGCTGCGCCAGGCCGGGGTGGATGTGCCCCTGGACGCCCTCTCTGTGGAGGAATGCGCCCAGGCGATCTGCAAGGCCCTGGCCTGAAAGGAATCAAACCAACCTGCACTGTCAGGACTGCATCTTTTTGACAGAGAGCGGTACCGGAAAAGCGAGGGAGAGAATTTGGAACCCATCCTTGAAACGAAAAACCTGAACTGTATCTACAGTCAGGGCACCCCTTTTGAGCATCAGGCGCTGACAGACGTCAATTTTGCCGCCTATCCGGGGGAATATATCGGCATTATCGGCCACACCGGGTCGGGCAAATCCACCCTGATCCAGCACCTGAACGGCCTGAACAAGCCCACCTCCGGCCAGGTTCTGCTCCACGGCAAGGACATCTGGGAGAGCAAGGCCACCGTCCGGGAGGCGAAATTCCATGTGGGTCTGGTCTTCCAGTACCCGGAGTACCAGCTCTTTGAGGAGACGGTCTATCAGGATATCGCCTTCGGCCCCAGGAATATGAAGCTCTCAGAGGAGGAGATTGACCGCCGGGTACACCAGGCGGCCCGGTTTGTGGGCCTCCAGGAGCGGCACCTGCAAAAATCTCCCTTTGAGCTCTCCGGCGGCCAGAAGCGCCGGGTGGCCATCGCCGGTGTCATCGCCATGGAGCCGGAGGTGCTCATTCTGGATGAGCCCACCGCCGGCCTGGATCCCGTGGGCCGGGATGCCATTCTGGCCAATATCCGGGCCTATCACGAGTCCAAAAACGCCACGATCATTCTGGTCTCCCATTCCATGGAGGAGGTGGCCCGGTCGGTGGATCGGATTGTGGTGGTCAACGACGGCACCATCCCCTTTACCGGCACTCCCCGGGAGGTGTTCTCCCACAGCGCGGAGCTGCGGCAGATGGGTCTGGGCATTCCCCAGGTGACCCAGGTGTTTCAGCGGCTCAAAGAGCTGGGTGTGCCCATCCAGGACGACTGTGTCTATACGATGGAGGAGGCCAGAGAGCAGCTTCTGGCCCTTTACGGAAAGGGGGCGGTCTGAGTGCTGAAGGATATCACCCTGGGCCAGTATTTCCCCGGTAATTCCGTGGTGCACCGGCTGGATCCCCGCACCAAGATTCTGATGGTGCTGCTGTATATCATCGCCCTGTTCACCGCCAAGGGCTTTGTGACCTACGGTCTGCTGCTCATCTTCCTGGTGACGGCCATCCGCCTCTCCAAGGTGGGAGCCAAGGCCATCCTCCGGGGCATGAAGCCGGTGCTGTTCATTTTGATTTTTACCGCGGTGCTCAACCTGTTTTATAACATTAACGGGACGATCCTCTTCCAGTGGGGGTTTCTGACCATCTCCACCGGAGGTATTAAGACCGCCTTCTTTATGGTGCTGCGGATTATGATGCTCATCTCCGGCACCTTCCTGATGACCTACACCACCTCGCCCATTCTGCTCACCGACGGCCTGGAGAACTTGCTGGGCCCGCTGAAGAAGCTCCATGTGCCGGTGCATGAGCTGGCCATGATGATGTCCATCGCCCTGCGCTTTATCCCCACCCTGATTGAGGAGACGGACAAGATCATGTCCGCCCAGAAGGCCCGGGGCGCCGACTTCGATTCGGGCAACTTGATTGACAAGGCCAAGGCACTGATCCCGCTGCTGGTGCCCCTGTTCGTCTCCGCATTTCGCCGGGCGGATGAGCTGGCTACCGCCATGGAGTGCCGCTGCTATCACGGCGGCGAGGGCCGCACCCGGCTGCGCCAGCTGGTCTACCGCCGGATGGACTGGATCACCCTTGGCATCGGCATCGGCCTGGTGGCGCTGGTGGCCGCGCTGGGGATTGGCTTTGGCATCTGATATTTGAATGATCTGATTGGGAGGAGTGCTCATGAGAAATATCGCTTTGCAGCTCATGTATGTGGGCACCGCCTACCACGGCTGGCAGATTCAGAATAATGCCGCCACCGTCCAGGAGACCCTGGAGCAGGCGGTGGCCAAGGTGGTCAAGCACCCGGTGCGGTTCACCGGGGCGGGCCGCACCGACGCCGGGGTTCACGCCCGGGTCTATATCGCCAATTTCCGTACCACCTGCAATATCCCCTGTGATCGGATGCCCCTGGCCTTCAACGCCCGGTTGCCGGAGGACATTGTGGTGGTCTCTGCCCGGGAGGTGTCCGAGGGCTTCAATGCCATTGGCTCCTGCCGGAAGAAGGAATATACCTATCAGGTCTATAACTCCCGCATCCGCAACGCCTTCTATGTGGACCGGGCCTATTTCTACCCGAAGCGGCTGGATGAAAAGGTGATGGCCCGGGCGGCCCAGGAGTTTGTGGGCACCCGGGACTTTGCCGCCGTCCGGGACGTGGGCACCAATGTCCGCTCCACCGTCCGCACCGTCTACTATTTCGATGTGGCCCGGGAGGGGGATCTAATCACCCTGAAGGTCTGTGCCAACGGCTTTTTGTACAATATGGTTCGGATTATGGTGGGTACCGTCCTCTATGCCGCCGAGGGAAAGCTGACCCCGGAGGATATCCGGGAGATTCTGCTCCGGGGCAATCGGGTGGAGGCGGGGCCCACAGTGCCCCCGGGGGGCCTGTATATGACCAAGCTGTGGTATCGGGAGCCGGTGGGTCTGGATACAGACCCGGAGGAATAAGCTCATGGATGAAAAGAAAACTGAAACTGCCAACACCCCCCGTCAGGAGGGAAAAGCCCCTGAGATTCTGCGCATTCTGCTCCGGATTTTGACCCTGATCCTGACCATTCTGCTGGTGCTGGGCGGCGTGCTGATTGTACTCAACCGGGACCAGCTCAATCTGGACTCCATTAAACGCTACCTGACCTATCGGGCGCTGGAGCGCAGCGACGAGGGACAGGGTGTGGAGTTCCCCATCGCCAACGAGGACAATACCGTTTTTGCCGCCCTGGGGGACAGCATGCTGGCCTGCAGCAGCAACCGGATTCTGCTCTATTCAGACAGCGGAAATGCCTATGTGGACATGGAGACTGCAATTTCCCAGCCGGTGGTCACCACCGCCGGAAATTACGCCCTGGTCTACGACGCAGGCGGCAGCCAGCTTTATCTGTTTTCCGGACGCCAGCTGGTGTTTCAGTACGCCACCGAGGGGGATTACGCCCTCATCTCCGCCCAGGTCAACAGCAATGGCTGGCTGGCGGTGGTGGAGCAGTCCTCCGGCTATAAGGGATCTGTCACCGTCTACAACGCCGGTCATCAGCCGGTGGTTACCGAGAATATCTCATCCAGCTTTGTCATGGATGCCGCCGTGTCTCCGGATAACCGGCAGTTGGCTGTCCTCACAGTGGGACAGGAGGAGCTGTCCTTTGCCAGTACGCTGACCATGTACAATGTCTCTGACGGCGAGAGTATCGTTTCCGGCGTCGTCTCGGATACCCCTGCCCTGGAGATGCGCTGGGATGACAGCGGCATCTGGCTTCAGGAGCAGTCAGGTCTCCGGCTGGTCAGCCCGGACTGCCAGGTGGTAGGCCAGTGGGAAGACGAATCCCTCTACCTCCGGGGCTACTCCCTTCAAGGCTCCGGCTTTGCTGTGGAGTATTTCAGCCGCTCCCGGGCCGGCTCTGTGGGCCAGGTTGTGGTGGTGGATGACCAGGGCAATGTGACCGGCACCCTGGACGTAGGAGAAGAGGTGCTGTCCATCACGGCGGCAGGACGGTATATTGCGCTTCTGACCAACAGCAGATTGACCATATACACCAGCGATTTGACAGAATACGCTGTAGTTGAGAACGATAACGGCATTCTCCGGGCTCTGGCCAGAGCGGACGGTACCGCAGTCCTGGTCATGGGGGAGACGGCCAATGTCTTCCTGCCCTGAGGCGGAAGAAGAAAGGGAAGCAATGAACCTGTTTGATTTGATTATTTTGGGTGTGATCGCCCTCTTTACCTTCCTCGGAACCCGTCGGGGCCTGGTTATGACCCTGGCCAGCCTGGTAATCACGGTACTCGCCATGGTGGGGGCGCCGATTGCCGCCGACCAGCTCTCGCCCTCGGTGGCCTACATGATTCAGCCGGCCATCCAGAATGCGGTGCAGACCAATGTGGATCAGGCGCTGGCCAACAACACGGCCTCTGAGACCTTCTCCCTGGAGGAGGGGAGCCTGCTGGAGCAGTTGGTGAGCTCTGAGTTCTACCAGCATTTTGCCCAGTCTGCCCAGCAGTCGGTGGAGCAGGGCATTCAGGAGGCCACCCACACCGTGGCAGTCGCGGTGGCGGAGTCTCTGGCTCAATCCCTGGCCTGGCTGGCGGTCTATGTGATCGCCTTTGCGCTGATTATCGTGCTGGGCAATCTGTTGGCAAGGGTGCTGGATCTGGCGGCCATGCTGCCGGGGCTTCGCTTTGTGAACAAATCTCTGGGCGGCGTCTGCGGTCTGCTCAAGGGCCTGGTCATTGTGGCTGTAGCCGTCTCCCTGGGCGTGGGATTTGGCCTGATTCCCGCTGAAAGCGTGGATGGCAGCGCCCTGCTCCGGCTGTTTTCCAGTTTTGGTACTGTTTCTCTTTGAGAAACCTTCTGGTTGTGAAGATTTGTTCACAATTGCGTGGTAAAATGATCCCCAAACGCAAAGGGCCGCCTGCGGCCCGTAAGGAGATAGATTATGCAGCCTGTACTGTGTTCTAAATGCCATAAAAATATGGCCGTCATCTTTATTACCAAGCTGGAAAACGGCGAGAGTAAAAATGAGGGCTACTGCCTCAAATGTGCCCGCAGCATGGGCATCAAGCCGGTGGACGACCTGCTCAGCAAAATGGGCATCTCTGACGATGACCTGGAGGGGCTGACCAACGACATGATGTCTGCCTTCGGCGGCCCGGAGGCCATGGAGGCCATGATGTCCGGCCAGGAGGATAATTCCGACAGCGAGGATAACGACGAGGATCAGGAGGACGGCAAGACGGCGACCTTCCCCTTCCTCAACCGCCTGTTCGGCGCCAACCAGCCGCCAAGAGAGGAAAACCAGGCCGATCCCTCCCGCAGCCGGGAGCAGGAGAGCCGGGGCGAGCAGTCTAAGGCGCCCAAGGGCCAGAAGCGTAAATTCCTGGAGAATTACTGTATCTCTCTGACCCGCAAGGCCCGGGAGGGCAAGCTGGACGGGGTCATCGGCCGGGAGGAGGAGATTGCCCGGGTCATGCAGATTCTCAATCGCCGTCAGAAGAACAACCCCTGCCTCATCGGCGAGCCCGGCGTAGGCAAGACCGCCATCGCCGAGGGTCTGGCTCTGCGCATTGCCTCCGGCGACGTGCCCTATAAGCTCCAGGACAAGGAGGTTTACCTGCTGGATCTCACCGCTTTGGTGGCGGGCACCCAGTTCCGGGGCCAGTTTGAGAGCCGGATGAAGGGCCTTATTGAGGAGATCAAGAAGATCGGGAATATCATCCTGGTCATCGACGAGGTGCACAATATTGTGGGCGCCGGCGACGCCGAGGGCTCCATGAACGCCGCCAACATCCTCAAGCCCGCCCTGAGCCGGGGTGAGATCCAGGTGATTGGCGCCACCACCTTCAATGAGTACCGCAAGTACATCGAGAAGGATGCCGCTCTGGAGCGTCGCTTCCAGCCGGTGACGGTGGCGGAGCCCTCTCTGGATGACTCCACCAAGATTCTGGAGGGCATTGCCCACTTCTACGAGGACTATCATCAGGTGACCATCCCCCAGCCCATTCTGCGCCAGGCGGTCATCCTGTCTGAGCGGTATATCACCGACCGCTTTTTGCCGGATAAGGCCATCGACCTGATTGACGAGGCCTGCTCCGACGTGAATCTGCACGACAAGAATCTGGCCCGGCTGGCCGCCATCCGGAAGGAGCGGGCGGATCTGGCCAAGGAGCGGGAGCTGATCCTCTCCGACCAGAGCCAGCAGTCCAGTCAGCGCTCTGCCCGGCTCAAGGAGAACGAGCAGAAGCAGTCCCGCTGCCGCCAGCAGCTGACAGCGGTGAAAAACGAGGGCCTGAGCCTGCAGAACAACAGCTATATCGGTCCCGACCAGCGGGGAGAGCGGATGGAGAGCATTAACCGCCGCACTCAGGAACTGCGCAGCGAGCTGCAGAGCCTCCAGGAGGAGCGAAACGCCATCCAAAACGCCGCTGAGGAAAACAAGGCCTACGAGCGCATTGCTCACCTGCGCAGCATCGAGCTGCAGCTGGACAGCGAGGAGCAGGCCCTGAAGGCCATGGGCAAGCCTGTACTGGGCGTGGAGAACCTGGCCCGGGTCATCGAGCTGTGGACGAATATTCCTGCCAGCCGGATCCAGGAGGAGGAGTTCTCCCGTCTTAGCCAGCTGGATCAGCGGCTCAAGCAGCATATCATCGGCCAGGACGAGGCGGTGGACGCCGTCACCCGTGCCATTCGCCGCAACCGGGTGGGCATCTCTCCCAAGCACAAGCCGGTCTCCTTCATCTTTGTGGGCTCCACCGGCGTGGGCAAGACCGAGCTGGTCAAGCAGCTGGCCCAGGATCTGTTCAACAGTCCGGAGTCGCTCATCCGGCTGGACATGTCCGAGTTTATGGAAAAGCATGCGGTCTCCCGGATCGTGGGTTCGCCTCCCGGCTATGTGGGTTATGATGAGGCGGGACAGCTCACTGAGAAGATCCGCCGCAAGCCCTACTCGGTCATCCTCTTTGACGAGATTGAGAAGGCCCATCCCGACGTGCTCAATATCCTGCTCCAGATTCTGGACGACGGACAGATCACCGACGCCCACGGACGAAAGGTGAATTTTGAGAATACCGTCATCGTCATGACCTCCAATGCCGGCAGCAACTCCAAGAACGGCAGCGTGGGCTTTGGCCGCAGCGCCGATGAGCAGGACAAGGAGAAGACCATGAAGGCCCTTCAGGAGTTCCTGCGGCCGGAGTTTATCAACCGTGTGGACGAGATTGTCCACTTCCACCACCTGAGTGAGGAGAACTTCAAGGGCATCACCGCGATTATGCTGGGTGAGCTCAAGACTTCCCTGGCGGAGAAGGGGATTGATTTCGGTTGGGACGACGCGCTGGTGGACTACCTGACCCACAAGTCCTACTCCCTGACCTACGGCGCCCGGAACCTGCGGCGGCTGATCCAGCGGGAGCTGGAGGACACCATCGCCCAGCGGCTCATCCAGTGCTATGACCAGCAGGTGACCCGGCTGAACGCCACCGCTCAGGACGGACAGATCGTCCTGATCAGCGGCTGAATGTAGAATGATTGAAAGGAAGTGATCTGGTTGCTGGATGTGTGTCTGCTTGGGACAGGGGGCACTATGCCTCTGCCCGGGCGCTGGCTCACCTCACTGGTGCTGCGCTGCAACGGCCACAGTCTGCTCATCGATGCAGGCGAGGGCACCCAGATCGCTGCCCGTGAGGCGGGCTGCTCCTTTAAAAACCTGGATACCATCTGTATTACCCATCTCCATGCCGACCATACGGCGGGGCTGCCCGGCCTGCTGCTCACCATGGGCAATATGGATCGCACCGAGCCGGTGACCGTCATCGGCCCCCGGGGCATCCGCCGGGTGCTGGAGGCGGTGAAGGTGATCGCACCCGAGCTGGCCTTCCCTGTCTGGGTGATGGAGCTGGAGGAGGGCGGCACCCAGACCATCTCTCTGGGCGACTGGGAGATTACTGCCTTTCCCCTCCGGCATACGGTGCCCTGCTTCGGCTATATGGCCCAGGTGCCCCGGGCCGGAAAATTTGATCCGGTTCGGGCCCAGCAGGCGGGGATTCCCCGGCCCCTGTGGAGGCGGCTGCAGCAGGGGGAGAGCGTGGACGGCTTTACCCCGGACATGGTGATGGGGCCGCCCCGGCGGGGTATCAAGCTGGTCTACGCCACCGACACCCGGCCGGCGCCCGCCCTCTACCGGGCGGCGGAGGAGGCCGACCTGCTCATCTGCGAGGGCATGTACGGCGAGCAGGACAAGCTACCCAAGGCCAAGGAGACCTGCCACATGACCTTCCTGGAGGCGGCCAAAACCGCCCAGCGGGCCGGGGCGAAGGAGCTCTGGCTCACCCACTTCAGCCCCTCCCTCAATCACCCGGAGGAGTTTCTCGGAACCGCCGCGGCGGTCTTTCCCAATACCTCTCTGGGCAGCAGCGGGCGGAGTGTGACCCTGCAGTTTCAGGACTGAGGAATGATTAGAATAAAACAGCCTTCCTGCATCTGACTGATGCACCGGAAGGCTGTTTTTTTGCGCTTTTTATGCTTTACCGGCCTGCTCCAGCCGCTGAAAGGCATGGATCCAGTCGGCCTTGAAGTAGTAAACCGTGAAGAGTATGGAGCTGAGGGACCAGGTCAGGGGATAGGCGGTAAAGATGACCACAATGTTCTGAAAGACCCGTACCATGACGGTGATGTAGCTCACCCGGACCAGGCACCAGCAGGCCAGCATGACCAGCATGGGTACCGAGGCCTTGCCGGAGCCCCGGAAAATGCCGGCATAGCAGTGGCTGAGAGCCAGCAGACAGAAAAAGAGGGCTTCCGTCCGCATCTGCTGTACGCCGAAGGCGATCACCTCAGGGTCACTGCAAAACAGGGAGATCAGCGGCCTGGCAAAGAGGAAGAAGAGCACGCCGATCACCTCGGTGAGCAGGACGGAACAGAGAATGCCGAACCGGGCTCCCTTGCGCACCCGATCCAGCTTTTGGGCGCCCAGATTCTGTCCCACATAGGTGGCCAGGGCCATGGCAAAGCAGGTCACCGGCAGAAAGGCAAAGCCCTCCAGCTTGGCGTAGGAGCCGCAGCCCGCCATGGCGTCGGAGCCAAAGGCGTTGATGTTGGATTGTACCAGCACATTGGCAAGGCCGATCACCGAGTTCTGAATGCCGGAGGGGAAACCGAAGCGTACAATCCGCCGCAGCATGGCAGGGTCCGGACGGATCTCCCGGAGCGTCACCCGGTATACCTCCCGGGTGTGTGTCAGCCGGCGCAGGCAGAGCAGGGCGGAGAGAGCCTGGGAGATGACCGTGGCCGCCGCGGCGGAGGCCACGCCCCAGTGGAAATGGGCCACAAAGAGCAGATCCAGCCCCACGTTGACCACGGAGGAGAACATCAGGTAGTACAGCGGATGCCGGCTGTCGCCCACTGCCTGCAAAATACCGGTGGAGATATTGTAGAGAAAGGTGGCAAGCACGCCGAGAAAGTAGGTGCGGAAGTAGGCGATGGAGTTGGGCAGCACCTCCGCCGGCGTCCCCATCCAGCGGAGGATGTGAGGGGTGAGGGCGACACCGGCCACAGTCAGCACCAGACCGCCCAGCACGCCGAAGGCCAGGTCGGTGTGGATGGCGGTGTGCAGCTGTTTCCAGTCCTTGGCACCGTAGTATTTGGCGATGACCACACCGGCGCCCATGGCGATGCCGTTGAGCAGGCCGATCAGCAGGAAGATCAGATTAAAGGAGGAGCTGACGGCGGCCAGAGCCTCTTTGCTCAGAAAATTGCCCACAATCCAGGTGTCCGCCGTATTATACAGCTGCTGAAAGAGGTTGCCCAGAAAGATCGGAAAGGCAAAGGAGATCAACCCCTTCCAGATGGAGTCCTCAGTCAGAGAGGGCTGACCGGAGCTGTGATGGGGATGGGAGAAGGGATGCATGACGGTACTTCCTTTCCGCGCCGCCGGAAGAGCCGGTCAGGGCGCAAAGAAAATCAGCCGGAGGACTCCAACTGATTTCGACCCAAACAGTTTAACTCTTTTGCAGAGCGATTGTCAAGCGGCCGCCCCCTGCTTCCACGGAGAAACAGGGGGCGGCTTGTGGAATTGCGCTTATCGCTTATCCTGCAGCCGGAGCGCGTCATACTCCCGGGTGAGCTTGCGGACAATGCCGATGGAGGCCAGAATGGCGATCAGGTTGGGGATGACCATGAGGCCGTTGAACATGTCAGACATATCCCAGACCAGTTGTACCTTGAGGACAGAGCCCACCAGGACGCAGAGCACCACCAGCACCGCATAGACCTTGACCGCCTTGGCGCCGAAGAGGTGCCGGACGTTGACCTCGCCGAAATAGTACCAGCCAATAATGGTGGTAAAGGCGAAAAACAGCATGCACACGGCGATAAAGACGGTGCCGAAGGAGCCAAAGGCGGAGTTGAAGGCGAACTGAGCCAGCTGAGAACCGGTGAGACCGCTGTCCAGAGCCCCGGTGGAGAGGATGACCAGAGCGGTCATGGTGAGAATGATAAAGGTGTCGATAAACACGCCGATCATGGCCACAATGCCCTGATCTGCCGGATGCTGCACCTCGGCGGTGGCGTGGGCGTGGGGGGTGGAGCCCATGCCGGCCTCATTGGAGAAGAGGCCCCGGGCCACGCCGTAGCGCATGGCCTTCTGAACGGTGACGCCCAGGGCGCCGCCCAGCACGGCGTCGGGGTTGAAGGCGGCCACAAAGATGTCGTGGAAGGCCTTGGCGGTGCCGGCAGGATTCTGCACCAGGATGACCAGGCCGCCTACCACATAGATCAACGCCATAATGGGCACCACCTTCTCTGTGATCCGGGCGATCCGCTTGATGCCGCCCAGGAAGATGCAGCCGGCCACGATGGCGACCACAATGCCCACCATCCAGGTCTGGACGGGGAAGGCGGCGGCAAAGGCGGTGCTGATGGAGTTGGACTGGACGGCGTTGCCCATAAAGCCCAGGGCCAGGATAATGGCTACAGAGAAGAAGCCGGACAGGAAGGTGCCGAATTTCCCGGTAAAGATGTGCTTGATGTAGTAGATGGGGCCGCCCACCAGGACGCCGTTCTCCTCCTTGCGGGTGTACTGGGCCATGACTGCCTCAGCGTAGATGGTGGCCATGCCGAAGAAGGCGCTGACCCACATCCAGAAGATGGCGCCGGGGCCGCCGGCGGCGATGGCGGTGGCAGCTCCGGCGATGTTTCCGGTGCCCACTTGGGCGGCGATGGCGGTGGCCAGGGCCTGGAAAGAGCTGAGGCCTTTGCCGTTATTCTTGCCGTGGAGAGAGAAGTTGCCGAACATGGCCTTCATGCCGGCGCCGAACTTGCGCACCTGGATAAAGCGCAGGGCAACAGTGTAGATGATGCCGGTGCCCAGCAGCAGAATCAGCAGGGCGTAGTCCCAGAGAAAGGTGTTGACCGTAGAAACGATTTTCTCGGCCGCTGCGGTGAATAGCTCCATTTTTCTTGTCTCCTTTTCCATCCTCTGTGCCAGAGAAAGGAGCAGAAAAAAGACCCATGGGAGATCCCATAGGTCAAACAAAGGGCGCGCAGACCCGCACGCCTGCGCACAAATTCCCTGTCCTTTTGCCTGAGAGATTCACAGCGTCTCCGCTGCTTACACCTTCGGCACCCATCCTTGGGATTCTCCAGAGAGCCATCCGACTGCTGTCCTGTCCCGAACCGGGATACCTGAGAGTGTTACTCCTTCGGTGGGCAAACGCCGCTTTCCAACCGTCTTCCACTGGCACCATATGAACATAACAGCGCCTATTATAGCACAGAAACAGCTGCTGTCAACTGGCAGAAGCTACAAAGCCGCAGCCAGCTCCCGCCGGAGGGAGAGCAACAGCACCGGATGGGGAGAGAGCGCATCCCGCAGCGCCCGCGCAGCTTCAGAGGAAGCTGCGTCCGCCTGGTTGAGCAGGACGGTGAAGGGAAGCCCCTGATCCCGCAGAGGGCGGAGATAGGCCAGCTCCAGCAGTCGGGCGGCGAAGGCGGGGGTGACGATGGCCTCTCCGCTGCAGTCCAGCGCCCGGGCAGCCAGCTCCCACCGATGGCAGACCTGAGCCAAAGGCTGCCCCAGGCCGGAGAGGCCCAGCAGCACCAGCACATGATCCGTCTCCGGGGGCAGAACAGGCTCCCAGCCGGCGGGCATCTTAAAGGGCAGACCCCGGGAGCCGTCCGCCTCCACCAGGGTGACCTGAGCCTGACGGGAGAGGGCGGAATACTGCCCGGCTGGCAGCGGCCCCAGCTTGCCCTCCGAAACCGGCGTCCCGGTGAAGAGAAAGCCGGTCTCCCTCAGGCGCCGCTCCAGCGGCTCCAGGTCAGGTGCGCAGAATGCTTCCTCCGTGTGCCGCATATGAGTGGTGGTGGTCAGCAGAACGGAGCGCCCCTGAGACCGATACCGGCGGGCCAGGGCGGACAGACAGCTGGTCTTACCGCCGCCGCCCACGGCGGCGGCGGTGAAGGGAGAAGTGGGGAGTGAGAGCCGGGAAAGGGTATCCATAAAAGCCTCCATATGACAGAAATCGTCTGTATTCAGTATAACACGAAGGAAAAGCAGGCACAATCAGAACAGGAGGAGATGGGACAAGGTGAATTTTACAAAGATTTTACCTGGAGCAGATAGTGCTCTTTACATGAGAGAAGGTAGGATTATTTTGTAAAACAAACCACTGTCTGTCAGAAAAAAGGAGAATCAACATGGATCTATTCGACGTACTGTCCCTGGTGGGCGGCCTGGCCATGTTCCTGTACGGCATGTCTGTCATGGGCGAAGGCCTGGAGCAGTGTGCCGGCGGCAAGCTGAAGTCCATACTGGAGCGGCTGACCTCCAATCCGGTCAAGGGCTTTTTCATGGGCCTGGCGGTGACGGCGGTCATTCAGTCCTCTTCTGCCACCACGGTCATGGTGGTGGGCTTTGTTAACTCCGGCATTATGACCCTGCGCCAGGCCATCGGCATCATCATGGGCGCCAACGTAGGCACTACGGTGACCTCCTGGATTTTGAGCCTGGCGGGCATCCAGAGCGACAATTTCTTTATCCGGCTGCTCAAGCCCTCCTCCTTCACGCCAATCCTGGCGGTGATCGGCGTCATCTTCTATGTCTTCCTGAAAAACGGTAAGCGCCGGGACGTGGGCATGATTCTGCTGGGCTTTGCTGTCCTTATGGCCGGTATGGAGACCATGTCCGGCTCGGTGGCCGGCCTGAAGGAAGTGCCGGAATTCACCAATATCCTGCTCCTGTTCTCCAACCCCATTCTGGGTGTGCTGGCCGGCGCCCTCTTGACGGCGATCATCCAGTCCTCCTCCGCCTCGGTGGGTATATTGCAGGCGCTGTCCGTCACAGGAGCGATTACCTTTGGAAACGCGATCCCCATCATTATGGGCCAGAACATCGGCACCACCGTCACCGCCATGCTCTCCTCCATCGGCACCAACCGGAACGCCCGCCGTGCGGCCCTGGTGCACCTCTATTTCAACATCATTGGCACGGTGGTCTGCCTGGCCGGCTTTACGGCGGCCAACGCGATATTCCACTTTGCCTGGCTGAATAATCCCATCAATCAGGCGGGCATCGCCGTGGTGCACACCGCCTTTAACCTGATCTGCACCGCCATCATGCTGCCCCTCTCCGGTGTACTGGAAAAGCTGGCCTACGCCACAGTGCCCGAGGAGGAGAGCAAGGAGCAGAAGTCTCTCCTGGACGAGCGTCTGATGGTGACGCCTTCTGTAGCGCTCAACCGCTGCAAGAAGCTGTCGGTGGACATGGCCATGCAGACCAAGGAGGCCTATGCTCAGGCGATCTCTCTTGTGGAGCAGTGGGATGAGGCCAAAGCGGACTTTATCAGGCGCAACGAGCAGGAATTAGACGAGTTTGAGGACATCCTGGGTTCCTACCTGATCAAGCTCTCCAGCAAGTCTCTGTCTATCCCGGACAGCACAGAGCTCAATCTGCTGCTGCATACCGTGGGAGACATCGAGCGCATCAGCGACTACGCCATGAGCATCCTCATCTCCTGCAAGAACCTGCACCAGAAGGACAAGGCTTTCAGCGAGGACGCCCGGAAGGAGCTGGAGCTGCTCTCTGCCGCCGTATTGGAGGTGCTGGATCTGGCCATTCAGGCCTTCAGCGGCATCGATCTGGAGGCAGCCGGCCGGGTGGAGCCGCTGGAGCAGAACGTGGACCGGCTGTGCGCCAAGGTGCGGGAGCGGCACATCCTGCGCCTGCGGGAAGGCGCCTGTTCCCAGCGCCAGGGCATGATCTTTACCGACCTGGTCTCCGACCTGAGCCGGATCAGTGATCACTGCTCCAATATCGCCGTGTGCACCATCGAGACAAGCAAGGAAAGCTATGATACTCACCGCTATCTCTACGAGGTCAAGACCAGAGACGCGGAATACCGCCGGGTTTACGAGGAGTATGCCCAGAAATACCGCCTGGGCCCCGGGGCTCAGCTGTAAGGAGCTTTACACGCTATGATCACCTTTGAACAGGTACAGAAGGACCGGGAGGCCCGGATCTATATCGCCCAGGCGGACGCCGCGCTGGCGGCTCTGGGCTATACCGAGCACAGCTTCGCCCATGTGACCATGGTGGCCCAGAATGCCGCCTATATTCTGGAGACCCTGGGCTACTCAGAGCGGGAGGCGGAGCTGGCCCGGATTGCGGGCTTTCTCCATGACATTGGCAACTTGGTCAACCGGGTAGATCACTCCCAGAGCGGGGCCATCATCGCATTCCGCATTCTGGATCACCTGGGGGCCGACCCGGAGGAGACAGCCGCCATTGTCGCCGCCATCGGCAACCATGACGAGGGCACCGGCGTGGCGGTCAACCCCATCGCGGCGGCGCTGATTCTGGCGGACAAGACGGATGTGCGGCAGAGCCGGGTGCGGGAGAAGGATCCCGCCAGGTTTGATGCCCATGACCGGGTCAACCATGCGGTGAAAAAGTCCTCGGTGAAGATCAACGAGGAGCACACCATCATCAAGCTCAAGCTGACCATCGATACACGGGAGTGTACGGTGATGGACTATTTTGAGATCTTTCTCGAGCGGATGATCATGTGTAAAAAGGCCGCCGCCTTTCTCAACCTGAAATTCAAGCTGATTATCAACGAGCAGCAGTTGATCTGATTGCTGACAGTATCCTTGGGCACGCCGCAGAACTTTGGCTTTGCGGCGTGCCCTTTTGCGGCTTCTCCGGAATTGATGCCGTTTTGATGCAGGTCTGCGGCCCGGAGGATGGTGTCAGGGTTTATTCTGTATACGCTGTAGGACAGAGGAACAGGCTGTTAAGATGTTTTAAGAATTCAGCCGGTCACCTTTTGTCCTGTGAAAGCGTCTAAATAGACAGAAGGAACCGCAAAGGGCGGCAGATACCGCCCTGGATGAGGAAGGGGGCTGCGGAACATGAAGTGGAGAGAAGCTGCGCAGAAAATCGGAACGGTGCTGCTGGTCAGCGTGTTTGCCCTGTGCTTTGCTGTGGCGGTATGGAAGCTGTCCGGGGATCATGAGAGCCGTGTCTGGGACCGGGAGGCCACGCTGGCAGAGCGGTACGACCTGCTGGCTGCGGCGCAGCTGGAACAGGACGGAGACGCTGCGGTCCAGGCCCGGCGTGAGATTATTCTCCAGTCGGTGGATAACAGGACAGGCATTCGAGCTGATCTCCCCTGAACCCGGCGAAGGATTGTACGGCAGAGCGAAAAGTGGTATCATAAGGCCTGACAGACAGGCCGCTCACGGTGGGCGGAGTCTGCATTGGAAACGCAGCAGACATCGAAAAAGGAGCCCTCATGTGGAGTGAGCAGAAAAAGAGATGGTTTTCCGAGCAGGTGACCCGATACCGGGACAGCCTTTACGGTGTGGCCATCAGTATTTTGAAAAATGACGCGGACGCCCAGGACGCCATCCAGGAGGCGGTGCTCCAGGCTTATCAAAAGCTGGACAGCCTGCGGGCGGAGGAGTCCTTCAAGCCCTGGCTGCTCCAGATTCTGACCCGGATCTGCTACCGGATGGCGGGAAAGCGTCTGGACTATGTGGAGCTCGACCTGCTGGAGGGGCAGCTGGCCCAGCCTCAGCGGGATGTGGATCAGAAGATGACTTTGTGGGATGCCGTTCAGCGGCTCAGCCTGGGTTACCGCACTGTAGTGGTGCTGTTCTACTACGAGGAACTGAGCGTCAAGCGGATTGCACAGATTCTGGGTCTGTCCCAGGAAGCGGTGAAAAAGCGGCTCTCCCGGGCAAGAGGAGAGCTGAAGAAGATGCTGACAGAGGAGGTGAGCGTATGACAGAGTTCGACCGGGAGCTGTTTCAAATGGCCCGGCAGGAGCGGCCCCTCATGCCGGAGGAGATGGCGCAGTCTCTGGAGCGCTGCCTGAATACGCTGCCTGACAGGGGTTCTGAGGCAAAGAGGCAGACGCCCAGGAGAAGGAGCATTCCCTGGTATGCGGTGGCAGGCCGGGCGGCAGCGGTGCTGCTGGCGCTGTTTCTGATTCTGCCCAACGTGAGCCGGCAGGCGGCCTACGCCATGCAGGAGATCCCTGTGCTGGGAGCCCTGGTGCGGGTGATCACCCTGCGTCAATACGACTACCAGGAGGGAAACAACACCTGGTCTATCGCAGTGCCTCAGGTGCAGGCTGACGAAGAACACTTGCAGGAGGCGGCCGGTGCGATCAATGCCAGCGTGGAGGAGCTGACCCAGACCATCCTGGACGAGCTGGAGGCCCAGAAGGGCGAAGGCTATTTGGATTACGAGATCACCTATGATGTGGTCACCGACAGCGACCGCTGGTTTACCCTCAAGCTCACCCTCCTCCAGATTATGGGTAGCGGCAGCGAGGAGTACCGCTTTTACCACATTGACAAGCAGACCGGCCAGGTAGTCACCCTGGGAGATCTGTTGGATCAGGCCCAGCTGGACGCGGTGAGCCAGGAGATCAAGGCTCAGATGCGCAGCCGGATGGAGGAGGATGACGGTCAGATCTACTGGCTGGACGATGAGGAAATCCCGGAGTGGAACTTTAACGGCATCGACGGGGAGCAGAACTTCTACTTTGATGAAGCGGGCCGGCTGGTCATTGCCTTCAACGAGTATGAGGTGGCTCCGGGCTATATGGGCTGTCCGGAGTTCACGATTCCTTCGGAACTCTATCAGTTGCCCGAATAAGTATGAGAAAACTCCGCTGCGGCGTATCGGCGTCACAGCGGAGTTTCTTTATGCAATCAGAGCCTCCATCAGCAGGCACAGCAGGGGAATGGTGATCAGCGAGAGGGCGGTGGAGAGAAACACCAGCTGCACCGCCAGGGCGGAGTCTCCATCGTATTTTTCAGCCAGTATCGCCGTGGTGGAGCCGGCGGGCATTCCGGCCAGCACCACCGACACGGCGGTGACCAGCGGCGGCAGCTTGAACAGCCAGAGGGGAAGCAGGGTGAGCAGGGGAATGACGATCAGCCGGAGCAGGCTGTAATAGACGCTCCAGCGGTTGAACACGCTGCGGAAGGGGATCTCCGCCAGAATACCGCCGATGACGATCATGGAGAGAGCAGTGGTACAGCCGCCGCAGGCCTTCAGTGTCTGCACCAGGGCGGTGGGCAGGGCGACCTGGGTGAGCATGAGAATCAGTCCCAGAAAGACGGCGATGATGCAGGGGTGAGTCAGCACCTTGCGCACCACGTCCTTGCCCTTGGAGGCGGTGAAATAGCCCAGCCCGGCCGACCACATCACCGTCCGCTGGGGAATCAGATAGAGAGAGGCCAGCATGAGGCCGGTGGAGCCGTAGAGCCCCTCTACCAGGGGATTTCCCATAAAACCGGCGTTGGAGCAGACGGTGCCGTATTTCAGCACGGCCAGCTGCTTCGCATTGGCCCCGGGATAGAGCACCTTGGCGATCAGGTGACAAAAGAGCTGAATGACGCAGGAGACGGCGAAGATCACCGCTCCGGCGGCCAGAATGGAGCTGTCCAGCTCGATGAGGAAGGAGGTGACGATGTTGGCGGGCAGTACCACATAGATGACCAGATCGGTAAGTCCCCGCCGGGCCTCTTTGGACAGCAGCCCCTTCCGGGTGAGCAGAAAGCCCAGGGCCATGAGCAGAAACAGCTCTATCTGCAGGTTAAGCAGATTTTCCATACTTACCATGGAACGAATGACATCTTCTTTCTCTTGCAATTGGGGAAATAGCGCTTACTCCTCCGTCTCCCAGGCGTCCTCCGCCTGGGCCTGGAGCCAGCGGGGCAGACTGCGCTGTTTGATGCCGGAGAGGATGCCCATGGCGGCGTAGGCGGTAATCAGGGAGGAGCCGCCGTAGCTGACAAAGGGCAGAGTCAGGCCGATGACCGGCAGGACATAGAGGCACATGCCCACATTGAGCACCACCTGAAACAGAAGCATCCCGCCGTATCCCACCGCCACCAGGCTGTAGACGGGAGCGCTGGCGTTCAGGGCGATCCAGAAGCAGCGGCAGATGATGGCGGCCAGCAGGAGCAGCAGGATGGAGACGCCGATCAGCCCCAGCTCCTCGCAGCAGGCGGAGAAGATAAAGTCGGTGTGCCGGGCAGGCAGGGCGCTGCGGTAGCTGGCTTGGGTCAGATTTCCCTGGAGGTAACCCATCCCCTGGAGCTTGCCGGACTGGATGGCCAGCAGGGAGCGGGTCTGCTGAAAGCCTCGGTAGGTGGGGTCCAAATCGTGGTCGAAGCAGACGAGAATGCGCATCTTCCAGTAGTTGTCCTCCGGCAGGGCCAGCCAGAGGGCGGAGCCCGCCAGCAGCAGCACCGAGAGCCCCAGGGCGAACCAGTGGAGTCCCAGTCCCCCCGCCCAGACCATGACGGCAAAGATGAACACATAGACCAACGCGGAGCCTGCGTCCCGGGAGACCAGAAAGATCAGCCCCACGAAAAAGGCCAGATGGGCGCTGAGGGCGGCCACAGACAGGGGGTGACTCAGCCCGCCGTGGCGCTGGAGCCAGACAATCTGCTTGGCCAGCAGCATGGAGAAGGTCAGCTTGACCATCTCCGCCGGCTGGACGGAGAAGAGGGGAAAGGCGATCCAGCTCCGGTTGCCGCCCACGCTGTGGCCCACACCGGGCACCGCCAGCAGGGCGATGAACAGGGCACTGGCGGCAAACAGCCAAGGCCATTTAGACAGTACCATATCCATATCCAACTGGGAGAGCAGGAAGAACAGAATAATGCCGATGACCATGGCGATGGCCTGCTTTACCGGATAGGAGTGGAGGGAGGCGTCATACCGGGTGGCGGAATAGATCAGGGCGATGCCGAACAGATTGACGGCTACGCACAGAGCCAGCAGGATGTGGTCTGCCTGGACAAAGGCGTCCCGGAGAAAATCACGGATGGAGGACAATTTCATGCCCCCTTTCTTTTGAGACGATTTAATGCATTATAGCACGCGGAAGCCGGGAAACACAAGGGAGACTGCCTCCCGGTTGCAATTCCGGCCGGTCTATGCTACAATCGAGCTGAAAAAGGGCGGTATCTCCGGCGCATGCTCCGGAATCGACAGGCTTCCCCTTGCAAAAAGGGAAGAGAATTGCTATACTGACCCGGAATTGGAACGCAGAGAGAGGGAGAGCGAGATGACCTATACCACCCATTCCCCCGTGGAGACGGAGGCGCTGGGCGAGCGGCTGGGCCGGATTGTGAAGCCGGGCACCGTCATCGCCTATACCGGCGACCTGGGGGCGGGCAAGACTGCCTTTACCCGGGGCCTGGCCCGTGGGTTGGGTATTGACGAGCGGGTCACCTCTCCCACCTTTACCATTGTGGACGAACACCTGGGTGGGCGGCTGCCCCTGTTCCACTTCGACCTCTACCGGCTCTCCTCCTCCGACGACCTCTACGATATCGGCTGGGAGGACTATCAGGGCCGGGGCGGCGTCTGCGCGGTGGAGTGGAGCGAGGTGGCGGAGGACCTCTGGGAGGAGGACACCGTCCGGGTGGATCTGCGCCGGGGCTGCGGCGACAGCGAGCGTACCGTCACCATCACAGGAGTGGAAGGACTTTGAAGATTTTAGCCATTGAAACCAGCGCAAAGGCGGCTTCCGTCTGTCTGTGCGAGGATGAATTTCTGATTGCCCAGAGCTACCAGAACAGCGGTCTGACCCACAGCCAGACGGTGCTGCCTATGTGTGAGGATCTGCTCCGGCACTGCGGCGTGTCTCCTAAGGAGGTGGATCTGATCGCCTGCGCCGCCGGTCCCGGCTCTTTTACCGGACTGCGGATCGGCCTCTCCACCGCCAAGGGCCTGGCCTGGAGTCTGGAAAAGCCCTGCTGCGGCGTCTCCACCCTGGAGGCCATGGCCTGGCCTCTGGCACACCGGAAGGGGGAGATTCTCTGCTGCATGGATGCCCGGCGGCATCAGGTCTACAATGCCCGCTTTTCCGCTGACGGGACGAAGCTCACCCGGCTGACCCCGGATCGGGCGATTGCCCTTCAGGCGCTTTTTGAGGAGCTGGGAGAAAAAAACGGACAAATGGTGGTTGGAGACGGAGCGGAGCTGTGCTATAATGTGGGCAGAACGGCGGGCGTCTCCCTGGAGCTGGCACCGCCCCATCTCCGGTTCCAGTCCGCCTGGGGGGTTGCCCGGGCAGCACTGGAGCAGGCCAGAGGGGGAGCGCTCACAGACGCCCAGGGCCTTGCGGCAAACTACATCCGTCTCTCTCAGGCGGAGCGGGAACGGCTGGAGCGGGCCCAGAATACGAAAGGGGAATGACATCATGAACGATAATGTCCATATCTTTGACCATCCGCTGATCCACCACAAGCTGGCGATCATCCGGGATGAGCGCACCGGCACCCGGGAGTTCCGGACGATTGTGGGCGAGATTGCCGCCCTCATGTGCTATGAGGCCACCCGGGATATGCCCACCCGGGAGATCGAGGTAAAGACCCCTGTGGGCATTGCCCACTGCAAGACCCTGGCCGGCAAGAAGGTGGCCATCGTCCCCATTCTGCGGGCCGGCCTGGGCATGGTGGACGGCATGCTGTCCATGCTCCCCTCCGCCAAGGTGGGTCATATCGGCCTGTACCGGGATCCGGAGACCCTGGCCCCGGTGGAGTATTACTGCAAGATGCCCCCGGATATCGCCGAGCGCGAGGTCATTATCGTCGATCCCATGCTGGCCACCGGTGGCTCTGCCAGCGCGGCGGTACAGTTTATGAAGGGCTACGGCTGTAAACACATCAAGCTGATGAACATTCTGGCCGCTCCCGAAGGCATTGAGCGGATGCAGAAGGAGCATCCCGATGTGGACATCTATGTGGCAGCGGTGGATGAGAAGCTGAACGATCACGGCTATATCGTGCCCGGCCTGGGCGACGCCGGCGACCGGATTTTCGGCACCAAGTAACGGACCTGACATTCAATGGAGAAGAGCAGGACGGGGAGCATCCCGCTCCTGCTTTTTCCATGAACCCGGTGGGGAGGAATTTTCTATGTGTGGTATCGTAGGTTTTATCGGCTCGGAGCAGGCCGCTCCCATTCTGCTGGAGGGACTTGCCCGGCTGGAGTACCGGGGCTATGACTCCGCCGGCCTGGCTGTCTATGACAGTGAGCGGGGCCTGCAGCTGGCCAAGGCCAAGGGGCGGCTGAAAGTGCTCTCGGACATTGTGGACGGGGGCAAGAGCATCCTCGGAACGGCCGGCGTGGGTCACACCCGCTGGGCCACCCATGGAGAGCCCTCGGACGCCAACTCCCATCCCCACCTCAGCGACTCCGGCAAGATTGCCGTGGTGCACAACGGCATCATTGAGAATTACATGGAGATCAAGGAGTACCTGACCGCCCATGGCGTGGTGTTCCACTCAGACACGGACACCGAGGTAGTGGCCCAGCTGCTGGA
Source organism: Candidatus Onthomonas sp. (assembly GCA_051866815.1). Classification (GTDB taxonomy): domain Bacteria; phylum Bacillota; class Clostridia; order Oscillospirales; family Oscillospiraceae; genus Onthomonas. The sequence goes on along the minus strand of JBJDXS010000066.1, from coordinate 32,413 downwards.
GTACTATTACAAAGGGGATATTGTGGAGGCCACCTACAAGGTGCTCCACCGGATTCAGGGCTCCTATGCCCTGGGCATCGTCTGCGCCGATAATCCGGATCAGCTGGTGGCAGCCCGCAAGGACAGCCCCCTGGTGCTGGGCTACGGCCAGGGCTGCAGCTTTTTGGCCAGCGACGTCACCGCCCTCATCAAATACACCAAGACGGTGAGCTATATGGAGGATGGGGAGCTTGCCATCCTCACCCGGGACGGCATTCAGGTCTATGACCAGCTCAACTGCCCGGTGGAGAAGGAGAAGTCCACCGTGGACTGGGATATCTCCGACGCGGAGAAGGGCGGCTATGAGCACTTCATGTTCAAGGAGATCATGGAGCAGCCTGAGGCCTACCGGAAGGCGGCCTTCCCCCGGATCAAAAACGACCGGGTGGAGCTGGAGGATCTGAATTTGGAGGAGGAGTTTATCCGTCAGCTCTCCCGGATCTATGTGGTGGCCTGCGGCTCCTCCTACCATGTGGGCGTGGTGGGCAAGTACCTGATGGAAAAAATGCTGCGCAGACCGGTGGAGGTGGCATTGGCTTCCGAATTCCGCTATGCAAGCCCCATTGTGGACGAGCACTCGCTGGTCATCGTCATCAGTCAGTCCGGCGAGACTTTAGACACGATGGCAGCCCTCCGGGAGGCCAAACGCCTGGGGGCTAAGACTCTGGCCATCGTCAACGTGGTGGGCAGCTCCATCGCCAAGGAGGCGGACAGCGTCCTCTACACCTGGGCCGGCCCGGAGATCGCCGTGGCCACCACCAAGGCTTACTCCACCCAGCTGGTGGTGCTGACCCTGCTGGGGCTGCACTTCGCTCAGGTTATGGGAACCCTCCCCCAGGAGGAGATCGCCGAGGTGCTGCATCAGATCCGGCTGATCCCCACCAAGATGGAGGAGATCCTCAGCCGGACGGCGGACATTCAGTATTTCGCCTCTCAGTATTTTAACCATGAGTCCATCTTTTTCATCGGTCGCAACCTGGACTACGCCATGGGCCTGGAAGGGTCGCTGAAGCTGAAGGAGATCTCTTACATCCACTCGGAGGCCTACGCCGCCGGTGAGCTCAAGCACGGCACCATCTCTCTCATTGAGCCGGGCACCCTGGTGATCGCCCTGGCCACCTACGCGCCTCTGTTTGAAAAGGATGTGAGCAACGTCATTGAAGTGAAGAGCCGGGGGGCTACAGTCCTGGGCATGACCACCCAGCAGATGGCGGCAGAGCTGCGCAAGCATACCGATACGCTGATCGCCATCCCGGACACCCATCCGCTGCTGCTGCCTTCCCTGGCGGTGGTGCCCCTGCAGCTGTTTGCCTACTATGTGGCGCTGCAGCGGGGCTGCGATATCGACAAGCCCAGAAACCTGGCCAAGAGCGTCACCGTGGAATAACAGACTCAAATGCCGTTGGACTGCACCGTCCGACGGCATTGCCATCTTTTCAGCAAAATTCACTTTCGCGCCCTTGTGCCCACTGGGGCTGAAATGATATAATACCAGTAAACTTGTATGAAATTGAGAGACGACTCAGCACCGGCAGACGAAGAAAAGCGGCTGCCGGCGGGATAGAAAAGGTGTGGTTCCATGGAAAATACCCAGCGGGTGAGAAGACGGCAGCGCCGGCGGGAGTGGTCTGTGATTGAGCTGGGCTTCTTCGGTCTGGCCGTTCTGCTGGCTCTGATTATGACAATCACCGGCATTGTCCGTGTGGCCGGCGTCTTCGCCGGAGAAAAAGAGAAGGAGCCGCCCAAAACAGTGACCGTGGGCGGCGGACAGACAGAGGAGGGGCAGGAGGAGACTCCTCCGGAGACGGATCAGACGCCGGAGACGGACAGCGGCCTCGCCCAATACGCAGATGACACCGGATACGGCGGAAAGCTCTATCAACTGATGGACAGCTATCCGGAGGCTGCCTACATTCTGCGCAATCTGGAGCTCTATCCGGAGGAGCTGCTGGCCTTTGTCACCCGGTTCCCGGAGGCCATGGCCTATGGCGCCGCCTATCTGGATTACGACCGGATGGGGCTTCAGCTGTCCTCCGATCTCTCCGACGTGACCAGCCGCCAGAGTACGGTGGACCCGGAGGTGCAGAGCGTGCTGGACAGCCAGGGGGTTATGCCGCTGCTGCTCCAGTGGGACAGCCGATGGGGCTATCAGACCTACGGTGATGGCCTGTTGGGCTGTACCGGCTGCGGCCCCACCAGCCTCTCCATGGTTTCCCTCTATCTCACCGGATGGCATGACAACGATCCCTGGTCCATCGCCCATTACGCCCAGGAAAATGGGTTTTATACCAGCGGCTCCGGCTCCGCCTGGACGCTGATGAGCCAAGCCTGTGCCAACTTCGGCGTGGTGGCCACCGAGCTGCCCCTGGACGAGAATAAGATGATCTCCGCTCTGGAGGAGGGACATCCCATCATCTGCGCCATGGGCCCCGGCGACTTTACGGACAACGGACACTACATCGTTCTGGCGGATTATTCGGACGGCGCCTTTATTATCCGGGATCCTAACAGCCCCAGCAACAGCATGCGCACCTGGACCTTTGACGAGATCAAGGGTCAGATCAAGAATATCTGGAGTTTTAAGTCGATCAACAGTGACTGACAGCATAAACAGCCCCGGCCAACCGGCCGGGGCTGTTTTGTACAATTTAGAAACAGGAATCAGACAGCTCGTTTGAAGCTCCCGCCGTCTGCAAAGTCTGAGGCACAATTCCCCTCAGAACCCCAGCTCTTCGCCTACCAGGATGACGTGAATCCGTCCGGGAATCCGGCTGCGGCGGGTGACCACCACCTGGCAGCAGATGCAGTCCTTGTTCTGGCAGTTGGCGCATTTGCCCAGAGAGGCGCAGGGGGTGGAGAGGCCGAAGCGGGTGGCGTTGGCGGGAGCGGCGGTGTTCCGGGCCCGCTTGATGGCGGAATCCAGATCGGCGGTCACCTTGTTCATGCCGGCCACAATGACCACCTTGGAGGGGCCGAAGGTCAGCGAGGACACCCGGTTGCCGTTTCCGTCGATGTTGACCAGAATGCCGTCCATGGTGATGGCGTTGGAGGACATGAAGTAGGTGTCGCAGAAGAGGATCTGCCGGTAGATCTCCCGCACCTCCTCCGGATCAGAGGAGGCGTGCCGGTCCAGCACCCTGCACTCAGAGGCTTTCATCGCCTCCACAAAGCCGATCTCCTCCAGGGTGGCGGTTCCGCCCCAGGAGACGGAACTGCCGGGCACCAGAAAGCGCTTGGCAGCCTCCAGGGCTTCCGCCCGGGTGGCACAGAACTCACCGGTCATATTCCGGCGCTCCAGCCCCTTGATCAGCGTTTTCGCCGCGTTGGCTCGGGTTTGCTCCACAACTGTCATCGCTGTTCATCCTTTCTCATTCCATATTGATGATGTATTGCTCCGACGGAAAAGCGGCGGTCAGTCTTCTGCGGCGGTGTTTTCCCCCTCCTGCTGAATGTGGGCCTTCAGACACTGGAAGGTGACCGGGCTGATGTCGTGCTCCATTCTGCAGGCGTCCTCCGCGGCAATGTCTGCGGGCACACCCAGGGAGGTGAGCCAGCGGCTGAGCAGGATGTGCCGCTCGTAGATGGTCTCGGCAATCTCCCGTCCGGCGGGGGTGAGCTCCAGAAGCCCGTCCCGGCTCATGAGGATATAGCCATTCTCCCGCAGCAGGCTGACCGCCCGGCTGACGCTGGGCTTGGAGAAGGACAGGCGGTGGGCCACGTCGATGGAGCGGGCGGAGCCCTTCTCCAGCTGGATCATCAGAATCGCTTCCAGATAATTCTCCGCAGATTCGTGGATTTTCATAGATGAATACCTCCGCAGGGGAAACTGCCGCCCTGAGGCGGCTTGATTAGTCACAGCTTACCATAAAACGGAAAAACTTGCAAGGGAGAATGTGGATTTTCACAACAGCGGACTTCGATCGAGAGCGACCCGACCGGACAGATACAACGCGGCCCTTGTGTTATGTCCGTCTCTTCGGCAGAATTTCGGCGGAATCCCCCCAATTCCATTGACTTTCCAAAGAAAAAATCGTATACTGAACCAGATCATATCAACCTACCAAAGAAGAAGGGATAACAGATGAAAAAATTGACTGCGCTCCTTCTGGCGCTGCTGATGAGCCTGTCCCTGGCCGCCTGCGGCGCGCAGGAGACCCCGGCGGAGACGCCAGCCGATACAGATGCCGCTCCGGTCGCCGCTTCTACCGTAAACATCGGCTGCACCTCTGCCCTTGGCACGCTGAATCCGCTGATGATGGACGGCACCTGGATCAATGTCACCGCTATGAGTCTGGAGTTTCTGCCTCTTGTCAGCCTGAACGACGATTTCGGCTTTGACTATATGCTGGCAGACTCCATCACCACCGAGGACAACCTGACCTACACTGTCCATCTGAGGGATGAGGCCACCTGGTCGGACGGCCAGCCCATCACTGCGGAGGATCTGGCCTATACCATGACCCGTATTGCCAGCCCTCTGGTGATGAACTACGCCATGCAGTTCACCGCCGTCGTGGGAACCGATGACGCCACCGGCTGGACGGAAGAGGGTGACGACAATCTGGACGGTCTCCAGGTGGTGGACGAGAAGACGCTGAACATCACCTTCAAGTATGAGATCAACCTGACCAGCTTCCTCAACGGCTACGCTCAGTATATCCTCACCCTGCCCAAGCACATTCTGGAGACCATTCCGGAGGCGGAGCTGGCTTCCTCCTCCTGGTTTGACGCTCCCACCGTAGTCTCCGGCCCCTATCAGGTCACCAGCTATGATGCGGATCACTATATCTCCTATGTGGCCAACGAGAACTACTGGATGGGTGCGCCCAAAATCAGCAACTGCAACATCCGCATTGTGGAGGGCAGCCAGCTGCTCAGCGGCCTCCAGTCCGGCGAGATCGACATTGTCCCGCCCCTGCTGGGCACCATCCCCGAGGAGGACTATGCTACCGTCCAGAGCCTGGAGGGTATCACCGCCTCCTTCGGCTCCGCCATCGCCACCGAGACCATCTTTATCAACGCCGAGTCTGTCCCGGATCAGAAGGTGCGCCAGGCAATGCTTTGCGCCCTGGACCGGGAGACCATTGTCAACGGCCTGCTCTCCGGCGGCGCCGACCTGATGGACGGCTTCTGCGTGCCCGACGGCCCCTATTATTCCGGCCTGGAGGCGGTCAGCTATGACCCGGAGCAGGCCAAGGAACTGCTGGCCGAGGCCGGCTGGGACGGCAGCGAGACCTATACCCTGTATATCAACTCCGGCGACAAGACGCTGATCAACGCCTGCACCCTCTGCCAGTCCTATTGGGAGGCGGTCGGCATCCATGTGGAGCTGGTGACGGTGGATCTGGACACCCTCATGGCCCAGGCGGGGGATGAGAAGACCGATCTGCTGGCGGTGCAGTACACCTATCCCGCCGTGGATCCCAGCTGGGACATTGACTGGCTGCTGGCCTCCTGGTGCCATCTCTATCCTGACGAGGCCGCCCAGGCCCTCTCCGCCATTTGGGCCTCCAACGATGAGAATGTGCTCAAGCAGAACTATGCACTGATCGATCAGATCGCCCAGGAGCAGGTGCCTCTCATCTGCCTGTACGCCAACGGCCCCATGGGCGCCGTCCGCAGCGATCTGAACGGAGCGATGCCCACCATGTACGGCACAATGAACAATATTCAGGACTGGAGCTTTGCCCAATGAGTCTGCTGGAGATTCAGGATCTGCGCCTGTCCTTCGGGGAACAAGAGGTGCTTCACGGCCTGAATCTGTCTGTCGGGCAGGGGGAGTTTGTGGCCCTGGTGGGAGAGTCCGGCTCCGGAAAGAGCGTCACCGCCCTGACCGCTATGGGACTGCTGCCCCCCAACGCCAGAATTACCGGCGGCTCCATCACCTTTGCAGGGCAGGAGCTGCTGGGTCTTTCTCCCAGGGAGCTGGACCGCTACCGGGGGAGCCAGATGGCCATGGTCTTTCAGGACGCCCTCACCAGCCTGAATCCTGTGCTGACCATCGGCGATCAGCTCACCGAGGGCATCCGGCTCCATCTGGGCTATGACCAACGGGGAGCGGAGAATCTGGCCCTCTCCCTGCTGGAGCGGGTGGGACTGCCCGGAGAGCGGAGCCAACTGAAACGCTATCCCCACACCCTCTCCGGCGGCCAGCGACAGCGGGTCTGTATCGCCATGGCCCTGGCCTGTCAGCCCCGGCTACTCATCGCCGACGAGCCCACCACCGCCCTGGATGTGACGGTGCAGGCCCAGATTATGGAGCTGCTGGGCAGGCTTCAGCGGGAGAGCGGTATGGCGGTACTCTTTATCACCCACGATATCGCCCTGGCTGCCCGTCAGGCCCACCGGATTGCCGTGGCCTGGCAGGGCAGGGTAGTCGAGACCGGGGAGGCGGGGACGCTGCTCCGGCATCCCGAGCACGAATATACCCAGCGCCTGGCCCAGGCGGCGGAGAAATTGAGACTGAGATGAATGAGATAATCCAACCGGTCTGCCAGGCAGATCATGTGACCAAGGCCTATCCGGTCTCCGCCTTCCGCAGCTTTGAGGCGGTGAAGGACGTGACCCTCTCCATCTATCCGGGGGAGACCCTGGGCTTGGTGGGGGAGTCCGGCTCCGGCAAGAGCACCCTGGGCCGTCAGCTGGTGGCTCTGGAGCAGCCCACCAGGGGAACCATCTGCTATCAGGGAAATGACCTTCACGACAAGGCCGCTCTGAAAGGAGTGCGCACTCAGCTGCAGATGGTCTTTCAGGACACCTACGCCTCGCTGAACCCCCGGAAGACGGTCTTTCAGACCCTCTATGAGCCCATGGCCTATCACGGCCTGGCCGACAGGAGCAACGGCAGGGAACAGGTGAACCGGCTGCTGGATATGGCGGAGCTGCCCTGGGTCTTTGCCAATCGATATCCCCACGCCCTCTCCGGCGGACAGCGTCAGAGGGTCTGTATTGCCCGGGCCCTTGCCCTGAACCCCAGATTTGTGGTCTGGGATGAGCCGGTCTCCGCCCTGGACGTCACTGTGGCTGCCCAGATTCTGGAGTTGATGAAGCAGCTTCAGAAGGAACTGGGACTCACTTCGGTGTTTATTGGCCACGGCATCGGCGCTGTAGCCTATGTGAGCCAGCGGCTGGCGGTGATGAAGGACGGTCGGCTGGTGGAGGTAGGGGAGACGGATCAGATTTTGAATCATCCCAAAGATCCCTACACCCGGACGCTGATCCAGGCGGCGAGGTACTGACCTATGTGGAAATATATTGCAAAACGGATTGCCATCGCCATCCCGGTGCTGATCGGCATCACCATCATTGACTACGGCCTCATGTGCCTGGCGGGGAGTCCCCTGGACATGCTCACCGGCCCCCGTGTGGCCGAGGGTGCGCTGGAGGCCCGGGCCATCGCCTGGGGCTTGGACAAGCCCTTTTATGTCCAGTACTTTGTCTGGCTGCAGCAGGTGCTGACCGGCAATCTGGGCTATTCCACCAGCTCCTTCCAGCCGGTGGCCAAGATGATTCTGGATCACCTGGGGCCCACCCTGCTGCTGATGACGACGGCTCTGGTGCTGAGCCTGGCCATCTCCCTGCCCCTGGGCATCTGGTCGGCTACCCACCCCTATACGAAACGGGACTACGCCCTGGTGACCCTCAGCTTTTTCGGCACCGGTATCCCCAGCTTTTTCCTGGCTCTGGTGCTGATCTGGCTGTTTGCCCTGGTGCTGAAGTGGGTTCCCACCAGCGGGATGATGACCCTGGGCACCGGCGGCGGCGTGCTGGACATCCTGCATCACATGATCCTGCCGGTGACCGTGCTGACGGTCTATTACTCCGGCGTCAACCTGCGCTATATCCGCTCCGCCATGCTGGAGATCAGCCAGCAGGACTATCTCCGCACCGCCCGGGCCAAGGGCATTGGCGAGGGCCGGGTGATCTGGAAGCACGGCCTGCGCAATATTCTGCTCACCGTCATCACGGTGGTGGGCATGGAGGTGCCCATGCTTTTCGGCGGCAGCGTGGTGGTGGAGCAGGTTTTTTCCTGGCCAGGACTGGGCCTCATGACCATGAGCGCCGTCAGCAGCCGGGATTATCCGGTGATTATGGGGGTATGCCTCATGACGGCGGTGATTGTGGTGCTGGTCAACCTGATCACTGACGTCCTGTACGCCCTGGCAAATCCGACGGTGGAGCTGAAATGAGAGATCAAGGTATTTTCCGGCGCTTTCTGCGCCATAAGCTGGGGGTTGTCAGCCTGATTGTGGTGGTGATCATCGGCCTTGCGGCCCTATTCGCCCCGCTGATCGCCCCCTATGACCCCAACGCCATCAATCCCACCTTTAATGCGCCGCCCAGTGCGGAGCACTGGCTGGGCACCGATCAGGTGGGCCGGGACGTGTTCTCCCGGCTGCTCTATGCCACCCGGGTGTCCCTGATGGTGGGCCTGCTGGCCACCGCTCTCTCTACTGCCATCGGCGTGGTGCTGGGACTGATTTCCGGGTACTTCGGCGGGGTGGCGGATATGGTGATTATGCGGATCACTGACATGGTGATGAGCTTTCCCTATCTGCTGCTGGTGCTGGTGGCGGCGGCCGTCTTCCAGCCGGGACTGTGGAATATTATCCTCATTCTGGGCTTTGTGGACTGGCCCAGCGTGGCCCGGCTGGTCCGGGGCAACGTGCTGGCCCTCCGGGAGAGCGGCTTTGTCAAAAGCAGCCAGGTGGCGGGCATGCCGGGCTGGTATCTCCTCTTTTCCGAGATTCTGCCCAATACCATCGCCCCGGTGCTGGTCTACGCCACCTCAGTGGTGGCCCTCTCCATGCTGGATGAGGCTGCCCTCAGCTTTCTGGGCATGGGCGTCCAGCCTCCGGACGCCAGCCTGGGCAATATGCTGGGAGATGCCCAGTCTCTCACCATCCTGACCGGACAGCCTTGGCTGTGGCTGCCCCCGGGGCTGATGGTGGTGATCCTGGTAGTGGCCATCAATTTTGTGGGAGACGCCCTGCGGGATGCGGCGGATCCCACAGGAAAATGACAGACCGGAGGGGGATACGGGCATGGTTGTGCTGCTGACGGGCTGCTCCCACACCGGAAAGACGGCATTGGCACAGCAGCTGCTGGAGCGGTATCACTGGCCCTACTGCTCCATTGACCACCTGAAAATGGGGCTGATCCGCAGCGGAAACACCAGCCTGACGCCGGAAGATGACGCTGAACTGACCGCTTATCTGTGGCCCATTGTCCGGGAGATGGTCAAGACGGTCATTGAGAACGGCCAGAATCTGGTTGTGGAAGGCTGTTATATCCCCTTTGACTGGAGGAGTGATTTCGACAGCCGCTATCTGGAGCAGATCCGCTATTGCTGTCTGGTGATGACGGAGCGCTATATCCGAACCCACTGGGGAGAGATCCAGCGCTGGGCAAATGCCGTGGAACGGCGGCTGGACGACACAGATTTGAACCAGGAGGCGCTGATTGCGGAAAACCGGGCTAATCTGGCCTCCTGCAGGCAGTTTCAGTGTCCCTGCTGCCTGATTGACCAGAGCTATCAAATTGATATAGAGCCATATCTCAAATAAAACCAAAACAGAGAGGTGCTACACATGAGTGAATTCAAAATTGCCCTGATCCGGGGCGACGGCATCGGCCCTGAGGTAGTGGGCGAGGCTGTCAAGGTGATGAACCGCGTGGGCGAGAAGTTCGGCCATCAGTTTTCCTATGTGGACGTGCTGATGGGCGGCTGCGCCACCGATGCCGTGGGCAAGAGCTATCCCGACGGCACGGCGGAGACCTGCAAGACCTGCGACGCGGTGCTGCTGGGCGCCGTGGGCGGCCCCAAGTGGGGCAGTACCCGGCCCGCCTATGAGCGGCCCGAGACCGCCCTGCTGGCCATCCGGAAGGATCTGGGCCTTTACGCCAACCTGCGGCCCGCTATGCTGCGCCCCGCCCTGGCGGACGCCAGCCCCCTGAAGAAGGAGACTGCCGAGGCGGGCATCGACCTGATGATGGTGCGGGAGTTGACCGGCGGCATCTACTTCGGCAAGCGGGACAAGTACCAGACCGAGGACCGGGGCGTGGAGGCCACCGATCTGATGGCCTACTCTGAGCTGGAGATCGAGCGCATCGGCCGCCGGGCCTTTGAACTGGCCATGCTCCGCCGGAAAAAGGTCACCAGTGTGGACAAGGCCAACGTGCTGGAGACCAGCCGTCTCTGGCGGGCCACCATGCACCGTCTGGCCGCCGAGTATCCCGAGGTGACCTATGAGGACATGCTGGTGGACAACTGTGCCATGCAGATCGTCCGCAATCCCGGCCAGTTCGACGTGGTGGTCACGGAGAACATGTTCGGCGATATCCTCTCTGACGAGGCGTCTATGGTCACCGGCTCCATCGGCCTGCTGCCCTCCGCCTCCATCGGCGACAGCGCCCCCGGCCTGTATGAGCCCATCCATGGCTCCGCCCCGGATATCGCCGGCCAGGACAAGGCCAACCCCATCGCCACCATCCTCTCTGTGGCCATGATGTTCCGCTACTCCTTCCAGCTTCCCGCCGAGGCCCAGGCCATTGAGGACGCGGTGGACGCAGTTCTGGCCCAAGGCTGGCACACCGGCGATATCGCCGGCAGCCCCGAGCAGCTGGTGGGTACCGTGGAGATGGGCCGCCTGATCTGCCAGGCGATCTGATCTCCTGCCTGAGAAAAGACCGCAGCCCCAGCCGGTTCTGTGCCGGCTGGGGCTTTTGCCGTCTGTGACGGAGGCGCAAAACTGTGAGGGTTAATTTTCCATAAAGGATGGAGAAAGCGGTTTCCAAACCCGGTCTGCTGTGCTATAATCAAACTGAATCATTTTGCAAAGTGAGGTTGTCTCTCTATGAACGATAGATATGAAAGCCCTCTGTCCAGCCGCTATGCCAGCGATGAGATGCAGTATATTTTCTCTCCCATCAAAAAGTTCACCACCTGGCGCCGACTGTGGATTGCCCTGGCCCGGGCGGAGATGGAGTTGGGCCTGCCTATCACCCAGGAGCAGATTGACGAGATGGAGGCCAACGTGGACAACGTGGACTTTGAGGCGGCCGCCAAGTATGAGCGCCAGCTCCGCCACGACGTCATGGCCCACATCCACGCCTGGGGCGACCAGTGCCCCAAGGCCATGCCCATCATCCACCTGGGCGCCACCAGCTGCTATGTGGGCGACAATACGGACATTATTCTGATGCGGGAGGCCCTGGAGCTGGTGCGGGATGAGCTGGTGCGGGTGCTGAGCAACATGGCCAAGTTTGCCGATAAGTATAAGGCCACCCCGACTCTGGGCTTCACCCACTTTCAGGCCGCCCAGCTCACCACAGTGGGCAAGCGGGCTACCTTGTGGATGAACGAGTTCCTGATGGATCTCCACGAGGTGGAGTACCGCATTTCCACCCTCAAGCTGCTGGGCAGCAAGGGCACCACCGGCACCCAGGCCAGCTTTATGGAGCTCTTTAACGGCGATCAGGAGAAGATCAAGGCCATGGAGGCCAAGATTGCCGCAGAGATGGGTTTTGACGGCGTGGTGCCTGTCTCCGGCCAGACCTACAGCCGCAAGGTAGACTCCTTTGTCATCAACACCCTGGCCGGCATTGCCCAGTCTGCCAGCAAGTTCGCTACCGACCTGCGGCTGCTCAGCCACCTGAAGGAGGTGGAGGAGCCCTTTGAGAAGAACCAGATCGGTTCCTCCGCCATGCCCTATAAGCGTAACCCCATGCGCTGCGAGCGTATCTGCTCCCTGAGCCGCTATGTCATCAGTGACATGATGAACCCGGCCATCACCTCATCTACCCAGTGGTTTGAGCGCACCCTGGACGACTCGGCCAACAAGCGGCTGTCCGTCCCCGAGGCCTTCCTGGCGGTGGATGCCATCCTGTCCATCTGCCAGAACGTGACCTCCGGCATGATTGTCCATGAGAAGGTCATTGAGAAGCACATTCAGGAGGAGCTGCCCTTCATGGCCAGCGAGAACATTATGATGGACGCGGTGCTCCGGGGGGGCAACCGGCAGGAACTGCATGAGCGCATCCGGGTTCACTCCCTGGAGGCGGGCCGCAACGTCAAGGAGCGGGGCCTCGCCAACAACCTGATTGACCTGATTGCAGAGGATCCCCTCTTCGGCATGACCCGGGAGGAACTCACTGCCCATCTGGAGGCTAGCCGCTACATCGGCCGCAGCCCGGATCAGGTCACGGAATTCCTGAAAAACGACGTGCAGCCCGTTCTGGACCAGTACGCCAAGGCGCTGGACGGCCGTCAGGTGGAGCTGTCCGTCTGACCGCCGGGTCTCCCTGCTGAAAGGAGGGAACCGCAATGCGGAAAAGACATTTTGGGGACTATGTGGGTATCGGGATCACCGCTCTGGCGGTGATCGCGGCCAGTATTCTCATCTTCTTTTTCATCTATAAATTCAATGTCATCAAGCAGCTGATGCTCCAGCTGGTGGATATCCTCATGCCTTTTATTGTGGGTGGGGTGATCGCCTATCTGTTGGCGCCGATCTATAATGTACTGTGCCGCAATCTGGACTACTATCTCAGCCTGAAGCTGAAACCCAGACGGGCCCGCCAGCTGGCCAATGGACTGTCTGTGCTGCTGTCCCTGCTGCTGGCGCTGGGCTTGATTGTAGGTCTGGTGGCGCTGGTGGTGCCGCAGCTGATCTCCAGCGTCATGGGCCTGATCAACGCCATGCCCGGTTATCTGGATCAGACCAGCGCCTGGCTGGATCAGTTATTCCAGGACTACAATCTGGGTCTCAGCGTCCAGCAGGCCTTTGACAACTTCACCGTGGATTTTGAGACATGGCTGACCAACGATCTGCTGCCCAGTCTTCAGGATCTCTCAAAGCAGCTGGGTGCAGGAGTGAACTCCTTTTTGGGCGGTGTGTTCAACGGCGTTCTGGCTGTATTCCAGGTGCTGAAGAACTTTGTTCTGGGTCTGATCGTGGCCGCCTATCTGTTGGCGGACAAGGAGCGGCTGTCCGCTCTGGCGAAAAAGCTGCTCTATGCCATATTGGGCGTCCAGCGGGGCAACGGGGCCATGATCCGCATCCGGTATATCCACAAGGTCTTTGGAGGATTCCTCCTGGGTAAGCTGCTGGACTCGCTGATTATCGGCATTCTCTGCTTCATCGGCACCAGCCTGCTGCGGCTGCCCTATACGCTGCTGGTCAGCGTGGTCATCGGCGTCACCAATGTGATCCCGTTTTTCGGCCCCTTCCTGGGGGCGGTGCCCTGTGGACTGCTCATTCTGCTGACCAGTCCCATCAAATGCGTCTACTTTATTATTTTTATCCTGGCCCTGCAGCAGTTTGACGGCAACATTTTGGGCCCCAAGATTTTGGGCAACACCACAGGACTGAGCGCCTTCAGTGTACTGTTCGCCATCATCCTCTTTGGCGGCCTCTTTGGATTTGTGGGCATGATTATCGGTGTGCCGCTCTTTGCCATTATCGCCTCCATTGTGACCGAGCTGGTCAACGGCCGGCTGCGGGAGAAAGAGATGAGCCTGGACACCCAGGATTACGTCCATCTGGACTATGTGGATCAGCAGGATCGGCGCTATGTCAAGCGCAAGGCTCCCACAGAGAAGTGAACAGGGGAATACCCCATGATTCCGGCAGGGAGGGAGCGGCAACCCCTCTCTGCCGCCTGTTTTTCGGAAGGAAGTGAAACAATGCGGCCTGTCTATGTGATCGGACACAAAAACCCGGACACCGACTCCATCTGCTCCGCCATCGCCTACGCCCGGCTCAAGTGCCAGGTGACCGGAGAGGATTACCAGCCCAGAAGGGCGGGGCGGATCAATGAGGAGACCGCCTATGTGCTCAAGCGCTTTGGGGTGGAGCCGCCCCCCTATCTGGACACACTGGAGTCCCGGGCCGCGGACGTCCAGTTCAGCCGGGTGCCCGGCATTTCGGCGGAGACCAGCCTGCTTCGGGCCTGGGAGCAGATGCAGGAGGCGAACATTCATACCCTGGCTATTTTGAAAAAACAGCATATTCAGGGCATTATCACCGTGGGTGATATCGCCCGCTCCTATATGCGGGAGCGGGATCCCGCTGCCCTTTCCAAGGCGGCGCCTCTGTATCAGAGCATTGCGGGCACCCTCTCCGGCACGCTGGAGGAGGGGGAGGGAAACAGGCGGTTCTCCCATGGCAAGGTGGTGGTCTCAGCGGCCAATCCGGATCTGATGGAGCAGTACATTGAACCGGGAGACCTGGTGGTTCTGGGCAACCGCTATGAGGCCCAGCTCTCCGCTATCCAGGTGGGAGCGGGCTGCATCGTGGTTTGTTTGGATGCTCCCGTGTCCCGCTCCATCCGTCAGCTGGCCCGGGAGCGGAATTGCGCCGTCATCGTCACCCCCTACGACACCTATACGGTTTCCCGCCTCATCAGCCAGGCGGCCCCTGTCCGGTCTGCCATGCGCACGGAGGGAATTGTCACCTTTGACGAGGACGATCCGGTCTCCGAGCTGAAAACGGTTATGGCCCGCCGCCGCTTCCGCTATTTCCCAGTGCTGGACGGAGACGGTGACTATCTGGGCCTGGTCACCCAGCGGGATCTGCTGGACATGCCCCGGCAGCAGGTAATTCTGGTGGATCACAACGAACGTACCCAGGCAGTGGACGGAGTCGCGGCGGCGGAGATTCTGGAGATCATCGACCACCACCGTCTGGGCAGCATGGAGACCATTCAGCCCGTCTTTTTCCGCAACCAGCCATTGGGCTGTACCGCCACCATTCTGACCCAGATGTACCGGGAGCAGGGGTTTGTCCCCGACCAACAGACGGCGGCGCTGCTGCTCTCGGCAATTCTGTCCGACACCCTCATGTTCCGTTCCCCCACCTGCACCAGGGTGGATCAGCAGGCGGCGGAGGAGCTTGCGGGACTGGCCCAGGTGGAGCTGGAGGAACTGGCCCTAGCCATGTTCCGGGCGGGCAGTGACCTCACCGGAAAGTCGGAGGAGGAGATCTTCTACGCTGACTTCAAGACCTTCCGCTATGACGGCATGGAGATCGGCATCGGCCAGGTGAGCTCGGTGAGTCCGGAGGAGCTGGAGGAGCTGCGGGAGCCCATCACTGCCTGCCTCCGCAAGGCGCGTGAGAGCCGGAAACTGGATTTGGTGCTCTTTATGCTGACCAATATTCTGGATGAGTCCACAACCCTGCTTTTTGACGGGAGCGCCGGACGGGAGATTGTGAGCCAGGCCTTTGGACAGCGGATTTCTGGCAATGCGATCCGGCTGCCCGGCATGCTCAGCCGGAAAAAACAAATGATCCCGGCAGTCATGCAGGCCATTCAGCGGCTGGGCGAGTAATTGAGAAAGGGGAGACGAGATTATGAGGCCATATACACTGGAAGTATGTGTGGATTCGGTGGAGTCTGCCATCGCGGCGGCACAGGGCGGCGGGACGCGTCTGGAGCTGTGCTCCAATCTTGTAATTGGAGGGACGACCCCCAGCCTGGAGTTGTTCCGGGAGGTGCGCAGATGCACAGATATCGATGTAAATGTGCTCATCCGTCCCCGATTCGGCGATTTTCACTATACCGACCACGAACTGGCCATCATGTGCCGGGAGGTGGAGGCCTTTGCCAGTGCCGGCGCCCACGGAGTGGTGATCGGCTGCCTTCACCGGGACGGCAGTCTGGATTTGCCCAAGATGCGATCACTGATTCAGGCGGCAGGGGAGTGCCATGTCACGTTGCACCGGGCCTTTGACGTCTGCCGGGATCCCTTCACGGTACTGGAGCAGGCGGCGGAGCTGGGAGTGGACACCATTCTCTCCTCCGGCCAGGAGGGAGACTGCTGGACAGGGCGTGCGCTGCTGGCTCAGTTGCTGGAACGAGCGCCCCAAGGTATGAATATTCTGATCGGCGCCGGGGTGACTCCGGAGGTGATTTCCCGGATGCTGCCGCTGATGCCGGCCCGGCAATTCCATATGTCCGGAAAGCGGGTGCTGGAGAGTGAGATGACATATCGCAATCCACGGGTCAGTATGGGCCTGCCTGGGATCAGCGAGTTCCAGATTTACCGCACCGACGCCGGCGAAATCCGCAAGGCGGCGCGGCTGCTGGAGGAGCATTGGGGAAAACAGCCGGTATAGGGAAAAGGGGCCGCCCGATTGGGCGGCCCCTGGCGCATTTTGGGTTATTTATATTCCACAGTCACATAGTCCCTGATTTGTTCGTAGATCTCCGGGCCGATCCCCGGTACGTTCATCACCTCATCTGTGGTGACAAAGATGCCGTATTCCTCTCGGTACTCGATGATCGCTTTTGCCCGTTCCGGGCCGATGCCGGGCAACTGCTGAAGGATATCAGCGTCGGCGTGGTTCAGGTCGATTTTCGTATCAGGGGAGAGGGGAGGGAGGTCAGTGGATTCCGCTGATGCGGCGCTAAAGCTGTCATTTCCTTGGTATAGCTCTGACCCAGAGGCCGCATATTCCGTGCGGAGGGTGAAGTCCTGGCGGTTGGTGTTAGCCTGGTACCAGCCGGCCAGATAGCAGAGATAACCCACAAAGGCGGCGACGAGCAGCAGGGGGACCAAGGACGGCCCTCGATGCTTGGTATCTTCCTGGGTATTGGATTGCTTTCGCGTCATATGCCTGCCTCCTGAGGGCGGTCAGCGGGAGACTTCCTTACCGATACGCCCCTCTAGCGGCCCGCCGGGGCGGCTCAACCAGTTGAGAAAGCCCTCGCATCCGGCGACGACGTCTGCGTAGGTGGCGTCAAAATTGCCTGTGTACCAGGGGTCTGCCACGTCTCTGGGCTGGTCGGTGTAATCCAAAAGCAGGCTGACCTTGTGATCCGGATCCCCATTGATAACCCAGCGGAGGTTGCGCAGGTTGTAGCAGTCCATGGCAATGATATAGTCGTAATACCGGTAATCCGCCCGGGTGATCTGGACGGCAGCCCGGGGCGGGCAGGGGATCCCCACCTCCCGAAGCTTGCGCTGGGTGCCGTAGTGGACGCCGTTGCCGATCTCCTCCCGACTGGTGGCGGCGGAAGCAATCTCAAATTCACGGGCCAGTCCCAGGCGGCGCACCATGTCCTGGAGGACGTATTCCGCCATGGGGGAACGGCAGATGTTGCCGTGGCACACGAAAAGTATTTTTATCATCTATCTAAACCTCTTGAAAAACCTGATTTTTCTTAATTTCCGGGCATTTTCTCGAAAGACCCGGTGCTTCTTTGCTAAGCATCTTGCAGTAAACCGTTACGCCATATTTAGTCATAATCTTTCATGTTTTGAGAAATTTCTCAAAAATATGATCTAGGTATGGCCGTACCAGCAATTTGGCATAGCGGTAGGTTTCCCTTTCTGCCAAAGACACTGCCAGAAGAAACAAGGGAATCAAAATAACACAGCACACAATAGCCCACAGAATAATCTGCCCATAAGATTCCAACGAAACATGGGAAAAAACAAATTTTGCCCCAACTGTAACACAAACAAACATAGCCAAATTCAGAAGCCAGCGGCGATATGTGATCCAGGGACTACGTTTTAAGATTTTCTTATTCGCATAAATGATCATGTCGTTTGCACGGTAGAGCAGAGCTGCGATTGTCCCTGATAAAACACCATAAATCCCAAACCGGAAGACACAAAAAATAGAAACAGATAAGTTAATAGTTGCTTCCAAAATGGTACGGTTGACCGTTTGCTTGAAGTGGCCGGCAAACTTTATGGAGAGATTAGAAGATTCCCGACCTGTATTCAGAAGATAAACAGTGACAAACAAGTAGAGCAAAAATTGATCTAAATAATTGATATCGGATACCCCAGAGGTGTAAAGCTCCATAAAGGGAAGAATGAAAATATTCGCAATAGAATATAGAGAAAAAACAAGTGCCATGCTGTAGGCCTCATAGGTATCCAGTAGCTTAACATATTTTTCTCGATCATTCTTAAATGTCTGTCCGAGTATAAATTGTACGCTTCCCGTAATTGTACCGATCAGTGTATTCACCATACCAAATAAAAGCGTGTACATTGAGTATACGCTGACGGATTTCAGGCCTAGAATTACTGTAAGAATCAATGTATCTGTGTTATTGAATATCAGAGAGGATATCTGATGAATTAAAACGAAGTTCTTCTGGGAGATTGCCTGAAAATCCGGAGTGGCCTTTAAATCAATCCATTGATAATTACGATGCATGTACCACTCAATATAGGCCATCTTAATGATGTTGAAGAAGCAGTACATAGCCTGCAACGCTACTACATCGAACCCATGAAGCAGCAGTACAATTTTGGACGCACTTGTCAAAATATAGGTTATGAGACTCAGGTTGCTTCCAATATAGCTTTTCCCTTCGGCCAAAAGAAGAATGTTGTATTTTCCCTGAAAGAAATAGCTGAGTACGCCACTGAAACCGGTCAGTACAATGACAAAGAAGATGGTGCTCTTGGTCAGCTCTGAATCAACAATCAGCGGATAGATGATCGACAAAAGCAAAAAGGCCAGCAGGTAGACGACTCCGGTACGCTTGTAATACCGGTCTGTAGCTGCAAGAATACCGTTGATGGAGTCACGGTCATTGTTGGCTATGGGGGCGTACAGTGCCTGCAGCGTAGCAGTTCCAACACCAGCTTCCAGCAAAGCAAAATAGGTAAAAATCTGATTGACCGAATTCAGTAGGCCATTGGATTCTGAACCGAGGCTGACAAGAACCAGGCGCGGCAAAAGAATTCCTGCTGCAATCGTCACTGCTTGGTTCAGAATTCCGAATATGATGTTGTATATGCTGCGTTTTGCTCTCATAAAGACTACCTTACTGCGGCTTCGGTGATTTTATTTTGTATACTATCACATAGATAAGTAATTCCTGACATCAGTCCAATCTTTGCGCACAGATACTTCCTGCACCACTCTATCGCACAGCAGACGATGAAGATGAAAAGCACACATACCAGTACATAGGGGATCATCCAGGGGGAATCAAAGTAGGTTGAAGGATGCAGCCAGGACCAAAGCACAGGCCTAAATGTTTGATGGTCTGATATCAGATACACAGAGAAGGTAAGGGGTGCGAAAAACGATATCAGCTTTCGCGTAATAGTACCTTGAATCGTGATACCGCGGAAGAACTGGAACAGACAGAACGCAGCCAAAACATTCATGATTGAGTTATAGGAATAAAACAGAGAAGTCAGCTTCACTGTTCCGAAAATATGTGGCGTGATCCAATAGGCAAGGAAACGCTCTGCGCAAATGCATAGCGCACAGACGAAATATGCCGGCAACAGCAGATTCTGATGTTTGATACGTGTCGGAATGTAAAACCGGAAATAGGCAGCTATCACATACAAGATACAAAACCAAAGAAAACTGTAGCCGCCATTGATGTGGCCAAAATCGCTGATATAAACAATATTGTGCAGCACTGAGAAGATACCCAGCAGGGTGCCGCAGCAAAGCAGATGCGTCTTCTTGTCCATAGCTCGAAGGGCACAGTTCAGAAATGGAGACACAGCATACATCAGAAGATATGCTGTAACAAACCAGTAACGGCTCATTGTGACCACAAAAACCGATTTTGCGAATTCTTTGAGAGAAAATGTTTGTTCTGCGTTCAGGAGCATCTGGATACACGTTATGGATACGCTATAGAAAAGGGCTTGTCCCCAGATCGATACAAGTTTTTTCAGCTTGAAATTTGCAGTGCAGAGAAAGTAACCACTGAGCATTACAAAGCAATTGACTGCAAGGAGACAGAGCGAAAAAAGGGTATTTCCCAGATAAAAATTTGCAGAGCCTGGAATTAAGGATTGTTCCACCAAGCCGCCGTGGTTGAGCGAATGTAAGCAAACAACCATCAGCATACATATAATTCTCAGCAGATCAAAATTTATGTTTCGCTTCTGTTCCACTAATCCCCACACACCTTTAAAAACATCTGATATTTTTCTGTATTATCGCAGACTCGTTCCATGCCGTTGGCCGATCTCAATTCCCTGCACAATGCCGGATGCAGCAGCAAATACTTCAGCCCTTCATAAATCGCGTCTTCTTCATTCTCCACAATCCATCCGGTCTTGCCGTGAACTAACTGCTCCCGGATGCCGGAAACGTCGGTGGCCAACACAGGGCAGCCGACGATTTTGGCCTCTACCGTGACTGTCGGAAATCCTTCCCAGCTGGAGGGGAGCACAAACAGATCGCAGTTTCGCATGTACTTGTAGGGATTGTCGGTCAATCCGTCCAGGAATACCCGGTCTTCCAAGTGGAGTTCCTGAATCTTTTCCTCAATCGCCGCTTTTTGAAGTCCGTCCCCGAGTACGTGCCACTGAAACAGAAAGCCATCATCTCTCAGCCGGGCCAGAACGTCCAGAAAACGCAGATAATTTTTTTGGGGGGTCATCCTGCCGACAGACAGCAGAACAGGGCCACCTCCCGCAAAAGAGAACGGAACTTCCGCGGCCCGCAGAATAGCGCCGGTATCAAAGAAATTATACAATACGTGGACTTTTTCCGCAAGCTGAGGATAGCGGGCTGTAAAGCTCTGCCGGGCTGATTCCGCAACGCAGATAATGGCGTCCATTCTCGAAAATTGTGGAATCAGCCGGTCAGTGTGCCCGGGATCGTCCAGATTGGCAACGTCTGTGTGATACCATTGGATATACTTCTCTGCCCGGATGTGGTTCAATAGAAACTCCGGTGAGTCAATCTCCAGATAATTGATTGCCACGTCAAATTGCGTATTGGCATAGCGTTTCGCCGCCAAACGTTCCGCAAAACGGCGGTATCCCACGAGCTTGCTGAACACCTGCTTACAGCATTTGCAGAGCTTGCGGCCCAACATTTTCTCATCCCGGATATCCTGCAGAGACGCATAATACTTTTCTGTATAGGCTTTGCTGCAGATGGCGTCAAAGCGGACACGGCGATCAAATTGTGGTTTCAGCAGGCTTTTTTCGTAGGTTTCCAGAACTGTGACGTCATGACCGTGGGACACTAGCTCGTTGGCAAAGCTGACCAGGACCTTTTCCGCCCCGCCGAAGATCAGCTTGGGGATTTGGATCAGGATTTTCATAGGCCGACCCGCTCCCGAACTTCCGGACTGATTTGATAAGCTTTGACATCGTGCTTGGTAATCCGCTTTTCTTCGGGGTAGGGGTCCATATAGTGAGGCCCATACCGATGAAGCAGATCTGCCTCTGGATCTCCTATTGTCATAAACTGTGTATCCTCAAAAGGAACGTATTGGGGATTGTCGTACCATTCACGCTTGAGCAGATCGTTGTAGTAGCCACTGACGCCAGTATAGGGATTTCTTCCAGTATAGCTGAGTAATCCGACTAACTCTGACTTTTTGTTTTTGCACATACAAGTGGCCTTGTCGATCCAGTTTCCCAATGTTACCCGATCAATTCTGGAGAGCAGTCCGATACATTTTGTAGCAAATGACATGGGGATAATATCTCCGCGTTTGATTTGTACTGCGGCGTCCAGCACCCATACCAGTCCTTGCTGAATCCGCTGGAGGACTTTGGAGTTGGGGACTGCATCAAGAGGGACAATATCAATGGCGATTTCCCTGTGACCTGCGCCGGTGTTCTCATGGTAATGAATGACCTGAGTTCCTAACACACGCAGAACTGCGCGGTTATTGGAATAAGAAGGGTCAGTTTTGTAGGTCTGTACAAAGTATCGATCGGCCCAATCCCGCTGTACGAGAGAGAGAAGCTTTTCATAATCCTCCCGAAACAAAGAGATATCCACGTCATCGTCCCAAGGAATAAAGCCCTTGTGATTTGCAGCGCCAAGCAGTGTACCGGCATGAAGGAAGTACCTCAGGCCATTTTCCCGGCAGATTTTATCAATATCCTTCATGGCAGAAAGCAAAACTTTATGCAGTTCCAGATTTCCGTAATCATTAGTCATATCGATACCTCAAAGACTTGATTTGCGTTTCAGGCGAATGAACAATCTATAAATACAAAAGGGGAGACGGGTAAGAAGCTCCAAACGAACTCTATCTTGAGGATATGCAAAGGGAACAGATTTAAAATGACTATAATGATCTCTGAGCTCAGATCGCAGATCCTTAATTTGGTCTGTAAAATCATCATTAGATAGTGCAATTTCAGTCAATGACCACAAAAGGCTGTCTCGATACCGGGCGGCAGCGTCAGCTTCCAGCTCCGGATAGTTTTTCTGAATAAATTTGAGATTATCTGCGCAATGCTTTTGCCAGGCGAGCTTTTTAACCGAAAAATCTGATATAGTGATGCTTCTGTGGCTGGGGCGCTTCATATAGTGATAGAAAATTTCATTTGTATAGCAAATACAGCTGCATTTGGAAAGCAGATGCAGAACGATTGCTTCATCTTCGTTAATTTCACCCACTGGATAGCGAACATCCTGGAAGAGCTCTGCTTTATACAGTTTATCCCACGCGGCCCAAGACCCATGAAAATATCGCCGCATTGCTTCAATAGGATTTACAGCAAAAGGTGTACAACCATAATCAGATACTTTAACCGTAGTGATCGTGCCATCATGCTCCCACTCATCTGCGACGCCGCCCAATGCGATATCTGCGTTGAAGTGCTTCAAATACCCCAAAAGTTTTTCATACATTTGGGCTTCGATCCAATCATCACTATCCACAAAAGCAACATAGTTGCCGGTGATAACATCCAGGCCGGCGTTTCTCGCATCAGAGAGTCCTCCGTTAGACTTGTGAATCACAGTGACTCGGGAATCCTTTTTCGCATATTCATCGCAGATCGCTCCGCAACTGTCCGGCGAACCGTCATCCACAAGAATAATCTCCAGATTTTGATAGGTCTGAGCCAGAATGGAATCCACGCATTTGCGAAGGTATGGCTCAACGTTATAAATAGGGACAATAACAGAAATCTTATCATTCATCATATCACACCAGCAGTTTTTCAAAATCAGAAAGTGCGTTCTGAAAAGATATTTTTTTCTGTGCCTCAGCCATTTTTGAGCGATATTGCTGCAGCAATTCTGGCTTATGCAAAATCAAGGAAAGTCCATGATAGATTCCTTCTGTGGAATTATCGACAATCATCCCGTATTTGTTGTCTTCCAGCCATTCCTGAACCCCACAGCATTCTGTTGCGAGCACTGGAGTGCCCACAATTAAGCTTTCACCAACCACTAAAGGGAAAGCTTCATCTCTGGAAGGCAGGACAAATACATCTGCATTTTTTAAAATAGAGTATGGATTATTGTAATATCCATACAAAAATACTCTTTGCTGCAGACCCAGTTCGCGTATCATCCGTTCCAGTTTCAGACGTTCAGGCCCTTCGCCTAAGATATGGACACTAAATGCAGTTTCGCCATCGTCCAGCAAGCGACGACAGGCGACCAGCAAACGGTCAAATCCCTTTTGCTCAACCAGTCTTCCAATGCATACCATTTTTATGCCATTGGACTGGACAAATTGAAACGTGTCTGAGGACTTTTTCAGTATTTCAGAGGTTGGCATTGGATTTCGCTTTACAGAAATTTTATATTCATTTCCAAACTTTTCACAAAAACTATTAGCACATGCTTCAGAAACGGGCACAATTACATCAAACATACTGTATATCGGTTTTGCGCTTTCTGCGCTGTGAAATTCCTTTAATTGTGAGCCGCGCTTCATTACATCCATATGCACCCAGCATATTTTTTTGGCTTTTTTGTTTGTGCTTCCTGAAATCACCTTGGCTGCGCCGCCGTCAGAGGCAGCAATCTCCACATCATAGTCGCCATGTACAAACAACTGGTAGAGCAGCTTTGGCGGCAGATACTCGATCAGGCGGATGATGCCGCGCACATACCTCTTAAAGAAAAAGGGGATTACTTTCACATTATCATGAACCTGAGACTGACAATATCCGCCAAACCAAAAAGTTTGAACGGTAATATCATATTTGTTCGGGTCAAGATTGTTTACGATGTCCAGCGTAACTTTTTCTATGCCGCCTTTATCAAACGCTTCCAGAAGAAATAGTACTTTTTTCTTTACAGGCTGACCAGCAGTGTTTCCCATTGATCGAGCACCCGCTTCCATTCAAATTTCTCCATTCCGTTGCTTGAAGCAGTGGAAAAACTGGCTCTCAATTCTTCATCGTCCATGAGCACTGAGATCTGTGCTGCCATAGATGCAACATCGCCTGGGGAAATGAGATAGCCATTCAACCTGTCCGCAATAATGTCCCTGGGCCCGGTCATAATGTCAAAGCTGATCAGCGGCAGGCCGTAAGACTTGGCTTCCAGCAATACCATGGGCAAGCCCTCCATGTGGGAGGTCATGACAACCATGGCGGCGGCGCGATACTGTGCTTCCATATCCCGGACGGTTCCGGCAAGAAGCATCTGTTTCTCCAACCCGGCTTCCCGGATCAGAAGCTCCAGGCGCTGCCGCTCCGGGCCTTCCCCACAGATTACCCATCTCCATTCCGGATGGCTTGGCAAAACCCGTTTTGCCACATCGACGGCGCGGTCATAACCTTTGATGGGGAGCAGGGCGCCTGCCGAGAGAATGATCCGGGATGCGGTATCATAGTGAAATGTATGGGGCTGAACCGGATTGGCAATGGCGTAGACAGGCACTTTTGAGCGAATGTGTGTCTCATAATTTATCTTGTCCTGCTCGGTGAGCACTACCATTGCATCGCTGTGGCGGGCGGCAAAGCGGCGAATATAGGGAAAGACAGAGGAGCCCCAATTATTAAAATAATTGGCATGCTCCCAGGTGATCACCTTTGCCTTTGTGCCCCAAGACGCAGGAATGCCGTAAATGCTCATGCCGGTGTCCACATTGATCACACGATCAATCCGGTTTTCTAGCAGAAAACGGTGAATCTGGCAGATTTGAGACAGAATACCCGGCTTTCCTTCGGCAGGGGAGAGCACTGCGTGCGACACAGTGCCAGCCAGACTGAAAAAAACACGATTTTCTGTCAATTTCAAGCTGATTACGAATACCTGATACGTTTCCGACAGAGTGTTGGAAAGCATCGACGTCATACGCTCTGTCCCGCCCTGGCGGGACATATCTCCTTCAAGAAAGCAAATATTCATAATATGATTTCCCTTACAGGCTTTCCAGCATATCCTCAACCGCCTTCACAGTCTTTTCGCGGCTGAATGATTTGCCCCTCTCTTTTGCCTGCGCCCTATAGTGAGCCAGCAAACCCGGCTCAGACAGCATCCGCTTCATACCCTGGTAGATTCCCGCTTCGCTATTTTCCACCACCAGGCCGTATTCATCGTGATGCCCCAGCAGTTCTCTGGCTCCTGAACAATCGGTGCTGACAACAGGGGTTCCAAGAATCAATGCCTCAGTAACAGCGGTGGAAAAACCCTCCCGCCGGGAGGAGCAGACGTACAGGTCACAGCGGGATACATATTGATAGGGATTCTCCTGAAAACCCAGTAAAATAAAGCTGTGTTCTGCACCATACTCCCGGATTTTCGACTTCAGTTTTTTTTCTTCCTCTCCGATGCCCAAAATATAAATTTTATGAGGAAAGCCTTCCTGAAGAAGACGCACATGCACATTAAGCAGCCGATCAAATCCCTTGGTCTTCATCAGCTTTGCCACAGAGCAAAGCCTGGGAACCGGCTCTGTCTCCGGAAAGCGGTCATCTCTGGGTGGATACTCTGAGAGCCTTAAAATCTGCTCCGTCTCATTGGTATTATAGAGAACGTCGATGGGAACAGATACAGGGAGATTCTTCAGGAAACAGGTTCTGACGCTGTCGGAGACCGCTACCAGCCGGTCAAATCGATTGTAGTATTTTTTCGCTTCCGCCGGGCTGCAGAACCCTCTGGACGCAAGTCGGGGTGAATTTAACTCGATATGCAGCCAGCCGGCTTTTTTTACCGAAGAATCTGTACAGCCGGCCGCAATCCGTGCTGTTGGACCTTCCAGGTATGACACAACAATGTCATACTCGCCCTTCACATAATAACGGTACAACGCCTCTGGAGAGAACAGCTTGATGAGGTGTGAATTGCCGCGGAACTGGCGTTTTTGCCCAGGGAGATAGCGGACATGAGGCTTCAGATACTGCCGGTTCACGCCGACATCAAACAGCGTCTGAACTG
Organism: Candidatus Onthomonas sp.; assembly: GCA_051866815.1. GTDB lineage: Bacteria > Bacillota > Clostridia > Oscillospirales > Oscillospiraceae > Onthomonas. The sequence goes on along the minus strand of JBJDXS010000066.1, from coordinate 6,275 downwards.
TAACCTCAAATCTCGACGGATCCATGTTGTTTACCAGATTGACCAGCACACGTTCCGCACCGCCGTGGGCCAAATTGGGGATCAGAAACAGAACTCTTTTAGGCATATACCCCTCCGAAGAGCCAGGATTGATAGGGAAGCAGGTTGGAATCTGTATGTACGATCAGCCAAAAATAGACAAAGTATACGACGATTACGCCGGCTGTCATCATCCGCTTGCTCCTTGGCTCAAAACAGTCCAGGATACGGGGCCAGAGAAGAATATTGTAGATTCCGAAGAACATACAGAATCTAGCAAAAACCCAGTTCTTGGTGGCGATCAGCATGAAGCAGGAATTGATGATCGATAGGTTGACCAGAATTTCCGCGTCTTTCCCCTGGAACTTCAGGTACCGCCAAAATACAATTGAGAGAATCGCGGGGACAGCAGTTAAGCCAAAACGCAGGATATTCGCACCCATGCCCGTTTGAGTGAGCATTGTCTCATAATTTGCGTAACTGCTTTCAGAGGAAATCAGTAAATCAATTAAGTACCCGGAGAAGTTGCCAAACTGCAGGTAGGCGATGAAAAAAGCGCAGACCAGAATGATGGTTCCCAGCGACCGCGGTTTGACATAATAGGAATAGAGAAATACTGCGAAGATAATGTACGCCGAGGTGTGAAACTGCGCGGAAACAATGGTCAGTACGATCAGCCAAATCCATTTTTTCTTTTTGACCAGTGGGTAAGCTGCGAACATAATGGCGGTTGAAATCATCTGCCGCATCCCGTTGAAGAGATCAAAGTAGTACATTCCCGCGATCAGCAGGAAAACAGACAACGCATAATTGGTGGAATTCTGATAGATTCCGTAAACAATCAGCACAACTGACAGGACCGCGACAAAGACAAAGACTGGAAGATAATCATGGAAGAAGTCAGAGCAGAACAGATTGATGATTCCGAAAAAGGGCTCGTCTTCTTCCAGAATCTGACTGTAGGTCTTTCCCTGTGTCAGAGAATAAATATCAATGTAATTTCCGTAATCAGTGCCGACATTTTTGCGCCAGCCCACCACAACGCTGAGAACAGCGATCAGAACCAGGCAATAAAACACCTGCGTCCTGTGGGCGCTCATCAGAAACCCTTGTCTTTCGGCCCGTAGCATCTGCATCCGTAAACAAATGCAGACTGAAAGCAGCATTGTTGTCAAATAAATAAGCATATCGCATTAGTCCTTTTTGGGCGTCGTCTTTTTCCTGTGATGCAAGCGTAAGTAGATACTCTTCGGAAGCAAGCCAACGGCAATCGGCCGAAGTACATAGATGTATTTACTGAGCGGAAGCTTAAGCCTGTGAAAGCCTGTGAGCCGGACATAGGCTTCGTTCACACAATACCTGAATTTACGGCGGGAGTAGGCATTTTCGTCGTCACGCATCTTATAAAGCGGAATCTGAAGATTATATCCCCGATAGCCAGACTCGTACAATCTGAACCAAAGATCATAGTCTTCCGCCCTGAGAGTTCTTTTGTCTTCGGAATAGCCGCTGACTGCCCGATATGCTTCCGCCCGCACCATACACGGAGCATGGCAGAAGGGCGTCCCCGAGACAAAATCAAGCGCGTCAGGATATTCCTTTGCTGTGCCCACACCCCAATCTCCGCGCTCATCAAAATAGATCATGGGGCAGCTGACGAGCGCGTATTCAGGATGCTCGTCCAAAAAGGCGACCTCGCGCGCCAAACGATCAGGTAAGGAAATATCGTCACCGTCCATGCGGGCAATATATTGACCTGTCGCTTGCTCCAGACAGCGATTGAGCGTCTTGTTGAGCCCCAGGTTCACCGGGTTGTGAAGCAGACTGATTCGGCCCGGATGCCGCTCCAAATAGGAGAGGGCGATCATACGTGTATCGTCTGTGGAACAGTCGTCGCAGAGAATCAATTCCCAATCCTGATAAGTCTGGGTCAGTAGGGAATCCAATGCTTCCGGAAGGGTATCCGCACAATTAAAGATGCCCATGATGATGGATACTTTTCTAGACATTCCGGCCTTTTGGCTCCTTTACAATAACGGTGGGTTCTCCGGCTAAAACAAGTGCATGAGCCGGAATATCCTGTGTAATAACGCAGCCAACCCCAATCCTTGCATAATCGCCGATTGTGATGTTTCCGACAATTTTTGTACCGGCGCCGATCACCACATGATCGCCGATTTTGGGCGCGCCGTCATGACCTTCTCCGATTGTAACCTGATGATAGATGCGGCAGTCTTTTCCAACCACAGCATTATGCGACACAATAATGCCATTTAGTCCATGCGGCAGCTGCGGCGGCTCAGCAAACACGGCGCCAAAGTTCCTGTGGGTGCCCATAGAAGCGTTGTTGAACGCATCTGCGCGCTTGATGTAATATAGGCGGAACAGGTCACCGATTTTGGAACCCCTGTCAGGATCTACAACAATGCTGCGATACTTCCAGTATTTTTCGTGGTTGTAACGCTGTACAAAACTGCGAAAAATGCGCTCAACAGCAGTGAGCTCAATATTATTGTATTCCATCAAAAATCCTCTCGACTGTCTCCGAAACAACCTTTCGCTTGTCAAACAGCGCTTCCATATGCCGCCTGCCGGCCTCACCCATGCTTTTTCGCTGCGCATAGGGCATTTGACAGAATTGAGCCATGACTTCATAAAGGCTGTCCGCATTTTTCGGCGCACAAAGCAGCCCGCTTTCGCCTTCGATGACCGCCTCCATACACCCGTGAATGCGGCTGGTGATGACAGGACGCCCCATAGCGGCGCACTCCAAGTTCGTATTTGCCATGCCCTCATGCCAGGAGGGGAGAACGAAACAGTGGCAGTCCCGGATAAACGGGCGGACATCCTGCTGATAGCCCCGATAGCGCAGCCATCCTTCCGCCTCGCAGCGTTGAATCGTGGCCTCATAATGCTCCTCATAGCTGCCCAGTACGTCCAACGTGCAGGAGACGCCTTCTGCGTGCAGCCGGTGCATCGCGTCGAACAGCTCATCCACGCCTTTCTCCCGCATAACGCGTCCCATAAAGAGAAAACGCACCGGTTCGCGCGCTTCTGGATATTCGGCAAATGCATAGTGCTCCAAATTGACGCCCGCGCCGGAAAGCAGGCAGCACTGCGCCTGCCGGACGATCCCACCATCCAACAGCGTCTGCAAATTGCCCTGATTTTCAAAGAAGACAGCCTTTGCCCCCTTCAATGCCAGCTGATACAGGACGGTCACCAACATCCGCAGGCATCCCTGCTTTTGAAACGAGGTGCCGAGACCGGTGATGTTGGCGGCGTAAGGAATCCCCAGCGTCCGACAGGCGATACCGCCGTAAATATTGGGCTTGATCGTATAGGTGATAACCAGTTCCGGCTTTTCCCGCCGCAGCATTTTAAAATAACGCATGAGCAAGCCCAGATCTGTGAATGGATTGATGCCCCGGCGATCCAGAGGGGTATCCAGAAACCGGCACCCCATTTCCTCCAGCGGGCGAACCAGGTCGCCATCCGGCAGTGAAATCAGAACCTCATGCTCTTTCAACAGCTCGGCAATCAATTCCCGCCGGAACTGATACAAACCGACATCGAAATTGGCCATTATCAGGATCTTCATTTCAGCCTCCCGGCCGGAACGCCGATATAAGTACCGGGCTCGGTGATGTCCTTTACCACAACCGCCCCTGCGCCGATGGTACAGCCGGCGCAGATGCGGATATTGTTTCGGATAGCTGCGCCAAGTCCAATGTGAGTTCCCTCCCCCACAGATACAGTGCCCCCCAAGGCAGCAGAAGGGGAGAGATGAACAAAATCTGAAATGCGGTTATCATGCTCGACAACGGCACCCGTATTGAGAATACAGTGAGCTCCCACAGACGCGCCGGGATTGATCACCGCCCGCGGCATGACCACAGTTCCGGCACCGACAGAGGCGTATCTGGATACAATTGCCGAAGGGTGAACCGCCGTGTACCATCTTACCGGCAGATCCCGGGCGATACGCCGCCGGATGGCATTGTTTCCAATGGCGATTATAAATGGATGAGATGCGTATTTGGCGTATTCACTGACCCGGCCCAAAACGGGGATGCCAAGTACAGAGGCACCGGCAGGGATACCGTCGTCCAAAATACCGGCTACCTGACCGCCGGAGGACTGGATGCAGTCGATCACAACTTTGGCATGACCGCCGCCGCCGATAACGATGACAGAATCAGACATGCATAGACTCCTTTGTCCCGGTAAATTCTTCCATGGTAACAGAGGTCTCGGATGATATTCCTTCCCGCACGAAGAGACTCTTCACGGTCAGAAGCACAACCTGTACGTCTGTCAAGAAGCGGACGTTCTGGGTGTACCAAACGTCATATCGAAACTTGTCCTCCCAGCTCAGCAGGTTTCTTCCATGCACCTGTGCCCAGCCGGTGAGACCGGGGCGCACATCATGCCGGTGTCTCTGCTCTTCGTTATAAAGGGGCAGGTATTTGACCAGCAGCGGCCGCGGCCCCACGATGGACATGTCTCCCCGCAGAATATTCACCAGTTCAGGCAGCTCGTCCAGGGAGGTGCGGCGCAGAGCCTTGCCAAAAGCGGTTAATCGCTGCTCATCCGGCAGCAGATTGCCCTTTTCGTCCCGTTCATCCGTCATGCTGCGGAATTTATAAAGGCGAAAGATCTTCTCAGACTTTCCGGGACGCTCCTGGTGAAAAATGACGGGACTTCCCAGCTTAATCCGTACCAAAACTGCCGTGACCAGCAGAACAGGGGACAGGACAATCAGCGACAGCAGGGATAATATGAAGTCCAGAAGCCGTTTGATGTATTTTTCGTAAAAACCAGCTCTATGTTCCATGGAGGCCTCTTAAAACAGATTGCGGATCACTTCACACGCCCGGTCGACATCATCCATGGCCATCTTGGTGTCGCTGGGCAGGCACACGCCCCGGGTGAACAGGTCGTCAGAGACAGACTGCCCGCTGACCTTGACATACTTTTCGTTGGCGAAAACAGGCTGAGCGTGCATGGGCTTCCAGAGGTGGCGGCCCTCAAAATCTGCCTCGTTCAGGGCAGCAAGCACCTGCGCCGGCGTCTTGCCGCACTGTTCATCCAGCAGCATGACAGACAGCCAGCGGTTGGATTGGGCACAGTCCAGAGAGGGCTGCATGGTGAGCGGCAGGTCTGAAAGACCTTTGCGGTAGCGATCAAAGATCGCCTGCTTCTGCTGCACGCGCAGGGGCAGAACCTTCAGCTGCCCCCGGCCGATTCCGGCACAGATGTTGCTCATGCGGTAGTTGTAGCCGATCTCCTCATGCTGATACCAAGGGAAAGGCTCCCGTGCCTGTGTGGCCAGCTTCAGGGCGTGGGCGGCATCCTCCTGCGCCTGGCAGACCAGCATACCGCCGCCGGAGGTGGTGATGATTTTATTGCCATTAAAAGACAGCACGCCGAATTTTCCGAAAGCTCCGCACTTGCGCCCGCAATATAGGCTGCCAAGTCCCTCAGCGGCGTCTTCAATCAGGGTGACGCCGTGCTTCCGGCAAATGGCTGTAATCTCATCCATCTTTGCCGGATTGCCGTACAGATGGACGACCACCACGGCTTTGGGCGTGCCATACAGCCCGAACGCCTTTTCCAACGCGGCCGGATCCATATTCCAGGTGTCCCGCTCACTGTCAATGAACACCGGCTCGGCGCCCAGGTAGGCGATGGGATTTGCAGAGGCAGAGAACGTCAAGTCCTGGCAAAATACTTTGCCTCCGGGCTGGACGCCGGCCAGAATCATGGACAGGTGAAGCGCAGCCGTACCCGCAGACAGGGCAACTGTATGCCCCGCACCGATAAAGAGCTGCATGGACTTCTCAAATTCGTTGACATTTTCGCCCAGTGGCGCAATCCAGTTCTTTTGAAACGCGTCATGGATGTATTCCAGTTCATAGCCTTCCTCGGACATATGAGGTGAGGACAACAAAATGCGGCTTGCCATAGTTGATGCTTTCTCCCTTCCAAACGGCGACAGGCTATATAAAACAGGTGCGGCGGATCAATGCTGAAAGTTCTGCTGATTGGAGATGATTTCGTCCTTCAGCCGGAATCAATTGATCCTGTTCGCTGTGAAATGTTCATACGCACAAAGAGTATACAATTCCTTTTAAACTAAATTATTATAGTATGTTTTTCAAAGCTTGTAAACCGCTTTTTTGGATTGAACTATAAAATCAATGTAGGTATTACAATGATGCGTGACAAAAAGGAAAAAGGATAGCGAATAGGAG
>JBJDXS010000065.1:0-4409 GCA_051866815.1 Candidatus Onthomonas sp. | reverse complement strand
CCTTTGTGGATACCGCGAAGATCACCGTCAAGGCGGGCAAGGGCGGCAACGGCGCGGTGGCCTTCCACCGGGAGAAATATGTGGCCGCTGGAGGCCCGGACGGCGGCGACGGCGGACGGGGCGGAAACGTCATCCTGGTGGCCGACAACCACATGACCACCCTGATGGACTTCCGCTACCGCCGGAAGTACGCCGCGGAAAACGGCTCCGACGGTGCCGGGGCCCGCTGCTCCGGCAAGGACGGGGCGGATTTGACCATCAAGGTGCCCACCGGCACCGTTGTCCGGGATTTTGAGACCCGGGAGATCATCCGGGACATGTCCGACGGCCAGCCCTTTGTCCTGGCCCGGGGTGGCCGGGGCGGCTGGGGCAACCAGCACTTTGCCACTCCCACCCGGCAGGTGCCCCGGTTTGCAAAGCCGGGACTCCCCGGGGAGACGAAAGAGGTCATCCTGGAGCTCAAGCTGCTGGCTGACGTGGGCCTGGTGGGCTTCCCCAACGTGGGCAAGTCCACATTGCTCTCTGTGGTCTCCAAGGCTCATCCCAAAATTGCAAATTATCACTTCACTACCCTGATGCCCAACCTGGGCGTCGTCTGGGTGGAGGAGGGAACCAGCTTTGTCATGGCCGACATCCCCGGCATCATCGAGGGCGCCAGCGAGGGCGCCGGCCTGGGCCATGACTTCCTGCGGCACATCGACCGGTGCCGGCTGCTGGTTCATCTGGTGGACGTCTCCGGCAGCGAGGGCCGGGATCCCATCGCCGACTTCGATGCCATCTGCGAGGAGCTGAAGCAGTATTCCCCCGAGCTGGCGGGCCGTCCTATGATTGTGGCCGCCAACAAGTGCGACCTGTGCTACGACCGGGAGCAGGTGGAGCAGTTCAAGGCCTATGTGGAGGCCAAGGGCTACCCCTGCTTTGAGATCTCCGCCGCCGCCCACCAGGGGGTGAAGGAGCTGGTCTGGGAGATCGCCAGGCGGCTCAAGGAGCTGCCTCCGGTGAAGTATTACGAGCCGGAGTATGTGGAAAAGCCCAAGGAGATCAGCGTGGACACCTCCACCGCAGCCGAGATCTGGCAGGAGGACGGCGTCTGGTACGCCGAGGCCCCCTGGCTGGATCAGCTCATGGAATACGTCAACTTTGACGACTACGAGAGCCGCAACTGGTTTGACCAGAAGCTCCGGGCCTCCGGCCTGTTCGAGCAGATGGAGGCCCAGGGGATCCAGGACGGGGACACCGTGGATCTGTACGGCCTGCAGTTTGAATATCAACGGTAATCGCGCAAAAAGCGGGGACAGCGCTTGCTGTTCCCGCTTTTCATCTGCCTGGGCGCTTACTGCGCCATCAGTGATTCCAGCCCATACGCCTCCAGCGCCCTGTCCATCCAGCCGGCATAATCTCCCACGGGATTGCTGACACAGACGGAACCGCTTTGATCGGCGCCATACACGATCTCCAGATAGTTGACCTCCTCCGGCGCTCCGCCGATCAGGATGATCTGACGGCTGCCGTCTGTCCCGGTGGTCTCATAGGTAAACCAACTGTCCGCACTGCACTGGTCGGTGATGTCCCGGTCAGAGCCGTCCAGGGTGAAGTAGACCTGGCCGTTCCGGACTTCGTAGGGAAGAACTGGCTCGGCTTCCAAACTGCCGTCCCATAGCGCCTCATTCCATTCAATGCCGTAGTCCGCATAGGCCTGCCGCAGCCAGGGGGCGTCCTCTGCCTCAGCGCTGCTGGCAAAGGAGCCGCCGGGCATCCAGGCAAAGTTGACATAGCCCACCTGCTCCGGAGTGCCGCCGATGATCAGCACCTGCCGGGCGCCGTCATCGGTTGTCTCCTCATAGGAGAAGTAGCGCTCCTCACTGCACTGGTCGGTGATATCCTCCCGGGTGTCGCCGCAGACAAAGTAGATGCATCCGTCCTGCACCTCAATGGGAGAGCTGTCGCCGCTGTCTGTCATATGCACGAAGCGGTTTCCCTCCTCGTCCGTGCCGGAGGTGACCGTGCCTCCGACCAACATCTGGAGCTGCCAGAGAATCTGATCTCCATAGGCAAAGGCGGTACAGACCAGGGCGGCGATCAGAACTGCCGCCACAGGGATTGTTCTCCATAAGTGCTTTTTCGTGGGTAAGACCTCCTTGGGGGAGGAAGCCGCCGCCAGCCGCTCCCGCATCCGCGCTGCTGTCTCTTCGGACAGCTTTACCTGGTCAAAGGTGCTCCGGTACAGCCGTTTCATAGTCGTATTCCTCCTTTAACGCTGATTTCAAGTGCCTGCGTGCCCGGTGCAGCCGCATGGAGACGGCGGAGGGGGAGAGCTTCAACAGCACTGCGATCTCCTCTTGGGAGTACCCCTCGTAGTAATGCAGATGCACCGCACCCGTTCCTTGGTGGGGAGAGACAGGACAGCGGCAAACAGCGCCGACTCCTCCGGGTGGGAGAAAGCCACCCCCGCTGCCGCCTCCAGGGGCTCCGCCCTGTGCCGCCGGAGGGCCCGGAACAGATCCCGGCACTGGTTCACCGTCACCTGAGTCAGCCAGGCCTTTTCTTTTCCTGGCGTCAGCTCCGGCCGGCGCTCGCACAGCTTGAGAAAGACGGTCTGGGTCACGTCCTCTGCGTCCTGAGGGGAGCGGGTGCAGCTCAGAGCCAGCCGGTAGACGTCATTGTGGTACCGGTCAAACAGCTCCAGCAGCTGAGTCTCTGTCATCTCATCGCCTCCTTTCCCGGTGTTTTGAGATCTCGCCTATTAGACGTGCGGAGCGGAGAAATTCACACATAGATTTTGCCCCAGAGGAAATTTTTTGTGAAAGCCAGCAGAGCGATGTTCTGCCGTAGGGGCGCGCATTGCGCGCCCGTAGCTTTTCAGAGAAGCCTGCTGCCGTTCGGCGGCGAGGGCAGCCCCTGCCCTACAGGTGATGGCAGCGCAGACATGCCCTCAGATATGCAAAAGCCCGCCGCAGGAAATCTGCGGCGGGCAAATTTCATTCCGGGGAATGCTCAGCCCACGGGCTCGTCAGAGTCGGGGTTCTCGGCGGCCTCAGCGTCGCCGGCGTCCTCCTCAGTCTCAGCCTCAGCGGCCAGCTGAGCGGAGAGAGCGTCCTGGAGGGCTACCAGCCGGTCATAGCAGGCGGCGATGTCCAGATTATCCAGAGCCTCGGTGTTCTCAACCTGGGCCTCATCCATCCACTGGGAGATCAGGCTGTCATAGGTGGCGGCGGCGTAGTCCTCGCTGAGGGCCTCCAGCTCGGTGTCCAGACGGAGCAGGACGAAGTAGCCGTAGTCGGTCTCCTCGGTCATGCCCAGCTCGCCGGGGTTCAGCTCGGCCACCTTCTCCCGGAAGCCGGAGACCAGGGAGGCAGTGTCGTCAAAGGTGTAGCGGTCAGTGTTGCCGTCGGCGGTGTTGTACTCCTCCTGGAGCTCAGTGAACTTCTCCTCCAGCTCCTCGGGGCTGCACTCCTGAAGCTGCGTGTAGAGCTGCTCAGCCAGCAGACGCTGCTCCTCCCGGCCGTCCTCGTCATCCTCGTCCAGGCTGTTGGTGTCCAGCAGGATATAACGGCAGGTGTAGGTGCCCTGCTCCTCGGCAAAGTCAGCCAGGGTCTGCTCGGTGGGGGCCATCTCGCCGCCCTCGCCAAAGAGGTGATCCTGCAGGTCAGAGGCCAGGCAGGAGTCGGAATAGGCCTGCTGCAGGGTGGGGAGGGTAGTGGCATAGAAGAGCAGGGTGTTCTCGTCGTAGTTCTCTGCCAGATCGGCCATGCCGGACTGCTGCTCCTCGGTGAGGGAGAGGCTGGCCTCCAGGGCCTTGGCCCGGAGTACGGCGTTCATGATGGTAATCGCCTCGGCCTGATCGCCCAGAGACTGAGCGATGGTGGTGCCGTTTTCATCCACCGTCTGGGTCAGATCCAGCGCCATGCCGTACTGGGCATAGAAATAGGAGGCATAGGTGTACTGATAGGACAGCCAGTAGACAAAGGTGTCCGCAGTCACCTCGGTGCCGTTGACGGTCATAATGATGTCGCCTGAGGAAAAGGCCCCATCGGTGATGTAGGCCACAGGGTCTTCCTTGGCCTCGGGGGGTACCTCGGCGACGGTGGCGTCAGCGGTGTCCTCCGTTTCCGCGGCGGAGGAATCGGCGGTGTTGTCCTCGACGGCGGGGGCGTCGGCGCTGCCGCAGCCGGTGAGCAGACTCAGCAGCATGGCCAGGGCCAGCAGCAGAGCGGTGAATTTCTTCTGCATTTTCATCATGTCCTTTCTTTTGCGACCCGGAGCAATTCCCTCCGGGAAATGTCCAGACGATGCTACTATCTTAACAGGAACAGGCGCAAATTACAATCCCAATTCGAATTCCAACAATTCGGAGAGTGTTGGTTTGTCAATGATGTGTTACACATTTGGGAATGCGGATAAGACCTGTT
>JBJDXS010000064.1:0-4586 GCA_051866815.1 Candidatus Onthomonas sp. | reverse complement strand
CTCCTTTTGAAGTTTTCTTCCATCGGGTGTTGCACTTGACTTGACAATTCCGAAAAGGGGAAAGTAACCCCGCCGGAGGCAGGCCACCGCACTGACGACACGCAGAAATCAGCCAGTGATTCACCACCAGGCACCAAATCTGCATCCCACGCCCCCAAAAGCCCAAAAAACTGCCCATTTCCGCATTGCAAACCGCCCCGGATACTGATATAATAAACTGTCATCGTGTGAAAATCGTTAGTGAGGTGCGAGCGTGTACTTAAAAGCACTGGAAATACAGGGCTTCAAGTCCTTCCCGGACAAGACGGTGCTGACCTTTGACGAGGACATCACTGCCATCGTCGGCCCCAACGGCAGCGGCAAGTCCAACCTTTCCGACGCTATCCGCTGGGTCATGGGAGAGCAGTCCACCAAGGCCCTCCGGGGCGGCAAGATGGAGGACGTGATCTTCGGCGGCACTCAGAAGCGGAAGCAGACAGGCTACGCCGAGGTCTCCCTGATTCTGGATAACTCCGGCCATATGCTCTCCATGGAGGAGAGCGAGGTCATGGTCACTCGCCGGTATTACCGCTCCGGCGAGAGCGAATACTATATCAACCGCCAGTCCTGCCGTCTGCGGGACATCAACGAGCTGTTTATGGACACCGGCCTGGGCCGGGAGGGCTACTCCATCATCGGCCAGGGCAAGATTGACGAGATTCTCTCCACCCGGGGCCAGGAGCGCCGGGCGGTCTTTGAGGAGGCGGCGGGCATCTCCCGGTTCCGCCACCGGAAGGAGGACGCCGAGCGCAAACTGGAGAAGACCACCGACAACCTGCTGCGCATCGGGGACAAGATCTCCGAGCTGGAGCTGCAGGTGGAGCCCCTCCGGGAACAGGCGGCAAAGGCCAAAGAATATCTGCTCTACCGGGACGAACTGCGGGGCCTGGAGATCTCGGTCTGGATGGATAACCTCGACCGTCTCCGCCAGAACAACCGAAAGCTGCTCACCGACTATGAGACGGCCACCGGCCAAAGGGAGGAGATCTCCCGTCAGCAGGAGCAGCTCTACAGCCGGGCAGAGGAGCTGGCCGCCCAGATGCGCCAGCAGGACGTGGAGGCGGATCAGCTCCGGTTCCAGGCCTCCCAGCTGGCGGCGGATGCCAACGAGCGGGAGTCCGCCATCGCCATTTTGAAAAATCAGATCCAGAACAACCTGGAAAACGCCGACCGGCTTACCCGGGAGCTGGATCAGCAGGAGGGCCGGGCGGACTCGGTGGCCAGCCAGATCGGCCAGCGGGAGACCCGGCTGGAGGAGATCCGCCAGCGGCAGCGGGAGCTGACCCACACCCTCAGCGACAAGCAGTTGGAGGGGGAGCGGCTGGCCGGCCGGGTGGGCAGCCTCAGCCAGGAGCTGGAGGAGCTGCGCCGACGGGAAAGCCTGGAGACCGCCTCCGCCGCCGACGCCAAAGCGCTGCTCTCCGCCCTGTCCGCCTCCGCCCAGGAGCTGCTGGATCGGGACACCGCCCTTCAGAGCCAGCGCCAGGAGAACAGCCGGCGTCTGGCCGTCATCCGGAAGGAAGCGGCGGAGAAGGAACAGGAGCTGACCCAGTCCAAGGCCAGGGCGGCAGAACTGGAAAACCAGATCAGCGGCTATCAGCTCCGGCTCCAGGCCCGGAAAAACCGGCTGAATGCCTGTACTGACCAGGCCAACCGGCTGCTCATGGAGGACAACAACCTCCAGAGCCGGATTCATATGCTCTCCGAGATGGAGAAGATGTATGAGGGCTACTCCAAGGCGGTCAAGGTGGTTATGCAGGCCGCCCAGCGGCAGCAGCTGCACAATATCCACGGCCCGGTGGCGGGCCTGCTGCGGGTGCCGGATGAGTACACCGTGGCCATCGAGATCGCCCTGGGCGGCGCTATGCAGAACATCGTGGTGGACCGGGCCGAGGACGGCAAGGCCGCCATCGAATACCTGAAGCGGCGGGACGGAGGCCGGGCCACCTTCCTGCCCATCTCTGACGTACGGCCCGGCTTTTTGAAGGAGCAGGGCCTGGAGCGGGAGCCCGGCTTTGTGGGCATCGCCAACCAGCTCATCCGCTACGACAGTCAGTACGAGAATATCTTTTCCAACCTGCTGGGCCGGGTGGTCATCTGCGACAAGATGGACTCTGCCATCCCCATGGCCCGGAAGTACGGCTATAAATTCCGCATCGTCACCCTGGACGGCCAGGTACTCAACCCCGGCGGCTCCATGACCGGCGGCTCTGCCAGCCGCAGCGCCGGCATCCTCTCCCGGGCGGGAGAGCTGGAGCGGCTGAAAGCCCAGGCGGCAGGCGTCCGGGAGAGCCTGGAAAAGGCCAGGCAGATTCTGGAGGGGGCCAAGCGGGAGGTCTCCGCCGCCGTCTATGAGTCGGACACCGCCCAGGCCAGAAAGCGGGAGCAGGACGACCTGATTCTCCGGCAGGAGGGCGAGCTGGGCCAGTACCGGATTCTCATCGACGCCCTGGAGGCACAGGAAAAGAGCTGCCGGGAGGAGCTGGCCACTTTGGCCCAGCGCACCGCTCAGGTGGAGGAGGATAGCCGGAAGGCCTCGGAGCGCATTGCCCGATTGGAGGGCCAGGCTCAGGCCACCCGGGAAGAGAGCGCCGGCAAGGAGGAGGGCCAGACCGCCTTCCGCCAGCAGCAGGAGGCCCTCCAGCAGGAGATCGCCGGCCTCCAGGCAGAGCTGGCGGCTCTGGACGCGGAGGAGGGGGCCACGGAACAGGCCCTCAACCAGCTCAGAGCCATGGCCCGGGACATCACCGGGGACCGGGAGGCGAGAATCGCCCAGATTCAGGCCTTCCAGGGCAAGAACGAGAGCCTACAGAGCCAGATTTACTCCGCCCAGCAGGCCCTGGCCACTGTCTATCAGCGCCAGGAGGAGCAGAAAAAGGCGGCGGACGCCCTCAACCGGCAGAAGCTGGAGCTGGAGGCCCAGCGGAACCAGGCGGACAAGGCCGCCCGGGAGAAGAACGAGGAGCTGCTCCGGATGGAGCGGGAGTGCTCGCTCCTGGAGCAGAAGAAGACTCAGGCCGCCATGGAGGAAAAGCAGCTTCTGGACAAGCTGTGGGACAGCTACGAGCTGAGCTACGACGGCGCCCAGAGCCAGCGCCAGGAGCTGGAGTCCACGGCCAAGGCCACCAAGCGGATCGGCGAGCTGAAGCGGAAGATCTCCGGCCTGGGCAACGTCAACGTGGGGGCCATCGAGGAGTTCCAGCGGGTGAACGAGCGCTATGAGTACCTGGCCAGCCAGCGGGACGACGTGCAGCAGGCCAAGGGAGAGCTGGAGGGCATCATCGGGGACATCACCACCGAGATGGAGAAGATCTTTGCCGACCAGTTCCAGCGCATCGGCGAGGCATTCACCGTCACCTTCACCCAGCTTTTCGGCGGCGGCAAGGCCACATTGGAGCTGGCAGACCCCAAGGATATTTTGAACTGCGATATTGAAATTAAGGTACAGCCTCCCGGCAAGGCGCTGAAGGTGCTGACTCTGCTCTCCGGCGGCGAGAAGGCCTTTGTGGCCATCGCCCTCTACTTTGCCTTTTTGAAGGTTCGGCCCACCCCCTTTGTGGTGATGGACGAGATTGAGGCAGCTCTAGACGAGAGCAACGTAGTGCGCTTTGCCCGGTATATGCGTGGGATGACGGATAAGACCCAGTTCATCTGCATCACCCACCGCCGGGGCACCATGGAGGAGGCGGACGTCCTCTACGGCGTCACCATGCAGGAAAAGGGCATCAGTCGGGTGCTCACCATCAACCTCAACGATGTGGAGAAGGAGCTGGGCATTGAGGGATAATCCCGTAGGGGCCGTTCACGAACGGCCCGCCTGCATGCACTTCATTTGGAACGGGCGATTCGTGAATCGCCCCTACGCATCGACAGTACGACACGATAGGAGTGATCACCATGGGTTTTTTCGATAAACTGAAAAGAATCAACATCTTCAACAACTATACCAAGCTGACCGACGACTTCTATGACGAGCTGGAGGAGTCCCTCATCCTGGCCGACATGGGAGTGGACACCTCCCTCAAGGCGGTGAGCCGCCTGCGGGAGCGGTGCGAGAGCGAGAAGATCGGGGACACGGAAAAGGCCAAGCAGGTCATGCGGGAGATTCTGGCGGATATGCTCAACGTGGGGGACAAGCGGCTCATTCTCTACAGCCAGCCCTCCATCGTCCTCTTTATCGGTGTCAACGGCGTGGGTAAGACTACAACCATCGGCAAGATCGGCAACATTCTGAAAAACGAGGGCAAAAAGGTCATGTTCGCCGCCGCCGACACCTTCCGGGCTGCTGCCACTGAGCAGCTCACCATCTGGGCGGAGCGCTGCGGGGTGGAGATCATCAAGCAGGGAGAGGGGGCCGATCCTGCCGCCGTGGTCTTTGACGCCATCAACGCCGCCAACGCCCGGATGACCGACGTGGTGTTGGTGGACACCGCCGGGCGGCTGCACAACAAGACCAACCTGATGAACGAGCTCAACAAGATCGACCGGGTCATCAAGCGGGAGTGCCCCATCTGCTCCAAGGAGACCCTGCTGGTGCTGGACGCCAC
>JBJDXS010000063.1:0-4665 GCA_051866815.1 Candidatus Onthomonas sp. | reverse complement strand
GACCCCGCCACCGGCAAAATTGTCCGGCTCACCAATCCCAAATACCCGCTGGAGTATATTCAGCGGATCGACCAGCTGTGCCGGGAGAAGGAGGCACTGGTGCCCTTCTGCCAGGCGCTGCGCTCCAAGGAGGTATGAGAAATGGCCTATCTGCTCATTGATATCAACCGCCGGGCCCAGAGCGACCCTGTCGCCTTTCTGGCGGAGAGCGACCAGAACTTCCACCGCCATGTATGCCAGGCGGCGGAGCGCATTCTGGAAAACCGGGAGAAGAGCCCCATTGTGCTCCTCTCCGGCCCCTCCGGCTCCGGCAAGACCACCACGGCACTGAAGATCGAGGAGGAGTTGGAGCGCCGGGGCGTCATGACCCACGCCATCGCTCTGGATAACTACTTTATGACCCCCGACCGGGTCAACGGCCCCAAGACCCCGGAGGGGGACTATGACTACGAGTCCCCCCGGTGCCTGGACATGAATCTGTTGGATCAGCACTTCTCCGCCCTGGAACGGGGAGAGGAGATTCTGGTGCCCCAGTTCGACTTCTCCCACCAGCGCCGGGCGGAGGGGGCGGGCACTCCGCTGCGGCTGGGAAAGGACGAGATCGCCGTCTTTGAGGGGATCCACGCCCTGAATGACGACCTGGCGGGGCAGCATCCCGACGCCTTCAAGATGTATATCTCCGCCCGTTCCAACGTGCTGCGGCTGGGCAAGGTGGTCTTTAAGGGCACCTGGATGCGGCTCACCCGCCGGGCAGTCCGGGACCTGAACTTCCGGGGCACCAATGTGGAAGAGACTCTGGCCATGTGGGATAACGTCCGCCGGGGGGAGAAGATGTTTATCTCCCCCTACAAGAACCGGGCCAACCTGATCTTCGACTCCTCTCTGCCCTACGAGGTGAACGTCCTGCGGCAGTACGCAGAGCCTCTCTTCCAGGCGATTCCGGAGGAGAATGTTCGCCGGCGGGAGATTCTGGAGATGATCTGGGCCTTTGACCGGTTTGTGCCTATCGACAGCGCCCTGGTGGCGAAGGACTCTCTCATCCGGGAGTTCATTGGCGGCGGCAGCTATGACCGGCACTGAGTAACCCCTTTACCTTTCTCGAAATTGTGCTATACTAATGCGGAATAGCGTTGGAATCTCTTTCCTGTATCCAAGATTCCTTTAAAGGAGAATTCAGTATGGCAGAATGTACGCATGACTGTTCCACCTGCAGCGCCAACTGCGGGGAACGCACTCAGCCCCAGGACATCCACGCCCCCGCCAACGCCGCCTCTCACATCAAGCGTGTGATCGGCGTGGTCAGCGGCAAGGGCGGCGTGGGCAAGAGCATGGTCACCTCCTCCCTGGCCGTGGCCATGAGCCGGCTGGGCAAAAAGGTGGGCATCCTGGACGCCGACATCACCGGCCCCTCCATCCCCAAGGGCTTCGGCCTCACCGGCCCCATTATGGCCACTGACGCCGGCATGCTCCCGGCGGAGACCGCCAAGGGCATCAAGGTGATCTCCCTCAACCTGCTCACCGACCACGAGACGGATCCGGTGGTCTGGCGGGGCCCGGTCATCGCCGGCTGCGTCAAGCAGTTCTGGACCGACGTGTACTGGGGCGACGTGGACTACCTGTTTGTGGATATGCCTCCCGGAACCGGCGACGTGCCCCTGACGGTTTTCCAGTCCCTGCCGGTGGACGGCATTGTGGTGGTCACCTCCCCCCAGGATCTGGTGTCCATGATCGTCACCAAGGCACTGAAGATGGCCCAGCTCATGAACGTCCCCGTCCTGGGTCTGGTGGAGAACTTCAGCTACTTCCAGTGTCCAGACTGCGGCAGGCGGCACAGCATCTTCGGCGAGAGCAAGATCGCCCAGGTGGCCGCGGAGAACCAGGTCATTGTCCTGGCCCAGCTGCCCATTGATCCCGCCCTGGCTGCCGCCTGCGACTGCGGCAAGCTGGAGGAGCAGGAGCGCAACTACCTGATGGACGCCGCCGTCTATCTGGACGGGCAGCTGTCCGAATAAGCCGAAAAACGCCTCAGAACCCGGATGAAAGGGATTCTGAGGCGTTTTTGCGGGGTTTGGAAATTACTGCTTGTCCTCCACCAGCATAAGGCAGCCGTCCTCGTCATATTTCAGCGTCTGGACGTCGAACTTCTGGCTGCGGATGATCTCGTTGAGCTTGATCTCCTCGGTGACGGTGCCAACGAAGGTATAGCTGACGCCGTGCTTCCGGGCCCGGCCGGTGCGGCCGATGCGGTGGATATAGTACTCGTTCTCATCGGGTACGTCGTAATTGAACACCGCGTCCACATCGTCGATGTCCAGACCTCGGGCGGCCACATCGGTGGCTACCAGCACCCGGAGCTTGCCGTCCCGGAAGGCCTGGAGGGTCTGCTCCCGGTTCTTCTGGGGGATATCTCCGTGGATGGGCTGGGCGGAGATGTGGTGCTGCTGGAGCAGGGCGGCCAGCCGGTCAGTCATGTTCTTGGTGTTGCAGAAGGCGATGGTCCGCTCGTAGTTGCCGCCCCGGAGCAGGCCCAGCAGGGTGTCCAGCTTCTGGCTCCGGTCGGAGAGGAGAATGCGGTACTGCTGGATGTCGGGCCGGTCCTGGGCCACGGGACGGACAGTGATCTCCACCGGGTCGCGCTGGTAGACCCAGGAGATGTCCATGACCTCCCGGCTGATGGTGGCGGAGAAGAGGCCCAGATTCCGCCGGTTGGGCATGGAGTCGAGAATTTTGGTCACGTCGTCGATAAAGCCCATGTCCAGCATCCGATCCGCCTCGTCCAGCACCACGGTGGACACCTGATCCAGCCGGACAGTGTGCCGCTTCTGGTGATCCATCAGCCGGCCGGGGGTGGCGACCACGATCTGGGGCTTGGCCTTGAGCTGCTTGATCTGCGTCTCAATGGGCTGGCCACCATAGAGGCAGACGGTGCGCACACCCTCCTGGAAGGCACACAGCTCCCGCAGCTCGTCCCGGATCTGGATAGCCAGCTCCCGGGTGGGGGCCAGAATCAGGGCCTGGACGGCGTCGGACTCCGGGTCAATGTGCTCCAGAATGGGGATGCCGAAGGCGAAGGTCTTGCCGGTGCCGGTAGGGGCCTTGGCCACCACGTCCTTCCAGTCCAGCAGATAGGGGATGGCGCCCCCCTGGATGGGGGTGGCCTGAATGTAGCCCTTTTTGTCCAGGGCCTGTAAAATGGCAGGGGAGAGGTTCAGCTGGTCGTAGCGAATGTCCTCGCTGCAGGCAATACCATTGATCTCCATCAGAAAATTCGATCCTTTCTTATATACACAACAATACAGTATAAAAGTTTAGCATAGAACCTGCCGTCCTGCAAGAGGCGGGAGGGAAAAGAAGGGGAAAAAAGGGAGCCCGGCGGCCCGACAGACCGGGCGGAGAGACCGAAGTTTTATCTTTTCTGACGCTTTACATTGACAGTAGAGGCAAGATGTTATAAAATCGGAACCATGAGTTACGTTTTTTTTGACCTGGAGTGGAACCAGGGCTATCCTCGCAACGAGGCAGAAAAAATAGACGAGATCATCCAGATTGGCGCCTACCGCCTGGACAGCTGGCAGGAGGAGGGCGTCCCCTTTTCCGCCTATGTGCGGCCGTCTATTCATAAAAAGCTCCACCATCAGGTGAAGAAGATGCTCCCACTGGATCAGGCGCGGCTGAAAAAGGCAGCCCCCTTCAAGGACGTGGCCGCCGATTTCTTCCGCTGGTGCGGAGAAAACCCGGTTTTTTACACCTGGGGCACCAGTGACGCCCGGGTGCTGGACAGCAACCTGTGCTGGTACGGCCTGGAGGAGTATCTGGATCTGGAGATTTATGACCTCCAGCGGGCCTTTGACCTGCTGGTGCTGCAGACCAACCACCAGACCGCTTTGGAGACGGCTGTGACCGCCCTAGGGCTGGATTCTCAGCTGGAGTACCATGACGCGGGAAACGACGCGGTCTACACCGCCCGCATTGCCGCCGAGTTGGTGCGCCGGTTCGGCGCCCTGCCCACCGAGGAGGAGCTGGATCGGGAGGAGACCGCGCTCCGGGCCCGCCAGCGTCAGGAGGCCGCCGAGGCCGCCATCGCCGCTCTGGAGGAGATTATTGCCCGGGAGGAGCCGATGCTCCGCCGCCGGGGCAGCCATTTCGACATGGCGGAGGAGTGTCTCAAGAGCCGGGGCGCCCGGGTGTTCCGCTGTCCCGGCTGCGAGAACTGGCTGTGCAACGGCAACTGGTACCGGCTGGGGGACCGCTATGTGGCCCGGAGCCGCTGCGTAGAGCACGGCCGGTTTTACAGCTGCCTCACCATCCGTCCGGATGGGGCGGGCCAACTGCAGGGAGAACTGCGGGTTTACGGGGAGGAGCAGTTTTCTCAGGAGCTGTTCAAACAGTGCAAGCTGGGGGGCGAGCGGATCGAGGTCTGCAAGATGCCCCGGAAGCGCCGACGTATCCGCAAGGGTAAGAGTAAGGCAAGCGTGGAGTCCAGCACAAAATAAGCGAGAAAATAACAGCCGCCGGCAAGAAACCGGCGGCTGTTCAGACTGTCAAAAAAGCACCTTTTGCAAATTCTGAGTCGGGCTAAAAGTTCAGGAAGCCCTCCGCAGGAGTTTTGCTGCGTCAGCAACAAAATAAAGTAAAATATGTGCTTTTAGCCGGACCTGTGCCGGC
>JBJDXS010000062.1:0-27905 GCA_051866815.1 Candidatus Onthomonas sp. | reverse complement strand
CAAATTTGAATCTATTTTGTTGCTGACGCAACAAAACTCCTGCGGAGGGCTTCCTGAACTTTTGTCTCAATCAGAAAACTCCAAACATGCTTTTTGACAGTCTGCCGCCAGCCGGGCACCCGGCTGGCGGTTTTGCTTTTTCTCCCTCTTTTGTAAATATTCTTCTCTTTTTCGCCAAAAAAGTGCAAATAGCGCCAGGAAATTCTCCCCTCATTTTTGTACAGATTACGCCTGCCTCCGGGCTTGTCAAACAGTGTCGAGAAGCATATAATTCAAATTGTGAAATCGATTGCATTCACTTTTCATTGGAGCTAGGAGGATGTCTTATGGCACTTGCAGTGACGTCGATCGGCGAGGTGCTGATTGACCTGACACAGACCGGCCTGGATGAAAAAGGGATTGCCCATTTTGCGGCCAATCCAGGCGGCGCCCCGGCCAATGTAGCAGTTGCGGCTTCCCGCCTGGGAACCGAGACCGCCTTTGTGGGGCGGGTCGGCGCGGATCAGTTCGGCGAAGCCCTCCGGTCGGTGCTGGGGGAAAACCGGGTGGATGTCAGCGGACTCAGCGAGGATCCGACAATCCCCACCTCTTTGGCGGTGGTCACCATAGACGCCCGGGGGGAGCGAAGCTTCTCCTTCTATCGAAATCTGGGCGCCGATATGCAGTTGACCCGGGAGCAGATTCCCAACCGTCTGCTGGAGCAGGCAGAAATTGTCCATTTCGGCAGCGTCAGTCTCACCGCCATGCCCGCCCGGGGGGCCGTGCTGGACGCGGTGCGCTATGCAAAGGCCCAGGGCAAACTGATCTCCTATGATCCCAATTACCGGGCTCCCCTCTGGTCTGATCCGGCAACTGCCAAATATTGGATGCGTTCTCCCCTGCCCCTGGTGGATATCCTAAAGGTGAGCGACCAGGAGGCCGCCCTGCTCGCCGACTGCAATGATCTGGAGGCGGCAGCCGTCGCCCTGCAGCAGCAGGGGATCCGGCTGATTCTCATCACGCTGGGGGCCCAGGGGGTCTATTACCGCTTCGGCAGATGGAGCGGCACCGTGCCCGGCTGCGCCGTATCGGTAGCAGACACCAACGGCGCGGGAGACACCTTCCTGGGCGCCGTGCTCTCCGGTCTGGCCCGGCGTCCGGCGGGTCTGGAGGGTTTGACTCAGCCGGAGCTGGAGCATCTGCTCCGCTTCGCCAACCAGGCGGCGGCGTTGACTGCCACCCGTTCCGGCGCCATCCCCGCCATGCCCAGCCGCACTGAGGTGGAGGCCTGCCTGGCCCGTCAATGCTGATTTCTGTGACACCTCTCTGTTTTTCCTTCGGCAGCGCAGTCCTGCTGCCGGATACCCATAAGGAGCATCTTCTATGACATTAAAAGAGGTTGCGGCCCTTGCAGGGGTCTCCCCTTCCGCCGTCAGCCGATACCTCAACGGCGGCCCGCTCAGCGAGGACAAGAGCGTCCGCATCCGCCAGGCCATTGAGCAGACGGGCTACCGCCCCAATGCGGTGGCCCAGACTCTGCGCACCGGCAAGCTGCGGCAGGTGGGAGTCATCGTACCCAAGATTCACTCGGTCTCGGTGAGCCAGGTGACCGCCGGAATTGAAAGCGTCCTATCCGCCCGGGGATATCTGACCATGCTGGGCTGCAGCGGCGGCGACGACCTTCAGGAGCTTCGCTATCTGGAAATGATGCAGTCCAACCATGTGGCTGGCATCATTCTGATGGGCACCGCCCTGACCCCGGCCAAGGCGGACGCCTTCCGCAGCTGCCGGGTGCCTCTGGTCATCACGGGACAAAACTTTCCCGGTCTCCCCTGCGTCTACCACGACGATTTTGACGCCGCCCGAGAGCTGACCGCCCGCCTGATTCAGCGGGGCCGGCGCAGACTGGTCTATCTGGGGGTCGATGAGCGGGACGCCGCTGTGGGTGCGGCCCGGCGCAAGGGAGTGCAGGCAGCTCTGCGGGAGGCAGGTCTGGACGGGCAGCAGCTGCCCCGGTCTGCGGGGGACTTCACGCCGGACAGCGGCGCCGCTGAGATGCGCAGGCTGCTGGAGCAGCATCCCGACCTGGACGGCGTCATCTGCGCCACCGACGCCATCGCCCATGGCGCTATGCTGGCCCTCCGGGCGGCTGGGCGCCGTCTGCCAGAGGACGTGAGCATTGCCGCCTTTGGCAACTCCTGGTTCAATGAGTTCTCTCAGCCCCAGCTCACCACCGTCCACCTCTTTCAGGAGGAATGCGGCAGGGACGCGGCAGGCATTCTGCTCCAGATGCTGGAACAGGAAGCCCCGGGCAGCCCGGTGCGCAAAGTAGCTTTGAGCTATTCCATTGCGGAGCGGGGTTCCATCTGATCGCGTGTTTAGCGAAATGATTCCCTTTGGATATATGAAAAGGCTGAAACGGTTTCGTTTCAGCCTTTTTCCGTCTCTTTTCAGTTGTCTTTCCGTTTTTTCTGCTTCAGCTCGGCTTTCAGCTGGGCGGCCCGCTCCCGGATGCCGTTGAGCGTATCCTGATACCGGGCGGCGCTCATCAGCTGATAGCTGTGGCGGAACCGCCGGGACTGGCGGACTGCCTGATCCACCAGCTCGCTGTGGCGCAGCTCCATGGCAGCCAGAGCGGCCTTGAGCCGGGCGGTCTCCGCCAGCTGACGGCTGGCCTGCTGCAGCTCCTGCTGCTTGGCAGCCAGTTCCTCCCGCACCTGACCGGTGAATGCGGCGGTACGTCTGGCCTTTTCCGACGCCTGCTGACGCAGCTCCGACTGCCGCTCCAGCAGCTCCTGCCAGGCCTGATCGGTAAAGCGGGATTTCAGCCGGGCAGTCTCCGCCAGCTGACGGCGCAGCTCCTGCTCCTTGGCGGCCAGCTCCTCTCTGGCCTGCTCCGCCCGCTCCAGCAGCCGGGTGGTGATGGCCAGCTTGCGGATGGTAGTCACAGTGTCTGCCAGGAGCATCACAGCCAGCACCCCTGCAATCCACCAGCGCACCGGCGGCACCAGTCCCGAAAACAGCCGCTCTGTGGCCGGATGCAGCACTTGAAGGGTGAAAAACGCCAGCACCCCCCACCACATGCTCACCGTCAGACAGATCCGCCCGTGGAGATTCCAGGGCAGGTGGGAGTAGTCCCAATACTTCACATGGGTGGCCGTCTCCAGCAGCCAGGCCACCAGATATTCCCAGGCGGACATCACCACGCAGGCGGTCAGATAGAGCACCACCGGATGCCCCGTGAGCGGAGTAAAAAACAGGAGCATAATCAGGGCTCCCGCCCCGTAGATGGGGCAGATCGGCCCTGCCAGAAAGCCGCGATAGACAAAATGTCTGGCCTTCAGGGAGCAGTAAGTGGTCTCAATCCCCCATCCCAGAAAGGAATACCACAGAAAGTAGAGAAACAACAGAGAGAAAGGAATGCCCAGAACCACAGGCTCCGTCATGAACGCGCCTCCTTCTCCTCCAGCAGCTGGGAGAGGATGTGGTTATAGATCCGCTCCGGCTGGGCCTGGAACCGCTGGCAGAGCAGCTCCGCCTGAGCCCGATCCGGAGCTAGCATCTCCAGCGTCATCACGTTGCCGCCCTCGTCGTCCAGAATCATCCGGGCAGTAAAGCCGGAGCCATTCGTCCGCTCCAGCACCTGGGAGCGCACCTGCCGGGCCCGCTGGAGCTGCTTGTTCAGCTCTGCCACATTTTTATCGCACCGTACCCGGACAGAATAGGGCAGCTCCTCCTCGGTCACCTGTCCGCTGATCCGTCCCTTGGGGGTGATGGTGATCAGTCCATCTCTCCCCGTCTGGACATGGCCCCGCTCCTCCAGCTTGCTCAAAGCGTCCACAAACTGGAAATAGTCCACTCCCTGGTCGCACAGAGCCAGGTCGGTCAGCTGTGCCATGGTCACGCCCCCGTCCGTCCGCGCCAGAATGTACAGCAGCAATTCCATGATCTCAAGCGGCGTTTTGATAAATCCGATTGACATAACACATTTCCTCCTGTGCTTTGTAACCATTTTTCACTATTATACTGAAAATTTAAGAAACTGACAAGTACTGCTTCCTTGACTGTTGCACCAAGATACGTTAAAATGGTTCACAGAACAAAAGAGCGGAGGGATTCCCCTATGAAACGATTGATTACCATTTTGCTTTCAGCTGCCATGCTGCTCAGTCTCATGGCCTGTTCCAAAGCCGAGACCAAGCCCGAGGCCACTCCCGATACGGAGCCTGTCGCTGAGCAGGATGAGCCGGAGGCGCAGCCGGAACCGGAGGCGGAGCCTCAGCCGGAGCCGGAGGCGCCCTCTGTAGACTGGACCGGCATCAACCCTCTGACCGGTGAGCCCACAGAAGAGGACGTCAGCAACAAACGGCCTGTCATGGTCATGCTCAACAACCTGAAGCAGGCTCTGCCCCAGTCCGGCAACGGTCAGGCTGACATTATCTATGAGATTCTGGAAGAAGGCGGCATCACCCGGATGTTGGCCGTCTATCAGGATATCGACTCTGTGGAGGGCAATCTGGGCACCATCCGCAGCACCCGTCCCTATTACGTCCACCTGGTGGCGGGCATGGACGGCATTCTGGTACATGCCGGCGGCAGCGGCGCTGCCTATGACGCCATCGATGATCTGGGCATCACCGATCTGGATGCCCTGCGGGGCGCGGCCTCCAGCCTGTTCTGGCGGGACAAGGGCCGTCTGAACGCCGGCGTCGCCACCGAGCACACCATGTATATTACCGCCGCTGATATCGCAAACTATCTGTCCACCAGCGGCCTGCGCACTGAGCACAAGGACGGCTTCTCCATGAAGCACACCTTCTCCGAGGACGCCACCCCCGCCGACGGCAGCGCGGCAAATGTGATCACCGTCCCCTTCTCCGGCTACAAGACCGGCGAGTTCAAGTATGACGCGGAGAGCGGGGAATATCTGGTCTCCGAGTATGGCTCCGCCTATGTGGATGAGACTACCGGCAAGCAGGTCAGCGTGAAAAACGTGCTCATCATTATGACCCGGGTTTCCTCCATCGAGGGCGACAGCAAGGGCCGTCTGGACGTGGCCATGAGCGGCAGCGGCATCGGCTATTTCGCCTGCGGCGGCAAGTATATCCCCATCAACTGGAGCCGCAGCACCGAGGACAGCCTGTATGAGTTCACCACTATGGACGGTCAGCCGTTGGTGCTGGGCGTGGGCAGCAGCTATGTAAACATCGTCCCCACCACCTGCTCGGTGAGCTTTGTGGGATAATCGGTATCGAAATCGGCATTTTGCCCGGGACGGAAGCAATTCCGTCCCGGTTTTTGTCTGCCTCCAAGAGACTAAATCAGTTGACAAGTTCCCCCAGTCATGGTATCTTAACCTTAACCATATGACTGACGGAAGTGGAGCCACCACAGGGAGTATGGGGGAGTAAAGCCGACCGTCTGGGCTGTCTGTCCGGAAGGTGCGGCCATTTTTCGTTTTCCGACAGAATCTTCAAGGAGGAATCCGGTTATGAAAACAGATATCGAGATCGCACAGAGCGCTGAAATGCTGCCCATCAGCCAGATCGGCGCCGCTCTGAACATTTCTGCCGACGACATGGAGCCTTACGGCAAGTACAAGGCCAAGCTGGATCTGGCTCAGATCCGCAAGCTCCCCCGGAAGGGCAAGCTGATCCTGGTCACTGCCATCTCCCCCACCCCCGCCGGCGAGGGCAAGACCACCACCAGTGTGGGTTTGGCCGACGCCCTGCACCAGATGGGCAAAAAGGTGGTCCTGGCCCTGCGGGAGCCCTCTCTGGGCCCGGTGTTTGGCATCAAGGGCGGCGCTGCCGGCGGCGGCTATGCCCAGGTGGTGCCCATGGAGGACATCAACCTCCACTTCACCGGCGACTTCCACGCCATCGGCGCGGCCAACAACCTGCTGGCCGCCATGCTGGACAACCACATTCAGCAGGGCAACAAGCTGGGCATCGACGTGAAGAACATCACCTGGAAGCGCTGCGTGGATATGAACGACCGGCAGCTGCGCAACATTGTCTGTGGCCTGGGCGGCCGGATGCAGGGCGTTCCCCGGGAGGAGGGCTTTGACATCACGGTGGCCAGCGAGGTCATGGCGGCTCTGTGTCTGGCCAATGACCTGATGGATCTCAAGGCCCGGCTGAGCCGGATCATTGTGGGCTACAACTACGCGGGTGAGCCTGTCACCGCCGGTGACCTGAAGGCCGCCGGGGCCATGACCGCCCTGCTCAAGGACGCCATCAAGCCCAATCTGGTCCAGACCCTGGAGCACACCCCCGCCCTCATCCACGGCGGCCCCTTCGCCAACATCGCCCACGGCTGCAACTCGGTCTCCGCCACCGACACCGCTCTCCGGCTGGGCGACTATGTGGTCACTGAGGCCGGCTTCGGCGCCGACCTGGGTGCGGAGAAGTTCCTGGACATCAAGTGCCGGGCCGCAGGCCTCACCCCCGACGCCGTGGTCATTGTGGCCACTGTCCGGGCGCTGAAATATCACGGGGGCGTGCCCAAGACCGAGCTGAAGACGGAAAATCTGGAGGCGTTGGAGAAGGGCCTGCCCAATCTGCTGCGCCATGTGGAGAACATCACCCAGGTGTACGGTCTCCCCGCGGTGGTGGCCATCAACCAGTTTGACTGCGACACCCCCGCCGAGATTGAGCTGATCCGCACTGCCTGCGCCAAATACGGCGTCAAGGTGGCTCTGAGCCAGGTCTGGGGCAAGGGCGGCGCAGGCGGCCTGGAGCTGGCTGACGAGGTGCTCTCCGCCATGGAAAACGGGGAGAACCATTTCACTATGGCCTATCCCGACGAGCTGTCTCTGGCGGACAAGATCACCGCCGTGGCTCAGAAGATTTACCACGCCGACGGGGTGAACTTCCTCCCCGCCGCTCGGAAGGAGCTGGCCCGGCTGGAGGAGCTGGGCTTCGGCAAGCTGCCCGTCTGCATGGCCAAGACCCAGTACTCCTTCTCCGATGACGCCAGCCTGCTGGGTGCCCCGGAGCATTTCACCATCACCGTCCGCAAGGTGAAGGTCTGCGCCGGCGCCGGGTTCGTGGTGGCCTACACCGGCGACATCATGACCATGCCCGGTTTACCCAAGGTGCCCGCCGCAGAACGCATTGACGTGGACGAGAACGGCGTGATCTCCGGGCTGTTCTGAGCACATAGATAATCCGCACCCCCAAACAAGAGGGGTGCGGATTTTTTCTTTCTTCGTTCACCAGTCAAACTTTCCGTCGTTCTTCTCCTCCATGGCCTTGATGGCGCAGTAGGCGAAGTCATTATAGGGGGTGGGGATGCCCAGCTCCTTTCCCATGCGGATCAGGGTGCCAGAGAACATCTCAATCTCAGTATGCCGCTTCGCGTCCAGATCCTGGAGGGTAGAGAACCGGGCCCTGGGAGAGAGTGCGCTGTTGCGGCCCATAGGGTCATGCTCGTCCCAGATGTCGATTCCCTTTGCCTCGGCCACCTGAGCCACCTCTCTGCGCAGGGCGTCGCTCAGCCGGGCCACATAGGCGCTCTCCTGATAGGCGCCGTAGCCGCAGCCAACAATGGCCTGAGGCAGGTTTTTGCTGATGTTCAGCGCGTATTTGAACCAGATGTCCCGGAGAATGACCGGACAGACGGTATACCGCACCCGGGTACCCTCGAAAAGATCAGACACCGCCCGGACCCGTGGGCTGGGCTGGGCCTGTCCCGCCTCGCCGAAAAAGACCCCCTGGGTCACCGCTTCGTTAAAGACGACAGCATTTCCCTTCCGCTCGGAGGCAATCTTCATCATGGAGTAGAGCATGTGCTCCATGCCCACTGCCCGGCCGATAATCTCCTCGCTGTCCACCCCGTTCATCAGGCTCATGACCAGAGTTTCCGGACCCACCACCTGGCGGATAGCGGGCAAGCTGCCCTCCAGTGCGCCGTACTTCAGGGACACCAGCAGCAGATCCGCCCCATGGGCCTCCCGGGGTGTCCTGACGTGGAGGGGGAATCGGACGCCGTTGATGACGATCCCCTCCTGCTCCAGCCGCCGCTTCCGGTCTCCCTCGGCCACGACCCACAGCCGGTCTCCCAGCTTGTCGCTCAGGCCGGAGATAAAGTAGCTGCCCACAGCTCCCGCACCCAGCAGGGCTACGGTCTGAATCTCTCTCATTTCTGACACTCCTTCTTTCACATCAGAGGCGCCACCAGCCGCAGCACCGCCCGGTAGAGCCGCTTCAACCAGCTCAGACGGGTGGCCTGCTCCAATTGGACGGGCAGGCTCTGCTCCATGGTATCCAGAAAGTCCCGCTTGATCTCCCCCACCACCGGGTGGCCGCAGATCCACACGCCGCACTCAAAATGGAGGTAGAGGCTGCGGTAGTCCAGGTTGATGGTACCCACCACGCCGTAGTGGTCGTCCACCACGAAGGTCTTGGCGTGGATAAAGCCGGGGGCGTACTCATAGATCTGCACCCCCGCCTCCAGCAGGGTGGGATAGTTGGCCCGGGTCACCTCGAAGACCGATTTTTTGTCGGGGATCCGGGGGGTGATGATGCGCACGTCCACCCCGGACTTGGCCGCGGAGCACAGGGCCTGGGCCACGGTGTAGTCCAGCACCAGATAGGGGGTGGTGATATAGACATACCGGGCGGCCCGGCTGATCAGGTTCAGGTAGACGTTGGAGCTCACCGACTCGGGCCGGAGGGGGCTGTCTCCGAAGGGCTGGATGACGCCGGGGGCGGCGATTGGCTCCCGCTGCCAGCGCTCCGGACGATAGAGGCTGTAGTCCTCCCGGGTGTCCGTGGTATAGTCCCAGTTGGAGAGGAACATGACGGTCAGATTCCAGACCGCACTGCCCCGGAGCAGGATGCCGGTGTCCTTCCAGTGGCCGAACCGCTCCTTGACGTTGATATACTCATCCGCCAGGTTGATGCCCCCGGTAAATCCGGTATGACCGTCCACCACGCAGATCTTCCGGTGATCCCGGTTGTTCAGCCGGAGAGAGACCACCGGGCGGAAGGGATTTGCCACGGCGCAGGCGATGCCCCGCTGCCGCATCCGGCTGGGATAGTCCTTGGGCAGGGTGAAGAGGCTGCCGATGTCGTCATAGAGCAGGCGGACGTCCACACCCTCCCTGGCCTTGCGTTCCAGCAGCTTCAGCACGGCGTTCCACATGACCCCCTCCTCCACGATGAAGTACTCCAGAAAGATGAAGTGCTCCGCCCTGGAGATCTCCTCCAGCATGGACTGCCACATGGCCTCCCCGGAGGGGAAATAGACCGCGTCGGTATTCCCATAGGGGGGAAAGCCGCTGGAGCGGACGATATAGTGGGACTGGCTTCTGGCCTGGGGATCCTCCGGGAGCAGGGCCTCGCAGTCCTCCCCCTCCTGCTCCAGGGCGTCCAGGCTGAGCTGGCCGATCCGCTGCATCCGGTTCCGGCTGCGCTGGGAGAGCTGGCTGCCGCCGAAGAGCAGATAGAACAGGCCTCCGAAAACCGGGAAGGCCATAATGGGAATAATCCAGGCAACCTTATAGTCCGGATGGATGTTCCGGCTGACAATCCAGAGGACAGCCACGGCGGTGATGGCCAGACAGAACAGGTAGAACTGGACGAAATAGTTGGAAAACCAGCCGATCATCACAAAGAGGACTACCAGCTGCAGGATGATAAAGCCGCCCACGAAGGCCAGCCGGTGGGTGAGCAGCTTGGCGATCCGGCTGAAAAGGCTCCGCCGCTTGGTGGAATACCGGGCCTCGCCCTGTTTTCTGTTCTTCACTTGACCACCACCCGGCTCTCGCCCACCAGGTTTTTCAGCTCCCGCACCAGGGAGGTGTGGATCAGGCAGTTGAGACCCAGCCGCCGCTTGCTGTCCTGGAAGCAGCAGACCAGCTGGCCGTTGCCCGGGAACATGATCAGCATCTTTCGCGCCCGCTCCAGCCGGGGATCCTCCGGGCTGTCAAACTGGACATAGATCCGCCGGGCCTCCGGGATCACCCCCGGCCGGTCCGCTGACCGGTTCGCCGCCGGCTGAGGCCGGCCGATGGAGCGGTCGGTGCGGCGCTGAGGCGCCTGGTTCAGCTGGCTCAGACTCTCCTCCTCCAGGGGCCAGACCCGCTCGCAGATGAGCTGGGGCTGTTTGTCGTCCCGGACGGAGAGCCTGCCCTCCACCAGGACGCCCCGTCCCGCCGCCACCAGAGAGCCGAACTGCTCCATGGCGCTGGAGAAGAGGATCAGCTCCAGACTGCCGGTGTCGTCCTCCAGCATGACGTAGGCCATGAGGGAGTTATTGCGGGTCGTTCTGGTGCGCATGGTGAGGACGATGCCCGCCAGGCGCACCCGCTGCTCATCGGCAAACTGGGTGGGGCCATCCTCCTGGTCAAAGTCGGCCAGGATTCTGCCCATGGGGGCAGCCCCCGCCTTGCGGACGATCTCCCGGTACTGATCCATGGGGTGGCCGGAGAGGTAGAGACCGGTCATCTCCCGCTCCATGGTCATCCGCTCCATGGGGCTGAACTCGGGGAGGTTGGGCAGGGGTACCTGGGCGCTGGGCTGATCCGAGCCGTCAAAGCCCCCGAAGAGGTCGAACTGGCCCTCCAGGTTCTTTTTCCGGCTGTCCGCCACCGCGTCCATCACCGTGTTCATGACCGCCACCAGCTGGCTGCGGTGATGGCCCAGGCTGTCGAAGGCGCCGCAGCGGATCAGGTTTTCCAGCGCTCTCCGGTTCAGGTCCCGGTCAAACATCCGCTCACAGAAGGTCTGGAGACTGGTATAGGGCCCCCGCTCCCGGCGGTCCGCCTCCAGCTTTTCCACCACACCCCGGCCGACCCCCTTGACGGCGGCCAGGCCGAAGCGGATATCGTTGCCGTCCACGGTGAAGTCCGCCCCGGACTGGTTGATGTCCGGGGGCAGGATGCGGATGCCCATGTCTTTGCAGGTGGAGATATACTCCGCCACCTTGTCGCTGGAGTCCAGCACGCTGGTGAGCAGGGCGGCCATATACTCCTGGGGGTAGTAATACTTGAACCAGGCGGTCTGATAGGCCACGATGGCATAGCAGACGGCGTGGGCCTTGTTAAAGGCATAGTTGGCGAAGTCGTAGATCTCCCCGTAGATGGCCTTGGCGGTCTCCTCCGGGATGCCGTTGGCCACGCAGCCCCTGATGCCCCGGGATTCGTCGCCGTAGATAAAGGCGTGCTCCTCCTGCTGGATCTGCTTGGCCTTCTTTTTGGAGATGGCCCGGCGCACCATGTCGGCCCCGCCCAGGGAGTAGCCCGCCAGCTGCTGGAAGATCATCATCACCTGCTCCTGGTAGACGATGCAGCCGTAGGTGACCGACAGAATCGGCTCCAAGGAGGGGTGTTTATAGCGGATTTTGGAGGGGTCGGTCTTGCACTCGATAAACCGGGGGATGGACTCCATGGGGCCGGGGCGGTAGAGGGCCACGATGGCGGTGAGATCCTCGATGCTGGAGGCCTTCATCTGGACGCAGACGTTGGTCATGCCCGCCGACTCCATCTGGAAGACGCCGGAGGTGTGGCCCTCCTGGAGCATTTTGAACACCTTGGGGTCGTTCTCCGGGATGTTGTGGAGGTCGAAATCCGACACCTTTTTCCGGATCATTTTCTGGGCGTCGTCCAGGACGGTCAGGTTGCGCAGGCCCAGAAAGTCCATTTTGAGAAGGCCCAGCTCCTCCAGAGTGGTCATAATATACTGGGTGACCACGCTCTCGTCGTTTTTCGCCAGGGGGACGTACTCATACACGGGACGCCGGGTGATGACCACGCCGGCAGCGTGCTTGGAGGCGTGGCGGGGCATGCCCTCGATCTTCTTTGAGGTATCGATCAGGTTGCGCACCCTGGGATCCCGCTCGTACTGCTCCCGCAGAGGCTTGGAGGCCTTCAGCGCCTCGTCCAGGGTGATATGCAGGGTGGAGGGCACCTGCTTGGCCAGCTGATCCGCTTCGCTGTAGGGGAAATTCATCACCCGGGCCACGTCCCGGATGACGCCCCGGGCGGCCATGGTGCCGAAGGTAACGATCTGGGCCACATGGTCCTCGCCATACTTACGGTTGACATAATCAATCACTTCTCCCCGGCGGCGGTAGCAGAAGTCCATGTCGATATCCGGCATGGTGACCCGCTCCGGGTTGAGGAATCGCTCGAAATAGAGGGCGTATTTCATGGGATCCACATCGGTGATCTCCAGGCAGTAGGAGACCATGGAGCCGGCGGCGCTGCCGCGGCCGGGGCCCACAGGGATGTCCTGGCTCTTGGCATAGCCCACAAAGTCGGCCACGATGAGGAAGTAGTCCACAAAGCCCATGGTGCGGATCATATTCAACTCGTACTCCAGCCGCTCCCGGTAGCCCGGGGGACTGTCGGGGTACCGCTTCTCAAAGCCCTCCCGGCACAGCTTTTCCAGCAGGCTGTTGCCGTCGTAGCCGGGGGGATAGGGGAACTCCGGCAGGTGATAGGTGCCGAACTGGAAGTCCAGCTGGCAGGCTTCGGCGATTTTCGCCGTATTCTCAATTGCCTCGGGGTAGTCCGGGAAGAGGGCGGCCATCTCCTCCTCCGACTTGATATAGAACTCCTCGCTCTCAAACTTCATCCGGTTGGGGTCGTCCACCGTCTTGCCCGTCTGGATGCACATGAGCACGTCCTGGGCCTGGGCGTCCTCCCGGGCCAGATAATGGGCGTCGTTGGTGGCCACCAGGGGCAGATCCAGCTCCCGGGCCAGGCGCACCAGGTCGGGGAGAATCTCCCGCTGCTCCGGCAGGCCGTGATCCTGGATCTCAATATAGTAGTTCCCCTCCCCCATCAGCTCCTTCATCCACTGGGCATGCTTTTTGGCCCCCGCATAGTCCCCGTTGCGCAGGCGGCGGGGCAGCTCCCCCGCGAGGCACGCGGAGAGGGCGATGAGGCCCTCATGATGCTCCTTCAGCAGATCCAGGTCGATCCGGGGACGCATATAAAAGCCCTCCAGGTTGGCCTGGGTAACCAGGTAAGAGAGGTTCCGGTAGCCCGTCTCATTCCGGCAGAGGAGAATCAGATGCCGGGCGCCCGAATCCAGGTCATGGCTCTTGTCAAACCGGGTGCGGGGAGCCACATAGACCTCGCAGCCGATGACAGGATGGATCCCCTCCTTTTTGCAGGCCTTGTAGAAGTCCACCACGCCGTACATATTGCCGTGGTCG
Source organism: Candidatus Onthomonas sp. (assembly GCA_051866815.1). Taxonomy (GTDB): domain Bacteria; phylum Bacillota; class Clostridia; order Oscillospirales; family Oscillospiraceae; genus Onthomonas. The sequence continues at coordinate 14,756 of JBJDXS010000062.1, read as the reverse complement.
GTGATGGCAACGGAGGTCTGACCCAGCTCTTTCACCCGCTGGACCAGGCCCTGAATCCGGCAGGCGCCGTCCAGGAGGGAGAATTCACTGTGAACATGGAGATGGACAAAGGACATAGGCGCTCCTTTTACACGAGTGCCCGCCCTGTTTGGGCGGGCAAGACTGTCAAAAAACGATGCTGAATCTTCCGCAACTGAGCAGCGGGGGTGCGGAGGAGGGGGAAAAAAGCCCCCTTCGCGTGCTGTCAAAACGATTTTTAGAACTTTTTGAAGTTCTAAAAATTGTACTCAGCGTGTCAAACAGTCTTTTTGACACGCTGTCCTCCCTGTTTGGGCGGGCAGTCTGCGGATCATTTCAGTTCTGTTCGGCCTGCAGCTCCTGGAGTCTGCGCAGCCGGTGGTTGAGGCAGGATTTGGAGAGGCCTCCCAGGCTGGCCAGTTGGCTGAGGGACAGCTCGGGATGATCCACCCGGAGGGCTGCGGTCTCCTTCAATGCGTCGGGCAGGCTCTCCCACCGGGGAGACTGCTGCAGCCGGCGGATGGCGCCGATCTGCTCCTGGGCGGCGGCCACCGCCTTGTCCACGTTGGCCATGTCGCAGTTGGAGCGGCGGTTCACCCGGTTGCGAACATTTTTCATCAGCTTGGCGTTCATAATCTCCATAGCCGCCACCGGCGCGCCGATGGTGGTGAGAAAGTCGGAGATGGCCTCGCTCTGCTTAAAATAGGTCACATAGTTGGCGTTTCGCACCACCGTCTTGGGATTCAGGCCCAGCTCCGCCATGAGGGGCTGAATTTCCTTGGCCACATGGTAGTGGGAGGTAGCAAAGGACAGATGATACCCCTTTTGGGGGTCGATCACCGAGCCCCCTGCCAGAAAGGCCCCCCGGAAAAAGGCCGCCCGGCAGCAGTTCTCCTCCAGCACCGCGTAATTGACGTGGTGGGTCAGCAGCTGCCCGCCGGCATAGCCATAGGCTTCCAGAATCACCGCCAGCTTGTCCGGCCTGGTGATGGTAAAGCTCAGCTTGCCCCCCGCCTCCAGATCCTGGGGCTTTTCGTCAAAGCGCAGATCAAAGGCCCTTCGAAACAGCCGGGGCAGCCGCTGGGCCACCGCAGGGGAGGTGGTAACAATGCGGATCTCCCGATCCAGGAAGGTATTGCAGAAGAGCAGCACGCCGTAGGCCTCCGCCAGGGCGCAGCAGGAATGGGCGATTTTATCCCGGCAGAGCTCGCTCTTGACCTGGCTGGAAAAGCTCTCGCCCCGCTCCTCCCGCTCTCCCTCCAGGGGGATGGGCTCAGTGTTCCCGGACATAGCGCACCCCCTGATCCGTCCAGGTGCGGACGCACCGGTCCTCCACCACGCTGAGGATGGCCCGGGCCAGCTTGTGGGGATCGTGCCGGGCCTTATACCGCTTGGTCTCGTCGGAGAGGGGTTCACAGATCAGCTCCACCCCCAGAGCCCGCACTGCGTCGCCGTCCACCAGCATAGGCTGAGCGTTTTCCGACTGGTAGCGCTCTCGCACCTCCTGGGGAATGACGGCGGAGTTGGCCAGGCACAGATCCACCATACCTGGGACGCCGTGATCCTCCAGGGCCCGGATGTGCTCGGAGAGGGTGTACCCCTCCGTCTCCCCCTCCTGGGTCATAATGTTTGCGATGTAGAGCCGCAGAGCCTTGGACTCTGCAATGGTCTGGGCCACGCCGGAGACCAGCAGGTTGGGAATCACGCTGGTATAGAGGCTGCCCGGCCCCAGGACGATGACGTCTGCGTCCCGGATGGCCTCCAGGGCCCGGGGCAGGGCGGTGACCGGAGAGGGCTCCATCCGCACCCGGCGGATCCGGCAGTGCTGGGCCCGCTTAAAGGCGAAGATTTTACTCTCTCCCCGGACATAGGTGCCGTTTTCAAATTCGGCCACCAGGTTCACATTGCTGTTGGTCACCGGCAGCACCCGGCCGGTGACGGCCAGAATCTGGTTCATCTTCTCCACCGCCTGGTCAAAGCTGGGAGAGATGCCGTCCAAGGCGGCCAGGAAGAGATTTCCGAAGCTCTGGCCCGCCAGGACGCCGTCCTGGAACCGGTAGGCCAGCAGATCCTCCATGATCGGCTCCACATTGGCCAGGGCCTGGAGACAGTTGCGGATGTCCCCCGGTGGGGGCATGCCCAGATCCTGCCGCAGCACGCCGGAGCCGCCGCCGTCATCCGCCATGGTGACCACGGCGGTGATGTTGCGGGAATAGTATTTCAAACCGCGGAGCATGGTGGAAAGCCCGGTGCCGCCGCCGATGGCCACAATCCGGGGTCCCCCGTCCGATGGAATTTTCCAGTTCATGGCAGGCGCCTCACTTCCGCTCCCGGTTGATGTCCCGGTGCTGCTCGGAGACGGCATAGCCCAGCTTCTCCACGATCTGGGCAACGCCGTGGGCCATGGCCACCGACCGGTGCTGTCCGCCGGTGCAGCCCATGCAGATCACCAGGCTGCTCTTTCCCTCCTCCTCATAGAGGGGCAGCAGAAACTGGAGCAGATCCTCCATCTTCTGGAGGAAGGCGCCGGTCTCCTTATAGCCGTTCAGAAAGTCCTGCACCTCGCTGTCCAGGCCGGTCTTGCGGCGCAGCTCCGGAATATAGAAGGGATTGGGCAGGAACCGGACGTCCAGCACCAGATCCGCCTCCAGGGGGATGCCGTGCTTGAAGCCAAAGGACTGGACACTGACCTGGAAGCTGGTTTTGGTGTTCTCCTTGTCGCCGAACATCTCCAGCAGGGCGGCCCGAAGCTTGGCAGTGGTGTTGAAGCTGGTGGAGTCCAGGATGTAGTCCGCCCGGGCCCGGACGGGGGCCAGCAGCTGCTTCTCCCGGCGGATGGCGGACTCCAGGCTCTCTCCCGGCTCGCTGAGGGGGTGCATCCGGCGGGTCTCCTTGTAGCGCATGATCACCGCTTGGGTGGAGGCCTCCAGAAAGAGCAGCTTGCAATCGCAGCCCATATCCCGCATCTGATCCAACGCCTGGAAGAGGGGGTCAAAGTTGTGTCCGCCCCGGACGTCGCTGACCAGGGCCACCCGCTCGTACCGGGGATCCTTGCTGCTCATGGCAATCTCGGCAAAGGCGGGCATGAGGACAGCGGGCATATTGTCAATGGTATAAAACCCGGCGTCCTCCATAAACTCGCCCGCCCGGGTCTTGCCGGCGCCGGACAGGCCGGAAATAATCACAAACTCCATGCCGCTTCCTCCTTCGTATCTTGTCTGTCAGGGATTCGTACCGATTACAGCAGGGTGCGGATCTCCAGCTCCAGCTGGAAGCCAGTCTCTCGGAGTACCACCTCTTTGATATGATCGGTCAATGCCAGCACATCGGCACAGGTGGCGCCGCCCTTATTGACCACAAAGCCGGCATGCTTCTCAGACACCTGGGCGCCCCCCACCTGGAAGCCCTTGAGACCGCACTGATCGATGAGAGCGGCGGCAAAAGCCCCCTGGGGCCGCTTGAAGGTAGAGCCGGCGCTGGCCCACTCCAGGGGCTGGGTCTTTTTCCGGCGGCGGAGCAGATCTTCCATCCGATCCTGGATGGCCACCGGATCTCCGGGCTGCAGCTCCACCAGGCAGTGGAGCACCACCAGGTCCTGCTCCATAAAGATGCTGTGTCGGTAGGAGAACTGCTGCGCCTCTCCCCGGTAGGTGACGATCTCTCCCTCCTGACTCAGAGCGGTGGTCTCGGTGACCACATGCTTCAGTTCTCCGCTGTAGGCACCGGCGTTCATCACCACACCGCCGCCCACCGAGCCAGGAATGCCGTGGGCAAACTCAAAGCCGGTGAGGCTGCACCGCTGGGCAAAGTTGGCCAGCTGACTCAGGGGCACACCCGCGCCGCTGCGGATGGTGGTCTCTCCCACCCGCTCCAGCTGGTTGAGGCCGGGGGCGGTCTTGATGACAAAGTGGTTCAGCGCCCCGTCCCCGCACAGCAGGTTGGAGCCCCGGCCCAGCAGAAAAGGCTGAATATTCATGCTGCGGGCGGTGCGGATGGCGGTCACCATCTCCTCCGGCGTCTGGGGCAGGGCCATCAGGGCCACCGGCCCGCCGATGCGGAAGGTGGTGTGGCTGCTCATGGGTTCTGCTTCTCTTATCTCAAGCCCCGGGCAATTCCGGAGCAGCTGTGTTTTCAACTGGTCGAATGGATTCATCCTGATCCTCCTGTTGGAGTGAAATACGGCCTGGCCGCTTGAAAAGATATCATTTCATTTTCTTATTATACCATTAATCCCGGGTCAGGCAACAGAAATTTGTGCCAGACGGGCACGGAAGCAGGTCATATGGTCTGCCACTCGTAGACCGGATCCACAATCTTCCTGATCTGGCAGTCCTTGACCGTCCCCTGCTCCACCTCCAGCACCGCGTAGGTGGGATGCTGTCCGTTGCCCACCGAGCCGGGGTTGACCAGCATGATCCCCTCGTCCTCCCAGACGCAGGGGACGTGGGTGTGCCCGGAGAGCAGCAGCTTGACGCCCTGCCGCCGGCCGTAGGTCAGATAGGTCTGGTAGCCGCTCTTGACTCCGAAGGTGTGGCCGTGGGCCATGAGAATCCGCAGGCCCTCCACCGTCACCTCCTGTACCGGCGCAAGGCGACAGCGCCAGTCACAGTTGCCCGGCACGCTGTATAAGGGAACCTCCGGCAGGTCGGCCATAACCGCCAGAATGTCCGCCCGGCCGTCTCCCAGATGAAAGACCGCCTGGGGCTTTTCCTGCTCCAGGGCCCGGCGCAGATGGGTTCGGTTACCGTGAGAGTCAGACAGGATCAGCAGTTTCATCGCTGTCACATCTCCTTTCAGATCGCATATACTGGGATAAAAGCAACAGGAGGGTTTGATATGATGCCATTTCCACCGTCAAAGCAGGCCGCATCCAACCCGATGGAGAGCCCGGACGCCGCTGCGCTGCTGAAGGATCCCGCCGCCCTGAAGGGGCTGCTCCAGTCCCCGGAAACCCTGCGGCTGATGGCGCTGCTGCAGCGTCAGGGAAATCTTCAGTCCGCTGCCCAGAAGGCCAAGTTGGGAGATACCCAGGAGCTGCAGGCCATGCTCTCCCGGCTGCAGAGCAGTCCGGAGGGCGGGGACGCACTGGCAAAAATGGAGGAAAAGCTGCGCAAATAGCGTCAGAAGCCGGGGAGAGGAGGGAGTTCCATGGGAGATTTTGAGGAAAAACTGAATCAGATTCTCTCCAATCCCCAGGCCATGGAACAGATCATGTCCCTGGCCAACTCCATCGCGGGCCCCCCCGGTCAGGGAGGCCAGGGGAGCCAGGGGGCCGATTCCCCTGCTCCGGAGCAGGGCGCTCCCTCCTCCGCACCCGTGGGCGCTCTGGGCGGGCTGGGGGATCTGCTCTCCGGACTGGACGCCGGAGCTATGGGCAAGGTCATGGAGCTCTTCTCCGTCTATCAGCAACAGGGAGACGAAAAGGCCCAGCTGCTGGCGGCCCTGAAGCCCTTTCTCCGGCCGGAGCGGCAGTCCCGGCTGGAACAGGCCATACGGATCACCCGGATGAGCCGGGTCATTCGTACCGCCCTCGGAATGATGCAGGGGGGAGCAGATGTATAACCGGTACTGCCCCCAGGGGGGGTATCAAAATCTGGAGCCGGAGCGCCGACCGGACGCCGGGGGCTCGGGCTCCGCCTCCTCCAACCTCTTCGGCGGGCGCATCTCCGGCCTGCTTCAGAATCTGCTGGGAGGCACAAAAAATGCCGGTGGAGCCGGCATTTTTGACAAGCTCGGACTGAGTCAGCTGGACAAGGGGGATATCCTCCTGGTTCTGGTGCTGATCTACCTGTTTCGGGAGTCCGAGGACGACGAGTGGCTGGTCATTCTGGCCCTGGTGCTGCTGATGGGGCTGGGCTGAGAGGCTCAGCCCTTTCTGTCACCGGTGTCAGCGCCCTCTTTGCCGCTCTCCGGCGGGTTTTCTCCGCCGGGACGGGGCCGGACGTCACTGGAGAAGGGATGTCCGCCCTTGAGCAGCGCCCGCCGGTGCCGGTAGAGCTGATAAGCCACATAGCCCACCACAGCCACCGCCACAAACAGGGGCATCATCCGCCCCAGATCTGTAGTGCTGAGCAGGACGGAGAGCAGGCCCAGGATGCCGGAGATGATATAAAGCACCGCCACCGTCTGCTGCTTGCTCAGCCCCATGTCCAGCAGGCGGTAGTGGACATGCTCTCGATCCGCCTTCAGAGGGCTGTCACCGTGACTGACCCGGGAGATCACCGCAAAGCAGACATCAAAGATGGGCAGGCCCAGCAGCAGGAAGGGCACCAGGAAAGAGATAACAGCATAGATCTTGAACAGGCCCTGGATCGAAGCCACTGCGAGAATATATCCGATAAAGGTGGAGCCGGTGTCCCCCATAAAGATGCGGGCGGGGCTGATATTATAGGGCAGAAAGCCCACGCAGCCCCCCGCCAGGGCGCCGCAGAGCACCGCCACCGTCATGTCCGAATAGCCCAGGGCCACCACCACCAGGCAGACCGAGGAGATGGCGGACACGCCGGCTGCCAGGCCGTCCAGGCCGTCAATCAGGTTCACCGCGTTGGTGATCAGCACGATCCACAAGACAGTCACCGGCACGGACAGGATGCCCAGATTCAGATGACCCTCGCTGGCCAGCCACTCCGGCGCGCTGAAATAGCGGATTACGTTGCCGCCGGCGGAAGCAATGACTGCCGCGGCGACCTGAAACACCAGCTTGACCAGTGCGGGCAGGCGGAACACGTCGTCCACCATGCCCAGCACCACGATGACAATGCCGCCCAGCAGCATGGCCGCCAGAGCGGGGGTCAGCTCCACAAACAGGCCGATGGCCACAAAAAAGCCCAGGACAATGGCCAGGCCGCCCATCCGGGGGGTGGGCTGGGTATGGAGATGGCGCTCGCTGTCCGTCCCCTTTACCCCCGGCATATCGATGGCCCCCAGGCGGATGGCCAGCAAGCGGACCAAGGGCATGGCCACCATGGTGACCAGCATAGACACCACCAGCGCCGCCACCACAATGGCCAGCGAGTGATAATTGATGACTTTCATAGCAAAGGAATAGACTCCTTTCGAGCCTCATACAAGGCAGAGAGAAGATCAGCGCGGCACAAAGCCCACCTTTTTATAAACTTTGCGCAGCGTCTTGTTGGCGATATAGCCAGCCTTCTCCGCGCCGGCCCGATAGACGCTCTCCAGATAGGCCTTGTCCTTGATCAGGCGGCTGGCCTCCTCCCGGATGGGACGGCACAGCTCCACCACGCTGTCGCCCACGGCGGTCTTGAAGGCGCCGTAGCCCTGGCCGGCAAATTCTGCCTCGATTTCCTCATAGGTCTTGCCGGTGGCGGCGGCATAGATCTGCATCAGGTTGGAGACGCCCGGCTTGTGCTCCGGGTCAAAGCGGACGCAGGTCTCGCTGTCGGTGACCGCCCGCTTGAACTTCCGGGCGATATCCTCCGGCCGCTCCATCAGGTAGACGCAGCCGTTGGGGTCCCTGTCCGACTTGGACATTTTGTTCTCCGGGCTGGTCAGGCTCATGACCCGGGCGCCCACCTTGGGGATAAAGGGCTGGGGGATTTTGAACACATCGCCGTAGATGCCGTTGAAGCGGTTGGCGATGTCCCGGGTCAGCTCCACATGCTGCTTCTGATCCTCGCCCACCGGCACATAGTCCGGCTGGTAGAGCAGAATATCCGCCGCCATCAGGCAGGGATAGGTGAACAGACCCGCGTTGATATTTTCGGCGTGGGCGGCGCTCTTGGCCTTGAACTGAGTCATTCTGGACAGCTCGCCGAACATGGTGTAGCAGTCCAGAATCCAGCCCAGCTCCGCATGCTGGGGCACATGGCTCTGGATAAAGAGAGTGTTCTTCTCCGGATCCAGGCCGCAGGCGATATACTGAGCCAACTGCTCCAGGGTGCGGCGGCGCAGGTCCGCCGGATTCTGGCGCACGGTAATGGTGTGCATATCCGCCATGAAGTAATAGCAGTCAAACTGGTCCGCCCGCTCCGCCCAGTTGCGGATGGCACCCAGATAAGAGCCCAAGGTCAGATCGCCGCTGGGCTGAATCCCTGAAAGCATGATTCCCTTTTGTTCCATTTTTCACACGACCTTTATTCAAACAATCCATATTCCGGGCCGCAGCCCGGATTTTGATTTCTAAAGACAGTAAATTATACCATAGGCCGGCAGGAAAGGCAATCATTTTCCCTTCTCTCCCCTATTTTCCCCCACCGTCAAGGTTCAAATACTGTTTGTATATCTGTTTCCGCCCTTTTCCTCCGTCGAAGTCTGTCAATTGGCTGATCCCACAAAGCCAGTCCGCTCCAATTGGCTATTTTATCCGCAGGGAGCAAGTAGAAAATATCTTCTCCTCCTTGACAGACCCAATTTCCTCCCCGCCATAACGGGCATGGCAACCCCGCCTCTACACAGAGTTATGCACATTGTCCACAGGGTTTTGCACAAGCAGAATACAGTGTTTGCAAGGGTTTTCCACCCATTTCCATCTATGTGACCAGCGTTATGGAGTCTGATTATGTCAATTCTTGATTGACATAATGCTTTTTCTCTATCAAAAGACAGAGGAGCAATGCGCCAAAGGCGTATCGCTCCTCTGTACTTCAGTGCCAGTCGTTTTGTCCGATGGGCCGGTTGGCATAGCCGTTGAGGCTGGTGTCCGCCGTGTGGCCGGCCAGGTATTCATAATAGGCCTGGCAGCCGATCATCGCACCGTTGTCCCCGCAGAGCTTCAGCTCAGGCAGAAAGAGCTGATAGCCCGCCCGGCGGCAGGCGGACTCCAGGTCTGTACGGATCCGGCTGTTGGCGGAGACGCCGCCGGCGGCGGCCACCTTGCCGTAGCCCAGCATCTGGGCAGCCTCCATGGCCCGGGGCACCAGCTCGTCGCTGACCGCCTGGCCAAAGGAAGCGGCGAAGGAGGGCAGATCCAGGGCCTCCCCCTTCTGCTGGGCGTTGTGGATCAGGTTGAGCGCCGCCGTCTTGAGGCCGGAAAAGGACATGTCCAGGGGCGCTCCGTCCACCTTGGAGCGGGGCAGTGGGTACTTGCGGCAGTCGCCGCCCGCCGCCAGCCGGTCCATGGGGCCGCCGCCGGGGTAGCCGATGCCCAGCACCCGGGCCACCTTGTCAAAGCACTCCCCCGCCGCGTCGTCCCGGGTGGCGCCCAGCAGCTCCATGTCGGTGTAGTCCCGGACGTCAACGATCATGGTGTTGCCTCCGGAGACGCACAGGCAGAGGAAGGGGGGCTCCAGGTCGGGATGGGTGATATAGTTGGCGGCAATGTGGCCCCGGATATGGTGCACCGGGATGAGGGGGACGTTCAGGGCATAGGCCACGCTCTTGGCGAAATTCACCCCCACCAGCACCGCCCCGATGAGCCCAGGAGCGTAGGTGCAAGCCACGGCGTCAATATCCCCCCGGGTCAGCCCCGCCTGAGCCAGAGCCTGATCCGCCATGAGGGCCACCGCCTCCAGGTGCTTCCGGGAGGCGATCTCCGGCACCACGCCGCCGTAGATGGTGTGCATGTCGATCTGGGAAGCGATGGCGTCGGCCAGAACGGTGCGGCCGTCCCGGACCAGGGCCACCGCCGTCTCGTCACAGGAGGATTCCACAGCCAGGATGATCATTGGGCGGCCCCCTCCTCACGGAAGAATTTCGTCATCAGAATGGCGTCCTCGGTGGGCTTATCGTAGTAATTTCTGCGGCGGCCCACGTCCCGGAAGCCGAACTTCCGGTAGAGGCTGCGGGCGGCCAGGTTGCTGTCCCGCACCTCCAGGGTGAGGAAAGCCAGGTTCTGGGCCTGGGCAAACCGAAAGAACACCCCCAGCAGGTCGCTGGCCAGCCCCTGGCGGCGGAACTCTTTGCGCACGGCGATATTGTTGATGTAGCCCTCGTCCGCCGCCACAGTGAGGCTGGCGTAGCCCAGCACCCGCCGGTCCTTGTCCACCGCTACGATGCAGGAGCTGTTCAGGCTGTCCAGCTCGTCATAGAGCATTTGCTCCGTCCAGGGGAGGGAAAAGGACTGCCGCTCCAGCTCGGCGATCTGAGGCACCAGCTCCCGATCCATAGGCACCAGCTTGTACGGGATGGGCTCCTGGACTTTGTTGGGTACGGTGGCCATCACCGGTTTGAATTCGTTCATGGGTATCTCTCCTTGTCTTGTAAAGGGCGGCCGCTTTTGCCGTCAGCCCCGCTTGTTTTCATAGCGCTCGTCCTCCCACCAGAGGGGCAACTCCGCCAGTGTGACCGTCTCCCGGGTTCTCCCGCTTTCTCTATGCCTCAGATGTGCTTCGGAAGGTCAGCCGCATCTGATACCAGCGGGCGCCACCGTGGATAGAGCTGGAAATTCCCTCGTTATAAAAGCCAAAGCCGCTGTAGTAGGGGATCAGTTCCTCCTTACAGGTGAGCACCAGCCCCTGTCTCCCCTTCTCCCGGGCGTCCAGAATGGCGGCCCGAAGCAGCCGTCCGCCATAGCCCCGGCAGCGGTACTCCGGCAGGGTGTCCAGACCGAAGATCATCTGCCAGGCCCCGTCCTCCTGATGAAGGGGAGGGTTGTCATACATCTCGTCCCGGAGGTCCCGCTCATCGGTGGCCATGCCATTGAGAAAGGCCACCGGCTCCCCTGCCGCTGAGAGCAGCCAGAAGTGCTCCGGATAGACTGCCAGCCGCCCCGCCAGGGTCACCCGGCCTGCCGCCTCCTCCGTGGGGAAGCAGGCCGCCTCAATGGCTTCCAGCCGGTCCAGATCGGAGAGGGTGGCTCTGCGGATCTCCGGCTGGGCGGACAGCTTCTTTTTTCGGGCCTTGCCGGTGAGGTGCCGGATGTGGAAGGCGTAGACCTCCACCTCTCCCGCAGTCAGAGACTGCTCGGCGTACCGCTCCCCCTGGGAGCGGAAGTCCGGGCTGTATTTGTCCACCAGGGCCAGCAGGCCCTGCTTCCGGTCCTCCGCCGGGACGACGGCGCCGAAGGCGATGACGCTCTCGTAGGCGGTGGAGAACTTGGCGGGGAGCACCCGGGTGTCCCCCACCACGGTGAAGCTGGCTCTGGGGCAGGCGGCCAGATTGGCGCATTTGCGTCCCGCGTTCCGGGCACAGTGGAGGTAGATGACATCCCCCACCAGGGCATAGCTCATGGGGACGCCGTAGGGCTGGCTGTCCTCCCCCACGGTGGAGAGGACGCCGTATTCGCAGCGCTCCAGCAGGGCGTAGGCCTCCGCCGGGGTGAGCTGGCGATCCTGTCTGCGCAATGCGGGAAAACTCTGCTCCATTTCGGGTATCTCCTCTCTCCGGGGTTTAGTCGGTAAAGCCGCCCCGGACGGCTTTGCCCATATTCCAGAGCTGGGCCGCCTTTTGGGCCGTCTGGAGCCGTTCCTCCGGGGTGGAATAGGCGATGGAGGCCGTCTGGGCCCCGCAGTCCACGCAAGTCACATACCAGCACCAGCCGTTCTCCTCCTCCAGCAGGGCGGCTCCCCCGCAGTAGGGGCAGTCCAGCAGCTCCACTTCCTGGTGAATATTCATATTTGTTTCCTCCTATCGGTGTATTGGCAAGTTTTCAGCCGTCCGTCCAGTTCTTTCTCGATGGGCGGGCGTTTTCAAAGGGGAAAATGGCTCAATGGGCGTCCGCCCAGCGCTTTCCCACCTTGGCCTCGGCCAGCAGGGGGACGTCCAGGGCGACCACCTGCTCCATCTCCTCCTCCAGCAGCTTCGCAATGGCCTGAGCCTCCGCCTCCGGGCACTCCACAATCAGTTCGTCGTGGACCTGGAGCACCAGACGGCCGGCAAAGCCCTCCGCCTTCAGACGGTTCTGCACCCGGATCATAGCCAGCTTGATGATGTCGGCGGCGGTGCCCTGGATGGGCATGTTCAGCGCCACCCGCTCCCCGAAGGAGCGCATATTGAAGTTGCTGCTTTTCAGCTCCGGGAGCCACCGGCGGCGGCCCATCTCGGTGGAGACATAGCCCTGCTCCTTGGCCTGGGCCACAATGTTTTTCTGGTAGTCCCGGATGCCGGCGTATTTCTCAAAATAGCGGTCCATATACTCCTTGGCCTGCCACTGGGCCACGCCGATGTCCTGGGCCAGGGAGAAGGCGGAGATGCCGTAGACAATGCCGAAGTTCACCGCCTTGGCGGAGGAGCGCATCTGCTTTGTGACCTCCTCCTCCGGCACCCCGAAGACCTGAGCGGCGGTGGCGGTGTGGATGTCCGCTCCGGTGCGGAAACCCTCCAGCATGGCCTGATCCTGGGCGATGTGGGCCAGCAGGCGCAGCTCGATCTGGGAATAGTCCGCGTCCACCAGCACGTTCCCCGGCCCCGCCATAAACATCTTGCGCATCTCCGCTCCCAGAGGGGTGCGGACGGGGATATTCTGCAGGTTGGGCTCGATGGAGGACAGCCGGCCGGTGGCGGTGACCGTGTTCTGGAAGCTGGTGTGGATGCGCCCGTCCGGGCCGATCACCTTGGTCAGGCCGTCCACATAGGTGGATTTCAGCTTGGTGAGCTGCCGGTAGTCCAGAATCTGCTGAATGATGGGGTGATAGGGCTTCAGCTTTTCCAGCACATCGGCGTTGGTGGAGTAGCCCCGCTTCGTCTTTTTGAACGTGGGCAACTGCAAATCTTCAAACAGGACGGTACCCAGCTGCTGGGTGGAGTTGATATTGAATTCCCTGCCCGCCAGGGTAAAAATCTCCTGCTGGGCCTTGTCAATGTTCTCCGAGAGCATCCGGCCGAAGTCGGCCAGGGCCTTCCGATCCACCAGAAAGCCCGCCTGCTCCATCTCAGCCAGCACCGGGCAGAGGGGCAGCTCCACCTGCTCCAGCAGCTCCAGCATGCCCAGCTCCTCCAGCTGGGGCTTCATAACGTCATAGAGGGCGTCGATCCAGGAGGTGTCCTCATACCACTGGGTCTGGGCCTTCAGGCTGTCGGACAGGGCAGAAAAGGCGTCCTCCGCCTTGTAGGCGGCGTTGGCCTCCCGCTCCTGTTTGAAGTAGCGCAGGCACAGCTTGTCCAGCTCATAGCTCCCCGCTGTTGGGTCCAGCAGATAGGCAGCAAGCTCTGTGTCGAACAGATAGCCCTCAGTGGGCAGGCCCTCAGCTACCAGCTTTTCGCAGATCGACTTGACGCCATGAGCCACCTTCTTCACGCTGCCGGAAAACAGCCGGGCCAGAAAGGTGTTATAGTTCCCCTCATAGCGGCTCTGGCGCACATCATAGAGCCAGCTCTGCTCCTCGCTCTCCTCCAGGCTGACGGTGACTCCGTCCAGGCTGGGCAAGGGCAGCACCACCACATAGTCCGCCGCCTCCCACTGGGGCCAGAGGGCCTCCATCTGGCTCTCGCTGAGCACGTCCACAAGATCTACCCGGCACTGCTTCTCCTCCGCCGGGGTGGGGATGCCGTTTTGCTCCGGCGGGGTCAGGTGATAGCGGTCAATCAGCTTGGAGAACTCCAGCTTGAGGAAGAGGGGGTAGAGGGCGTCGTTGTCCACCGGCCTGCGTAGGGCATCCTCAGGCCGGAAGTCAATGGGAGCGTCGCAGCGGATGGTGGCCAGGTCGTAGGACAGCTTGGCCATCTCCCGACCCTCGTCCAGCTTTTTCCGCTGGGCGGGCTTCAGCTCCGCCTGGTCGAAATTGGCATAGAGGTTTTCCATCGAGCTGTATTTCTGGATGAGGGCCATGGCGGTCTTTTCGCCGATGCCCTTGACGCCGGGGATATTGTCCGAGCTGTCACCCATCAGGCTTTTCAGATCGATCATGTGGATGGGGTCGAAGCCGTAGGCCTCCCGGAAGGCCTCGGGGGTCATATCCTTGGTGGTAGTCTGACCCATGCGGGTGGAGACCAGCTTGACCTTGGTGTGGTCGGTGATCAGTTGGAGGGAGTCCTTGTCGCCGGTGACGATGGCGCAGTCCCAGCCGGCGGCCTCGCACTTCCGGGAGATGGTGCCCAGCAGATCGTCCGCCTCCCAACCCTCCAGCTCGTAACGGGGGATGTTCATGGCGGCCAGCACCTCCTTCAGCACCGGCATCTGCATGGCCAGCTCCTCCGGCATGCCGTGGCGGGTGGCCTTATAGCCTTCGTAGGCCTTGTGGCGGAAGGTGGGGGCTTTCAGGTCAAAGGTGACACAGAGGGCCTCCGGCTGCTCCTCGTCCACCAGTTTCTGGAGGATATTGAGAAAGCCGAAAATGGCGTTGGTATACAGACCGTCCCGGGTGCTCAGCAGCTTGACCCCGTAAAAGGCACGGTTGACGATGGAATTGCCGTCCAGGACCATCAGTTTCATGGCGGTTCCTCTTTTCTGCAGACATAGATAGTTTATTATAGCACGTTCCTGTCAGAGAGAACAGTCTATCCGGTAGAAAATCAGGTGTGTTTACTCCTCTCAGAGAGAACAGTCTATCCGGTAGAAAATCAGGTGTGTTTACTCCTCAAGGAGCTTTGCACACCCATCAGGACAAACAAAAAAGCGGCCAGTTCCAAGAACTAACCGCTTTCCTGTGTTGGCACTACCAATTTTCCCGGGCCGTCTCCAGCCAAGTATCGTAGGCGCAGATGAGCTTAACTGCCGTGTTCGGAATGGGAACGGGTGGACCCTCATCGCAATCAGCACCAACTTACTTTCTTTGAAAAGAAAGTAAGCAAAGAAACTTTACCGCGCCGCGACTGCTTCCGTAGCCTATCTCTCTTCTCATTGAAATATTCAATTTATATTAACAGGTCATTCCCTGTTAATAGTGACCCGTACCGGATTC
>JBJDXS010000061.1:0-4903 GCA_051866815.1 Candidatus Onthomonas sp. | reverse complement strand
AACAGGTCTTATCCGCATTCCCAAATGTGTAACACATCATTGACAAACCAACAAAGATGCAATTTTCCAAAAAGATTTTTGAGGAAAATCCGGGCAGGAGGTGACAAACCGTTGTCGAAACGCCTATTTTTGTCGAAAACAGCTTTTGGAATTTGTGCAACAGGGAAATAACCGGACGCGCCCTAAAAAAATCGGGAAAAACAGTGGATTTTCCCGTCTTGTTTGCTATAATGAGAATAGATTGTACTGAGGTACGCTTTTTCTTTTTCCGAACAAGTGAAAACTATAGACGGCTGAACGATGCTTATTCGACAGCAGAGGAGAGTAGAGAATTATGATTTCACACGGCAAGGACATCAAAATTTTCGCAGGAAGCTCCAATGTACAGCTGGCCAAGGCCATCTGCGGCGCCCTGGACGTGCCCCTGGGCAATGCGGAGTGCGGGCAGTTCTCCGACGGCGAAAGCTTTGTCTCCTTCTATGAGACCGTCCGCGGCAGTGATGTATTTCTGATCCAGTCCACCTGTGCCACCGGCGTGCGGGGCACTGCCAGCTACCGTTCCGTCAACGACCATCTCATGGAGCTGTGCGTCATGATCGACGCCTGCAAGCGGGCCTCCGCCGGCCGGATCACTGCCGTCATCCCCTATTACGGCTACGCCCGGCAGGACCGGAAGACCAAGCCCCGCGATCCCATCTCCGCCAAGCTGACCGCCAACCTGCTGGAGAGCGCCGGCGTCAACCATGTGCTGACCATGGACATCCACTGCGCCCAGATCCAGGGCTTCTTCGATATCCCCATGGACAATCTCCCCGGCTCCCCCCTGTTCGTCAAGTACTTCCAGGCGAAGTATGCCGGCTGCGAGGATGAGACTGTTGTCGTCTCCCCCGACGTGGGCTCCGTGGCCCGGGCCCGGGCCTTTGCCCAGAAGATGAACATGCCTCTGGCCATCGTGGACAAGCGCCGTCAGAAGGCCAACCACTCCGAGGTGAAGAATATCATCGGCGATGTCCGGGGCAAGAACGTCATCCTGCTGGATGACATGGTGGATACCGCCGGCTCCCTGTGCGGCGCGGCCCGCGCGCTGGTGGAGGAGGGCGGCGCCAAGACCATCTCCGCCTGCGCCACCCACGGCGTTCTCTCCGGCCCCGCCCTGGAGCGGATTGAGAACTCCGTTCTGGACGAGCTGGTCTTCCTGGACACCATCCCCATGCCAGACGGCGCCAAGGGCAGCACCAAGCTCAAGTATCTCTCCACCGCCAATATGTTTGCCGACGCCATCGGCCGCATTTACAACGAGGTGTCCATCTCCTCCATCTACGCCTGATCGCATCGAATTGAATCAATTACCGTCATAACCAGGGGGTGCCGCTGCGGCATCCCCTGTTGGGCGTGTCCGGCATTCGACAGAATTTGACCAATTTGAAATGAGGTTCTTATGTTTTTTCAGAAAAGCACCGGCTCAGGTGTGGAGTGGATTCTCTGCTGCCTGGGCAATCCCGGCCGGGAATATGAAAACAGCCGGCACAACGTGGGCTTTCTCACCGCCGACACACTGGCCTCCAAAAAGGGCTTTGAGATCAGGCGGATCCGCTTCAAGGCCCTCACCGGCACGGTGGCGATCGGCGGCCACAAGGTGCTGGTCATGAAGCCCAACACCTATATGAATCTCTCCGGCACCGCCCTTCAGGAGGCCGCCGCCTTTTATAAGGTGCCGCCGGAGCGCTGTTTGGTGGTGTCCGACGACGTGACCCTGGATCCCGGCCGGCTGCGCCTGCGCCGGAGCGGCTCCGCCGGAGGCCACAACGGCCTCAAGTCCATCATCAATATGTTGGGCAGCCAGGACTTTCCCCGCATCAAGATCGGGGTGGGCAAAAAGCCCCATCCGGACTATGACCTGGCGGACTGGGTGCTGGGCAAGTTCTCCCCGGAAGATCAGAAGCTGGTGGCTCAGGCAGCGGAAACCGCCTGCGACGCCATCGAATGTATCCTCACTCAGGGCATGGATCGGGCCATGAACCGGTATAATGGAAAATAAGGAACGGAATCCCAGGACAGGTAAAACTGTCCTGCCGTAGGGGCGATTCACGAATCGCCCGCCGAGCGTACCTCTGTCATCGGACGGACCGTTCGTGAACGGCCCCTACAAAGCGTTTCACGAAATGAAAGCTGCTCTGAAATGCTTTTTATCTTCCCCGAAAGGAGCTCCCATGAAGCAACTGAATCAAATTCTCTTCCGTCAGCCCGCCTTTCAGGAGCTGACGGCTCAGCTGGATGCCGGACGCTCCCCTGTGGCAGTGTCCGGCCTTTCCGGCGTTCACCGGGCCCATCTGGCCGCGGCGCTGGGGGAGCAGCTGGACTGTCCCGTGGTGCTCCTCTGCCCGGACGAGAACGAGGGGAAAAAGCTGGCCGCCGATCTCCGTGCCCTCACCGGAACCGAGCCTCTGCTGCTCATGGGCCGGGAGTTCACCTTCCATGACGCCACCATCTCCCACCAGTGGGAGCACAAGCGGCTGCTGGTGCTGCATCAGCTGCCGGAGGGCAAGTTTTCCTTCCTCATCGCCACGGTGGAAGGACTGATGCAGCGCACCATGCCGCCGGAGACGCTGAAAAGCGCCTGCCTTACCCTGTCGGTGGGGACTCAGGTGGATCTCCAACGGCTGGCCGCCCAGCTCACCGCCGCCGGCTACAGCCGCTGCGACCAGGTGGAGGGGCCCGGCCAGTTCGCCCTCCGGGGCGGCATTCTGGACGTCTATTCCCCCGGCACCGACGCCCCGGTGCGGGCGGAGTTCTGGGGAGACGAGGTGGACACCCTGGGCCGGTTCGACCCCTCCACCCAGCGGCGGACGGAAAACGTCTCCCAGGCATTGCTGCTGCCGGCGGCGGAGACCCTGCCCCAACTGGCCCCCGGCGGCGTTCTGGGCCTGGTGGCGGAGCTGGAAAAGCGTATCCGCAAGCTGGAAAAGAGCAAGGCGAAAGATACCGCACCTCTGCTTCAGACCCTGCGTCAGGACAGCGAGCAGCTTGCCCAGCTCCAGCACTTCCCGGCGGCGGACCGGTATCTGGACCTGATCTATCCCAAATTCGCCTGTGCCGCCGACTATCTGCCCGAGTACGCCATGGTGCTCTGGGCGGACAGCAGCCGCTGCAGGGCCGCCGGGGAGCACTACCTCTGGCGGCTCACCGAGGACGTCCAGGCCCTGACCCAGAGCGGCATTCTCCGTCCCGGCATCCTCTCCCTGGCCGCCGAGTGGGACATATTTGTCCACCGGCTCACCCGGGATTACCCCTCCGCCTATCTGGACAGCTTCCTCACCTCCACCTGTCCCAGCGATCCGGTGGCTCTGGTCAACGTCACCTGCAAGCAGCTGCCCTCCTTCGGCGCCAGCCTGGAAACCGCCGTCTCCGACCTGCGCCACTATCAGAATGACGGGGCTGCCACGGTGGTGCTCTGCTCCACCCAGGGCCGGGTCAAAGCTCTGCGGGATCTGCTCCAGGAGCAGCAGGTGCCGGCGGCCATTGACCTGGATTTAAAAGCACTGCCCAAGCCCGGAGAGACCTACCTGACGGTGGGCGGGCTCTCCGCCGGCATGGAGTACCCCGGCTTTGCCGTTCTCACCGAGGGCGCCGCTGTCACCGTAAAAAAGTCCCACACTGCAGAGAAAAAGAAGGCCACCAACCGGCAGAAGCTCCAGAGCTTCACCGATCTCTCTCCCGGCGACCTGGTGGTCCACGAGACCCACGGCATCGGCCGGTTCGTGGAGCTGGTCAAAATGAAGGTGGACGGGGTGGAGAAGGACTATATCAAGCTGGCCTATTCCGGTGCGGACACCCTCTATGTCCCCGCAACCCAACTGGATCTGGTGAGCAAATATATCGGCGGCGGCGAGGACGCCAACGAGCGCACCAAGCTCTCCAAGCTGGGCGGCACCGACTGGGCCAAGGCCAAGACCAAGGCCCGAAAGGCCACCAAGGAGCTGGCCAAGGGGCTGATTCAGCTCTACGCCCAGCGTCAGCGCCAGCCGGGCTACGCCTTCCACCCCGACGACCCCTGGCAGAAGGAATTTGAGGACAAATTTGAATATCAGGAGACGGAGGATCAGCTCCGCTGCATCCAGGAAATCAAGGCGGACATGGAAAAGCCGGTACCCATGGACCGGCTGCTCTGCGGCGACGTGGGCTATGGCAAGACCGAGGTGGCCCTCCGGGCGGTGATGAAGTGCGTCCTGGAGGGCAAACAGGCGGCCATTCTAGCCCCCACTACTGTGCTGGCCAATCAGCACTATCAGACCGCTCTCCAGCGATTCCAGGGCTTCCCGGTGAAGATCGCCGTGGTCAGCCGGTTCCAGACTCCCAATCAGATGAAGCTGATTCTCAAGGAGCTGGAGCAGGGGCTCATCGATGTGCTCATTGGCACCCATCGGCTGTTTTCCAAGGACATTCAGTTCAAGGATCTGGGCCTGCTGGTGGTGGACGAGGAGCAGCGCTTCGGCGTCAGCCAGAAGGAGAAGCTGAAGGAGATCACCAAACAGGTAGATGTACTCACCCTCTCCGCCACCCCCATTCCCCGAACCATGAATATGGCCCTCTCCGGCATCCGGGATATGTCCACCCTGGAGGAGCCCCCTCTGGACCGTCAGCCGGTCCAGACCTATGTGCTGGAGCACAACTGGTCTATGCTGGCTGAGGCCATGGGGCGGGAGATCGGCCGGGGCGGCCAGGTCTATTATCTCCACAACCGGGTGGAGTCCATCGCGACCACCGCCCTGCGCATCCAGGAGATGCTGGGTGAGGACGTGAAGGTGGCCTACGCCCACGGCAAGATGACTGAGGATCAGCTCCACGCCGTCATGAGCAAGGTGATCGACGGCGAGATTCAGGTGCTGGTCTGCACCACCATCAT
>JBJDXS010000060.1:0-29613 GCA_051866815.1 Candidatus Onthomonas sp. | reverse complement strand
TCACCGACTGGCCCCAGCAGATCGCCATGCCCGAGGATCTGATGCTCACCGTGGCATCCGCCATCTATGACCCGGTGACCACCACCGACGAACTGATCCCCTCCGGCGAGACCTCCTCCTACCGTTCCAACCCCCTGGGCCTGGCCGAGTTCGCCCTCAGCCGGAAGGATCCCGCCTATGTGGGCCGGGCCAAGGAGATTCAGAAGCTGGAGAAGGCCCGTCAGGCCGGCGATCTGAACGCCGACGTGCTGGCAGCCCTGGACGGCCACGATCCCAAGACCACCGGTCTGGGCTCTCTGGTCATGGCCCTCAAGCCCGGCGACGGCTCCGCCCGGGAGCAGGCCGCCTCCTGCCAGCGGGTGCTGGGCGGCGTGGCCAACCTTGCCGCCGAATACGCCACCAAGCGCTACCGCTCCAACGTGGTCAACTGGGGCATGCTGCCCTTCATTGTCAACGGTCTGGCAGAGCTGGACATCCAGCCCGGCGACCGGCTCTACATCCCCGGCGTCAAGGCCCTGCTGGAGGGCGACGGCGAGGTGCTGGAGGCCACCCTCTTCCAGAAGGGGGAGGCCAAGCCTGTCACCCTCACCCTCCCCGCCATGACCCGGGAGGAGCGGGACATCGTTCTGTGCGGCTGCCTGATCAACTACTACGCCCAGCACTGATCGGCAAACATTAAAAAACTGCGCCCTCTGATGCGGCCTTTCTCCGCATCAGAGGGCGCTCTGTATTCTGCGTTCAATCCTTGATAATGTCCGCAAACTGGCCCCGCACCAGCCGGACAAGCTCCTTGGGATCCAGCAATACCTGCACGCCGATCTTTCCCCCGGAGACGGCCACCTGGCTCAGCTCCTGGGCGGCGCTGTGGAAGGTGGTAAAAAACTGCTTCTTCATGCCGATGGGGCTGCAGCCGCCCCGGACATAGCCGGTGAGGGGCAGCAGCTCCTTCACATGGAGCATGGCAATCGACTTCTCGCCCACCGCCTTGGCCGCCTTTTTCAGATCCAGCTCCGCCTTCACAGGAATGTCAAAGACGTAATACTGCCGGCTGGCCCCCTGGGCCACCAGGGTTTTATAGGCGGTCTCCGGATCCTGGCCCAGCAGCCGAGCCACCTCCGCTCCGTCCACCGCCTCCTCCCCGTGGGGATAGGTTCTGCTCTCGTAGGGAATCTTCTTCTGATCCAGGATGCGCATGACGTTGGTCTTTTCCTGTTTGTTCTTCATATGGAGTCACCTCTTGCCGTGAGCATCGCACAGCGGGGCGGTTTTTGCAACCGCCCCGCTGTCCGCTCAGCTGTTCATCTGTTTTCTGCGGCTCAGGTTCATGGTGCCGTCCTGCATCTCGCCGATGGACTCCAGGCTCTTACCGGTGCCGTAGGCCACGCAGGAGATGGCGTCGTCGGCCACATGGGTCTCGATGCCGGTGTGGGACTCGATCAGCTTGTCAAAGCCCCAGATCAGGCTGCCGCCGCCGGTCATGACGATGCCGTTGGTAGAGATGTCCGCCACCAGCTCGGGGGGCGTCCGCTCCAGCACCGAGTGAATGGCGTCCACAATCCGCTGGGCAGGCTCCTCGAAAGCCTCGATCATCTCGCTGGAGGAGACGGTGAACACCCGGGGCAGACCGGTCATCTGGTCGTGGCCGGTAACCTCCAGCACCTGCTCCTCCGGCCGGGGGAAGACACAGCCCAGGGAGATCTTCAGCTCCTCCGCCGTCCGGGAGCCGATGAGCACGTTGTGCTTGCGGCGGATGTATTTGATCACCGCGTCGTCGAAGGCGTCGCCGGCGATTTTGATGGAGGTAGACTCCACCACGCCGGACAGGGAGATCACCGCCACATCGGTGGTGCCGCCGCCGATGTCCACCACCAGATGGCCCTCGGGCTGGGCGATATCGATGCCGGCGCCGATGGCGGCGGCCACCGGCTCCTCAATCAGGTAAACCTTCCGGGCGCCGGCCTGGATGCCGGCGTCGATGACCGCCCGCTCTTCCACCTCGGTGATGCCGGAGGGGACGCAGATGACCACACGGGGCTTGAAAAAGCGCACCGGGGCCACCTTGCGGATAAACTCCCGGAGCATCCGCTCGGTCATGTCATAGTCGGAGATGACCCCGTCCCGCAGGGGGCGGATAGCCACAATATTGCCGGGGGTACGGCCCAACATCTTCCGGGCCTCGGTGCCCACCTTGAGCAAGCGGCCTGTCGTCTTGTCGATAGCCACCACCGACGGCTCCCGCAGGACGACGCCCTTGCCCTGGATGTAGACCAGGACGGAGGCGGTGCCCAGATCAATGCCAATATCCCGTACAAAGCTCATATTCATTCACCTTTCTGCCGGTCTCAACAGAGAGACCGGTTCACTGCTGCACATTTCTTGTACGATAGTAGACCTATTATAATGTCTGCTGAACAAACCGCACAGCGGTTTATTCGCGCGGCGAATGTCGCGCAATTCTATGCAAGTGGCTGTAAACAGCCTCTTGCATAGAATTCAGCCATTGTTAGAATGCGTATTTCCATGGAAGCATTTCAATGCTTCCATGGAACGTGCAAGGATTTTGGGCTGAATGGCCCAAAATCCTTGCACCGGAACAAAGCCAATGAGCCTTGAAAGCCTTGGCTTTCAAGGCTCATTGGCTTTGTTCCGTACGCATTATTATAACCAGCAGAGGATTTTTTTGCAATCGTCCCAAAGGAACTTCTCATAGAAAAATTGGCGGAATCGTTGTGAATTTTTCGACACCTTTTCACCAAACAGGCAAAATCCCCGCGCCGTCTGCCGACAGCGCGGGGATTGGATGTCTGTTTTCTCAGTGTCCGCAGGCCTCGCAGTCGCCGGGACAGAACTTCTCCTTGTCGTAGGGGATGCCGTTTTTGTCGTAGTAGTCCTTGACGGCGGCCTTCACCGCCTCCTCCGCCAGAACGGAGCAGTGGAGCTTGTGGGCAGGCAGGCCGTCCAGGGCCTCCACCACCGCCTGGTTGGACAGCTCCAGCGCCTGCTCCACCGGCTTACCCTTGATCAGCTCGGTGGCCATGGAGCTGGTGGCGATGGCGCTGCCGCAGCCGAAGGTCTCAAACTTGACGTCAGTGATGATGCCGTCATCGATTTTCAGATACATTCGCATAATATCGCCGCACCGGGCGTTGCCCACCTGGCCCACGCCGTCGGCGTCCTCGATCTCTCCCACATTCCGGGGATTGCGGAAGTGATCCATCACCTTTTCACTGTATAACATACTTGCGCACTCCTTGCTGTAATTCCTTCCAAACGGGAGACATGTTTCGCAGATAGTCCACGACCTCTTTCACCGCCGCGATGATCGCCTCGATCTCCTCCGGGGTGTTCTCCTCTCCCAGAGACAGGCGCAAAGAGCCGTGGGCCACCTCGTGAGGCCGGCCGATGGCCAGCAGCACATGGCTGGGATCCAGAGATCCGGAGGTGCAGGCAGAGCCAGAGGAGGCGGAGATCCCCTTGTCATCCAGCAGCAGAAGCAGGGACTCACCCTCAACGCCCTCAAAGCAGAAGTTCACGTTGCCGGGCAGCCTCCGGACAGGGTCGCCGTTGAGGCCCCCGTGAGGAATCTCCGAGAGGCCCTGAATCAGCCGGTCCCGGAGCACGGTCAGCCGGGCGTTGTTCTCTTCCAGATGGTCTACCGCCTCCTGAAGGGCAGTGGCCATGCCGGCGATAGCAGGGAGATTCTCGGTGCCGGCCCGCTTGCCCCGCTCCTGGGCGCCGCCCTCGATGAATGCCTTGAGGGGGACTCCCTTGCGGACATAGAGGGCGCCGGTGCCTCTGGGGCCGTGGAACTTGTGGCCGGAGAGGGAGAGCATGTCGATGTTCTGGGCCTGGACATCAATGGGCAGATGGCCCACCGCCTGGACGGCGTCGGTGTGGAAGAGCACCTTGTTCGCCCGGCAGAGGGCGCCGATCTCAGCGATGGGCTGGATGGTGCCGATCTCGTTGTTGGCGTACATGACGCTGACCAGGGCGGTCTCCGGCCGAAGGGCGGCAGCCACATCCTCCACCTTGACGATGCCGGACGCGTCCACCGGCAGCAGGGTGACGGCGAAGCCCTCCCGCTCCAGCTGGGCCAGGGTGTGGAGAATGGCGTGGTGCTCGATGGCGGTGGAGATCAGATGGGTCTTGCCCCGGCGCTTGCCCAGGTAGGCGGCGGAGCGCAGGGCCTGGTTATCCGCCTCGCTGCCGCAGGAGGTGAAATAGATCTCCTGAGGCAGTGCTCCGATGAAGGCAGCCACCTGCACCCGGGCCCGCTCCAGCGCCTCGGCGGCCTGCTGGCCCAGGGTATACAGGCTGGAGGGATTGCCCCAGTATTGCTCCATGCACTCCAGCATGGCTTTCTGCGCGGCGGGACTGGTCTTGGTGGTGGCCGCGTGATCTGCGTAAATCATGTGTGACTCCTTCTAATGATAAAGTATCTCAGCAGAGTCCCCGCAGGAGGAGTCAGACCTGCGCAAAGGCCTGCTCCAGATCGGCAATGATGTCGTCGATGTGTTCGGTGCCGATGGACAGCCGGATGGTGTTGGGCTTGATGCCCTGATCCAGCAGCTCCTCGGCGCTCAGCTGAGAGTGGGTGGTGGTGGCAGGGTGGATGACCAGGCTCTTGACGTCGGCCACATTGGCCAGCAGGGAGAATATCTCCAGGCTGTCAATGAACTTGTGAGCCTCGGCCACGCCGCCCTTGATCTCAAAGGTAAAGATGGATCCGCCGCCGTTGGGGAAGTACCGCTGGTACAGGGCGTGATCCGGATGGTCAGGCAGAGAGGGATGGTTGACGTGCTCCACCTTGGGATGGTTCGCCAGGTACTCCACCACCTTCTTCGTGTTCTCCGCGTGGCGGTCCAGCCGGAGAGACAAGGTCTCGGTGCCCTGGAGCAGCAGGAAGGCGTTGAAGGGGGAAATGGTGGCGCCGGTGTCCCGGAGCAGAATCGCCCGGATATAGGTTGCAAAGGCAGCCTGGCCGGCAGCCTGGGTGAAGGACACGCCGTGGTAACTGGGGTTGGGGGCACTGATGGGAGCATAGCGTCCGCTGGCCGCCCAGTCGAAGGTGCCGCCGTCCACGATGACGCCGCCCAGGGTGGTGCCGTGGCCGCCGATAAACTTGGTGGCCGAGTGCACCACGATGTCCGCCCCGTGCTCAATGGGCCGGATGAAGTAGGGAGTGCCGAAGGTGTTGTCAATCACCAGGGGCAGGCCGTGCTTGTGGGCGATGGAGGCGATGGCGTCAATGTCGGGGATATCGCTGTTGGGGTTGCCCAGGGTCTCCAGATAGACCGCCTTGGTGTTCTCCTGAATGGCGCCCTCTACCTCCTCCAGGTTGTGGGCGTCCACAAAGGTGGTGGAGATGCCGTACTGGGGCAGGGTGTGGGCCAGCAGATTGAAGCTGCCGCCGTAGATGGTCTTTTGGGCCACAATGTGATCCCCGGCCTGGGCCAGGGCCTGGATGGTATAGGTGATGGCGGCGGCGCCGGAGGCAGTGGCCAGAGCAGCCACGCCGCCCTCCAAAGCGGCAATCCGCTTTTCAAACACGTCCTGGGTGGAGTTGGTCAGCCGGCCGTAGATGTTGCCGGCGTCCGCCAGACCGAACCGGGCGGCGGCGTGGGCGCTGTTACGGAATACATAAGAGGTGGTCTGATAGATGGGAACCGCCCGGGCGTCGGTGGCGGGATCGGGCTGCTCCTGTCCCACATGAAGCTGAAGGGTCTCAAAACGATATTTATTCTGTTCCATAATGCACCATTCCTTTCTGTCTGATCCAATGTTTTTTCTGTGACGGGAAATTGTTATTCTGCTTTCTCGCCTGTACACATTCGATCCGGCAGGAAGGGGTATGGAATTCGATTTTTCCATTGCTGGAACATCTCACATCACCCTCAGCCCATCTATTTCCATATATATCCGGTAGGTTTATCGGTATCCTATCACATAATTCCTATCAGGTCAATAGGTTTTATAGAAATTTTTTTGGGACTGCCGCAGCAGTCCCGTAAGCGTTCTGCGCTGCCCGGCGGGGGCAAGCCCCCGCCCTACTAGAATGCTCAAATCTCTCCCGCAGAGATTCCCCGTTCCTTCGCCTGGTTTACCAGTTGTTCCAGCGTGATACCGGAGAGATAACCCTGGATGACCTGGTTGAGTCCCTGCCACAGGGGCAGCGTGACGCAGCCCCCCGCTCTGGGGCAGGCCTTGGCGTTGGGCTCCAGGCAGGCCACCGGTACCAGTTCTCCTTCGGTCACCTCCAGAATCTCCTTCATGGTGTACTCCCCCGGCTGCCGGGCCAGGCGATAGCCGCCGCCCTTGCCCCGCAGACCCACCACAAAGCCGGCTTTGACCAGCAGCTTGACAATAGCCTCCAGATATTTCTCCGAAATCTGCTGCTGCTGGGCGATCTCCTTCAGCGGGACAAACCCCTCTCCCTCCCACTGGGCCAGAGACACCATCACCCGCAGGGCATACCGTCCCTTGGTCGAAATCATCATTGGAAACACCTCTCCACTGATCTGTTATAGATTTACCTATTATACTATAGGCCTGATAGGTTTTCAACCAATTTCCGGGGGAATCTCCCCATATTTCCCCGCCATGCAGCCGCCAAACCGATGAGCGCCGTTTTTCTCCCCTCCTTAATTAAGCATTTTTTACAAAGTATATCTTTATATTTGTCGGTTTCGTCAAATGACAAATCAACTTTCATCTTGTATACTAGTTATAGTAGTTCCCGGCTGGGGAGACGGCCGGTGAAACCAGAGAATATGCTTCAGGAGGAGATCTGCATGGCCAAGTACATCATGGCGCTGGATTCCGGCACCACCAGCAACCGCTGTATCCTGTTCAATGAGCAGGGAGAGATGTGCAGCGTTGCCCAGAAAGAGTTCACCCAGTATTTCCCCCAGCCCGGCTGGGTGGAGCACGACGCCACTGAGATCTGGCTGACCCAGTACGCCGTGGCCGCTGAGGCCCTGGCCAAGGTGGACGCCACCGCCGCCGACATCGCCGCAATCGGTATCACCAACCAGCGCGAGACCACCATTGTCTGGGACAAGGAGACCGGCGAGCCCATCCACAACGCCATCGTCTGGCAGGACCGGCGCACCGCTGAATACTGCGACAGCCTGATCGCCAAGGAGCTGACCGACACCTACCGGGCCAAGACCGGCCTGGTCATCGACCCCTATTTCTCCGGCACCAAGATCCGCTGGATGCTGGAAAACGTCCCCGGCGCCCGGGAAAAGGCGGAGGCGGGGCAGCTGCTCTTCGGCACGGTGGAGACCTGGCTGATCTGGAAGCTGACCGGCGGCAAGGTGCACGTCACCGACTACTCCAACGCCTCCCGCACCATGCTGTTCAACATCGTGGATCTGACGTGGGATGAGGAGATTCTGGAAGAGCTGGGCATTCCCGCCTGCATGCTCCCCGAGGCCAAGCCCTCCAGCTGTATCTACGGCGAGACGGTGCCCGACCTGTTCGGCGGCTCCATCCCCATTGCCGGGGCCGCCGGCGACCAGCAGTCCGCCCTCTTCGGGCAGACCTGCTTCCTCCCCGGCGAGGCGAAAAATACATACGGCACCGGTTGCTTTCTGCTGATGAACACCGGCGAGAAGCCGGTCTTCTCCGACAACGGTCTGGTCACCACCATCGCCTGGGGCTTGGACGGCAAGGTGACCTACGCCCTGGAGGGCTCCATCTTCGTGGCTGGCTCCGCCATTCAGTGGCTCCGGGATCAGGTGAAGCTGGTGGACTCCGCCTCCGACTCGGAATATTTCGCCCGCAAGGTACCGGACACCAACGGCTGCTATGTGGTCCCCGCCTTCACCGGCCTGGGCGCCCCCTACTGGGACGCCTACGCCCGGGGTGCCATCGTGGGCCTGACCCGGGGCGTCAACAAATATCACATTATCCGGGCCACCCTGGAGTCCCTGGCATACCAGACCTATGACGTGCTCAAGGCAATGGAGGCGGACTCCGGCATCAAGCTGGCCGCCCTCAAGGTGGACGGCGGCGCCTCCGCCAACGATCTGCTGATGCAGATGCAGGCGGACATCATCCAGGCCCCGGTGAACCGCCCCGTCTGCGTGGAGACCACCGCCATGGGCGCCGCCTATCTGGCCGGTCTGGCCGTGGGCTATTGGTCCAGCAAGGAGGAAGTGCTTCAGAACTGGGCCATCGACAAGGTCTTCGGCCCTGAGATCACCCCCGTGGAGCGGGACAAGAAGGTGGCCGGCTGGCATAAGGCAGTCTATGCCGCCTACGGCTGGGCTAAGGAGGACTGATCCGTCCCCGGCGCCTGTGCCGGAATCATCCGTAACATTCCACTGCGAGGAGGTATGGCAGTGCTGCCATATATCGCTGAATTCATCGGAACCGCAATTCTCATCCTGCTGGGCGACGGCGTGGTCGCCAACGTCACCCTGAACCGCAGCGGTATGCAGGGCGCCGGCACGGTACAAATCACCGTCGCCTGGGGCTTGGCGGTCATGGTGCCCGCCCTCATCTTCGGGGCTGCCTCGGGGGCTCACTTCAACCCCGCTCTCACCCTGGCGCTGGCCGCAGGCAGACGGTTTTCCTGGACGCTGGTGCCCGGCTATCTGGCCGCCCAGTTTGCCGGGGCTTTTCTGGGAGCGGTGCTGGTCTTCCTGCTCTTTCAGGATCAGCTGGAGGCCACTGAAAGCCCGGCAGCCAAGCTGGGAGTGTTCGCCACCAGTCCCGCCGTCCCCCATCTCTCCCGCAATCTGCTCAGCGAGGGGGTTGGCGCCTTTCTGCTGGTGTTCACCCTGCTGGGCATGGAGCAGGTGCCCGGGCTGGACGCCGCCACCGGCAAGCTGCTGGTCTTTGGACTCATCGTCTCCATCGGCATGAGCCTGGGAGGGCTCACCGGTTACGCCATCAATCCCGCCCGGGATCTGGGCCCCCGGTTGGCCCACGCCTTGCTCCCCATCCGGGGCAAGGGCAGCTCCCACTGGCGCTACGGCCTCACCGTGCCCCTGTTCGGGCCGGTGCTGGGTGCCCTGGCCGCCGTGCTGCTCTACTCCCTGATCCCCTGGCAGTCTTTGAACTGAAGGCTGTCCCCGTGTGTTTTCTGTCCCGCAGCGCGCGCTTCAACCGGGATGTGAATACAGACCTCTTAAAAAAGGAGTTGATTTCTTCATGTACGACATTGTCATCATCGGCGCAGGCGTCTCCGGCTGCGCAGTCGCCCGGGAACTCAGCCGTTACCAGGCCAGCGTATGCGTGGTGGAGCGGTGTGAGGACGTGTGCTGCGGCACCTCCAAGGCCAACAGCGCCATCGCCCACGCCGGCTACGACGCAGCCGCCGGTTCCCTCATGGCCAAGCTCAATGTCCAGGGCAGCCAGATGATGGAGGCCCTGTCCAAAGAGCTGGACTTCCCTTATCGCCGCAATGGCTCCCTGGTGCTGTGCATGGCCCAGGAGGATCTCCCTAACCTCCAGGCCCTCTATGACCGGGGCGTGACCAACGGCGTTCAGGGGCTGGAAATTCTGGATCACGACCAGGTGCTGGCAAAAGAGCCCAATGTCTCCCCCGATGTGGTGGCCGCCCTCTGGGCCCCCACCGGCGCCATCATCTGCCCCTTCGGCCTCAACATCGCCCTGGCGGAAAACGCCGCCGCCAACGGGGTGGAGTTCAAATTCAACACCGCCGTCACCGCCCTCAAGCCCAAGGGAGACCACTGGCTGGTGCTCACCGACCAGGGCGTGCTGGAGGCCAGATGTGTGGTCAACGCCGCCGGCGTCTTCGCCGACGTGTTCCACAATATGGTCTGCAAAGACAAGATTCACATTACCCCCCGCCGGGGTGACTACTGCCTGTTGGACAAGACCGCAGGCGGCATCGTGAACTCCACCATCTTCCAGCTCCCCGGCAAGGGGGGCAAGGGCGTGTTGGTGGCTCCCACCGTCCACGGCAATGTGATCGTAGGTCCTACTGCCATTGATATCGACGATCCCGAAGGCGTCAACACCACCCGGGCGGGTCTGGACGAGCTGATGAGCAAGGCCACCGTCACTGTCCCCAAGCTGCCCCTCCGGCAGACCATCACCTCCTTCGCCGGTCTTCGCGCCCACGAGGACGGTCACGAATTTATCATCGGCGAGGCGGCGGACGCCCCCGGCTACTTCGACTGCTCCGGCATTGAGTCCCCCGGCCTCACCGCCTCCCCTGCCATCGGCGTCATGCTGGCAGGCCAGCTCCGGGACAAGCTGGAGCTCTCGGAAAAGCCCGATTTTGTCTCCACCCGTAAGGGCATTCTCAACCCCTGGACGCTGACCGCTGAGGAGCGCAGCGCCCTCATCAAGGAGAAGCCGGACTACGGTCAGATTATCTGCCGGTGCGAATCTGTCACCAAGGGCGAGATCGTGGACGCAGTCACCCGTCCCCTGGGCGCCCGGAGCCTGGACGGCGTCAAGCGCCGCACCCGGGCCGGCATGGGCCGCTGCCAGGGCGGCTTCTGCGCTCCCAGAGTGATGGAAATCATCGCCCAAGAGACCGGCATGCCCCTGTCCGCCGTCACCAAGAGCGGCGGCGCATCCAAGCTGGTGGTCGGCCTGACTAAGGAGGGAGAGGTCTGATGATGAACTACGATCTGATTATCGTCGGCGGCGGCCCCGCCGGTCTGGCCGCTGCGGCCGCTGCCCGGGAGGCAGGGGTTCAGCAGATTCTGATTCTGGAGCGGGATCACGAGCTGGGCGGCATTCTCAACCAGTGCATTCACAACGGCTTCGGCCTGCACACCTTCCATGAGGAGCTGACCGGCCCCGAGTACGCCGCCCGGTTTATCCAGAAGGTGGAGGCGCTGAACATCCCCTACAAGCTGAACACCATGGTCATGGACATCAGCCCGGACCGCACCATCACCGCCATGAACCGGGAGGAGGGCGTCTTTCAGCTCCAGGCCGGGGCGATCATCCTGGCCATGGGCTGCCGGGAGCGGCCCCGGGGGGCGCTGAACATCCCCGGCTACCGGCCCGCCGGCATCTACTCCGCCGGTACCGCCCAGCGGCTGGTGAATATGGAGGGCTATCTCCCCGGCAAAAAGGTGGTCATCCTGGGCTCCGGCGACATTGGACTGATTATGGCCCGGCGGATGACTCTGGAGGGGGCTCAGGTGCAGGTGGTGGCCGAGCTGATGCCCTACTCCGGCGGTCTGAAGCGGAACATCGTCCAGTGTCTGGACGACTTCGGCATCCCCCTCAAGCTGAGCCACACGGTTGTGGACATTCAGGGCAAGGAGCGGGTCACCGGCATCACCCTGGCCCAGGTGGACAGCCGCAACAGGCCCATCCCCGGCACTGAGGAGCACTATGAGTGCGATACCCTGCTGCTCTCCTGCGGCCTGATTCCGGAAAACGAGCTGAGCCGCTCCGCCGGCGTGGAGCTGAGCCCCATCACCTCCGGCCCCGTGGTGGACGAAAGCCTGGAAACCAGCATCCCCGGCGTCTTTGCCTGCGGCAACGTGCTCCACGTCCACGACCTGGTGGACTACGTCTCCCAGGAGGCCTCCATGGCCGGCCGCAACGCCGCTGCCTACCTCAAGGGCGAAAAGCAGGAGGCAGGCAGCGAGATCCGCCTGATTCCCACCGGCGGCGTGCGCTACACCGTCCCCTCCACCATCCACACCGGCCGGATGGAGGAGGAACTCACCGTCCGCTTCCGGGTGGGGCAGGTGTTCCGCAACAGCTTTATCTCGGTCTATCTGGACGAGGAGCGAATTGCTCACCGGAAACGGATGATTATGGCCCCCGGCGAGATGGAGCAGGTGGTGCTCAAACGCTCCCAACTGCTGGAGCGCCCGGAGCTCAAGACGATCACCATCAAGATTGAGGAGGCGTAACCATGGAGCAAAGAAATCTGACCTGTATCGGCTGCCCCATGGGCTGCCAGATTACCGTCACACTGGAGGACGGCGCCGTCACCAAGGTTGAGGGCAACACCTGCAAGCGGGGCGACGACTACGCCCGGAAGGAGGTCACCCATCCCACCCGGATTGTCACCAGCACCGTCCGGGTCTTCGGAGGCAGCGCTCCCACCGTGTCGGTGAAGACCGCCCATGACATCCCCAAGGAGAAGATCTTCCAGGTAATGGAGGATCTCCGCAGCGTCATCGTCCGGGCTCCCGTCTCCATCGGAGATGTGGTACTGGAGAACGCAGCCGGCACCGGTGTGTCGGTGGTAGCCACCAAGAACGTGCAGTAATTTGGAAACGCTTTGGGGCGCACGGCAAAAGCCGTGCGCCCCATTTGCATATCCTCCTTGTCATTTTTTCTCAAATCTGATAAAATACCAGCGTATCCTCCCTTTTACAGACGCAGGCAAAGGAGTATTTAAATGGGAAAGCTTCTCTTCTTTGATATTGACGGCACCCTCTGCATGCCCGGCCACGCCCCCAGCGAGCGCACCGTTCAGGCCATCCGCTCCGCCCGGGCCAATGGACACCACGTCTTTCTCTCCACCGGCCGGAACATCCCCGGCATCCCCGCTTCGGTGAATGCCATCGGCTTTGACGGATATATCTCCAACGCCGGCGCCTGTGCCCAGGTAGGCGACAAGATTCTGCTGGACAAGCCCCTGCCCCGCTATCTGCTGGATCGGGCGCTGGACACTTTCCGGCACTTTGACAGCTTCTATATTCTCCAGGGCAGCCGGGGCAACTACGGGGACTTCCGGCATCAGCAGCGCTTGCTGCCCCTCTTCCCGCCCCAGGCGGTGGACAATCTGGTTGGGCTGCAAAAGCTGCTCCACATTGAGGACATCGTCCGCTGTCAGGGAGCTCCCATCTACAAGATCTGCTTCTTCACTCCGGACGAGGCTCGATTCCAAAAGCTCAAGCCTCTGCTGGAAGGGGAGTTCGAGTTCACCCTGTTTGACAACCTCTTCCCCGATCTGGACGCAGTCAGCGGCGAGATCAACCGCAAGGGCGCCGACAAGGGTGAGGCGCTCCGGGCCATCTGCCATTATTTTGGTCAAGGCCCCGAGGACGCTATCGCCTTCGGCGACAGCACCAACGACTCCGCCATGCTCCAGGCCGCCGGTCTGGGCGTCGCCATGGGCAACGCCCAGGCGGAGGTCAAGGCTCTGGCTGACCGGATCTGCCTGTCCTGCGAGGAGGACGGGGTTGCCCGGCTGCTGGAGGAGCTGGAGCTGATCTGAGCACTGCATAAAAAGGATAACCCCCGCCTGATCTGAGCCGTTTGGCTCCGGTCGGGCGGGTTTTGCCACTTTTGAGTCTGTTTAATCAAAATCCCATTGCAGTGGTCAATCTCATGCTGGACGATCTGCTTAATATCCTCCTTGCTTTCTTAGCCTTACTTTGTTAAAATCAAAGTGGCCGGGGCAAGGCTCCCGGCTCGCCTTGTGCGTATGGGGATAGCGTTTAACTTGTCAGGTTGGGACGCTATCCCTTTTATTCTGCTTTCTTGTCGCTGCAGTCTTTCTCCGCCTCGTAGGGGCCGGAGCACTTGACAATCTCCGGGCTGAACATCACCTGATCGGTTCCCTCGTTGTCATCGAGTCTCTCATAATTGGCTGTATCATCGCTGCTTCAACCGCTCCAAAATCTCCTCATCCGCCGGGCAGAACTCATACTGGTCAATCTCATCCACGGTGATCCAACGGATGTCGTTGTGCTCCAGCTTTTGAGGCACTCCTTCCGCAATGGAGGCGTCAAACAGGGTCAGATGGACGGTCAGATCCGGGTACTCGTGGGTGACCTCCATAAAGACCTCCCCCACCCGGACGGTGACCGCCAGTTCCTCCCGGCACTCCCGGACGAGAGCCTGCTCCCGGGTCTCTCCCGGCTCCACCTTGCCGCCCACGAACTCCCACTTGAGACCCCGGGCCTTGTGGGCCGGCCGCTGGCAGGCCATAAATCTGTCTCCGTCCCAGATCAGGGCGGCTACCACTTCTGTCATATTGCTTCCCTCTTTACTTTGTATTTGCAAACCAATACGCTTCCTTAAGCCACCCCAGCAGCTCGTCGTCAATCTCCTCCGGGCGGCTCACCAGCATGTGGTGCGTCCAGCGGTTGGGATAGGGCTCTGAGGCCTGCTGAATGCGGTCAGACTCCTGCCGGTGAAACAGGCCGAAGGAGACCAGAATCCCCCTGTCCCGTTTCCGCCTGGGGTGGGAGACAAAGGCAAAGCCGTATTTTCCGGAGAAGGTGATCTGGGTCTTCTGCACCTTGATGCGAATCTCTCCTACCTCCACCAGCATACGGCTGCGCAGCGCCGTATAGAGGGACTCCTCCTCCGGTTTTCCCGTGAAAAACAGACGCTCCTCCGGCGTCAGCTCCGGAGCGGTCTGCTCCAGCGTCCACCGGTTCAGCACTGCCAGCTGCTCCGGGGTGTGGAACCAGTGCTCCCCCTCTTCCATGACTGTCAGAGCGCAGTCAAACCGCTCCGCAAAGGCCTCCGCCTCCTCCCGAGGAGTGAGGTTGTCCCGGCCCGCGTACAGAATCGCCGTGGGACAGGGCCAGCAGTCAATGGGGTGCTCCCTGGCATACTGATAATAGCGCCAGGACAGGGTCTCCCCAAAACCGGTCTCAATGGTTTTCCGCTCTTGCAGCTCCTCCTCAGTCACGCCGGCCCAGCCCATCATGCGGCAAATCAACCTCTCCATATCCAGGATGGGGGAGACAAACAGGCTCCGCTCCGGCGGTGTCTCCTGAAAGGCCAGCATGCTGAACCATGCGCCGATGCTGTTCGCCCGCAGAGCCACCCGGCTCCAGCGGCTGTGGGCATAGTCCATGACCGTCCACAGCTCCGGGACGGCATGCCATGGGTCAAAGGCGTCCTGCTCTCCCTGCCGGCTGCCATGCTCCGGGAGATCCACCCCCAGCACCTGCCAGCCCCCAGGGCAGACCAGCGCTCCGAAGTCCCGGGCCTCCTCCTTGCAGCCGCATTTGCCATGCACAAACAGCCAGACCCGGTCGGACGGCTCCCCGTACAGGACGGCGGGGATGCCGCCGATTTCAAAGCGATGCTCTCTCACCGTGTCCTCCATTTCATCTGTTTTCACAGCGTTTCCGAAGCGGATGGCGGATCACCGTTTTCAGCCGCTCCGGCTGCACCTTCCGGGCGTCGCTGAGATAGAGCTCATGGTGAAAGCGGCCCGGTGCGAAATCGATCTCATATCCTTGGGCCCGGGCATAGGCCTCCATGGCGGCCACCGTCTCCGGCTCCTCGTCATAGGGGCCGATGTGCATGCACTGGACGCAAAGCCCTTCCCGCCAGGTCAGATACTCCACCCGGGAGAAGTCGGTCTTCTTTTTGCGGCTTGCCTCCTCCACCGCCCAGTCAAACTCCTGTTTGGTGACAAAATCCGGCAGGCGGATCAGGGAAATCCACTGGAACTCCGTCTTGCGGGTATAGTCGATGCCGTCGATTCCCTCCTGCCACCAGAGGCCCTCCAGGGGCGGCACCACATAGTCAAAATAGCCGTCGATGCGGTGATCTCCCAGCTTGCTCATCTTGATGGTAAAGGCAATACCGTAGAGCAGGCCGATGGCCGTCTTGTATTCCCCGCCCTCCTGGTTGGGGTCACCCTTGCCCCGCACGGCCGCAAAGCGCATCTCGGGCACCTCCACAATAGAGGGCTTCCGCTTGGGCAGATAGAATTCCTTGTATTCCTTTTTATAGTCAAACGCCATAGGTCTCCTCCTGAACAAAGGTATAGATTGTCTGATTGGATTGCTCCGGAGAGAATCGGTAGCCCAGCCGGTCAAAATCCTTGATCTGCTCCGGGTGCTCAATGCCGCCCTCCGCCAGATAGCGCACCATCTCTCCCCGGGCCATCTTGCACAGGGTGCCCTTCTCCACCAGCCTGTCCCCCTTCCGCTGGCAGAACAGACAGGTGATCATCTGGGTCTCCCCCGTCAGGTGGGAGGCCACACAGCGGCTGTACTCTTTCGAGGCCAGGTTGAGGATACAATCGGTCTCCGCGCAGAGCTGGCCCCCCAGGCTGCCGCCCCAGAAGCCGTAGAGATCCTTCGTCCCTCCCACTGAGAGCTTGGCCTGCATCTCCAGCCGGTAAGGGGTCACCCCGTCAAAGGGCCGCAGAATGCCGTAAAAGCCGGAGAGGATCCGCAGGTGCTCCTGCACATACTCCAGCTCCTCCCGGGTGAACACGCCGGGGGCCATGTACTGATATTGAATCCCCTTATAGGACAAAATGGCCGGCGTCAGGCCCCGGCGCAGCTCCATCCGCTGCAGCCGCTCGTAATTCAGCCCGGCGATCTGGTCGTTGCATTTCCAGAGAGCCTTCAGCTCCTCATAGGACATGGCCCGGAGCCGCTGATACAGTTGCTCTGTCTTCGGCAGAAACCGGGGCAAATCCCGGCAGGGAAAGCTGTCCCGATCCACATTCATCTTCTTGGCCGGGGAAATAATGATCCGCATGGCTTATCCTCATCTCTCCGTCCAAAACAGCGTAACCTCCGGCTCCGCCGCCCCGAAAAACGCTTCCAGGATTTCGGCACACCGGAGCAGCCCCGCCTCATCTGCCGGGCTGAACCGGCCGGGGCAGGGGCTGTCAATATCCAGCACCGCCATCACCACTC
Source organism: Candidatus Onthomonas sp. (assembly GCA_051866815.1). Taxonomy (GTDB): domain Bacteria; phylum Bacillota; class Clostridia; order Oscillospirales; family Oscillospiraceae; genus Onthomonas. The sequence continues at coordinate 13,027 of JBJDXS010000060.1, read as the reverse complement.
CATCCCGGTGCAGGGGCAGGACGATCTCCGACCGGGAGGCGCTGTCGCAGGCGATGTGACCGGGAAAGGCGTGGACGTCGGGCACCCGCTGGATGTTGTCCAAGGCCGCCGCCGTACCGCAGACGCCCTTTCCCAGGGGGATGCGGGTGCAGGCAGGCTTGCCCTGGAATGGGCCCAGCACCAGCGTTTTCCCCTGGCGCAGGTAAAAGCCCGCCCAGTTCACGTCCTCCAAAGCGCCATAGAGCAGCGCCGAGGCATTGGCCAGGCCGGTGATCAGATTTTCCTCGTCCGAGAGCAGAGCCTCCAGCTGCCCGGCCAGCGTCCCATAGGGTTCAATCAGGCTGTCCAATTTTGTGTTCTCCATTTCTGCTATCCTTTCACTGGGCCTGACCGCCCGCCAGCTGATTCTGGACATACTCCACGAATTCCCGGGCCACCATGGGCAGCTGACGGCCCTTGTTCCAGATCAGCACATAGGAGGCGGTCACCGACGGCTCCACCAGCCGCTTGATGACCACCCGGCCTGCGGTGCTGAGCTCTCCCGCCGAGGCGGGATAGATGGCCACCCCCACCCCCTGGGCGGTCAGCTCATAGGCGTTGAGCATGTGGGCAATCCGCCCCCGGATGGTCAGCTTGCCGTGATTCTTGGGGAACCACTCCTCAATCTCCTGAAATCGGGACTGACGGGAGGGGATAATCAGGTCATAGGGAGCCAGCTCGGCCAGTGGGATGGTATCTCCCTCCCGCCGGGCCAGGGGGTGATTTTCCGGAATGATGGCCACCCAGGGCTCCCGGTAGACCCGGATGGCGTTGAGACCCTCCGGGTTGTAGGGCTCCACAATGATTGCCAGATCACACAGGCCCTTCATCACCCGGCTGATGACGTCGTCCGAGTTTCCGTTCCAGAGGGTATACTGCACGTCGGGATAGATGCTGTGAAAGCCGGCGATCCACTGAGAGAGCAGCCTCGGGGCGCGCCCCTCCACCGAGGCCACATACAGCATCCCCTGCAGGCCCTTGTTCATCTCCCGGATGTCCTCGGTGGACTTTTCCACCAGATTGAGAATCTGCACCGCATACTGCCGGAAGAGCATTCCCTCCTCGGTCAGCTGCAGAGAGTGGGGACTGCGCAAAAACAGCTTGCTCCCCAGCTCGGTCTCCAGATCCTGAATCTGCCGGCTGAGGGGCGGCTGGGCGATGCACAGCTTGGCCGCCGCCCGGGTGAAATTCAGCTCCTCTGCCACCGCCAAAAAGTAACGCAGGTGCCGCAGCTCCATATCAGTCCCTCCCTTCTGCAATACCTGAAAGGTATTGAGACACTTTTATTATATGTATTTCACAAGTTGCCGTCAAGGTGCTATGATTATGTCAGACAAAAGAAAGAGCTCTCAGTCAAGCTCATCTCAAAGGAGGAACCTCAAATGAAGACCATCGAAAAGCTCAGCGAGCTGCTCCAGGAGTATTACGACAGCTTCCACACCGAGCCCCGCAGCTAAACCGATTTTCACTCATCCATCACCGCTCTCAGAAAGGAGATTATCACAATGAAGACCATCGAAAAGCTCAGCGAGCTGCTTCAGGAATATTACGACAGCTTCCACACCGAGCCCCGCAGCTAACCGGATTCTTTCTCATCCATCACCGCTCTCAGAAAGGAGATTATCACAATGAAGACCATCGAAAAGCTCAGCGAGCTGCTTCAGGAATATTACGACAGCTTCCACACCGAGCCCCGCAGCTAATCCCGTTTCCCTTCCATCCTTGATCACAGCAGAAAGGAGGTCTCTTCCATGAAGGCCATGGAAAAAATCAGCGAGCTGCTCCAGGAGTATTACGACAGCTTCCGCTCCGAACCCCACAGCTAAACCGATTCCGGCTTGACCCGACCCATCTTAGTCCGCTGGAAGTCAGGAGGTGAACCGTATGAAGACAACAAGACAGCAGTCCAGCGAGAGATTGAGTGAGTTCTATGTGAGCTTCGACATGGAGTATCACAGCTGACCGGCCCTTTCATCCCACTGGCCCCGGCATCGGAGAGACGCCGGAGAACACAATCTGAACATTGGATGGTTACTTGCAGATGAGACAAAAACAGAACAACCGATTTTGCTTCCCTCTGGAAGCCGCCCCAGGCATTCGAAAAACCCGGTAAGACAGCACAGCGTGTCAGTGTCTTACCGGGTTTTGCCCTGTCCTTCCGCCCTTGCAATCTCCGCCCCTTCGTGCTACACTGCGGATAGAAACATACGGCGTTGACCGCTTGATTTCCTGGTACAGAGGAGGAACCTGTTATGTCTGATCTGATGAATGAAATACTCACCCGCCGCAGCATCCGCAAATATAAGTCGGACATGGTGCCCCAGGAGATTCTGGAGCAGATTGTGGAGGCGGGCACCTACGCCGCCACCGGCATGGGCCGGCAGTCTCCGATTATTCTCGCAGTGACCAACCGGGAGCTGAGAGACCGGCTCTCCCGGATGAACGCCCAAATCATGGGGGCCGGGGACAAGGACCCCTTTTACGGCGCCCCTGTGGTGCTGGTGGTGCTGGCGGACAAGGAGCGTCCCACCCACGTCTATGACGGCAGTCTGGTCATGGGCAATCTGATGCTGGCCGCCCACCATTTCGGCCTGGGCAGCTGCTGGATTCACCGGGCCAAAGAGGAATTTGCGTCCGAGGAGGGCAAGGAGATCCTCCGCGCCCTGGGCATCGAGGGCGACTACGAGGGCATAGGCCACTGCGTCCTGGGCTATGCCGACGGCCCTCTGCCCCAGGCGGCGCCCCGAAAGGAGAACTACGTCTATTACGTCAAGTAAGGGTTTCTGACCCAAAAGCCGGGGACCGGCAGGTGCGGAATGCTCCTGCCGGTCCCTATTTTCATTGACAAAATTCTTTCTGTATGGTAGTATTAGATTAGCCTATAAAGAGTGCGCGAGAGACAAGCTCGTTGACCGCACAGCAACCTGCCGGGAGGCAAGGTGCTAATGCTTGTTCGATAGGTGGCTGGCTCTGATTTTGACACCTGTCGAAAACGATGGGTGTTTTTTTCGCGCTCCGGATAGGCAAAAATTTTTTAGGAGGGCGCAATCATGCGTACTGTCAGCAATTTGCTAAACCTGGAAGGCCGGGTCTATGTCTATCTGGCCAGCAACAACATCCGCAAGCTTTTCCTGCGGCATGCGGAAGAGGAGGGGTTCACCTTCCCCGACGGCACAATGCCCACTCAGGGCCGGACGGATGACATTTATGCCCTGCACCACGACTGGACCATCAACTCTGTGGGCTGGGCCGGCCACATGGCTTACCACAATCCGGACTGTGTGGTTGGGGAGCCGCTGATCCGTGTGGATTACGGCAAGTACCGTTCCGGCAATGAGCATTTTATCATCTAATACCCGAAAAACAGATCAGCGGCGGCATTGCCTGTTTGAGCAATGCCGCCGCTGTGCGTTTTTACAGCGCATCCACAAACCGCAGGAAGGCCGCCTTGCCCTCCGGGGTGTGCTTATAGACGCCCGCGTCCTCCAGAACACCGGCGAACACTTTGCCCACCTCCAGCCGGAGGATGTCGCCGCAGTTGTCCCCGTTCAGCTCGGGATGGCCCGCCAGCACCGTATCCCGCACCCAGGGGGCGTGAGAGGCGGTCTTGGGGCTGGCCTCCAGGTCCTTGCCGCTGACAATGCAGTCCTCCAGCAAGGCCAGCTCCTCCTTCAGCCGGGCGGGCAGCACTGCCAGACCCATGACCTCGATGAGACCGATGTTCTCCTTCTTGATGTGGTGCTTCTCCTGATGGGGGTGGAAGATGCCCAGAGGATATTCCTCGGTGGTGCGGTTGTTGCGCAGCACCAGATCCATCTCGTAGTCCCCTCCCCGTCTCCGGCAGATGGGGGTGATGGTGTTGTGCGGGGCGTCCGTCTCCGCCAGGATATCCGCCGCCGGGTCGGAATAGCCCCGCCAGACCTTGAGGATGTGCTCCGAGCAGTCCGCAATCCGTGCCTTGTCCGCCCCCCGGAGGCGGATCACCGACATGGGCCACTTGACGATGCCGGCGGTCAGATCCTCATAGCCGGGGATGGTGATCTCCGTCTCCACCGGGGCCTTGGCCATGGCGAAGGTGTAGTTGCCGCCCTGATAGTGGTCATGACTCAGGACGCTGCCGCCCACGATGGGCAGGTCGGCGTTGGAGCCGATGAAGTAGTGGGGGAAGATGGTGACAAACTCCAGCAGATGGTCAAAGCACTTGCGGTCAATGGCCATGGGGATGTGGAGCTTATTAAAGACGATGCAGTGCTCGTTGTAGTAGACGTAGGGGGAATACTGGAGGCAGTAGTCCTGCCCTGCCAGCTCCAAGGGGATAATCCGGTGATTCTGCCGGGCGGGATGATCCAGCCGGCCGGCGTAGCCCTCGTTCTCCGCGCAGAGCAGGCACTTGGGGTACTTCACCGACACCGCCTTGCCGGCGGCGGCGATGGCCCGGGGATCCTTCTCCGGCTTGGAGAGGTTGATGGTGATGTCCAGTGTGCCGTATTCCGTCTCCGCCAGCCACTTCACGTCCTTGGCAATCCGATCCCGGCGGATATAGTTGGTGTCCCCGGAGAAGGCATAGTACCAGTCGGTGGCCTCTCTGGGGTCGCTGTCGTACTTGGCCCAGAAGGTCCTGGCCACTTCGGAGGGCCGGGGGGTGAGCAGTCCCATCAGTTTGGTGTCAAACAGGTCGGTAAAGGAGGGGGTGTCACCCTGGATTACCCCGTGCTCATAGGCATACCGGTTGAGTACGTCCAGAACCTCCTGGATGGGAGGCAGCTCCCCTTCCACGGGCATCAGGCCCTGAAAACCCTCCATGCCCAAGGTTTCCAGCAGCAGGTTGGAAGCCCAGATCCGGTCTCCCTCCTCCATCCAGCCTTTGCGGACGGCGTATTCGATCAGCTGAGAAATCGCAAGCTCCATCGTACTTCCTCCTCTCGGTCAGTCCATCAGGACGGCGCCGCCCACCGGGCGGATGGTCAGCACCTGGCAGGCTCCCTGGCCCAGCAGGGCGTCCATTCCGGTGCGGAACTGCTCCAGCAGATCCACCGGCACAAAGGCCTGGATGGTGCCGGCAAAGCCGCCGCCGTGGACTCGGAAAGCCCCTCTGCCCCCCAGCAGGTGCTGGGCCATGGCCAGAGCCACCGCCACTGGCTGCTCCTTGGGGTCCCGATAGGTGGCGATATTCTGCAGGTACATGTAGGAGGACTGGCCGGACTGGGTGACCAGCTTCAGGAAGGCGTCGAAGTCCCCCTGCTCCAGGGCCTGCACCTGCCGCTCCACCCGCTCCACGTCGGAGAAGTAGTGGATGGCCCGGAGCACCGCCCGGTCGCCCAGCCGCTCCCGCAGCCGGGGCAGCTCGGCGTAGAAGTCCTCCGGCTTCACTTGGCTGAGCACCTCCTTGCCCATGAGCCCGGCCACCGCCTTCATCTCCTGGGGGATGGCGCCGTAGTCGGCAGTCAGGTCGGCGTGGTCGGCGCCGGTGTCCACAATGCACAGGGCATGGCCCGCCTCGGCAAAGTCAAAATGCACCTGGCGGTAGACGGGATTGCTCTCGTCCGCAAAGTCGATGGCCACGATGCCGCCCAGGGCGCAGGCTATCTGATCCATCAGGCCGGAGGGCTTGCCGAAGTAGACGTTCTCGGCGTACTGGCCCATCATGGCGATCTGGGCCAGGGACAGCTCGTCCCGGCAGAAGAGGTGGTTTACCATCACGCCCACCAGCACCTCATAGCAGGCAGAGGAGGAGAGACCGGATCCGCCGGGCACGTCGGAGCGGAGATAGGCGTCAAAGCCGGAGACGGTGTAGCCCAGCTGGGTCGCCCGGGCCAGAATACCCCGGATGAGGGAGAGAGTAGTGTTCTCCTCGGCGGTCACCTTTTCCAGCTTGCTTACCTCCACCTGAGCCATGCCGTAGCCCTCGGAATAGAGCCGGGCCACCCCCAGATCGTTGGGGGCCACGCAGGCCACGGCGTCCAGATCCACGCTGGCGGCCAGCACCTTGCCCCGCTGATGGTCGGTGTGGTTGCCTCCCACCTCAGTGCGGCCGGCGGCGGTGCAGAGGAACACCTGGGTGTTCTCCCCTGGCATAAAGGTTCTTTGGAAGCCCTCCAGAATTTCCTCCAGGCGGCAGCACACCTCGCCCAGCTCATCCTCCGGCTTACAGTACACCCGGGACAGGGCCCGGCGGCAGTCCTGGGTCAGCATTTTCTCCTTCATCTGCTTGATGGTAGACATGAGACACACCTCTTTCTGATCATTCCGCAGCTGGTTTCATTGCGAAAATCAGTTGCGCACTTTTCTTTGGTCGAGCCTATCATAGCACCGCCGGCGGCCAGGTGCAACCTGTATTTTGTGAAAGATTTTCCCTTTATTTTTGTCAGTTTTCCACAAATCCGGCGTTCGGCCGCCCATGCAGTTGCGCAAAGTTGCGCTTCAGCCGGCTCACACGCCGGTGAAGGAGAAGGCGAACCGCCGTGGGATACTGCTGTTCAATCGGTACTCCTCCAGAGGCAGCGCACCCCAGCTGTTGTCGCCCCCCACCCCCATCCGGGCCAGGGCGGGCCGGAGGACGGTACGGCAGACGGGGGGCAGCTCATAGTGGTGGGCTGCCTCCTCCATCTGGAAGGGGGTATAGGGCAGGGCGGAGCACTCCATGCCATCGCCCCGCAGCTCCAGCCCCCTGCCCTGGCGGTCGGTGACCCGGAGCCAGCGGACGCCGGTGTGGCTGCCGCACTCCTGGGGTCGGGGATAGGAGGTGAGCTGGGCCTGTACTGTGCTCTCCCAAATCCCCAGCCGGGCCCCCTGGTCCCGATCCCAATAGCATTCACCGGGGCCGTTTCCGTACCAGGTGAGCCGGTCATAACGGGCGTCTGTCTGGAGCAGCATGCCCAACTCGGGCAGCATGGGCAGCCCCTCCGCCCCCGGCCAGTCCAGAGCCACTTCCACCTCCCCCCAGGGGTGGACGGTGTAGGTGACGCCGCATTCCGCCGCCGGGTGGGTGGGCAGCAGCCAGCGTGTGGGGAAGATCAGGTCGCCGCCTTCCAGCCGCCAGCCGTCCGATTCCATCTGGCTGACTCCCCGGCAGTACTGGGAGGCCAGCTTCCACTGGCCCAACCGGCCCGGCATCTGCCAGCCCAGGTCGTTGTCGGTGGGCGCCCGCCAGAAGTTGGGCCGCAGCGGCTCTTTCAGCAGCTCCTCATCCCCATACCGGTAGGAGATCAGCGCCCCGTCGGTAAGCCGGAACAGCAGAGAGAACCGGTCGCCCCGCACCCCCAGGTGGAAGCCCCCGGGAATCACAGTGAGAGGCGAACACTGGGGCCGCTTTTTCTCCCCCGCGACCGTCCAGACGGTCTGGCCGAAGGCCACTTCATGGCCCCGGGTCGCCCATGGGGTGTCCTCCTTCAGATGGAAGGACAGGGTGACCGCATACTCCCCCGGCTCCTTGGGCTGGGGCAGGGGCAGCGGCAGCGTCTCTTCCGTCTCCGGAGGCACCGAGATGGCAAGGCCGGTGCGCCAAATCTCCCGCCCATTCCGGGCCATGGTCAGACGGGCTTCATAGGCGCCGGTATCGGTAAAGAGGTTATTGTTCCGGATCCGGGCGTTCTTCTGGCCCAGCGCAATCCGGATGCCCTGGTAGTTGTATTTGACCTCCTGGATCTTGGGGGTCTCGGTACCGTCCCCAAAGCAGAGGCCATCGCCGCTGAAATTGCCGTCGGTGGGCCGCTCGTCAAAGTCCCCGCCATAGGCCAGGGTCTCCCGGCCGAACCGGTCATTGCAGCGGAGGGTCTGGTCAATCCAGTCCCAGAGAAAGCCTCCCTGATACCGGGGCTCCTCCTGGGCGAGCTGGGTATATTTGTGCATGCCCCCGCAGGAGTTGCCCATGGCGTGACTATACTCGCAGCAGAGGAAGGGCTTTTCCGGATGGGCCGCTAAGAAGTCCCGGATGCCTTGGGCGGAGGTGTACATCTGGCTCTCCATGTCTGAGGTGTCGGGATAGCTCCGGTCGTGGAAGATGCCCTCGTAGTGCACCAGCCGGGTGGGATCCAGTGCCCGGAACCGCTGGCTCAGCTCCCAGATCACCTTGCCGCCGTAGGACTCGTTGCCGCAGGACCAGATCAGGATGGAGGGATGGTTTTTCTCCCCATGGTAGGTACTCTCCACACGATCCAGCAGCAGGGGCAGCCAATCTATGTCGTCCTTGGGCATGGGCGGCTCCAGCCCCTGGAGATTCTGGCGGCAGTGCTCCCAGGTGCCATGGCTCTCCAGGTTGTTCTCCGCAATCACATAGAGGCCCAGCTCGTCGCACAGCTCATAGACCAGGCTGGAGTTGGTGTAGTGGCTGGTGCGCAGGGCATTGATGTTGTGCCTCTTCATGGTCACGAGATCCCGGCGGATCTCCTCAGGCCGGACTGCCCGGCCGTGGTCACAGCTGAAGTCGTGCCGGTTGACCCCGTTGAAGACAATCCGCTTCCCGTTGAGCAGCATCAGCCCATCCTTTCGCTCAAACCGGCGGAAGCCCACCCGCTGGGACACCACTTCTACCGTCTCCTCCGCCCCGTTCTTCAGGATCAGGGTCAGGTCATAGAGGTTGGGCTGCTCCGCCGACCAGAGGGCAGGGTGATTCATGAGATGTTCCAGCGTCAGGGCATGCCCGCTGCCGGAAAAGTCCTCCTGCCAGACCCTCTCCCCCCGGAAGGAGAGGGCTGCCGTTCCCTGCCAGGCCCCCGCCGCCTCCAGCTTGGCGGTGCAGCGGAGCAGGCCGGAGGCGCAGTCCTCCTCCAGCAGGGCCTCCACTTTCAGATCCCGGACGTGCACCTCCGGCAGAGCGTAGAGCCAGACATCTCGGTAGATGCCGGAGAACCGGAAGAAATCCTGATCCTCCATCCAGCTCCCCCGGCACCACTGCCAGACCTGCACCGCCAGCTTATTCTCCCCGGGCCGCAGAAAATCGGTCAGCTCAAAGTCATGGGCAGCGAAGCTGTCGGCGGAAAAGCCCACATACTGGCCGTTCAACCACAGGGCAAAGCAGCTCTCCACCCCCTGCAAGGAGATGCAGACCCGCCTCCCCGCCATCTGCTCCGGCAGATAAAAGTAGTTTACATAACTTCCGACCGGGTTGGTTTCCTCCGGCAGGCCGCCCCAGGGCACCTGCTGGCAGCCGTCCCAGGGATAGGCCACGTTGACGTACTGGGGCCGTCCATAGCCCTGAAGCTGGATATGGCCGGGCACCCGGATCTGTGCCCAGCCATGACAGTCCAGCTCCGGCGACCAGAACTCCGGAATTGTCCCCACCTGGTTTTGGGCGTAGTGGAATCGCCACAGGCCGTTCAGGCTGTGCACAAGGGAGCTCTCTCCCCGCTCCGCCTCTTCCAGGCTGGCATAAAAGCGGTGCCGGGAGTGTGCCGGGAGGCGGTTCTCCCCGAAAAAGGACAGATCTCTCAGTCTTTCATAGGAAAAAGTCATCTTCTATGTACTCCCTTTCGGCCCAATGCGGCGCTAGCTGATATTGCTCTCCACATCCTGCCAGTTTGCGTTCTCACTGATCTCCGGGCTGTCTCCGCAGAATACCCCCGCGGCATCCTCGTCCCCTTGCAGCAGCCAGCAAAACCAGGCAGTCATGTACCCGTCCGCATTGGCAAGCATCTGCCCATGATCTGTCTGTGTCCTCCGCGCAAGCAGCTTCATCGTGCTGTCCGGAATTGCGGCGTAATTCTCCCGCAACGAGAACAGCGGGGCAATGCCCACATTCTCTTTTCCGTCCCCTGCGTCCGCGCTCAGTGTTCCGGCAGTCATGAAATAGGGGATGGAGATGTTACTGACGTCATAGGGCCATTGCAGCGCCTGCGCCAGCACAAGATGCGTCGCGCTGGCGGTATACATCGCCCGGTACAGGCCGCCGTTTTCCTGGGCGGTCACCGCGTTAATGGCTCCAACACCGCCCTGAGAATGTCCTGCTATTCCGATGTGATCCGTGTCAATCTTCTGATAAAAAACGCTTTCCGGATCGGCGTTCAGCTTCAGCATAAAGTCCAGACTTTTGGCGGAAGAGACGCCGTCCCACGCGCTTTCATCCTCATTTCCAACGACCACAAAGCCCCAGGAAGCCAGATGATCGAATACCGCCTCGTACCTGGACGCGGTCACACCGGTGCCGTTTGCCATGACAACAAGCGGAAAAGAACCACTCTGGCTTTCCAAATCAGTTGGGTACCAGATCCTGTAGCTGCCAATCCTTTCATCATCCGTTTCAAAGACAGCTTCTGATACCCCATAGCACCCCTTGCCGGTGTACTTTTGCTCCAGTTCCCCGTCTGCCGCAATCCCGCAAAAATAGTTTGCCTTGACCGCAGGCTGTTTTCCCGCCCAGAACAGCAGGCCAACCAACAGAAGCAGCAGACCAACTATGATCGCCGCAATCGTCAGAAAAATGCGCATAACCTTTCTCATATCCTGCCTCTCTTGTGAACAATTTGTGCCGTCCACTCAGCCCTGGGCGTCCTTCCCACCGGAGTCATCCGGACTGTTTTGCTCCGCCCGAGCCTCCTCCGGCTCTGCCGGCTGGGCGGCGGCCAGGTCAGAGACAGTGAATGCCTGCTGTTCTGACAGCATCTCCTCCATCCGGTCGGGATTGTTCCAGGCGGTATACAGGGTATTGGAGACGGCGTAGTCCTCCCAGCGCTCTCCTGCCAGCTGCACCGGAGCGGCAATCAGCGTTCCCTCCGCCAGGGTGATACGATAGGGGGAGAAGTCCCAGTCGGGAAGACTGACCCCCCAGTCCTCCCCCAGGCCGGTCATAGCAGGCTGGGACAGATTGGCGGCAGACTGGGCTTTCTGCCCCTCCTCTCCGCAGAGGGCGGTCAGCAGGCTGTAGGCGGCGGCCCCGTCGGTGCTCTTGGCAGAGATCGCCCAGCCGGTACCCTGGAGCAGCGAGACCCGCTCTCCTTCGCCGCAGTCTCCGCTGCTGTCCCGGTCACAGTAGGGCAGCAGGGTGCAGGCCCAGTTGGACGCCCCCGGCTCTTGGATCAGCTCCAGGGCCTCCTCGCTGGACCGGAACACCATGGCCACATGGCCCCCGGTAAAGAGCTGCCCAGCCCCCACCTGGGCCATCGTGGGCTGGCTGGGCATGCAGTCCCGAATCAGCCGACCCAGCAGCTCCATGGCCCGGCCGGTGCTCTCCTCTCCCCAACCACTGACCCGGCTGCCCTCCTCGTCATTGCCGACGATAAAGCCGCCATAGGAGTAGACCAGGTTATACCAGCCATTGACGGTATCCCCCTCGCCAATGGCCAGGCCAAAGCTGCCGTTGTGCCGGTTGGTCAGCTTACAGGCGTTGGAATACAGCGTCTCCCAGGTCCAGGTTTCGTCCGGGTAGGGCAGGCCCATGCTGTCAAAGATCGACTTGTTATACCACAGGGCGGTCACCGAGCTGTCCTTGGGCAGGGCATAGGTCTTGCCGCCGCTCTGGAACGCCCCCAGCAGCTCGCTGTGATAATTCTTCAATTGGATGGTGCGGTCCTTATCCAGATATTCGTCCAGGGAGCGCAGGTGCCCGGCGGCGATGCAGTCCTGAGCGTGGGCGCTGTCCACCCAGAGGATATCCGGGGGAGCGCTTTTCTCCAGCTCTGTCCAGTAGGTCTCCCGGTTTTTGACCACAAACTCTACCTCGACATAGTTCTTCTCCGACCAGGATTGGGCTAAAGTCTCCCAGGTTTCCTTTTGGGCTGCATCCCAGATCCAGACGGTAAGTTTTTCAGTGTTAAACTGCTCCCCACCGCCGCAGCCGGTCAGCCCCAGCAGCATTGCCAAAGCCAGCAATCCCGCCAGCCAATTTTTCCATTTCATATCCCGTTCCTCCTGCTTGATCGTCATGGCGGTCATCCGCCCACACTTCTGTCACCATTTTACAATAAGGGGGCAGGGCTGTAAACAGGAAAGTGATCCAGAGTTCCGTTCTTCCTTCTGTCAGCGGAATCAGGGTAGAAACGCCAGAGCGCGTACTGTCTCCAAGGTCTGCAACTTTCCTCATAAAGTTCCCGCCCAATTTTCCCAATTTTCTCTTGACGCTGGCGGTATTTTCCGGTATGATAAACAAAAATGGGCAGAGAGGTCTGCCCGATTCACCATGGTATTCTGGAGCCCTGCTCCAAAATATATTTATTTCCATGGCGCCGCGCCACTCCACGATATGGCCGGCGTACATCCAAAGAGGAGGTCAAACTTTTCCGCATGGCTCGCGGTGCGGCAGTGTGGAGACCTGTCGCAATGGGACTGCGATAAAGCACGCAGCCCTGAGGCAGATTTGCAGAGGCATTTCTGTCAGAGTCCGAACACATGGCAACTGTTACTCTGAAAAACCTGAAGAAGATCTACGACAACAAGGTGACCGCCGTCCATGACGTCAACCTGGAGATCAAGGACAAGGAATTCATCGTCCTGGTCGGCCCCTCCGGCTGCGGCAAGTCCACCACTCTGCGTATGGTGGCCGGCCTGGAGGAGATCTCCGAGGGCGAGCTGTACATCGGCGACCGTCTGGTCAACGACGTGGCCCCCAAGGACCGCGACATCGCCATGGTCTTCCAGAACTACGCTCTGTATCCTCACATGACCGTCCGTGAGAACATGGCCTTCGCTCTGAAGCTGAAGAAGGTTCCCAAGGATGAGATCGACCGCAAGGTCAACGAGGCTGCTGAGATTCTGGACATCACCCAGTACCTGGATCGTAAGCCCAAGGCTCTGTCCGGCGGCCAGCGTCAGCGTGTGGCTATCGGTCGTGCTATCGTCCGTGAGCCCAAGGTGTTCCTGATGGACGAGCCTCTGTCCAACCTGGACGCCAAGCTGCGTAACCAGATGCGTGCTGAGATCATCAAGCTGCGCAAGCGCATCGACACCACCTTCATGTACGTCACCCATGACCAGACCGAGGCCATGACCCTGGGCGACCGTATCGTCATCATGAAGGACGGCTATGTCAACCAGATCGGTACTCCTCAGGAGCTGTTCA
>JBJDXS010000059.1:0-29662 GCA_051866815.1 Candidatus Onthomonas sp. | reverse complement strand
TTTGTGCTTTTAGCCGGACATGTGCCGGCAAAAAGCACACAGGGAGGCCGGGAGTGTGCCCGAAGGGCGCGCGGTTCGGCCGCATAATTCCAAACAAATGCAACGCATTTGTTTGGAGAGCCTGTCGTTTTACGACAGGCTCTGCCCGGGACTGATGTCCCGGGCAGTTTTGTCTCTTGATGTATTACCGCAGATACCGGCTGGTGCGGTAACTGATGGCCTCAGCCAGGTGGACGGGGGAGAGCTGCTCCGCTCCGGCCAGGTCGGCAATTGTCCGGGCCACCCGCAGAATCCGGTCATAGCTCCGGGCGGTAAGGCCCAGCTTCTGATAGGCCTGATCCATCATTTTGGAGGCGCTCTCATCCAGTGTGCAGAATTGCCGCAGCTCCGGCTGGCCCATGTGGGCGTTGCAGCCCACTCCGGTGCCACGGAACCGCTGCTGCTGCAGCGCCCGGGCGGCGGTCACCCGCTCCTTGATCCGGGCGGAGGACTCCCCGGGGGTGCGCTGGCTCAGTTCCTGAAAGCTGAGGGCGGGGACATCTACCTGCAGGTCAATCCGGTCCAGCAGGGGGCCGGAGAGCCGGGAGAGGTAGCGCTCCACCTCCCGCTCCGAGCAGCGGCAGCGGCTGTTGTCGTAGCCGTACCAGCCGCACTTGCAGGGGTTCATGGCGCAGACCAGCATGAACTGGCTGGGATAGACCACGGTGCCGGAGACCCGGGAGATCTGCACCTTTCCGTCCTCCAGCGGCTGGCGCAGCACCTCCAGGGCGTCCCGGCTGAACTCGGGCAGCTCGTCCAAAAACAGCACCCCGTGGTGGGCCAGAGAGATCTCTCCCGGCCGCAGGGAGGTGCCTCCGCCGGCCAGGGCGGGGGCGGAGACGGTGTGATGGGGCGAGCGGAAGGGCCGGCGGGTGGCCATGGGATGCCGGGCGTCCAGCAGCCCGGCCACGCTGAGTATTTCGGTGGACTCCAGCGCCTCCTCCCGGGTCATGTCCGGCAGGATGGAGGGCAAGCGCTTTGCCAGCATGCTCTTACCCGAGCCGGGAGGCCCCACCATGAGCAAGTGATGCCCGCCGGCTGCGGCGATCTCCGCCGCCCGCTTTACCTGCTCCTGGCCCTTGATGTCGGAAAAGTCAGGCAGGGGCGCCGGATCCTCCTCCGGCGTCCAGGCTCTGGCGGGCTGGATGGCACTGCGGCCCGACAGATGGTCAGCCAGTTGATCCAGACGATTCACCGGGTAGACCCGGATGCCCTGGGCCAGGGTGGCCTCCGGGGCGTTGTCCGCCGGGACGAACAGCGTATGCACTCCCGCCTCCCGGGCGGCCACAGCCATGGGCAGTACCCCCCGCACCGGCCGGAGCTGGCCGGAGAGGGAGACCTCTCCCAAAAAGGCACAGCCGGACAGGTCAACGGAGAGCTGGCCGCTGGCGGTGAGAATGCCAATGAGGATGGGGAGGTCGAAGTGGGTACCCTCCTTGCGCCGGTCCGCCGGAGCCAGATTCACCGTGATCCGGCCCACCGGGAAGACAAAGCCGCAGTTTTTGATGGCGGCGCGGACCCGATCCCGGGCCTCCCGGACGGCGGCGTCAGGGAGGCCCACGATTTCAAAGCCGGGCATCCCCCGGGCCAGGTCGCACTCCACCCCAACCTCATAGCCGGAGATGCCCTGGAGCGCCAGAGAACGGACGTCTGATACCACGGCGAGTCCCCTCCTTTTCCGAAAAAACTTCTGCCTTTATCATAATACCTCCGGAGAAAAGCCGCAAGCCGGATTTTGGCAAAGACGCGCCCTCCAATACTGGTATGCAAGAGACAGAAAAGCTTTCAAAGTTAGCTTTGTCTAATTATAAAACCAGAAAGAGACAGGAACCGGAAAAATGGGGAAAAGCAGTAACCTTTTCGGAAGAGTAAGCAAGAACTAACCGAAAAAATGGGACAAATCAGTGTAAAATTACTAATTTTCATGTTTACAAACGGCCGGATTACTGGTATGATTACAACGTAAAAAAGCGTTCTGCTTTTGGATAAAAGGAATCTATCTTATTCATTAAGGAGGAATCCGAACATCATGGTTGTTAGAAAACAGAAATCCATGGATGCGAACAACGCCGCCGCATGGGTATCCTATGCCTTCACTGAGGTGGCCGGCATCTACCCCATCACCCCGTCCAGCCCCATGGCTGACTACGTGGATCAGTGGGCTGCCCAGGGCCAGAAGAACATCTTCGGCAACACCGTCAAGGTGATTGAGATGCAGTCTGAGGCCGGCGCGGCCGGCACCGTCCACGGCTCTCTGGCCGCCGGCGCTCTGACCACCACCTACACCGCCTCCCAGGGCCTGCTGCTGATGATCCCCAACCTCTACAAGATCGCCGGCGAGTTGCTCCCCGGCGTGCTGCACGTGGCTGCCCGCGCCCTGACCACCCACGCCCTGAACATCTTCGGTGACCACGAGGACGTCATGGCCTGCCGTCAGACCGGCTTTGCCATGCTGTGCGAGGCCAACCCCCAGGAGGTCATGGACCTGGCTCCTGTGGCCCATCTGGCTGCCATCGAGGGCCGTGTTCCCTTCCTGAACTTCTTCGACGGCTTCCGTACCTCCCATGAGATCCAGAAGCTGTCCGTGTGGGACTACAAGGATCTGGCCGAGATGGTGGACATGGACGCCGTCAAGGAGTTCCGCGCCCACGCTCTGAACCCCAACCACGGCATTGTCCGCGGCTCCCACGAGAACGACGATACCTTCTTCCAGCATCGTGAGGCCTGCAACAAGTTCTATGACGCCGTGCCCGCCATCGTTGAGAAGTACATGGATATGATCAACGAGAAGATCGGCACCGACTATAAGCCCTTCAACTACTACGGCGCTCCCGATGCTGACCGCATCATCATCGCCATGGGCTCCATCAACGACGTGGCTTCCGAGGTCGTGGACTATCTGAACGCCCACGGCGAGAAGGTCGGCATGGTCAATGTCCACCTGTATCGTCCCTTCTCCGCTGAGCGGCTGCTGGCTGCCATCCCCGAGACCGCCAAGAAGATCGCCGTCCTGGACCGCACCAAGGAGCCCGGCGCTCTGGGCGAGCCTCTGTATCTGGACGTGGTCACCGCTCTGGCCAACGCCGGCAAGTCCGACGTGACCGTGCTGGGCGGCCGCTATGGTCTGGGCTCCAAGGATACGCCTCCCTCCTCCGTCTTCGCTGTCTATGAGGAGCTGGCTAAGGACGAGCCCAAGAAGCACTTCACCATCGGCATCACCGACGATGTCACCTATCTCTCCCTGGAGGAGAAGCCCGCTCCCAACACCGCTGCCGAGGGCACCGTGGAAGTCAAGTTCTGGGGTCTGGGCGGCGACGGCACCGTGGGCGCCAACAAGAACTCCATCAAGATCATCGGCGACCATACCGACAAGTATGTTCAGGCATACTTCCAGTATGACTCCAAGAAGACCGGCGGCGTGACCGTGTCCCACCTGCGCTTCGGCGACAAGCCCATCCGCAGCCCCTATTACATCAACAAGGCTGACTTCGTGGCCTGCCACAACCCCTCCTACATCACCAAGCACTTCCGCATCGTCAACGACATCAAGGACGGCGGTACCTTCCTGGTGAACTGCCAGTGGAGCTTTGAGGAGCTGGAGCACCATCTGTCCGCTGAGTCCAAGAAGTACATGTATGATCACAAGATCAACCTGTACACCATCAACGCCATCGACCTGGCCCAGAAGGTCGGCATGGGCAAGCGCACCAACACCGTGCTGCAGTCCGCCTTCTTCGCTCTGGCCAAGGTTCTGCCTCCCGAGGACGCCATCCAGTACATGAAGGACGCCGCCGAGCACTCCTACCTGAAGAAGGGCCGCGACGTTGTCCAGAAGAACTGGGACGCCATCGACGCCGGCGCTACCGCCTTCGTCAAGCACGAGATCCCCGAGTCCTGGGCCAATCCCGCTCCCGACGCCGCTCCCGCTGATCTGGAGGGCCGCGCCGACACCGTGGCACTGGTCAAGAACGTCATGAACCCCGTCAACGCCATGAACGGCTACAGCCTGCCGGTCTCCGCCTTCGAGCCCATGGCCGACGGTACCTTCCCCTCCGGCGCTGCCGCTTACGAGAAGCGCGGCGTGGCTGTCAACGTGGTCGAGTGGGATCCCACCAAGTGCGTGCAGTGCAACCAGTGCGCCTTCGTCTGCCCCCATGCCACCCTGCGCGCCTATGCGCTGGATGCCGATGAGCTGGCCGCCGCTCCCGCCAACACCAAGGCTGTGGACTTCAAGGTCGGCGCCGGCAAGGGCAAGTACAAGTTCGCTCTGGCCGTCTCCCCGCTGGACTGCATGGGCTGCGGCGTCTGCGTCACCAAGTGCCCCACTGCCAGCCTGAAGATGGTTCCTCAGGAGTCTCAGCTGGATCAGCAGCCCGTGTTCGACTACTGCGTCAAGAACGTCTCCGTCAAGGAGGAGCTGGTGGACAACACCGTCAAGGGCTCTCAGTTCAAGACCCCGCTGCTTGAGTTCTCCGGCTCCTGCGCCGGCTGCGCTGAGTCCACTTACGCCCGCATCATCACCCAGCTGTTCGGCGATCGGATGTTCATCTCCAACGCCACCGGCTGCTCCTCCATCTGGGGCGGCACCGCTGCTACCTCTCCCTACACCGTCAACAAAGAGGGCAAGGGTCCCGCTTGGGCCAACTCCCTGTTCGAGGACAACGCCGAGCACGGCTTCGGTATGTACTATGGCCAGAAGGCCATCCGTGACGCCCTGAAGGCCAAGGTTGAGGCTCTGGCTGAGACCGCCAACGACGACGTCAAGGCTGCCGCTGCCAAGTGGCTGGAGACCTATGACTCCTCCGCCGACAACCAGGCGCCCACCAAGGCCCTGATCGCCGCTCTGGAGGCCTGCGGCTGCGAGGCTGCTCAGGATATCCTGGCTCAGAAGGACTATCTGAACAAGAAGTCCGTCTGGATCTTCGGCGGCGACGGCTGGGCTTACGATATCGGCTACGGCGGCGTGGACCACGTCCTGGCCTCCGGCGAGGATATCAACATCTTCGTCTTCGATACCGAGATCTACTCCAACACCGGCGGACAGGCTTCCAAGTCCACCAACATCGGTGCTGTCGCTCAGTTCGCTGCTGCCGGTAAGTCCATCGCCAAGAAGAGCCTGTCTGAGATCCAGATGCAGTACGGCTATGTGTACGTGGCTCAGGTGGCTATGGGCGCCGATCCCGCTCAGACCATCAAGGCTATGGTGGAGGCCGAGGCCTATCATGGTCCCTCCCTCATCATCGGCTACAGCCCCTGCGAGCTGCACTCCATCAAGGGCGGCATGACCAACTGCCAGAACGAGATGAAGAAGGCCGTCACCTGCGGCTACTGGAACCTGTTCCGGTACAACCCCGCTCTGAAGGCCGAGGGCAAGAATCCGTTCTCCCTGGACTCCAAGGAGCCCAAGCCCGGCTATCGCGAGTTCATCATGAACGAGGCCCGTTACTCCGCTCTGACCCGCTCCTTCCCCGAGCGTGCTGAGCAGCTGTTCCAGAAGGCCGAGGACACCGCTATGGCCCGCTACGAGCACCTGAAGAAGCTGGGCGACCTGTACGGCTAATCCTGGACAAGCCCCAACTGATTTCATAAAGCAACTGACCGCCTCCCCATTCGGGGAGGCGGTTTTGCTGCTGCCACTTGTGTATCTGTGCCTGAGCTGATAAAATAAGTGCATCAAGTTCTTGTTTTGTGAGGTTCCCCATGAAAAAGATGTTTCCCCGACTGCACCGGACAGGTGTCACCGCCTTTTGCCTGATGAGCGTGCTGCTGCTGGTCAACCTGATGCTCAGCGGCGGGATTCCCGACTTGCTGTTTATGATCTGGGCCATCTCCCTGGGCCTGTTCTTCACCGTAGTGCTGGCGGGCGCGGTGATGAATGTCTCCCGCCGCTGGCAGAGCGGAGAGCGATGGAGCATCCTCCCCGGCTTTCTGATTGCCGCCGGCATTGCCTTTGCCGTCCTGGTGGCTCTGGACTGGTTCGGCGGCGAACGCATCGCCTGGCTGGCCGACCTGGGGGTGGGATTGCTCATCGGCGTGGTGGCTCTGGATGTAAAGAAGTGAGCTGCAACTGCCGGTTGCGGGAATTCCAACCGCACTTGCTGGTTACCCCGGGGATTTCGTGGTACAATGGCGCCAGCAAAGAAAGAGGAGGCGCAGAGCATGACGCTGGGCGATAAGATTTTTCAGCTGCGCAAACAGCAGGGCTGGAGCCAGGAGGAGCTGGCAGAGCGGTGCCAGGTGTCCCGCCAGTCGGTGTCCAAGTGGGAGATCAACCAGTCGGTACCCGACCTGGACAAACTGGTGACCCTGAGCCGGATTTTCGGCGTCACCACGGATTACTTACTGAAAGAGGAGCAGGAGGAGACGATCTGCCAGGACACCGGGGAGCCGGTGGAGACCATCTGGCGGGTCTCCGGCCGGGAGGCGGAGGATTATCTCGCCCAGAGGGGGGAGATGGCCGTCCGGACAGCGGTGGGCACCGCCCTTTGTGTCCTCTCTCCCGCCTGGCTGATCGCCCTGGGCACTCTGGCGGAGTATGGGATGCTGCCTGTAACCGAGGATCAGGCGGGAGGCATGGGCCTGGTATTGCTGCTGCTCATGGTGGCCGCCGGCGTGTATCTATTCATTTCAGTGAGCAGCCGGATGGAATCCTGGAGATATCTGGAGCGGGATACCATCCAGCTGGAGAACGGAGTGTCCGCCTGGGTACGGGAGGAACGGGAGCGCTGTGTCGGGGCGGCCCGGCAGAAGATCGCCCTGGGGGTGACGCTCTGTGTCCTGTCTCCGATTCCTCTGTTTGTCTGCATGGTACTGACCTCCAACGAGGGGTTTTACGGGCTGGCTGTCGCCCTGCTGCTGGCCATCGTTGCGGCGGGCGTCTACTTCCTGATAGAAGCGGGAAGCAGGAAAAGCGGCTATGACGCCCTCCTGCAGGAGGGGGAGTATACCCCGGAGAAGAAGCGGGCAAAGCGGAGCTGAAGCACAGATAAAAGCCGGATCAGTTTTCTGAAGAGAACTGATCCGGCTTTTTGCGCAGAAATGAGGAAAGACGGTTTTATTTGGCTTTGAGAATCGCGTCAACCGTCCGCTTACAGTTATTGGCATCATCATAGGCAAAGCACTGGTTGACGCGCTGGAGGTATTCGGGAGCCATTTGTCCGCCCCGCGCCAGGATGTCAATGAGCGCGTCCACCGTTGACTCCAAATCCCGGCAGACAGGTCCAAAACCGTCCCGGTCATAGCTGAAATAACCCTTATCATAGGTGTGGGAGGCAAAGAAGGCTTCCTCATCGAACTGAGAATAGACCACTGGCTTGCGCAGGTAAGAGAAGTCAAAGAAGATGCTGGAGAAATCGGTGACCAGAACAGCGGACTCGGCAAAGGCCTTGGAATAGCTTAGATAGCCCTGCTGGATCTGAAACCGGTCATTGGGCACAAAGTCTCTCCATTGACTGTTGATCATGGGATGGAGGGCCAGCAGGCCGGTATATCCGAACTCCTCCATAGCCTTAAGCAGGCGGGGATGATTGATCAGCCCATTGTAGAACTGGTAAAACTCTGTTTCCTTAAAGCCCAGACGGTAAGCGCTGGTGTCAGAGGAATGGGCGGCCTCCGGATCGGCAATGGGCAGAGATTCATAGGCCTTTCGCCAAGTGGGGAGAACAAGAATCTGCTTTTTGGTGGGAATCAGTTTGGCCTGTTCCATCAGCGTGTCATATCGGGCAAGGCCGGTGAGAGCAATGGTCTTGGGAGGATAGCCATAGTCGCCGTTGACGATGGATTCCCACTCGCTCCGGGTAGAGGTGATGAACAGGAGAAAATCCTTGTTGTACTTATTCAGCCAGCGGGAGAGGTCGTCCTTGATAATGCCGTGCTGCAGGAAGACATAGTTGCGCTTGAGCAGATCTGCCACAAAGCAGCGGTCTTCGACAAAGGGGATCACAGTACGGTGATTGCCGTTGCTGCTGATAAACTTGTCTGCGGCCAAGGAGTAGAGCAGGTTCTGCCTGGACTGGATGGGGATAACCCTGCCGTACTGCTGCATCCGCTGAAAATCCGGACTTTCCTTGTCAATCACAAAGCAGGGAATGACATCCTTTGGCCCCTGCTTACACAGATATTTGAACAGTGCCTCTCCGTTGTCTCCGGCTACATCCGGCCGGTCAGAGACCAGCCACAGCTTTTTCTTCTGCAGCTTGAGTTTCAGGCGCAGCAAAAGAGCCTGCCGCCGCAGTTGGACCAGATCCTTCCGGCCCAGGCTGGCAATCTCCCGTTCCAACGCCCGCTCCGCAGAGAGACGGGTCAGCTTGGCCCGGCGGCCCCGAAGCGGGGTGACCGTGAGCAGACTATCCTCCGGCCGGAGCATATAGCCGCCCATGATGCAGAAGGAGGAGCTCAGCTCTGTGGTCAGGGGAGCAAACTGACCGTAGGAAATATTCAGCCGGTTCTCATAGATGTCCCGGAACTGAATTTTTGCCTTGATGACAGTGATCTTTTTCTTGTGAAGGGAAATCTTGGCTCGGACACAGACAAAGCGTTCTGCAGGACCCCAAATGGTGTTGTAAACCTTGGAGGGAATGGGAGTCAGCTCGCCTTCAGCAGTACGCTGGCCAGGAACGCGGAAAAAGAGCCGGAAGGGCTTCCCGAGCAGATCATAGACGCATTTACGAAAAACACCCTCCACGTAAAGCTTGCCTTTCGACAGCCGCATGGACGTAATCTGAAAAAGGTTGGGATTTTTGCTCAGATTGATGAGCGCATTGTTATCGAAATAAAGAACATGGTTGTCAATCGAAAGATGTGGGGTCAAATCGCCGTATTTGATTTCCAGGAGAGTCAGCTTGCGCTCCAATGTGTTCGGCACGGGGGAGTTGAGCAGTATATAGTCAGGAACATATTTCTGCAGGAGGTCTCGCAAAAGGGAGAGATACTGTGCCTCTTCCCCGGCAGTCAGCACTTCCGTTGGCTTATGAGCGGCCCGGAAGCCAATATCATAGGCAAGAATCTGTTGAATATAGGTCAGAACGTGCCCAAAACGCTGAATGCTCAGCAGAGCCAGAGTTTCCAGAAAACGGGTGGGCGTTTCCAGATACCAACTGCGGTCCATAAACTGTCCCTGCAAAGCGGAGGAACCGTCATAGCGCCCCCGATAGTCGTAGATCACACTGCCCATCAAACCATAGACACGCTTTTCAATGAGCAAAGTGTTGAGAAATACAGCGTCTTCGCCGTAGCGCAGACCTTCTTCAAAACGCAAGTCGCCAATGGCCTCCGCTTTAAAAAAGGAGGAGCTGCCATGAAGCTGAATACTCTTTGACTCACTCATCAGATCCACAATTCGGTCCAGCTCGTCCTCATAGAACTTGAAAGACAGAGGATGCAGATTCTCGGAGGCACCAAAGGGCTGAATATAGCAGCTGACAAGGTCAATCTTCTTATAATTCGCCTCAAAGAAAGCGAACACGCTGGAGAAAGCGCTGGGCGTCCAGCGGTCATCGCCATCCAAAAAATTAAGGTATTTTCCCTTCGCCAACGACAGACCCAGATTGCGGGCGGCGCTGACGCCCGCATTTTCCTGCCTGCGGTAGATGATATTATCCGGATACTGCTTCTGATACTTCAGGCAGATGGCCTCGCTGCCATCGGTGCTCCCATCGTTGATCAGAATCAGTTGAATGTGCTTTTCAAAGCCGATGTCCTGCTCCAGGACGGAGCAAATACACTCATCCAAGTACTCTTCTACATTATAGATCGGAATAATGACGCTGAAATCATATAAAAAGCCCATAAAACAAAACGCTCCTTCCTGCTGTGACAGAATCAACCGGCGGATTCCCGGTCAGGCAGCAGTGTCTTTTCAAGCTGCAGCAGTTTATCACACAAAAAGGCAGAGAGCCTGTCCCAATGCAGCAGACGCTGCAACAGCTGCACAAAATAGGAACAGACGATGGATGAGAGCAAAATAAACAGGGCAATTGGCAGCCAATGGCCGAAGGAATAGGCAATTTCCGGGCACCACTGATACCGGATAAAGGTGTGGATATAGAAGATATAGGCGGAATGCTGCCCTATAAAATGAAGAATGCGACTCAAAATGGGGATGTCCACCAAAAACTCATAGACAAATGCCACACACAGGACGGAAAAAACGCTGGCAATCAGCCCGCTCAGATGGGATCTCCCCCAACTGCTGCGAAAGAGCATTCCCATGACCACAATGGCTGGGACCATAAGCAGAAGCTTGAGCAGCTTGCTGACTACAGGAGAGGGAGACAGCTGCTTCTGCTTCCAACGCTCAAGCAGATTATAGTCTGCGAAGAGAATGCCAAAAGGAACAACAGTGATCCAAAGGGCAACCTTGGACCTGACGTATCCGACATCCTGAAAAGTAAACAGAACAGGCAGGAGCAGCACAAAGGCAGCGGACAGTGCACCAAATCTGCGGTACAGTTCAAGCATCAGCGGGAAGAGAAGAAGCATGACCCATACAAAGCCCATATACCACCAGGTACCCACCGCCATGGGCGTGCCCAAAATACCGCTGAGTCCGAACAAGTCGGCCAGGAGATTGAGCATTCCCGCAGTTCCGGTGCCATAAGGCCAGACACCCTGCCAGAGATAGGTAACCGCAACGCAACAAATGGCGGTAAACAAGAAGGGAAAGAGCGCGGAAAACAGCCGCTTGGTGGTAAATTGCAACTGCTCCAGAGGGCTTAAACGCAAATTTGCTCTTTTCCCCTTCAGAATGCGGGTCAGACCGAAGGCGGATAAAAAAACAAACATCCCGACACAGACGTACATAGCCCAAAAAATATGGTAGCTCTGTTCTGCAGAGAGGGGGGCGAAGCTTACTGTATAGCCCATCAGCCGCTTTTCCACGGAAAAGCAATGGTAGCAAATCAGCATAAATATGGCAACGCCCTTGACAATCAGAGTGTCATGCTTGGAAAAGGTCATCTGCGCCTCCAGTTCTGGATTGGGAAACGGCTGACGCGCTGATCGCCGCCTGTGCCGTCAGAAAAAATGTATAGCAGGGGGGGTCTTCAGAACTTTACAATCTAAATACAATCGGCATATTGATTTGATTATAGCGAGACAGGGAGAAAAAAGCAAGGCCCTATTTCTGACAGGGCACGGACACTGCTGAAGAAAGGTGAAAAAAGATATGGCCTTATTTTCGTTCCGGGCACAGCGGCAGCCGCACCCAAAAGGTATTGCGTCCCGCCTCGCTTGTGACCCAAATCCGCCCGTGGTGGCTGGAGACGACAGCCTGAGCAATAGCCAGCCCCAGACCGTAGCTGCCGTCCCGGCTCCGGGCCGGATCTGCCCGGTAAAACCGCTCGAACAGATGCCTGCGCACCTCCGGGGACAGGGCAGGGCCGGGGTTGGAGACGGAGAGCAGGCAGTGCCGCTTGCCGCTGCGCTCCAGCCGGAGGACAATCTCCCCGCCGGGGGAGGAATATTTCCGGGCGTTGTCCAGCAAAATCTCCGGTATTTGGGCCAGGTGGGCGGCGCTGCCCAGAACGGTGAGGCCCTCCTCGATCTGCGTTTCCAGAGCCAGTCCCTGCTCAAAGCAGAGAGGCTCCAGAATCAGCGCCTGGTCGGAGACGGTTTTGCTCCAATTGACCGGTGTCCACCCGCTTTTGGGAATGCCGTTGTCCACCCGGGCCAGATCCAGCAGGTGCTCGGTCAGCCCGCGCATCTGCCGGGACATGGTGAGAATGCTGTCTGAAAAACGGCGCCGTTCTGCCTCGCTGTAGGCGGGATCCTGAAGCAGTTCAGCGTTGGTGAGGATGACGGTGAGGGGCGTCTTGAGCTCGTGGGAGGCGTCGGCCACAAACTGCCGCTGCTGTTTCCAGGCCTGTTCCACCGGACGCACCATCCACCGGGCCAGCAGCAGGCTGAGCACCAGAAAGGCGAGAAAGCTGGCCAGCCCCAGCAGCAAACAGCCATCCCGCAGATGCTGCAGAATGGTCAGCTCCATCCCAGCGTCGGTAACTGCCAGCCGAAACCCTATGCCCCGGAGATCCACCCGGTAGAAACGGAGCCCCATTTCCTCCAGAATGCCGCTCTCCTGGCCGTCCGCCCGGACTGCGTCGGCAATTGCCTGCAGCTCGGCAGGCTCCAGTGTCCAGAGACTGTCCTCCAGACGGTTGGATGCCTCAGGCAGCCGGGAGGCCAGAGCACCCTGATGGTCGGTGACCTGCATCACCTGTCCGTTCGGCCCCAGCTGGAGAATCAGGCAGGGCAGATGGGTGCGACCGGCGTCGGCGGCGGCCAACTGCATCTGGCTGACAATCTCCTGCTCCACAGAGAGCCGGGCGGCTTGGTAGACAGTGCAGAAGATGAGACAGAGCAGCAGGGTGACAATGACCATAATGACGCAGACCAGCTTGCGCCGCAGCTTTTGGATCATGGCTCGGTCACCTCCAGATGATAGCCCAGCCGCCGCACTGCCTCAATGCGGACGTTGGAGCCGATGCTTTTGAGCTTTTTCCGCAGAAAGCCCACATAGACCTCCACATGATTTTCCACGGCGTTGGAGTCAAAGCCCCACACCCGTTCCAGCAGCAGCTCCTTGGAGAGGTTGCGCCCCCCTGACTGCATGAGCAGCCGCATGACGTCAAACTCCTTGGCGGAGAGCCGGAGCCGGTTGCCTCCGCAGGAGAGGGTGGTGTCCGCCAGATCCAGCTCGGTGTTGCCGAAGGTGAGCACGTCCACCTGCTCCCCCTGTCGGCGGAGCAGGGCGTTGACGCAGGCCAGCAGCTCCCGGGTGTCGAAGGGCTTGGTCAGATAATAGTCTGCCCCGGCGTTAAGCCCCTCCACCCGGTCCAGGATATCCGACCGGGCGGTGAGCATGAGAATGGGCACTGTATTGCGCTCCCGCCGCACCTGCCGGGCCAGCTGGTAGCCGTCCAGGCCGGGCATCATCACGTCCAGGATGAGCAGGTCATAGATGCCAAGCCGGGCATACTCCGCGCCGGAGATGCCGTCCTGCACCGTCTCCACCTGAAAGCCGTGGGCCTCCAGAAAAATCTGCAGCGATTCCGCCAGCAGCTGTTCATCCTCTACGATCAGGATTTTCACCGAAATGCCCCCTTACAGCTTTTCTTTATTGTATCTGTTCAATCTGAAAGGAAGCTGAAAAGGGGACAGACGTTTACAATTTCTTCCCGGAATTTTCAGCGTGGTTTCAGTTTGAGACGTTATTATGCTGTTGTTATCAGGTCTGTCAGCTGCAGTGTAGCAGAAAACCGGCTGCCTTTGCAAGCCTGGACAGACGGACAGGAGTGGGTTTGCCATGAAAACCAAGAAGAAATCCAAAAAGAAAGGAATCATCGCCGCCGTGGCGCTGGTACTGGTACTGGCGCTGATTCTGGCGGCGGTCAATCTCGGCCGCCGGGGGCAGGAGATGTCCGCCGCCCTGGCTGCGGGGGAGATTCGCTCGGCGGAGGTGACCTCCGGAAGCATTTCCAACGTCGTCTCCGGCGCGGGAACGCTCACGGGAGCGGAAGGCCAGAAGGTGACGGTGCCAGAGGGCGTGGAGCTGGAGTCCATCGCTGTGGAGGCAGGCGACCGGGTCAAGGCAGGCGACCTGCTGGCCACTGTGGATCGGAGCTCCGTCCTCTCTGCCCTGGCTGAGACGCAGGAGCAGCTGGACGAGCTGGACGAGCAGCTGGAGGAGCAGGAGGAGGATACCGTCTCCTCCAAAATCAAGGCGGGTGTCTCCGGACGGGTCAAGGCGATCTGGGCGGAAGAGGGGGACAGCGTGGGCGCTGTGGCGGCGGAGCAGGGCGGACTGCTGCTGCTCTCCATGGACGGCAAAATGGCGGTGACCCTTCCCGCCTCGGCGGCGGTCTCTCTGGGGGACACGGTCACCGTCACCCTCTCTGACGGAGACACAAAGGAGGGCACTGTGGCGGAGCAGAGCGCCGAAAGCCTGGTGGTGACCCTCACTGATAACGGCCCCCTCCTGGGGGACACAGTGACTGTCACGGCAGAGGACGGCAGCAGCCTGGGCTCTGGAACCCTCTCTGTCCACAGCCCGCTGGTGGTGACCGGCTATACCGGAACCGTCTCCTCGGTCAAGGTGGAGGAGAATGAAAAGGTCTCCGCCGGTACAACACTGTTTAAGCTGACCGACCTGGGCCACACGGCGGAGTATGAGGCGCTGCTGGCCCAGCGACAGCAGCTGGCAGAGCGCCTCCAGGCTCTCTCCGCCCTCAACCAGGACAACCGGATTACCGCCCCCTTTGACGGGACCGTTCAGACGGTGGAGGCAGACAGCACCGGGAGTGCCCAGACGGGGGGCTATTCCGCCCTTGCAGGCTCCAATGCCACCCCGGGAGGCGTCACATTGCTTACCGCCGTCTCTGACGGAGGGGAGGGCCAGGGGGAGACCGATCCTCAGCCCACCGAACCGGAGCAGCCGGAAGAGCCGGAGGAGCCGGAGCAGCCTGTGGAGCCGGAGCAGCCGGAAGAGCCGGAACAGCCCGCTCCGGTCACTGTGACGCTGGAGGCCCAGCTCCAGCTGGAGGGGGGAGCACTGGCGGACTATGCCGGCAAGTTTACTCTCTGCCTCTCCGGAGAGGGCAATACCCAGCAAAAGACCAATGACGCAGCCGGCAGGGTGACCTTTGACGACCTGACCTTTGAGACGGCGGGGAGCTATGTCTACCGGCTCTACCAGGCGGCGGGCGGCGATAGCCGGGTGACCTATGACAGCACCCTCTACACCCTGACGGTGAACGTCACACTGGAGGAGGGGATACTCAAGGCGGCCGTGGTACCGGAGCAGCAGTTGGTCTTTGTCAACCAGCTGTCTGCCGCACAGGAGGCCCAGACGCCGGAGCAGCCTGCGGCGTCCAGCGGCGGGAACCAGAGCAGCAGTGGCTTCCCCAGTCTTGGTGGCACCAGCGGCAGCGGTGGCGGCAGCGGCAGCGTCTCTGTCTCCGGAGTGACCTCTACCGGCGTCACCAGCGGAGGGAGCAGTACATCCGACACGGGTGCCGACGTGGAAACAGGTGAGACGACCGTACTGACCCTCTCTCCGGAGGACACCATGACGGTCAGCGTCACGGTAGATGAGCTGGATATCCTCTCCATCCAGCTGGGGCAGGCGGCCGCCGTGACGGTGGACGCTCTGGAAAGCGATTCGATTATCGGCACGGTCACCGGTATTGACACCACGGGCATCAGCGCCGGCGGCGTGACAAAATACACGGTGGAGATCACCGTGGACAAGACGGAGCAGATGCTGTCCAATATGAGCGCCTCGGTGGAGATCGTCATTGAGCAGACGGACAACTGCCTGACTATCCCGGAGGCGGCCCTGCAGCAGAAAGGGGCAGCGACCTACGTCTACACCTCCTATGACCAGGAGAGCGGCTCCCTGGGCGGGGAGACTCAGGTCACTACCGGCGTCTCAGACGGTACCAATGTGGAAATTACCGGCGGTCTCTCTCAGGGAGACACCGTCTACTACCGGTATGCTGAGGCGGGAGACAGCTTCAGCCTGTTCGGCGGCGGCATGATGCCCAGCACCCCCATGGGGGAGCACGAAGGCTATGACCGCGGCAACCGGGGCGGCGCCGAGGGCGGCATGCCTGCCGGACAGCCCTGAGGGAGGCCGGTCATGATTATCCTGAAGGACGTCTGCAAGACCTACGAGGTGGGCGGCGAGGCGGTTCACGCTCTGGATCATGCCAATATGCACATCCGCCCCGGGGAGTTTGTGGGCATCATCGGCCCCTCGGGCAGCGGAAAGTCCACCCTGATGAATATTGTGGGCTGCCTGGACCTGGCCACCAGCGGCACCTATCTGCTGGACGGCCAGCCCATTGAGGACTACAGCGAGAGCGAGCTGGCCCGCATCCGAAACCGGAAAATCGGGTTCATCTTTCAGAGCTTTAACCTGATTTCCAAGCTGACGGCGGAGGAGAATGTGGAGCTGCCCCTGATCTACCAGCGCCTTCCCCGCCGGGAGCGGCAGGAGCGGGTGGAGGACGCCCTCAACCGGGTGGGGCTGTGGGCCCGGCGGCAGCACAAGCCCAGCCAGCTCTCCGGCGGCCAGCAGCAGCGGGTGGCCATTGCCCGGGCGCTGGTGACCCGGCCCGCCCTCTTCCTGGCGGATGAGCCCACCGGCAATCTGGACTCCAGAACCAGCGGGGAGATTATGGACATCTTCCACGATCTGCACAGCCAGGGCAGTACCATTGTCCTCATCACCCATGACGGAGATGTGGCGGCCCAGGCCGCCAGGCGCATCCGGATTCTGGACGGCAGAGTATCGGAGGTGGTTGAGCCATGATACTGCAATCGGCCAAAATGGCCCTGAAATCGGTGTGGGGCAGCAAGGTGCGCTCCTTCCTCACCATGCTGGGCATCATCATCGGCGTATTTGCCCTGGTAGTGCTGGTTTCTCTGGTAAACGGGGTTACCAGCTCGGTGACTGACACCATCTCCAGCCTGGGCGGCAGCTATCTCACTGTCACTGTCTCTGACGACAAGGGCAAGCCGGTGAAGCTCTCCGACCTGGAGGGGCTGATGGAAGAGGGGATTGGACTGACCGCGCCCCTGGGCCAGACCTCGGCCACCGGTAAGGTGGGCCGGGAGAGCAGCTCGGTGATGGTCTACGGCACCACCCCGGCCTATCAGACCATCAACAATCTGTCCGTCCAATACGGTACCTTCCTGCGCCAGAGCAATGTGGACAACCACAATTATGTGGCTGTGATCAACCAGACTATGGCGGAGGAGCTGCTGGGCAGCCTGGACTGCATTGGCGAGACGGTCACCCTGAATGGCGTCCGGTTTACCGTCATCGGCATCCTGTCGGAGGATGAGAACTCGCTCACCAGCACCTTTACGGCGGATATGAAGGTGGCCTATATCCCATACACCACCGCCCAACGGCTGGCATCCAACATCTCCGCCTCCATTACCAGCTTTTATCTCAGTCCCATGGGGGAGGACACTGCCGGCATCGCGGAGGAAAAGCTCACCGCCTGGCTGATGGAGCGGTTTGACAAGGATGAGGACGCCTTCTCCATCTCGGACAGCTCTGCCCTGGAGGACGCCATGAGCGAGGTGACCGGCATGCTGGAGCTGCTGCTGGGCGGCATCGCCGCCATCTCTCTGGTGGTGGGCGGCATCGGCATTATGAATATCATGCTGGTGTCAGTCACCGAGCGAACCCGGGAGATCGGCATCCGCAAGGCCATCGGCGCCGGCCGGGGAGCGATCATGCTGCAATTTCTCATCGAAGCCCTGATGCTCAGCCTGCTGGGCTGCCTGCTGGGATTGGCGCTCTCCGCCGCTGTGCTGGCGGCAGTCTCCCTGATGGTGGATGGGGTCACCTTCCTGATGGAGCCCACGGTGGTGGGGGTGGCCATCGGCTTCTCCCTGGCCATTGGCCTGCTCTTTGGCCTCTATCCGGCCAATAAGGCGGCCAGAAAACCGCCCATTGAGGCGCTCCGGCATGGGGAGTGAGCGGCCTGTGACAAAAATACGAGCTGATATTTGGTGAAAATGACAGCGTGAGGTTGCTGTTCGTGCAGGAAAATAGGCAGTTTGCGAAAAATACTTCTTTGCAAAAGCATGTTGTGATATAATGCGTTTGCTTAGGAAAGCAAACAGTTTGCAAAGAGGAGGAAAACAAATGAAACTGCAAAAGCTGTTGGCACTGTGCATGACCCTGGCCATGGTGCTGAGCCTGGCCGCCTGCGGCGCGTCCGGAGGAGAGAGCGCCCCTGCCGCGGAGCCGGCGGAGACACCGGAGGCCGAGACGCCCCAGCCGGAAGAGGAGCCTGCCACGGAGCCGGAGGCGTCCGAAGTGATGGCTTCCGGCACCCAGCAGGTCGTGATCGAGGGCTTTGACTGGGGCCCTGCTGTCACGAAGACGATTCTCACCTTGGACCAAGCGATAACTGCCGACTCTGTTACCCCGGAGTGCTTCACCGTCACCGAGATCAAAGAGTCCTTTAACTGGGCTGCCCTGGGAGATAACAGCCTGGATCCCACCCAGCACATCACCATGGAGGCTCCCCGCACCGTCACCGCCGCCTATCCCTGTGACGCCGAGGGCAATCCCGCCGACGCCTCCAATCTGATCGCCCTGGAGCTGGGCTACAACCCCAACGAGGGCTCTCCCTACTGCTACGACATTTTCTCCGGCAAGAACACCGTCTGCAATCCCTATGAGCTGGCGGTCACCCTGACCGAGGGCAGCACGCTGACCAACGAGGCGGGCGCCGCTGTTACCGGTCTGACGGTGGAGTCCGCCGTTGACCTGAGCGCCGCCCAGGTGCCTCAGCTGGCGGGCGTGGATCTCTCCGGCAGCTTCACCGGCTCTGACGGCAAGACGCTGACCTACGGCTCCTACGTCCCCGCCGAGGACGGGGCACAGCATCCCCTGGTGATCTGGCTCCACGGCGCGGGCGAGGGCGGCACCGACCCCTCCATCCCCCTGCTGGGCAACAAGGTCACTGCCCTGTACGGCGAGGAGTTCCAGTCTGTCATGGGCGGCGCCTATGTGCTGACCCCTCAGACCGAGCAGTTCTGGCTCTGCTACAACGAGAACGGAGACTGGCAGGATAACCCCGGCACCGACTCCGTCTATCTGTCTACCCTGAAGGAGCTCATCGACAGCTATGTGGAAGCCAATCCCGGCATCGATCCCAACCGGATCTATGTGGGCGGCTGCTCCAACGGCGGCTACATGACCATGGATCTGATCCTGAACTATCCGGACTACTTTGCCGCCGCCTTCCCCATCTGCGAGGCCTATCTGGATGCGGGCATCACCGATGCTCAGCTGGAGGGCCTCAAGGATCTGCCCGTCTGGTTCGTCTATGCCGAAAACGATGAAGTGGTGCCGCCGGACAGCTATGAGATTCCCACGATCCAGCGGCTGCAGACGCTGGGGGCCGACGTCCACACCAGCATCTTTGAGGACGTCCACGACACCACCGGCCTGTATGCCGGCGAGGACGGCTCCCCCTACCAGTACATCGGTCACTGGTCCTGGCTGTATTTCTTCAACAACCAGTGTGAGGAGAACGGCGTCAGCCTGTGGCAGTGGCTCGCGGAGCAGAGCAGATAAGCTTTCCGTCCATTGTATTTCATCCTGCCCGGAGACGGCCTCTTTTGGCTGTCTCCGGGCATTTTTTTCTGAAAAAGAGGGAAATTTTCCTTGACAACCCCTCAAAATCTGTTAGAATGTAAAAGCACGGCCCTGCGAAGGGCCGAACTTCTCTTGCCCTTTTCGGCAGGAAAGGGCCATATAGTCCATAAGGAGGTGCAAACATGGCAAAGGTCACTGGTAAGTATGAGGCGATGTATATCATCGACGCCGCCCTGGCGGAGGAGTCCATCGCCGCGATCGTGGAAAAGTTCAAAAATCTGGTGGAGCAGAACGCCACTCTGACCGAGGTCAGCGAGTGGGGCAAGCGCCGTCTGGCTTATCCCATCGATCACAAGAACGAGGGCTACTACGTCCTCATGACCTTCGATTCCGCTCCTGCGTTCCCCGCTGAGCTGGGTCGTAACTTCAACATTACCGACGGCGTCATCCGTTCCATGGTCGTCGAGCTCGACGCCTAAGGAGGCACGGATATGCTCAATCGCATTATTCTAATGGGCCGTCTCACCCGGGACCCTGAGCTGCGCCGGACACAGACCGGCACCGCTGTGGCGTCCTTCTCCCTGGCAGTGGATCGGGATTTCGCCGATAAGTCCACCGGTCAGCGAGCCACCGACTTCATTGACATCGTCGCCTGGCGGAATACCGCTGAGTTTGTCAGCAAGTATTTCTCCAAAGGCCGCATGGCAGTGGTGGAGGGCCGGTTGCAGATCCGGGACTGGCAGGATCGGGACGGCAACAAGCGCCGCAGCGCCGAAGTGGTGGCGGAGAACGTCTACTTCGGTGATTCCAAGCGGGACGGCGACGGCGGCAGCTATGCCAACCGGGGCGGCAATTCCTACGGGAACGGCGGCTTCGGCGGCGGCTATGCCCCCGCTGCACCTCAGAACAACGGCTACAGCGCACCCGCTGCTCCGGCTGTGTCTGAGTTCGCAGAACTGAGCGATGATGACGGCGAACTGCCGTTCTAAACGGACGTTGATTGGAAGTTTACGTCCTATCTCAACGAAAGGAGACTTGAACAATGGCTTTTGATAAGGCTCGTGGCCGTAAGCGCAGAAAGGTCTGTTCCTTCTGCGCCGACAAGGTGGAGACCATCGATTATAAGGACACCGGCAAGCTGCGCCGCTACCTGTCTGAGCGGGGCAAGATCCTGCCCCGTCGGACCACCGGCACCTGTGCCATGCATCAGCGTCAGCTGACCGTGGCTATCAAGCGTGCCCGCCAGGTGGCTCTGCTGCCCTATGTGAACGACTGATTGTCGCTGACAGATGTGTGAAAAGCGCCCGTCCCTCAGGGAACGGGCGCTTTTTGTATGAAAAATGCGGACAGGGATTTTCCCGTCCGCGTTTTTTCAGTATTTGGCCACGATATTGCCGGACGCCTTGAAAATGTGCTTTGCCGGAATGACTCCCCGCACCGGGGAGAGGGGGTATACATTGCTGTCCGGGCCGATGACAGTGCCGGGGTTGAGCACGCTGTTGCAGCCCACCTCCACCCGGTCGCCCAGCATGGCGCCGAACTTCTTCCGGCCGGTCTCCAGCGCTGTGCCATCGGGGCACTTGACCACCACCAGGGTTTTGTCGCTCTTGACGTTGGAGGTGATGGAGCCCGCTCCCATGTGGGCCTTGTAGCCCAGGATGGAGTCACCCACATAGTTGTAGTGGGGCACCTGAACCCCGTCAAAGAGGATGACGTTTTTCAGCTCGGTGGAGTTGCCCACTACAGCACCGGAGCCCACCAGCACATTGCCACGGATAAAGGCGCCGGGCCGCACCTCGGTGTCCGGGCCGATGATGCAGGGGGGCTTAATCGTGGCGGTGGGAGCCACCGAGGCGGATTTCGCCACCCAGACCTGGGGGGCGATCTCCTCATAGACGGCGGGATCCAGCGTCTCGCCCAGGGCGCGGACAAAGTCCCCGATCTGAGCCAGAGCCTCCCAGGGATAGGTAAACTGCTCCAGCAGGGGCTTCGCCAGGGTGTGTTCCAGGGAATAGAGCGCAGTAATGGTGATCTGTGCCGTCATAAGATATCCTTCCTTCGGCCAATAAAGATTGGGTTAATTATAGTGAGGCGGAGCCCGGTTGTCAAGCGGAGGAAAATTCTATCCCCATGGGGGGCTTCCGAAGGGGAGCTGCGGCGTGCTATACTCCGGTTATCCTGAGACATGTCTCAAAAGAGGAGGAAGCATCCATGCATATGGCAGACGCCCTGTTGTCCCCAACGGTGGGACTGACCATGGCGGCGGTGAGCGCCGGAACCATGGCTTACAGCGTGAAAAAGCTCTCCAAGGAGGGCCTGGATGAGAAGAAGATTCCCGTCATGGGCGTTATGGGGGCCTTTGTCTTTGCCGGACAGATGATTAACTTCACCATCCCCGGCACCGGCTCCAGCGGTCACATCGGCGGCGGCATCCTGCTGGCAGCCCTGCTGGGGCCGGAGGCGGCGCTGCTCACCCTGGCGGCGGTGCTGGTGATCCAGTGCCTCTTTTTCGCCGACGGCGGCCTGTTGGCTTTGGGCTGCAATATCTTTAATATGGGCGTCTGTGCCGCCATGGTTGCCTATCCCCTGATCTTCCGGCCGATTGTGAAAAAGGGACTGACCAAAGGGCGAATCACCCTGGCCTCGGTGCTGAGCGTGGTGCTGGGCCTGCAGCTGGGGGCTTTCTGCGTAGTGCTGGAGACGGCGCTCTCCGGCGTCTCCGCCCTGCCCTTTTCCAGCTTTGTGCTGCTGATGCAGCCCATCCATCTGGCCATCGGCCTGGTGGAGGGCCTGGTGACGGCGGCGGTGCTCTGCTATGTCTACAGCGTCCGGCCGGAGCTGCTGGAGTGCAATCTGCACCAGGAGAAGCTGAGGACGGATCTTCCGCTGAAAAAGGTGCTGGTCACCCTGCTGGCGGTCACCGTGCTGGTGGGCGGGGGATTGTCCCTGTTCGCCTCCTCCAATCCGGACGGCCTGGAGTGGTCAATTGCCGGGGTTGCCGGTTCGGAGGAACTGGAGGCTGAGGGCGGCGTCTATGATGCCTCCGCCGCCGTGGTGAATGCCACCGCCCTGCTGCCGGACTACGCCTTCTCCGGTGACGAGGAGAATCCGGCGGGCACCACCGTCTCCGGCCTGGTGGGCAGTGCCATCGTGCTGGCTGTGGCCGGCGGAGCCGGGGTGCTGATCTCCAAGGCACGGAAGCATAGAAAAGCGGAGACGGCGCGATAAGATCGGAATGGTTTGGGGCGGCAGGCTGCCGCCCCATTTGGCGTGAGAAAGGAGGAGGGGGAATATGGCACAGATGAGCCGGGCATTGACTCAGATGGACGAGCTGGAGCGGCTGGCCCAGGGCGATTCTCCCCTCCACCGGCTGCATCCCGGGGTGAAGCTGGGGGCTACCCTGGCCTATTTGGCGGCGGTGCTGTCGGTGCCGCTGCTTCAGCCGGGGCGGCTGGTGGGCTTTGCCCTCTGGCCGGCGCTGCTGATGCCCCTGTCCGACACCCCCTGGGGGCCGGTGTGGGACCGGCTCAAGGTGGCGCTGCCCTTTGGCGGGGTGATGGCACTGAGCAATCTGCTCTTTCTGCGTACTCCGGTGACCCGGCTGGGGAACCTGATTGTGACCGACGGCCTGCTCTCCTGCCTCTCCATTCTGATGAAAACCGGCCTCTCAGTGACGGCGGTGCTGCTGCTCATCGCCACCACCGGCTTTCCTGCCCTGTGCAGTCAGCTCTCTGCCGCCCATGTGCCGGATTTGCTGTGCATGCAGCTGGCCATGACCTATCGGTATCTCTCGGTGCTGCTGGAGGAGGCGGGGCAGATGGCTCTGGCCTACCGGCTCCGGGCCAACGGAGAGAAGGGCATCCGGATGAAGGACATGGGGAGCTTTCTGGGCCAGCTGCTGCTGCGCAGCTTTGACCGGGCGGAGCGGGTGTACACTGCCATGACCTGCCGGGGCTTTTCCGGCCGGTACAGTGAGCAGAAAAGATCCATGGCCCTCCGGGATTGGCTGCTGCTGGCGGTGGTCTGCGGGACGGTCTGCCTGCTCCGGCGATACGATCTCACCGCCCTGGGCGGCCTGCTTATGGGCTGAAGGAGGAGCGTCATGCTGAACATCTCTCATCTCACAGTATCCTATCCGGGCAGGCCTCCTGCCCTGGATGACGTGAGCTTTTCCGTCTTTCCCGGGGAGCGGGTGGCCCTGCTGGGGGCCAACGGGGCGGGAAAATCCACCCTGCTGCTCACCCTGGCGGGGGCAATCCTGCCGGAGAGGGGCACTGTGACCCTGGAGGGCGTTACCCTGACAAAGGAGACCCGCACCCAATTTCACCAGAAGGCGGGGATGGTATTCCAAAACCCGGAGGATCAGCTTTTTCTCCCCACAGTGGGGGAGGATGTGGCCTTCGGCCTGCGCAATTTGGGCCTGCCGGAGGAGACGGTGGCCCAACGCCGGGACGCCGTCCTGGAGCGGTTGGGCATCGGGGGACTGAAGGAGCGGCTCACCCACCACCTCTCCGGCGGTGAGAAGCGGATGGCTGCTCTGGCCGGGGTGCTGGCCATGGAGCCCGCCCTGCTTCTGCTGGACGAGCCCTTCACCTTTCTGGATCCCCGGGGCCGGAGACGGCTCTCCCGATGTCTGGAGGCCCTGCCTCAGGCGCTGATTCTGGCCACTCACGACCTGGACATGGCCCTGGCTCTCTGTGACCGGGCAGTGGTGCTGGACGAGGGCCGGGTGGCGGCGGACGGTTCGGCAAAAGACCTGCTCCGGGACGGGGCGCGGCTGGAGCAGTGGGGACTGGAGCTGCCCCTGTCGGTGCGGCTGGGAGGATGAAAGTCGGCCTGCGCATTTAGAAAAGAAAAAGAGGACGGGCAGACGCTCGTCCTCTTTCTGTAGATTCACTTACTTGAACTGCTCGATCAGCTCAGCCACCCGATCCGCGCAGCCGCCGCAATGGGTGCTGGCGCCGGTGGCCTCCTGGACAGCCTCCAGGGTGGTGTTGCCGGCCTCGACTGCGGCCTTGATGTCACCCACAGTGACGCCGCCGCAGAAGCATACAGTTTCGTTCAGATCCATAATAATTGCCTCCAATGATGGGTTTATTTGAAGTAACGCTCCAGCAGACCCTTGAATGCCTTGCCGTGACAGACCTCGTTCCAGGCCATTTCATGCGTCAGACTGCAAGTGCCCTTCTGCAAAAGGGTGCTAAAGCATATATCATATTTATTATAGCGAGAGGGATAGCGAAAAGCAAGTGATATTTCGGGAGACCGGTTTCCGCGGTAGCGCTGACCTCTGGCGTATTGCGAAAAATGACCAGAAATGCGCGCAAAAAACAAGGAGTTCTATTGACATTGACAAAAATTGACATTATAATCGTTACATTGAGAAAGAATGGAGATGACCTATATGGCTTTCAGAAGAATTATGTCGACCTTGTTGATCGCGGCGATGATGCTTTCACTGCTGACCGGCTGCGGCTCATCCAAACGTATTATATCCCAGAAACCGGAGTCTGAAACGGCTGAAGCATCTGACAGAACTGACGCGCCTGACGCAGCTGAAGCATCTGATGCGGCTGATGAACCGGCCGAAGCCAGTGAGCCAGACGTGCCTCAGGATGAGGCTGTGGAACCTGACGAACCGGTTAGGAAAGAATATACAAGCGTTGAATTGGCTGAGTATGTCAGCAGCCGTACCGTAACGGTGAACGCTGACAACAGTACCGGTTCCGGTTTCTTTATCAGCAGTGACGGAATTTTGGTCACCAATTATCATGTGATTGAAGGCGCGGAGCAGATCACGGTTGACATCTTTGACGGCGGCAGCTATACGGTGAGCAAGATTATCGATTTCAGCAAGGTGTACGATCTGGCTCTTCTGAAGCTTGATCTGAACGACACTCCGTATCTGGAGCTGTGCAAAGAGGTGAAGACCGGCGAATCGGTGTATGCCGTCGGATCCTCCCTCGGCGTGCTGGAGGGCTCCTTCACTGGCGGTACGGTCTCCTCGACGAACCGTATGCACGGTAAGATCGAATGTATCCAGATGGATGCCTCCATTGCAAGCGGCAACAGCGGAGGGCCGCTGGTGAATGTGTATGGTGAAGTGGTCGGCGTGAACGCGTTCTCCTACACCAACGGCCAGAATGCAAACCTTGCGATTAAGATTGCGATGCTCGACCATCTGGATCAGGAGCGTAATCTCTCCCTCTCCGGGTATCGGGAGTGGTACAACAAGGAGACTTCCCGCTCCTACAGTCCCTTTGACGATAATCTGAGCTATTACTATTCCACAATCAACACCTACAGCACGGTGACCGGTCAGAAATGCCAGTACTCTATCACGGAGGATGGCGAAACTGAGTACGGCTATGTGGATATGTGTCTGTGGTACGGCTACGCATATAGTGCGTCTGAGCTTGATACATATACCGAATATCTCAATAGTATCGGTTTTGAGTACGACACCTCTCTGTCCGGCGAGAACCAGTACTTCTATTACAGCGAGATTGACAATGTCTACATCTACTGTG
The DNA here is from genome assembly GCA_051866815.1 of Candidatus Onthomonas sp. Taxonomy (GTDB): domain Bacteria; phylum Bacillota; class Clostridia; order Oscillospirales; family Oscillospiraceae; genus Onthomonas. The sequence continues at coordinate 3,970 of JBJDXS010000059.1, read as the reverse complement.
AGGTGCTCACGCAGGATGAGATTGTTGAGGTTATGCCGATAAAGCCCTCTGCTCTGGAGGCGCTGATGAGCGGCGACTGATGTAAAGTGTAAAAAAGCGCTGCCCTTGCCGGGCAGCGCTTTTTTATATCCCGAAAACTACTGGCTTAGCCAGTGTTTTCGGGATACAGAAAACGGCGGGGACAAGCCCCGCCGTCCTGGCAGAAATCTTACTTGAAGTAACGCTCCAGCAGGCCCTTGAAAGCCTTGCCGTGACGGGCCTCGTCGCGGGCCATCTCATGGACGGTGTCGTGGATGGCGTCCAGACCCAGCTCCTTGGCCTTCTTGGCCAGCTCGAACTTGCCGGCGGTGGCGCCGTTCTCGGCCTCAACGCGGACGGTCAGGTTCTCCTTGGTGGAGGGGGAGACAACCTCGCCCAGCAGCTCGGCGAACTTGGCAGCGTGCTCAGCCTCCTCATAGGCGGCCTTCTCCCAGTACAGGCCGATCTCGGGATAGCCCTCGCGGTGAGCGGCGCGGGCCATAGCCAGATACATACCGACCTCGGTGCACTCGCCGGCGAAGTTCTCACGCAGGCCCTGCTTGATCTCCTCGGGCACGTCCTTGGCGACGCCGATGACATGCTCAGCGGCCCAGCTCATCTCGCCGCTGGCCTGCTCGACAAACTTGCTGCCGGGGCACTTGCACAGGGGGCAGACAAAGCCCTCGGGCATATCGCCTTCGTGAACATAGCCGCAGATGGGGCAGACATACTTCTTCATAAAAACATACCTCCAAATAAAAAATGGTAATAGAACGATTCAGGAATTAATTAGGAATGATTCCTGTTAAGATTATAGCTTGTCCCCCGCTGGTTAGTCAATAGCAACAGTAAAAGTCGCGAAAAAACTTTGAGGGGCAGGGTGGCGTATGTGGAAACAAAGAAAACAGTTGCTGTAAAACATGTTGTCAGAGTTGCCAATTCGTTTTGCTTTTATGCGGAATGCCCCAAAAGAATCATTTTTTTGCAAACTGAAACTTGACAAAAGGGAGGAGAACGGATATGATATTGTTCAATTACCAAATGCGTTGATCGGGAGAGTAAGCCCGGACCCACTGCCTCAGAGAGGATGCGCCTGCTGCAAGCATCTGCACGGTCCCTGCCGAATGTCACCCGGGAGCAGCTGACCGAACCCCAAATGGGCAGTAGGCTCAGCCGGTTTTCTCCCGTTACAGAGAAAGTGAGTGCATGGGCGTGCTCATAGTCAATTCACAGCACATCCATGAATTTAGGTGGTACCACGGAGTGATCGCTTCGTCCTAAGTCGGGACGGGGCGTTTTTTTACGCCCTGCCGCCGGAAGCTCGGCGCAGGACCCAAATGAAATTTAAGAAAATGCAGGAAAGCCTTTTTAGCCGGACCTGTGCCGGCAAAAAGGCACCGCTCAGCCCTCCGAGTGTGCGAGCGCAGCGAGTGCGCGAAGGAGGGCTGCCTCAAACAAAATGCTTGCATTTTGTTTGGAATAATGGAGGTGCAGTGATATGACTGGTGCGCAGGCACTGATTGAGAGCCTGAAACGGGCAGGCGTGGAGCATATCTTTGGATACGCGGGGGCAACTATCTGCCCTGCGGTAGACGCTCTGGCCTCTGCGCCGGAGATCGGCTATACTCTGGTGCGTACGGAGCAGAATGCCGGCCACATGGCGTCCGGCTATTACCGGGTGACCGGTAAGGTGGGCGTGTGCATGGTCACCTCCGGCCCGGGAGCCACCAACCTGATTACCGGCATCGCCACCGCCTATATGGACTCCATCCCCATGGTGGCCATCACCGGCCAGGTGCCCAGCCATCTGCTGGGCCGGGACATCTTTCAGGAGGTGGACATCACCGGCGCCTGCGCCCCCTTCTCCAAGCACAGCTATCTGGTGAAAAGCGCCGATGACATTCCCCGCATTGTGGCGGAGGCCTTCCACATCGCCTCCACCGGCCGGCCCGGCCCGGTGCTCATCGACTTGCCCATTGACATCCAGAACCAAAAGCTGAAGGAATACAGCTATCCGGAAAAGGTGAGCATCCGCAGCTATAAGCCCAGCGTCCGGGGCAACGACATGCAGATCAAGCGGGTCATCGGAGCCATCGCCCAGGCGGAGCGGCCGGTGATCTGCGCCGGCGGCGGCGTCTTTCTGGCAAACGCCCAGCAGGAGCTGACGGAATTTGCCGAGCGCACCTCCATCCCGGTGGTCACCACCATGATGGGCCTGTCCCTGATGCCCTCGGCGCATCCCCTGAACATGGGCATGATCGGCGCCTTCGGCAGCAAGGCGGCCAACAAGGCCTTGGCCAAGTCGGATCTGCTGATCATGGTGGGCTGCCGGGTGGCAGACCGGGCCATCCTCGCGCCGGACGAGCTGGAGCGCCGGATGTCCATCGTACATATCGACGTAGACCCCGCCGAGATCGGCAAGAATATGACGGCGGAGATCCCCGTGGTGGGCGACGTCAAGGTGATTCTCCACCAGTTGCTGGAGCGGGCCCAGACTGGGGGCCAGACTGAGTGGCTCACCCGGCTCCAGGAGCTCCGTTACGAGGTGCGCCACCGCACCTTCCCCACCACCCCCGGCTATGTGTTCCCGGGCCACCTGATGCGGCAGCTTAGCCGCAAGCTCCAGTATAACGCCGTGGTGGTGGCCGATGTGGGCCAGAATCAGATCTGGGCCTGCCGGCATCTGCAGCTGGAGGGGGCGCGGTTTCTGACCAGCGGCGGCCTCGGCACCATGGGCTACGCCCTGCCTGCCGCCGTCGGTGTCAAGGTGGCTCAGCCCAATCGGCAGACGGTGGTCATCTGCGGCGACGGCAGCTTCCAGATGGCGTTTAACGAGCTGGCAGCCGTCCGGGCGGCTAATCTGGACATCAAGATCATCCTGCTGCAGAACAACGTCCTGGGCCTGGTGCGGCAGATTCAGGATACCCCCACCTACCCCGCCGGCCCCTTCGGGGTGGCCCTGGATGGCTCCCCGGACTTTACGACGATTGCCAACGCCTACGGCATTCCCAGCCGGGTGATCACCGAGGACGATCAGGTGGACGATGCACTGGATGAGCTGCTGAACGCCCCGGGCAGCTTCCTGCTCATCTGTATGGTGGATCCCAAGGCCACTACCAACGACTAAAGGAGGGAGAGAGGATGAGACAGACCATTTCCGTTCTGGTGGAAAACCAGGCCGGCGTTTTGAACCGAATTACCGGTCTCTTCTCCCGCCGGGCCTTCAACATTGAGTCCCTGGCGGTGGGCGTCACCGACGACCCCGCCGTCTCCCGGATCACCATCATTGTGGACAGCGGCAACAGCGTGGTGGAGCAGGTGGAAAAGCAGCTCAACAAGCTGATCGAGGTCATCAAGGTGCGCAACCTGGAGGAGGACAAGCTGATCGGCCGGGAGCTGGTGCTGGTCAAGGTCAACGCCAACGCCAAGACCCGCCCCGACATTATGACCATCTGCGAGCTGATGGGGGCTAAGGTGGCGGATATCTCTCCCACCACCCTCACCCTGGAGCTGTCTGACACCCCGGACCGGGTGAACACGTTTGAAGCCATGCTGCGGCCCTTCTCCATCCTGGAGCTGGCTCGCACCGGCGTTATCGCCCTGCAGAAGGGCAGCGGAAAGATTTGATACCGATTATGGAATGAAACAGGAGGAGGTCTCCCATTGAAAATTCGTGCCACCCAAGCCATCATGGAGTGCCTGCTGGAGCAGGAGGTGGACACCGTCTTCGGCTATCCCGGCGGTACCATCCTCAACCTCTATGACGAGCTGTACAACTACAAGGACAAGATACACCATGTGCTGACCGCCCACGAGCAGGGGGCCTCCCACGCCGCCGACGGCTACGCCCGCTCCACCGGCAAGGTGGGGGTGTGCTTCGCCACCTCCGGCCCCGGGGCCACCAACCTGACCACCGGCATCGCCACCGCCTATATGGACTCCTCCCCCGTGG
>JBJDXS010000058.1:0-117153 GCA_051866815.1 Candidatus Onthomonas sp. | reverse complement strand
TAAAAGCACATATTTTACTTTATTTTGTTGCTGACGCAACAAAACTCCTGCGGAGAGCTTCCTGAACTTTTAGCCCGCCTCGAAATTTGCAAAAAGTACTTTTCTGACAGTCTGAAGCGCAGGAACCGGTCTCATCGGTTCCTGCGCTTCAGTTTCTCCAGCAATGCCCGGTTTCGGGCCAGGCGCTGCTCACGGAGCTCCGGCCGCAGCGTCCAGCCCGCCGAAGTCCGCTCTAGCAGGTCTCCCTCCCGGAGTCCGGCTGGGAGCTCCGCCAGCGAGAGATCCGACATCTGCCGGTTTTCATCCTCCAGCACCGCCCGGTCCCCCTCAATGCGATCCACCGTATAAATCATTCCGCTGCCTCCCGCTCTGTACTGACTGAAATCTGCGTCCCGTCTGAAGAGACAGTAATCTCCCCCTGGAGATCGGTACGGTAGATGGGAATCTCCAGGTATTCCAGCCGCTGCACCAGCTCAGCATGGGGGTGTCCGTAGCTATTGCCCTCCCCGCAGGAGATGACTGCCAGCTCCGGCTCCACCTGTTGGAGAAAACGGGTGCTGCTGGTGTAAGCGGAGCCGTGATGGGCCACTTTGAGCACATCGGCAGAGAGGTCGCTCCGGGCCGCCAGCAGGTCCTCCTCCTCATCCTCTTCCATGTCGCCAGTGAAGAGAAAGCTGGTTTCTCCGCAGACCACCTTGAGTACCAGGGAGTTGTTGTTGTGATCCTCCGCGATCTGAATAGGGGCCAGTACGGTGACGGTGCAGTCTCCAAAGGTAAAGCTGTCTCCCACCTCCGGGATGGTGACGCTCACATCCCCCTCGTCCAGCGCCAGAAGAAAATCCTCATAAATTTTGCTGTCCGCCACATCGTCCGGCATCCAGCACCGCTCCACCGGCAGCGTCTCCACCACCTGGGGCAGGCCGCCGATGTGATCCTCATGGGGATGGGTGGCTACCAGGTAGTCCAGTTGATCCACCCCCAGCCGCTCCAGATCGGCCAGCAGCTCCTCTGAGGCGGATCGGGGGCCGCCGTCAATCAACATGCTCTCTCCGCCGCTGAGCAGCAGCGCGGCATCCCCCTGGCCCACGTCGAGAAAGTGGACGGTGAGTCCGCCCTCGGTCACCGGCTGGACGGCCTGGGGAGAGAACTGATCCAGCAGCTGAGGCGCCTCGTAATAGATCAGGGCGGCGAGAAAGAAAATCAGGGCGAACAGGGTAGCCAGAGGCGTGGCCTTTCCGCCCTGCTTGCCCCGCTTTTTGGAATGGTTGGCCATAGAGAAGGCCTCCTTGGGTAAGTCTGTGCTGATATGGTACCACAGACCGGGAAAAATGGCAAGAAAGGCCGATTTTCCCCGCAGGGCTCTTTTCGGCACACAGCGCAGGGGCGGAGCGGAATGTGAATCCTGCGCTCTGCCATGCAAAGAACAAGATGCGTTCTTACCCGCTCCTTTCCGTTGCAATTTTTGACCAATGTGGTACACTGTACCCAGCCCGTTTGTAAAAGCGAGATCTTTTTCGGGATGTGATTGATGTGACCAAAGAAAAGCTCTGCCCCTGGCTGGCCCTGGGGATGGGGGGAATTTGCCTTCTGTTCTGGCGCTGGATCTGGGCCATGATTTATGATCCGGCGACTCAGCTGGTGTCCAGCGGCGGCTTGGTGGGGCTGTTTGCCGTCTTTCTGGTGCTGTGCGCCCTGATTCTGATCCTGCTGATCTGGCCCAGCCTGAAGGGGACGCCCGGCCTGCGGCCCCAGTCTCTGCCTCTGGTTGTCCTCCGTGTGCTCTCTGGTGTGCTCTCCGCCGCCTCCGGCATTTTGCTGATCAGAAGCATACTGCCCGGATTCAGCCCGATTCCTCTGGTGTTGGGCGTACTGCTGGTGCTCAACGGGGGCGCGCTGGCGGTGTTGGCGCTGGACCGGAAGACCGACAGCAGCCGGTACACCAGTCTGCTGCTCTTTCCTGTTTTCACCGACTGCTACTGGCTGGTGGCTTTTTATCACCAGTACGGCTCCTGTCCCAGCTGGGAGACCTACCTATGGCCTATACTGGCCGGTCTGCTGACCGCCTGGAGCTGGCTGGCCTATGCAGGCCGGGTCTACCGGCCCCGGAAATGGGATCTCTCCCGCCTGCTGGCCCTGCTGTCCGTCCTCGTCCTCTGCCCCGGACTGGCTGCGCCCATGTCCGTGGAATACCAACTGTCCCTGGCCTCCCAGCTGGTCTGGTTCTGGTCCGTGGCCCTGGAGCCTATCCAGGACACCGCCCCCATACGAAAGGAGAATACCGATGTCTGAAGAACTGAATGTCCCTGTGATTCCCGAGGCCCCCGTACCTGCCCCCGCCCCCGTTGCTGCGGAGGAGCCCGCCCCCAAGGCGCAGATCGCCTTCGACGACTTCGAGAAGGTGGAGATGACTGTGGTCAAGGTCAAGGCCTGCTCCAATGTGAAGAAGTCCAAAAAGCTGCTCTGCTTCCAGCTGGATGACGGCTCCGGCGCCGACCGGCAGATTCTCTCCGGCATTGCCGCTTTTTATACCGCAGAGGAGCTGGTGGGCAAGACGCTGGTGGCGGTGACCAACCTGGCTCCCCGGAAGATGATGGGTCTGGAGTCCAACGGCATGCTGCTCTCCGCCGAAAAGGACGGGCAGCTCAATCTGGTCATGCTGGATGACGCCGTCCCCGCCGGGGCAAAGCTCTGCTGAGCCTGCGCTGTCTGCGGCCCAATTTTACCTGTGAAATTTTTATCAAATCTGCCCTTTCCCTATTGCTATTTCATTCACGCAGGTCTATAATGAGATTGTTAAAGAATGAACAATCTCCACCCTATGAAATTACGATCTATGGAGGTCATTGACATGAAAGACATTTATGTTGTCAACTGCTGCCGTACCGCCATCGGCAAGTTCCAGGGCTCTCTGTCCAACGTGAAGCCCGCCGATATGGGCGCCATCGTCGTCAAGGAGGCCCTGAAGCGGGCCGGCGTGGCTCCCGAGAACGTGGATGAGGTCATGTTCGGCTGCATTCTCACCGCTGCCCAGGGCCAGAACGTGGCCCGTCAGGTCTCCCTGAAGGCCGGCATCCCCATGAACGTGCCCGCCTACACCGTGGGCATGGTCTGCGGATCCGGCATGAAGAGCGTCATCGAGGGCGCCCGCGCCATCTCCGCCGGCGATGCCGACATCATTGTGGCCGGCGGCACCGAGAACATGACTATGGCTCCCTACGCTGTCCCCACCGCCCGCGGCGGCGCCCGGATGTTCAACACCACCATGGTGGACACCATGGTCAATGACGGCCTGTGGGACGTGTACAACAACTACCACATGGGCTCCACCGCTGAGAACATCTGCGACATCTGGGGCATCACCCGGGAAGAGCTGGACGCCTTCGCCGCCTCCTCTCAGCAGAAGTGCGAGGCCGCTCAGGCTGCCGGCAAGTTCGAGGACGAGATTGTTCCCGTGCCCATCAAGGTTAAGCGCCAGATGGTGGACTTCAAGGTGGACGAGTTCCCCCGCGCCGGTGTCACCGCCGAGGGTCTGGCCAAGCTGAAGCCCTGCTTCCCCACCACCGCTGACAACAGCCTGGACAAGGTCACCATGACCTTCGACATGACCGGCGCTCAGGAGGTGGAGGATCACTCCGCCCGCGTCACCGCCGCCAACGCCTCCGGCATCAACGACGGCGCCGCCGCTATCGTCCTGGCCTCCGCTGAGGCTGTGGAGAAGTACGGCCTGAAGCCCATGGCCAAGCTGGTCTCCTACGGTCAGGGCGGCGTGGATCCCAAGATCATGGGTGTTGGCCCTGTCCCCGCCTCCCGTCAGGCTCTGAGCAAGGCCGGCCTCACCATTGAGGACATGGATCTGGTGGAGGCCAACGAGGCCTTTGCCGCCCAGTCCATTGCCGTGGCCCGTGAGCTGAACTTTGACATGAGCAAGGTCAACGTCAACGGCGGCGCCATCGCTCTGGGTCACCCCGTGGGCGCTTCCGGTGCCCGGATCATCGTCACCCTGCTCCACGAGATGCAGAAGCGGCCGGAGGCCAAAAAGGGTCTGGCTACCCTGTGCATCGGCGGCGGCATGGGCGTTGCCACCATCTTCGAGAAGTGCTGAGCTCTTTCTGAACTGGCTATTCCATAAAGTGGGCCCCCGGCTTTGCCGGGGGCTCATTCTGCGCTTGCCATCGCCCATTTTCGGAAAGGAACTGTTTCCTTTTCCGTTTTAGGATTATGTCAACTGGTAGGTGACCATCCAGTGGTTGAGCTGAATCAGCCAGGCGATCATCTGAGGCCCTGCCATGAGCTGACCAAACCAGGGTTTTCCATAGTCCCCGGCGTCCGCCAGCAGGCCCTGCTCCAAAGCCCGGTGGTCCACCACATTGTGGATGGGGGCGTTGGGGTCGGAGAGGATCTCCCGCAGTCGGGCCTTGGCCAGCTGCTCAAAGAGGGGATTGTGGGTCTTGGGATAGGGGGACTTGGGCCGCAGGCGCACGTCCTCCGGCAGCAGTCCGAAGGCGGCGTCCCGCAGTACCTGCTTGCGTACCCCGTCTTTGCTCTTCATCTCCCAGGGGATATTCCAGACGTATTCCAGCAGCTGGTGGTCGCAGAAGGGCACCCGCACCTCCAGGCCGGAGTACATGCTCATCCGGTCCTTCCTGTCCAGCAGGTTTGTCATGAACCAGTTCAGGTTGAGCCAGCCGATCTCCCGGCGGAGCACCTCTTCCGGGGCCTCTCCCTCCAGCCGGGGGGTCTCCACCCGGCTCTCCCGGCAGCGGAACCGGGCGTATTCCTCCAGCTCCAGCCCCTGGACAATGCCTTTGTCCAGCACCGCCGTCCGGGCGGAGAAGTCCATGCACCAGGGGAAGGTGTCGCTCTCCAGCATCTCCTTCCGGTGGAACCAGGGATAGCCCCCGAAAATCTCGTCGGAGCACTCCCCGGAGAGGGCCACGGTGTGATGTTTCCGGATCTCTCGGCAGAAGTAGAGGAGGGAGGAGTCCACATCCGCCATGCCGGGATAATCCCGGGCCTCTGTGGCCGCCTCCAGCAGCTCCACCAGCGGCTCCTGGGGGCAGGTGAGTACCCGGTGCCGGGTTCCAAAGGCCTGGCTCATCCGCTCCACCCAAGGCCAGTCGGCATCCGGCTGGAAGGCGCTGGCATGGAAAAATTCCCGGTTGCCGGTGTAGTCGAAGGAGTAGGTCTCCAGGGGCGGCCTGCCCTGGGCATCATATTCCCGGGCAGCCACTGCGGTGATGATAGAGGAGTCCAGCCCGCCGGAGAGGAGGGTACACAGCGGCACATCGCTGACCAGCTGCCGCCGGATGGCTCCTGTGAGCAGCCAGCGCAGGTGTGCCACCGTGTCCTCATAATTCTCCTCATGGGGCAGGCTCTCCAGCGTCCACCAGCGGGAGAGGACGGCGGCCTCCCGTCGCATCCGGAGCATATGGCCGGGCGGCACCTCAGAGATGCCGGCAAATACCCCGTGGCCTGGCGTACGGGCGGGATTGATCGCCAGAATCTCCTGCCAGGTCTCCCGGTCCGCCCGGGGGGTGATGCCGGGGTAGCGGAAAAGCGCCTTGGGTTCCGAGGCAAAGACCAGGGTTTTGTCCGCCCAGGCAAAGAACAGGGGCTTTACCCCGCACCGGTCCCGGAGCAGCAGCAGCTCCTCCCCGTCCCAAAAGGCAAAGGCGAAGATCCCCTCTAAGTACTCCCCCACCTCCGGCCCGTACTCCATGCAGGCATGGAGCAGCACCTCGGTGTCTGAATGGGTGGAAAACGCATGGCCCAGGGAGGCCAGCCGGCTGCGCAGCGCGTCGGTGTTGTACAGTTCCCCGTTGTAGCAGACGGCATAGGTGCGCCCCTCCCGGGTGCAGGTCATGGGCTGCTGGCCCTGGGCAGGGTCGATGACCGCCAGACGGCGGTGAGCCAGCAGGCAATGGGTATCCCGCCACAGGCCCCGGTCATCCGGCCCCCGGCAGGCCAGCGTCTCCACCATGCTCCAGCCCACCAGCTGCCATCCAGGGCCCCGGTTGTCTCGGGTAAAGTCACAAAAACCGGCTATTCCGCACATAAACAGACCTCCTTACTGCCTTAGCATATGCCGCTGGCAGTAAGGAGGTGCTTTTGTCTGGCGGGAAGTATGTCCCTTATTCCGAAATCAGATTTCTGAGATCCTTGTCCGCTCCCAGAATCATGACCGCCTCCCCGGGCTGAAAGGTGTGGGAGGGGGTGGGCATAATGTCCAGCTCTCCGTCCCGGCGGATGCCCAGGACGTTGACCCGATGCTTCTGCCGGATGGCCAGCTGAGACATGGATTTTCCGATCCACTGCCTGGGTACGGCGATTTCGTAGATGGAGTAGTCTCCAGTGATGTCGATATAGTCAAAGATATTGGCGGCACTGTACCGGACAGCGGCCCAGGAGGCCATCTGCTTTTCCGGATAGATCACATCGTCGGCGCCGCAGCGGAGCAGGAACTTAGCCTGGACGTCCCGGGCGGCCCGGGCCACCACAAATTTGGCCCCGTGGACCTTGAGCAGATCAGTGGTCTCCAGCGAGCTCTGGAAGTCATCGCCGATGGCCACCACGCAGACGTCAAAATCCGCCACCCCCAGGGAAGCGATAAAGTCCTCGTTGGTGCTGTCACCGATCTGGGCGTGGGTCACATATTTCAGCGCCTCATTCACCCGCTCCTCGTCCTTGTCCACCGCCAGCACCTGGTGGTGGAGCTCCCGGAGCTTGACGGCCATGTGGCGGCCGAAGCGGCCCAGGCCAATGAGCAGTACAGATTTCATAGACAGCCTTCCTTTCTTATCCCACGGTCACCCGCTCCTGGGGGAGCTGGGCCGGTGTGCGGTCGGTATTAACAACGGCAAAAATCAGGGTCAGGCCGCCCACACGGCCACAGTACATGAGGAAGATGAGCACCAGATGGGAGAGGGCACTGAGCCCGGGGGTCAGGCCCAGGGTGAGGCCCACGGTGGCGATGGCGGAGCCGGTCTCAAAGAGGGCGGAGAGCAGGGGCACATTGTCCACACAGCTGATGAGAATGCCGCTGGAGAGAAACAGAGCCAGATAGAGGACGAGGATGGTCACTGCGCTACGCAGCACCTCCGGAGCCAGCCGCCGGCCGAAGGCCTGGGTGCTGCCCTTCTGGCGGAAGACGGAGACGGCGGAGAGTACCAGGACAGCCAGGGTGGTGACCTTGAAGCCGCCGGCAGTGGAGCCGGGAGAGCCGCCCACCAGCATGAGCAGAATCATGATCAGCAGGCTGCTCTCGCTGAACTGGGTGAGATCCACCGTGTTAAAGCCGGCGGTACGGGTGGTCATGGACTGGAAGAGGGAGGCCAGAATCCGCTCTCCCAAAGGCATCCCCTCCCAGACCGGGCGTGAGAACTCGTAGCAGAAAAAGAAAAGGGCGGGGAGGGCCAGCAGCAGGGCGGTGGTGGCGAGCACCAGCTTGGTCTGGAGCCGGTACGCCCGGAAGTGCCACTTGTGCTGGGTCACATCGTCCCAGGTGAGAAAGCCGATGCCGCCCACCACGACGAGGGCGATGATGACCAGGTTGACCAGGGGATCCGGGGCATAGCCGGTAAGGGAAGAAAAGGCGCCGGAACCGCCCTGGAGGTCAAAGCCTGCGTTGCAGAAGGCGGAGATGGAGTGAAAGACGCTGAACCACAGCCCCTGAGGAACGCCCAGCTTGGGGACAAAACGGATGGCCAGCAGCAGGGCCCCCAGCCCCTCGATGCAGATGGTGCCCCGTAAAATCCGGTTGGTCATCTTCAAAATGCCGCCCACCTGAGGGGCGGAGATGGACTCCTGCATAATCCAGCGCTGCTTGAGGCCGATCTTCCGTCCGGAGAGCATGGAGATGGCTACCGCCACGGTGACGACGCCCATGCCGCCAATCTGGATTAAAACGAGGATGACCAGCTGGCCGAAGATGCTCCAGTACTGGACGGTGTCGTAGACTACCAGGCCGGTGACGCAGGTGGCGGAGGTGGCGGTAAACAGGGCGTCCAGGAATGGGGTCCACTCCCCCGCCCGGCTGGCCCAGGGCAGACTCAGCAGCAGGGCGCCGGTCAGAATGATCAGAAGAAAGCCCAGGATGATCACCCGGGCGGGCGTGATACGCTCCAGCAGTCGAGAAAACACAGGGGCACCCCCAAAAGGCAGAAATTGTGTATGGTGTTATTTATTATAATGCCTCGCAGGGCCGATTGCAATGAGAGGATAGCGCCGGAACCCGGGCTGGAAAAGAAAAACACCTGATCTCCGCAGAAATCCGGTGCTTCCCCGCACTGAAAGCGGCTGCACGCCTGAACAAGGTGGCGGGATATTATTTCTCCCAGATCGTCTCCCATTTTCCGGTATCCGACGCGACAAAAATGATCCGCTGCGTATTGGAAGGCACGGTGACCTCAAAGTTCTCATAGCCCTGGGAAAGCTGCTCCCGTTCCTCCTTTTGCAGATGAATCAGCCTCCACTCCCGCCGGAGGCTGAGCATGACGACCGCCGAGCCGTCGGCGTTCTGCTGTACGTCCTGGTTCACTTCCCTGCCAAGCAGTACCTGCCCATTACAGCTGATCTGAAGGGAGATGGTTCGGGAGCCATCCTCGTTTTCCACGGTTTGCAGCAATTCCACCTGCTCCGGCGGTACGTTGGAGACCCACCCAAAGCGGAGGGAAAAGAAGAGAAACACGCCCAACAGCGCCGCAAGGGCGGCACAGGCGCAGCAGAGCGCGACTCTCCGCTTTTGCGTGACCCGTTTCAGCGCCCGCAGAGGATTGGCATCATCCACCTCCACCGGAGGGGGCACGATGGGCTGTTCCATCGCTTCGCGCACAGCCGCGCAGTCTTGGCAGGTGCGCAGATGCTCCTCCACCAGAGCCCGGGACGCCTGGCTGCACACGCCGTCCTCATACAGGGGCAGCAGATCCTGTATGACCTCACATGAGACGTTCATTTTGATTCCTCCTTTAGCTTTTGCTTTGCCCGGTAAAAGGTCACCCTGGCCCAGTTCTCACTCTTTCCAAACAGCTCCGCGATCTGGGCATAGGACAGCTCCCCAAAGAGCCTCAGGGTGAATACTTCCTTATAGGGCTCTGATAGCGCATGAAGCCGCCGGTGGATTGCGAAAGCGGCCTCCCGGTCAGAGAGCTGTTCCTCCAGGCAGGCTCTGTCCGCCTGCTCCTGACAGTCCTCCAGAGCGGTGAGACGCCTGTCCTTCCGGCAGCGGGAAACCCACTCGTTCCGGGCGATCTGGAACAGCCAGGTTTTCAGCTGGCACTGGCCCCGGAAGTCCTCCAAATGCTTCAGCGCCTTGAGAAAGGTCTCCTGAGTGATGTCCTCCGCCAGGTGCTCATCCCGGCACAGGGACAGGGCGAACCGGTAGACCTCCCGGGCGTACTGCCGGTACAGACCGTCAAATGACTCCATGATCTCACCTCTCTCTGTCTATTGGACGCATAGCTCGTCCCTTCATTACAGGAGAAATCAAAAAAACAGCGTGACAGCCCTGGAGCTATCACGCTGTTTGGTTTGCGAAAGTCAGGCCAGCTTGCTCTTGGCCAGCTGAGCCAGCTGAGCAAAGGCGGCGGCGTCGTTGACAGCCAGCTCGGAGAGCATCTTGCGGTCAATCTGCACGTCGGCCAGCTTCAGGCCGTGCATAAAGCTGGAATAGTTCAGGCCGTTGAGCTTGCAGGCGGCGGAAATCCGGGTGATCCACAGGCGGCGGAAGTCGCGCTTCTTCTGGCGACGGCCGATGTAGGCGTAGTTGCCGGACTTCATAACGGCCTGCTTGGCCATCTTAAAATGCTTGCTCTTGGAGCCCCAGTAGCCCTTTGCCAGCTTCAGAACCTTATTGCGTCTCTTGCGCGTCATCATCGCGCGTTTCACTCTAGCCATTGTTCAATTGCCTCCTTATCTCTTATTTGTAGGGAATCATCTCGCGGATGGTGGCAGCGTTGGTCACATCCGCATAGGCACCCTTCCGGAGGCCTCTCTTCCGCTTGGTGGTCTTGCCGTGACCGTTGAGCAGGTGGGACTTGAAGGCATGGGCGCGCTTGACCTTGCCGTTCTTGGTGAGGGCAAATCTCTTCTTTGCGCCGCTATGGGTTTTCATCTTAGGCATGATGAATGTTCTCCTTTCGTCAGGCGGAACCTCCGCCACGGTTTACTCTTTGGATTCGCCAGTCTTCTTGCCGGCCGCGGAGAGCTCCTTGGCCGTCTTGGGGGACAGGAACATGATCATGTGCCGGCCCTCCATATTCGGCTTCTTATCCAGGTTGGCCACGTCGCCGCACTCCTCAGCGAAACGCCCCAGCAGATCGGCGCCAATCTCCGTGTGGGCCATCTCGCGGCCCCGGAAACGGACAGCTACCTTGACCCGGTTGCCCTCGGACAGGAACTTCTTGGCATTGCGGAGCTTGACGTTAAAGTCACCCACGTCGATGCCGGGAGACATGCGGATCTCCTTGATCTCCACCACATGCTGGTTCTTGCGGATTTCCTTGTCCCGCTTGGCCTGTTCGAAACGGAAGCGGCCATAGTCCATGACCTTGCACACCGGAGGGGTCGCCTTGGGGGAGATCTTGACCAGATCCAGATCCTGCTTGGCGGCAATCTCCAGAGCGGACCGGGCGGACATAATGCCCAGCTGCTCGCCGGTTGCGGAAATCAGACGGACTTCCTTGTCACGAATTTCTTCGTTGATCTGATGCGTCGTGCTGCTAATGCGAAAACACCTCCCAGAAAAATAAAACGCGAATACCGGAGACGGTATCCGCATGGCACCCCCAGCATACGCCGGAAGATCAAAAACCAATGTTGACCAGACGCCTTCGGGCGGCAGGTGAGGACGGGATACCGTTCCTTCTTTATTGTGCGTGAATATTATAAACGCCCATCTCCCTCTTGTCAAGGGGGAGATGGGCGGAAAAATTGGGAAAATCAGGCGAATTTCAGCTTTCTGCCTGTCTTTAGCTCTTATGGCCCTTGAGAGCCTTCATCCGCAGCTCGTGGTTGAGAATCCGCTTGCGCAGACGCAGGTTGTGGGGGGTGACCTCCAGCAGCTCGTCGTCCGCCAGAAACTCCAGGCACTGCTCCAGGCTCATCTGCCGGGCGGGGATGAGACGCAGGGCCTCGTCGGAGCCGGAGGCCCGCATGTTGGTCAGCTGCTTTTTCTTGCAGACGTTGACGGTGATGTCCTCCAGCTTGGGGGAGACGCCCACCACCATGCCCTCATAGACGGGGGTTCCGGCGGTGATGAACAGTGCGCCCCGGTCCTGGGCGTTGAACAGGCCGTAGGCCACCGCCTCGCCGGTCTCGTAGGCGATGAGGGAGCCGGTGTTCCGGCGCTGCAGGTCGCCCTTGTAGGGGGCGTAGGTCTCAAAGACGGAGGTCATGATACCCTCGCCCTTGGTGGCGGTGAGGAACTCATTCCGGTAGCCGAAGAGGCCCCGGGAGGGGATCAAAAACTCCACCTTCATCCGGTTGCCCACCGGAGTCATGTCCACCAGCTCGCCCTTGCGGGTACCCAGGGCCTCGATGGCAGCGCCCACATAGTCGGAGGGCACGTCCAGCACCAGCCGCTCGATGGGCTCGCACTTCTGACCGTCGATCTCCCGGTAGAGGACACGGGGGGGAGAGACCTGGAACTCATAGCCCTCCCGGCGCATGGTCTCGATGAGGATGGACAGGTGCATCTCACCCCGGCCGGCCACATTGAAGGAGTCGGTGGCGTTTTCCACCTCGCTGATGCGGATGGATACGTCCTTCAGCGTCTCCCGGAAGAGCCTGTCCCGCAGGTTACGGCTGGTGACGTACTTGCCGTCCTTGCCGGCGAAGGGGGAGTCGTTGACCGAGAAGGTCATCTCCATGGTGGGGGCAGAGATCTTGACAAAGCTCAGGGGCTCCACCGCATCGGGGGCGCAGATGGTGTCGCCGATGGTGATGTCGCCGATGCCGGACAGGGCGATGATATTGCCCGCCTCGGCGGACTCGGCAGGCACCCGGGCCAGGCCGTCGAACTGGAACAGGGCGGTGGCCTTCATCTTTTTGGAGACCTTATCCGGATCGTGATAGTTGCAGACTACAATCTCCTGGTTCTGCTGGATGGTGCCCCGCTCGATGCGGCCCACGGCGATGCGGCCCACAAACTCGTTGTAGTCGATGGAGGAGACCAGCATCTGGAAGGGGGCCTCCAGATCCACCTCGGGGGCGGGGATATACTCCAGGATGGTGTCGAACAGGGGCTTCAGGTCGGTGCCCGGCACCTCAGGGGAATAGGAGGCGGTGCCTGCCCGGGCGGAGCAGAAGAGCATGGGGGAATCCAGCTGCTCGTCGGTGGCGTCCAGATCCATCAGCAGCTCCAGCACCTCGTCGATGACCTCGTGGATGCGCTGGTCGGGGCGGTCGATCTTGTTGACCACCACGATGACCCGGTGGCCCAGCTCCAGGGCCCGGGAGAGGACGAAACGGGTCTGGGGCATGGGGCCCTCGGCGGCGTCCACCAGCAGGATGACGCCGTTGACCATCTTCAGGATGCGCTCCACCTCGCCGCCGAAGTCGGCGTGGCCCGGGGTGTCCACGATGTTGATCTTGGTGTCGCCGTAGGTGACGGCGGTATTCTTGGCCAGAATGGTGATGCCCCGCTCCCGCTCCAGGTCGCCGGAGTCCATAACCCGATCCACGACCTCCTGATTTTCCCGATAGACGCCGCTCTGCTGGAGCATGGCGTCCACCAGGGTGGTCTTGCCGTGGTCGACGTGGGCGATAATGGCCACATTTCTCAGCTTGGTCTGCTGCATACGGAGATTCCTCCCTCTATCAAAAGCAATAGCATAAAAACACAACTACATATTATATCCCAAACGGGTCAAATGGCAACCAATTTCAGCTAATACCCGGCAAAATCGGCACTTTCGGTGAAAGCTCTCCCGGTTGGCCGGGAGATTTTCGACATTTTGCCACCCGATGCGCCTCCCGGGCCGCCGCCGACCCGGAGGGAGGGGAATACAGGGGCTGCGCCTTGACATGCTGGCCGAGGTTTTATAAAATAAAGGTACGACAAATTGCCGGATAACGGCAAAAGTGAGACGGGAGGGTCGGCAATGGCAGGAGCGCGTATCTGGGTCTCCGGTCTGGTGAATGTGGAGACTACCGTGCCGGTGCGGCGGTTTCCGGTGGAATATTATCCCATCGATTACCCCTTTTTCGGCGTCCGGTCGGCGGTCTCCGGCGTAGGGCTGAACGTGGCCGCCGCCCTGCGCACCCTGGGAGACGAGGCGGTTCTGGCCTCCATGACCGGGCAGGACTTTGCCGGCAGGCAGATCAGAGCGGAGCTGCAGGCCCGGGGCATCAGCGACGCATTGGTTCGCCCTGTTCTTCGGGAGACCCCGGCCAGCGTGGTGCTCTATGCCCCGGATGGACGGCGGCAGGTCTACTGTGACCTGAAGGACATTCAGGAGACCCAGCTCCCCCTGGACGAGGCGGAGCTGCGTGCGCAGCTGGGCCGGTGTGATCTGGCGGTGGTCTGCAACATCAATTTTAACCGCCGGGTACTGTCGGCAGCGGCGTCCATGGGCGTCCCCATCGCCACTGACGTCCATGTGCTCTCAGATCTCCGGGACGGGTATAACCGGGATTTTATGGCGGCAGCGGAGCTGCTCTTTCTCAGCGACGAGGGCATTTCCGGCCCCTGTGAGGACTTTTTGTTTGCCCTTGCCCGGGAATATCCCAATGTCCGAGTGATCGTCCTGGGCCGTGGCAGTCAGGGTGCCATGCTCTATACCCGGGCGGACGGGCGGCTGTACACCTGCCCCGCCGTCTCCAATCCCCATATCGTCAACACGGTGGGGGCGGGAGACGCCCTGTTCAGCGCCTTTGTCCACCAGTATGCCAAGGACAGGCCACCCCTGGAATGCCTGAGCTTTGCCCAGGCTTTTGCCTCCTATAAGATCGGCTTTGACGGCGGCGCCCAGGGCTTTGCCACCGAGACGGAGCTGGAGCAGTGGCTGGGCAGCCGGTGAATCTCCTCCCCGGAAGAAGGCACATACTCTGCGTTGCATTTTTCCCCGGAAGGTGGTAAAATAATTTTATTGCGCGCCGCCTGGCCAGGGCGGCGTGATACGCCCCGATAGCTCAGCAGGATAGAGCGTCCGCCTCCTAAGCGGAAGGCCGCTGGTTCGAATCCAGTTCGGGGTGCTCGGTCGTAAGGCCGGTTCCCCGGGGGATTGATGGAATTGGCAGACATGCGAGATTTAGGTTCTCGTGAAGAGATTCGTGAGGGTTCGAGTCCCTTATCCCCCATACACGGGCAAGGCGCCGGAGCTTACGCTCCGGCGCCTTTGGCGTATAAAGCATCACGCAAAAGCGGCCAGCCTTTGGAACACGGCCGCTTTTTTACTTTCCCACGCAGAACCGCTGGAAAATACGCCCGGTCACCGCCTCGGTTACCGACCGTCCGGTGACCTCGTCCAGGGCCGCCAGCGCCCCCTCCACATCGGAGAGCACCGCGTCCGGCGGCATCCCGGCCTCCAGGGCCTGGGCGGCCCCCTCCAGACAGGCGGCGGCCCGCCCGATGGTTTCGGCCTGACGGGCGTTGGTGAGCATCTCCCCCTGACGGGGCAGGTTTTGGGCAAACAGCTCACGCACCGCCGCCTCCAGCGTCTCCAACCCCTGACCGGTCTTGGCACTGATCGTGATTGCCTCCACGCCTTGGGGCAGCTCCAGCACGGTGGGCAGGTCCGACTTGCTCACCAGCACCAGCCGGTGAGGACACCGGGCCGCCTGAGCCAGAATCTGCTTATCTTCTTCTGTGAGGGGCTGGCTGCCGTCCAGCAGCACCAGGGCCAGCTCCGCCTGGGCCAGGGCGGCCCGGCTCCGCTCCACCCCCAGCCGCTCCACCAGGTCGCCGGTGGAGCGGAGTCCGGCGGTGTCGATCAGCCGCAGCAACACGTCTCCCAGAACGCACCGTTCCTCCACCGTGTCCCGGGTGGTGCCGGGGACAGGCGTGACGATGGCCCGGTCATAGCCCAGAAGGGCGTTGAGCAGGGAGGATTTGCCCGCGTTGGGCCGGCCCACAATGGCGCAGGGGATGCCCTGAGTGAGCTGCCTGCCCCGGCGGTAGGTGGCCTGAAGACTCCAGAGCGACCGGGCGGCATCCGCCAAGGTCTCCTCCATCTCCCGCTGTTCAAAGGGCTCGATGTCCTCGTCCGGATAGTCCAACACCACATGGAAATGGGCCAGCAGATCTGTAAGCCGGTCGGAGACCGTCTCAATCTTCCGGGTCATGGCCCGGCCCAGCTGCCCGGCGGCGTTGCGGGCGGCGTCTGCAGTCTGGGCGTCGATGAGATCGGCTACCGCCTCCGCCTGAATCAGATCCATCCGTCCGTTGAGAAAGGCCCGTTTGGTGAACTCCCCCGGCCCCGCCTGCCGGACGCCCAGGGAAAAGAGGGTCTCCAACCCGGCGGAGAGGACGGTGGGAGAGCCGTGGCACTGGAGCTCCGCCGTATCCTCTCCGGTGTAGCTGTGGGGCGCCAGGGAATAGGTGGCAAGGCACTGATCCAGCACCGCCCCCTCCCTGTCCCGCAGAGTACCCAGTATCAGCCGGCCGGGAGAATAGTCGGTGAGCTGCTTCCCCGACAGGGGGGTGAAACAGGCGGAGACGGCAGAGACCGCCTCCGGCCCGGAGAGGCGGAGAATGCCGATGGCGCTGCGCACCTGGCCGGTGGCGATGGCCGCGATGGTATCCGACATGGCGGGCGCCTCAGCGAACTTGGCCGCTGCCATAGACCACAAACTTGCTGGAGGTCAGCTCCTCCAGGCCCATGGGCCCCCGGGCGTGGAGCTTCTGGGTGGAAATGCCGATCTCCGCCCCCAGGCCAAACTCCCCGCCGTCGGTGAACCGGGTGGAGGCGTTGACATAGACGGCGGCGGCGTCCACCTCGTCCAGGAACTTCTGGGCGGTGCGGTAGCTGTCGGTGACAATGGCCTCACTGTGACCGGTGCCGTGGAGATTGCAGAAGTCGATGGCCTCCTCTACGCCGTCGACCACCTTGACGGCCAGGATATAGTCCCCGTACTCGGTGTCCCAGTCCTCCTCCGCGGCGGGTACCACGCAGCTGCCCAAGATCGCCTGAACCTCATCATCGCCCCGCAGTTGCACCTGCTTTTCATCCATGCGGGCCTTCATCCGGGGCAGGAAGTCCGCCGCAACGCTCCGGCTCACCAGCAGGCACTCCATGGCGTTGCACACCGAGGGCCGGGAGCACTTGGCGTTATATGCGATCTCGCAGGCCATGTCCAGATCGGCAGCGGCGTCCACATAGACGTGGCAGACCCCCTCGCCGGTGCGGATCACCGGCACATGGGCGTTGGCGGCCACCGCCCGGATGAGACCCCGACCGCCCCGGGGGATGAGGACATCCAGATATTGGGTCAGATTCATCAACTCGTTGGCGCTCTCCCGGCTGGTGTCCTGAACCAGAGAGACAGCGTCGGCGGGGAGGCCGGACGCTGCCAGCGCCTGGCGCATAATTTCAGTGAGTATCTGGTTGGAGCGGAAGGCCTCCTTGCCGCCCCGAAGAATGGTGGCGTTGCCCGCCTTGAGGCAGAGAGCGGCGGCGTCCACCGTCACATTGGGCCGGGCCTCGTAGATGATGCCGATGACTCCCAGGGGCACCCGGCGCTTTCCGATGCGCAGGCCGTTGGGCCGCACGGTCTCGGAGACGACGGCGCCGATGGGATCGGGGAGGGCCATCACCTGGCGGACGCCCTCGGCAATCCCCTGAATCCGTTCCGGGGTGAGAGCCAGACGATCCTGCATGCTGGCGCTCATGCCGCTGGCTTTGGCCGCCTCCAGGTCCAGGGCGTTGGCGGCCAGAATCTCATCCGTGCGCTCGGTCAGCGCCCGGGCGATGGCGGCGAGGCCCTTGTTTTTCTGATTGCTGCCGGCGATGGCCAAAGTACGGGCGGCGGCCTTTGCGGCCTGGCCCTGAAGCTCCAATGCTGTCATAGTCACATTCCTCCTTGCAGGATGGTAGGATAAATATAGTACAGTGTCCGAAACAGGATCGTAGGGGCGCACATTGTGCGCCCGCAGTTTTCACATCATTCCCTTATCGGGGTGCCGCAAACCGGGTGCCTACGCTCTTCCCCTCGGCGATGTCGTAGAGGGCGTCCATCCGATTGCTGTTGGTAAGTACCATGTCAATGCCCAGACGGTTGGCGGTCCGGGCGGCGTCCAGCTTGGTGCGCATACCGCCGGTGCCCCATTTGCTGCCGGCACCGCCCGCCATCTCATAGATCTCATCCGTGACGCCGGTGACCCGGGAAATCAGCTTCGCCTCCGGATTTTGGCGGGGATCGCTGTCGTACAGGCCGTCGATGTCGCTGAGCAGGATGAGCAGATCCGCCCGGCACAGGCCGGCCACCACAGCGGAGAGGGTGTCGTTGTCCCCCAGCACCTTATGCTCGCCGGTCTCTATCTCGGCGGCGGAGACCGAGTCGTTCTCGTTGACCACCGGGATCACCCCCAGCCCCAGCAGGGCGGAGAAGGTGCCGGACAGGTGTGCCCGGCGATGGGGGTCCACCACGTCCTCCCCGGTGAGCAGCACCTGGGCCACCGTCTGGCCGTACTCGCCGAAAAACTTGTCATAGAGGTGCATCATCTCGCACTGGCCCACAGCGGCGGCGGCCTGCTTCATCCGCAGCTGGGTGGGCCGGGCGGCCAGGCCCAGCTTGCCCGCCCCCATGCCGATGGCGCCGGAGGAAACCAGAATGATCTCGTGGCCCATCCCCTTCAGATCAGAGAGGGTCCTGGCCAGCAGATCCATATTCCGCAGATTGCGGCTGCCGTCAGGCCGGGTGAGGCTGGAGGTACCTACCTTTATTACAATGCGCTGCATGCGCTTGAGCTCGTTCATGGGATCATTGTCCTTTCCATGGAGAGATTTGGATGGAATCCTTTACACAATAGCACACATTGTTTTCTCACGCAAGATTTTACCCGGGTTTTTCCCTCCGGCGGGGGCTGGAATGGTTTCCGTGGGGCGCGGTTGGGCAAAAAGACGAGAGGGAGGAGGAAAAAATTTGGAAAAACAGCATTAAAGCGACTGTTTTACTGTTGCTTTTCTGATAAAAAGAGGGTAGAATGTACCTGATTAAAGGGGGTGTCCGTGCCATGCTGCATATTGTGCTGGTAGAGCCGGAGATTCCTCAGAATACGGGCAATATTTCCAGAACCTGCGCCGCCACCGGCTGCAAGCTGCATCTCATCCGCCCTCTGGGCTTTGAGATCACTGAAAGCCGGGTCAGACGGGCAGGGCTGGATTACTGGCCACTGCTCCAGTTGGAGATTCACGACAGCCTGGACGATTTGTTTCAGGCCTATCCCCAGGCGAAAGGGGATCTCTGGCTGGCCACCACCAAAGCGCCCCGCGCCTATACCGAAGCGGAGTTTCGGGATGAGTGCTGGCTGTTTTTTGGCAAGGAGACCGCAGGGCTGCCCGAGTGGTTTCGCATGGAGCATTACCACCGGTGCATCCGTATTCCCATGCGGGAGGAGGCCCGCAGTCTGAATCTCTCCAACTCGGTGGCCATTGTGGCCTACGAGGCCCTGCGGCAGATCGGATTTCCCGGCCTGCTGGATCAGGGAGAGATGCGGGACAAGGTGCCGCCGACCGAAGCTCTGCAAGATCCCTCACTCTTAACGACCTAGGATCAGGAAAGGAGTCTTACGTTTATGAACTACAACAAGAAAACCGTCACTGACATCGATGTAAAGGGCAAGAAGGTGCTGCTGCGCTGCGACTTTAACGTCCCCATGGCCAAGGACGGCAGCGGCAAGATCACCGATGACAAGCGGATCCGCGCCGCGCTGCCCACCATCCAGTATCTGCTGGAGCAGGGTGCCGCTGTCATTGCCTGCTCTCATATGGGCAAGCCCAAGGGCGAGTGGAAGCCCGAACTGAGCCTGAAGCCCGTGGCCGCCCGTCTGTCCGAGCTGCTGGGCCAGGAGGTCATTATGGCCGCCGATATCGTGGGCGAGGACGCTCAGGCCAAGGCTGCCGCACTCCAGCCCGGCCAGATCCTGCTGCTGGAGAACCTGCGCTACGATAAGGGCGAGACCAAGAACAATCCCGAGTTCGCCAAGGCCCTGGCCGACCTGGCCGGCGCTGACGGCGTGTACGTCTCCGACGCCTTCGGCACCGTTCACCGCGCCCATGCCTCCACCGCCGGCGTGGCCGCCTATCTGCCCGCCGTGTCCGGCTTCCTGATCCAGAAGGAGCTGGAGATCATCGGCGGCGCTCTGGCCGCTCCCAAGCGTCCCCTGGTGGCCATCCTGGGCGGCTCCAAGGTTTCCTCCAAGATCGGCGTCATCAACAACCTGCTGGAGATTGCCGACACCATCATCATCGGCGGCGGCATGGCTTACACCTTCGCTGCCGCTCAGGGCGGCAAGGTCGGCGACTCCCTGCTGGAGGCCGACTGGGAGCAGTACTCTCTGGATATGATCAAGAAGGCTGAGGAGAAGGGCGTCAAGCTGCTGCTGCCCACCGACACCGTGGCCGCCAACGCTTTCGCTCCCGACGCTGATTCCCAGATCGTCCCCACCGGCGAGATTCCCGACGGCTGGCAGGGTCTGGACATCGGCCCCAAGACCATCGAGGCTTACTGCGCCGCTGTGGCCGACGCCGGCACCGTCATCTGGAACGGCCCCATGGGCGTGTTCGAGTTCCCCAAGTTTGCCAAGGGCACCGAGGCTGTGGCTGAGGCTCTGAGCAAGACCGACGCCATCACCATCATCGGCGGCGGCGACTCCGCTGCCGCTGTCCAGCAGCTGGGCTATGCCGACAAGATGACCCACATCTCCACCGGCGGCGGCGCCTCCCTGGAGTTCATGGAGGGCAAGGAGCTGCCTGGTGTAGCGGCGCTTCTCGACAAGTAAGAATTACTTGTCGAGAGCAAAACGTGCCTGTGGCACGTTTTGAGCCGCGCGTGGGATAAATATGCCGGAGGCATTCCTCTATTCCGCTGCACTGCTTGACAAGTAAGGATTACTTGTCAAGCCAAACGTGCCGGCGGCACGTTTGAGCAGCGAATGGGATACTCGCCGAAGGCGCACCTTTATTCCGCGGCGCTTCTCGACAAGTAAGAATTACTTGTCGAGAGCAAAACGTGCCTGTGGCACGTTTTGAGCCGCGCGTGGGATAAATATGCCGGAGGCATTCCTCTATTCCGCTGCGTTGCTTGACAAGTAAGAATTACTTGTCCAACCAAACGTGCCGGCGGCACGTTTGAGCCGCGCGTGGGATAAATATGCCGGAGGCATTCCTTTATTCCGCTGCGCTGCTTGACAATCCGCTGCATCCCGTTCCCGCATGCATCCCGTCTCCCCGCCCGGTCCGGCCGGGCGGGGGGCGATCCCGGAAAAGGCGTCTGAAAGTGACGGTTTTGCCGGATTTAACCGAGATTCCGGTCTGTTTTCCGTCCGGTGTCCCGGCTCTTACTTTGTAAATCCGTGTCCGGATGGGCATTGAAAATAGAAAGAGGTTATAATCATGAACAGAAGATATCGTAAGACGCTGATTGCCGGCAACTGGAAGATGAACAAGACCGCTTCCGAGACCAAGGCTTTTGCAGACGAGCTGAAGACCATGCTGCCCAAGGCCAAGTGGTGCGACATTCTGATCTGCGCTCCCTTCATCAACATCCCCGCCGCTCAGAAGGCCTTCAAGGACTGCCGCGTTCAGGTGGGTGCTGAGAACCTGCACTTCGAGGCCTCCGGCGCCTACACCGGCGAGGTCTCTGCCGCCATGCTGAAGGATCTGGGCGTCAAGTACGTCATCATCGGCCACTCCGAGCGCCGCCAGTATTGGAACGATGACGATATCATTGTCAACAAGAAGGCCAGAGCTGCCATCGATGCCGGCCTGTACCCCATCATCTGCGTGGGCGAGAGCCTGGAGCAGCGTGAGCTGGGCATCACCAAGGAGCTGATCGACCTTCAGGTCAAGACCGCTCTGGCCGGCATTCCCGCTGAGAAGATGCGCCATGTGGTCATCGCCTATGAGCCCCTGTGGGCCATCGGCACCGGCCGCACCGCCACTCCCGAGCAGGCCAACGAGGTCAACTGCGAGATCCGTACCGTCATCCGCAAGCTGTACGGCGCCCGCGTGGCCCGCAGCGTGACCATCCTGTATGGCGGCTCCATGAACGATAAGAACGCCTATGAGCTGCTGGCTCAGCCCGACATCGACGGCGGCCTGATCGGCGGCGCCGCCCTGAAGCCCGGCGCGTTCACCACCATCATCAACGCAGCCAATCAGGAGTAATTCTGAGGCACAAGCACAGGAACGGGCCTTCCCGTTCCTGTGTACGCTTTGCTTAGAAAGAGGAACGTCATGAAAACACCTACTACTCTGATTATCATGGACGGCATTGGCCTGACCAGTCAGACCGAGGGCAACGCCTTCCGGCTGGCCCCCACTCCTGTTCTGGACAAGCTGTTTGCCGAGAATCCCACCAGCCGTCTCTCCGCCTCCGGCATGGACGTGGGTCTGCCTGACGGCCAGATGGGCAACAGCGAGGTGGGACATACCAATATCGGCGCCGGCCGTGTGGTGTTCCAGGATCTGCCCAAGATCACCAAGGCCATCC
The DNA here is from genome assembly GCA_051866815.1 of Candidatus Onthomonas sp. GTDB lineage: Bacteria > Bacillota > Clostridia > Oscillospirales > Oscillospiraceae > Onthomonas. Next base: position 95,505 of record JBJDXS010000058.1, on the reverse strand, counting down.
AGGACGGCACTTTCTTCGAGAATCCCGCCTACAAGAAGGCCATGCTGGCCGCCAAGGAAGCGGGCAAGGCTGTCCACATCTACGGCCTCATGTCCGACGGCGGCGTCCACTCCCACATCACCCATATTCAGGCCGCCGTCAAGATGGCCCGGGAGCTGGGCTGCAAAAAGGTCTTTGTCCACTGCTTCATGGACGGCCGTGACGTGCCCCCCACCTCCGGCAAGGGCTATGTGGCTCAGATGAAGGAGACCTGCGACCAGTACGGCGCCAAGATCGCCACCATCTCCGGCCGGTACTATGCCATGGACCGGGACACCAACTGGGATCGTGTGGAGAAGAGCTACAAGGCCATGGTCTACGGCGAGAGCGAGGCCCGCTTCATCGACGACCCTGTGGGCGCCATGCAGGCCAGCTATGACGCCGGCGTCACCGATGAGTTCGTGGTGCCCGTCATCACCGCCGAGAACGCAGAAATCGGCGAGGGCGACTCCATCATCTTTATGAACTTCCGGCCTGACCGTGCCCGGGAGATCACCCGCACCTTTGTGGATCCCGAGTTCAAGGGCTTTGAGCGCCGCAAGGGCTTCTTCCACGTCAACTATGTGTGCACCACCTCCTATGACGCCACCATGCCCAACGTGGAGATCGCCTTCCCCAAGCAGAAGCTGACCAAGATCTTCGGCGAGTATATCTCCGACCTGGGCCTGACCCAGCTGCGGATTGCCGAGACCGAGAAGTACGCCCACGTCACCTTCTTCTTCAACGGCGGCGTGGAGAAGGTCTTCCCCGGCGAGGACCGCTGCTTGATCCCCTCCCCCAAGGTTGCCACCTACGACCTGAAGCCGGACATGTCCGCCAACGAGGTGGCTGCCGCCTGTGTGGAGCGCATCGAAAGCGGCAAGTACGACGTCATCATCCTCAACTTCGCCAACGGCGATATGGTGGGCCACACCGGCGTCCTCAGCGCGGCTGAGATCGCTGTGGAGACGGTGGATCGCTGCGTGGGCCAGGTGGTGGAGGCCACCAGCAAGATGGGCGGCGTCACCCTGATCACCGCCGACCACGGCAACTGCGAGCAGATGCTCCAGGCCGACGGCGTCTCTCCCATGACCGCCCATACCACCAACCTGGTGCCCTTCTGCATCGTGGGCGCCGACGTCAAGCTGAAGGACGGCCGTCTGTGCGACATCGCCCCCACTATGCTGGATCTCATGGGCCTGGAGAAGCCTGTGGAGATGGACGGCGTCAGCCTGATTGACGACTGAGCTTCCGGTACAAGTGAATCTCTGAAATGAGCGCCGCCCCCGGCTCCGTGTGGAGTCGGGGGCAGTGTTTCTTATTTCAGTTTGTAGTTCGTGGCTGTGTAAACAGACATCTTGGCATTGGATGAGCAAAGACTGCTCCAGGTATAAGTTTTCTTATAAATTGTATTCTTTCCATCAAGGTTCGCCTCAAGGAAGGTTACTCCATCGGAAGACACAGAGTAGACAATTGCCGAATGCGAACCACCATGACTGCGGCGGATCTGAACGAAATCACCGGGACGAGCTTTGCTGAAAAGAGCCTTTACGTTGCTGTTAGTCATAGATGTAACGCTGCCTACCTTAGTCATTCCTGAGGTGGAATTTAGCAGATGATTGTTTGGCTTTGCTTGCGTGCTACCAGGTGTAATTCCAAAGCAGAGCTCGAATACATCTTTTGCATAACCTTTACATTGCTCATTTTCCCTATATCCAACAAAGGTTTTTCCGACTTGCAGAACTGTGTCGGAATTATACTTTAGTGTTCCATTTGCGATTTTATCTAATCTAGCCTGTACCGCAGCCTCTGTGGAATTCTGCGTACCATATAGGTCACTGGTCAATACCCACGCCATCTTGTAAGTGCTTCCAGTGGGATAAATCACCTGCGTAACATCATCATATTCTTTGTTGACATAAATTACATCGCCTTTGGAAATATACCCATACTTCACATCACTGCTGCACGACTGCCGCTTATAGGTTGTAATCTGCTTGGTTGCCGTCATCTTGGACTGAGGGCCTCGTACCGCCCAATCCCGCTTGGTAAAAGCTTCATGGTCAAACCAGGCAGTCTTGCGCCCGCCGGAAACCGGATAAGATACCCGCACAGCTGTTCCGCTGAATTCGATGATGCGGCATTCATCTGTGGAACAGTCAATATAGCCTCCGGTCTTGTTCTTCAATTCATCTTCTTTATAAGCATACACTTTACCGGATGTGCTTAGCGTATAGCAGGAGATATATTTGCTGGACGAAACAGCAGGAAGATCTACAGCGGATGCAGGCACAACAAAGAGTCCCATAATTGTTATGACTGCCAGGAACAGAGACAGAATACGTTTCTTCATAAAAGTACCCCCTTTTTATTTTTTTGCGCCTCAAACGCATGTCCAAAGACTGCCCTCCTTTCTTTTTGTTTTCTATATTTTAGTAAACTTGTGTACTGATGTCAATAGTAAATATTTTTACTTTAAAGGGTATGTTGGGAGAAATCCAGTAAAAATTTGTCCTGAAAGATTAGTAAACATTTTGACTAGGATAAACTGTTTCCATATAACAATATGGGGGAACAGTAATGGACACACTTACCTATGTCAGACGTATCCGTGATTTGCGAGAAGACCACGATTATACCCAAGAATATGTTGCCAAAATATTGGGCACCTCTCAGACAATGTACGCCCGCTACGAGCGGGCCGCCAACGAACTGCCCATCCACCACCTGTTGACCCTGTGTGACCTCTACAAGGTGTCGGCAGACTACATTCTGGGGCTTACCGACCAGATGGCATCCTATCCACCGGCAGAACGTTGAGGACGGGCAGCTTTCCGCGCATAATTCCCGCCCCGCTGGGCAACCTTTCCACAGACGTCAAACTGGAAAGGAGCCGATGGCAATGTGGGAATCGATTGAAATCACAGCGGTACGGGGCCGGGAGATTCTGGACTCCCGAGGCAACCCCACGGTAGAGGCGGAGGTGCTGCTGGAGGACGGGACGCTGGGCCGGGCGTCGGTACCCTCCGGGGCCTCCACCGGCCAGTATGAGGCCCGGGAGCTTCGGGACGGGGATCCCAACCGCTACGGCGGCAAGGGAGTGCGCCAGGCGATAGAGCACATCGACACAGTCATCGCCCCCGCTCTGGAGGGCCGGAATGTGCTGGATCAGGCGGGGCTGGATCAGATTATGCTGGCCCTGGACGGCACCGAGAACAAGGCCCGGCTGGGGGCCAACGCCATTCTGGCCGTCTCTCTGGCCTGCGCCCGGGCGGCGGCGGAGGCTTTGGGGCTGCCCCTCTTCCGGTATCTGGGCGGGGTGAAGGCCAACACCCTGCCGGTACCCATGATGAACATCTTAAACGGCGGCGCCCACGCGGCCAACAATGTGGACATCCAAGAGTTTATGATTATCCCGGTCTCCGCCCCCAGCTTTGCCGACGGCCTGCGCCGGTGCACTGAGGTGTTCCATGCACTGAAAAAGGTGCTGGCCCAGGCAGGCACCCCCGCCGCCGGAGTGGGTGATGAGGGCGGCTATGCCCCCAATCTGGCCCGGGACGAGGCGGCCCTGGACGCCATCCTGGAGGCAGTACGGGCCTGCGGCTACCAGCCGGGTCGAGACTTCCGCATTGCCCTGGACGCCGCCGCCTCTGAGTGGTACGACGACAAGACGGGAGAATACCACCTGCCCAAGTCCGGCCTCCGCCTGACCCGAGAGGAACTGGTGGGACGGTGGGAGACGCTGGCCGACCGGTACCCCATCCTCTCGCTGGAGGACGGCATGGGAGAGAACGACTGGGAAGGCTGGCGCCAGCTGACTCAGGCCCTGGGGGGCCGGGTGCAGCTGGTGGGAGACGACCTGTTCGTCACCAACGCCGCCCGGCTCAGCCGGGGCATTGAGGAGGGGGTGGCCAACGCCATCCTCATCAAGGTCAACCAGATTGGCACCCTTACCGAGACGCTGGAGACGGTGGCTCTGGCCCACCGGGCGGGGTATACAGCGGTGATCTCCCACCGCTCCGGAGAGACAGAGGACACCACCATCGCCGACCTGGCAGTGGCAGTCAACGCCGGACAGATCAAAACCGGCGCCCCCAGCCGTACCGACCGGGTGGCCAAATACAACCAGCTGCTGCGCATTGAGGAGGCCTTGGGAGAGCAGGCCTGCTGGCCAGGGCTGGAGGCTTTTCCCGTAGGCCGGTGAGACCGGCGGCAGCCCGGGCGGACTGGAAACGCTCTCTATCCGCCCGGGCGTTTTCCGTCTTCGGCAACCCGCACACTGTCCGGCAGGTGTCGGACAGTGTTTTGTCACTTTTTAACGAACTTTATCCTGAAACCTGCGTCAATTATCCCCTTTCTCTTGACATCAGTTGGTCGATTCTTTTATAATAAATATGACAAATCTTGCGGGAAGAGGAGAGACCGCCATGAACCGGGAAGAAGCGTTTGAATTTTTGGATCGGACAGCTAAAGGCATCGCAGAAACCTTTGGCTCCTCCTGCGAGACATTAGTTCACGACATGAGTATTCCCAGTCATCCGATCCTCTCGATCTATAACGGCCATGTCTCCGGTCGGGCAGTTGGTTCCACTATGGACATTTTGGGCAATGAGACCCAGCTCAGTGAAGAGGGACTGAAGACCGACTTTGTCAACCTCTACGCCACTACCCCCTCCGGTCAGCAGATCAAGAGCTCTACCTTCCACATGATCGGAGAGGACTACAATCTGGCCCTGGGCATTAACTTTGACTATTCCTCCCTGGTCTACGCCAACCGGATTCTGGTCGACCTGATGAGCGCCGACGCCGACCTGAAATCTGCTATGTGGCACAGCGGGGACAATCGCCTGGGCGAGGTCTTTGACGAGTGCCTGGCCGCCGTGGGCAAGCCGGTCTCCGCGCTGAACAAGGTGGATCGGATGAAGATCATCGCCCTGCTGGATCAGAAGGAGGCCTTCTCCTTCCGGAAGTCGGTGCCCTTTGTCTCCCAGCGGCTGGGCGTGTCCCGGTATACGGTGTACAAGTACCTCTCTGAGCTGGCCGAGGAAAAAGCCGCCCGGGGAGAGGCGGAAAAAGAGGAAGCCTGAGAAAATTCGATACGATGGAAAAGAGCGCCGCCCGGCAAGCCGGACGGCGCATTTTTATGGGGTGTCGCTGTCAATACCGCTCCGGCAGCAGTTTTACCACCGCCGTGTTGGCATAGGTCATGGGGTCGCTGTGGAGGAAGAAGACCACGCCGTCACAGGGCGCCAGCAGCCGCTCCAGAGCGCTGCCCTCCCCGGGATCCAGAATTTCCGCCAGCGGGTCGCCGGCGGTGATCCGATCTCCCGGCTTGCACAGGGGCCGGAAGATGCCCGCGTAGCGGGGCCGCACCGAAGCAAGCGTACTGTCCTCCCACACCTGGGACAGATAGCCGCCCCCCACCGGATGGTCCAATACCCCCTCCCGGGCCAGGAATCGGAGGATTGCCCGGACGGCCAGGTCAGCGCTGACCTCATCGATGGCGCCAGTGGTGGTAGTGTAAATGCTGTAGGCGTTGGTGTTCCAGATCTGCCAGTTGTAGTTCAGGGTGGTGGTATCATAGGGCCGGGGATCCCGGAGGATGATGTGGGGCAAGCCAAATTCTTTAGCCTTTTCCACATTCTCAAAGCCGGTGCGCATCATCCGTACATGGGGCAGAAACTGGCCGGGCATATAGAAGGAGGCCAACTGGATGCCGTTTTCGTACTGGGATATCTGACGGAACACGCCGTCTGCAATCCGCTGGGTGGTCTCCCCCTGGTCGTAGCCGGGGAACATCCGGTTGATGTCGGTATTGTCGGTGGGCCAGAACCGTTTCCCCACATTCATGGAATAGGGGTTCAGGGAGGGCAGCACCAGAATCTCCTTGCCGGGACTCAGCTCTCCCCGCTGCTCCGCCCGCTTCAGGGCTTTGACCAGTTGGGAGCAGGTGTAGATCTGCTGGTACTCATTGCCCCGGAGGCTGCCCACCACGCACAGGGCCTTCTCCCCCTGGCCGAAGGTGTAGCCGTGGATGCGGAAATTCTCCCGATAGAGGGAGGGAATCTCATAGATGACGCTCTGTCTCATGTCACACAGCCTCCTTCCGGATTCGGGCCAGCAGCGACCCCTCGTCCACCACCGGGTACTCCCGGATGGTGAAGAGCAGGCCGTCCGCCGGAGCGGTGACCTGGCAGAGAATTTCGCCGGTGAGGGGGTTGAGGATGGAGCCGATCCGGTCGCCCGCTCTCAGCATGGTTCCGTGGGTGCTCTCTTTGAGAAAGATACCGGAGACCGGGGCGTTGAGATAGCAGACGGCGTCCCCCTCCTCAGAGATCACGGGCGTCCGCACCTCAGGTACCGGCCCGGTCCAAATGCCCAGCTCCGCCATCAGCCGGAAAATGCCTTGAGTGAGCTGGTCGCCGTAAGACGGGGTCAATCGCATACCCACTCCCATCTCCACCACCAGGGTGGGGACATTCCGGCTGTTCAGGCTGTGGGCCAGGGTGGCCTCCAGCACGGTATTGGCCCCGTGCACCCAGATAAAGTCCACATTGGCCAGCTTAGCGTAGTCCATTAGCTGATCCCGGAACAGCTCGTTGATGCGGATCTGGGGCATCTCGGTGAGATAGATATTGCTGGCGTGGATGTCCAGGCACAGGTCAGAGCCCAGCAGATCCTCGATGATCTTGGCGGCCATGTACTCGGTCATGGCCCCGTCCCGGCTGCCGGGAAACAGCCGGTTCATGTCCAGGTCAAAGCCGGGAATGCCCCGGGTCACCGAGTCGATGCCCAAGGGATTCAGGGCGGGATAGAGATCTACCGTGCCCTGGAGGTACTCCGGGTGTTCCTGAATCTGGCGGCAGAGCTGGTAGCAGACGTACTGCCCCTCCAGTTCATCGCCGTGGATACCGGTGACAACACTGATCCGCCTGCCCTTGGCCCCGGAGGCCGGGGACAGGCGGTTTTTCTGGATAACCAGATTTTCAAAGACGGGCAATGGGATGGACGCCACCGTCTGAATCATAACAATCACTCCTCACAGTTCTCCCGCTTCCAAGGGGATAGTACAGGGCGAGACAGACACCCGCACGGTCTGAGTCTGGGTTCCGCCCCCCAGAAAGACGCCCTGATTTAAAATACAGTCTCCGTAGTCTCTCCCGCAGGAGATTTTGATGTGCTGCCCCTCCACACGGAGCAAATTGGTGGGATCCAGGCCGTACCAGCGGCCCTGGCTGAGCACCTCCACCCAAGCATGGCTGGCCCCCTCGCCCTGGAGCATGCCCACCACATACCGGGCGGGAATTCCCTCCAGCCGGCACAGGGCCAGAAGGATGTGGGCATAGTCCTGACAAACCCCCGCCCCCAGGGCCAGGGCCTCCTCGGCGGTGGTCTGGATGCCGGTGACCCACTGCTGGTAGGACAGGGCGCTGTAGACCGCCTCCATGAGTTGGATGCTGCGCTCCAGGGGAGCGCAATTCTCACTCCGGGGCGGCAGCCGCCGGGCCAGGGCCAGCAGATGGGGGCCGGGCCGGGTGTAGGGGGAGGGATATTTCATCGCGCTCCACCGCTCCGGATTCGGCTCCGGCACGCCTGAGGACAGGCCGGTTCTGGCCCAGCCGGTGACCTCCACCAAAAATGCGTCCTGCTCCTCCTCGGCCGCACCATAAAAGCAGAGGTTCCCGAAGGAATCTCTGCTTTCCTGGAGAAAGCGGTGGGGGGAGATCTCGATCCGCTGATCAAAGAGCTGCTGACGCCCGTCCGATTGGGGGAAGGCACGGAGGAAAAACCGGTGATTCCACGCCGGCTGGGAAAACTGGAGCCGGAGACTGTATTCGTATCGCAGCTCCTCCATCTCAGACCTCCGTCAGATGCTCAACGCAGTCCACAATGGCCCGGTAGTCCAGGCTTTCCGCCTCCACCAGCTGGAGCAGCTGGTTCCGCCGATCCAGATGGTAACAGACGGTGCACCGGTCAATCCGGCCCAGCAGCCGGCGCACTTCCCGGCGCAGGGCGGGGGCGGGCATGTGCAGACGGCCATAGAGGTCGATGCGCTCCACCCGCTTGCCCACCTTGATGATGTTGCGGGTATTCTCATCCTCCACTTGGTCGTCAATGATGCCCCAGAAGGCCAGAATGTTGTCCACGATCTTCTGGAACTCCAGCATGGGGGCCTGACTGTTCCGGGCCCGGTTCATCTCATAGACGGCCAGCTGGATATAGCTCAGCTCCTCGGTGCCGATCTCCTGCCGCAGCTCGATGCCGTTGTCATAGGCCCGGCGGAGGTTGCTGGCGATGGAGTTGGGATCGCTCTCGTCAAAGGGATACCGGCGCAGGAAGTTTTGCGCCGTGGGATAGATATTGGGAATGTCCAGGGACTGGCAGAACTCCCCGTAGGTGTCCCCCTGATCCAACATCTGGTCATACCGCTTTGCAAACAGCTGCAGGGTGGTATACACCCGCTCCGAATACCGGCCCAGCCAGAACAGCCGGTTGGTCACATCTAACGACTTAACACCCATGTGTCCTTAAAGCCTCCTCCTTGAGAAGAATTGACGATGAAAGAATCGGGATTGCGGGAGAACCGGGTCAGGCCGCTCTTCCAGACCACCGGTTCCTCAGAAGAGAGGACGAAAGCCCGGAGATCCGCCTTCCGTGGCACCCGTTTGCCCTCGTCCATAATGTCCAGATCCTGGAAGTCGATGACCTCCTGGGCGATGAACCGGCGGGGCTCCGCCTTGAGCAGGGCGATAAAGTCCTCCTTCTGTTTGGCGGTCATCTTGCTGCCGAAGACCACGCCGTAGCCTCCCGCCTCGGCCACGTCCTTGAGCACCAGAGAGTCGAAGTGCTCCAGGGTGTACTTCATATCCTCCTCGTAGAAGGGCAGATAGGTGGGGGCGTTGGAGAGGATGGGCTCCTCCCCCAGATAGTAGCGGATCATCTTGGGGACGAAGTAGTAGATGCCCTTGTCATCGGCGATGCCATTGCCCGGAGCGTTGAGAATGGCCACCTGGCCCTTCTGATAGGCGGAGAACAGGTTGGGCACACCGATCACCGACTCCCGGCAGAAGTGGAGGGGATCCAGATACTCATCAGAGATCCGGCGGTAGATGGCGCCGACCCGCTCCTTTTTGCCAGTGTAGTCCACGAAATAGACGCCGTCCGGCTCCACCACCAGATCCTGGCCGCTGACTAGAGGGCAGTGGGTCTGCTCCGCCAGATAGGAGTGCTCGAAGTAGGCGGCGTTGTACCGGCCGGGGGTGAGCACCACGGTGAGGCCGCCGGTGCTGGCATACTCCATGGTGTGGCTCAGCAGCTGGGCATAGTTCCGGTTGTCCTCAATGTGATAGTCCTGGAAGGTGCGTGGACTGCTCCGGCGGCAGAGCTCCCGGGCAATCAGGGGATAGGAGGCGCCGGAGGGCACCCGCAGATTGTCCTCCAGAATATACCAGACGCCGTCCTTGCCCAGCACCAGGTCGATGCCGGAGATGTGGGAGGCCACGCCGTGGGGCGGGCGGATACCCTCGCACTGGGCCAGATAGCCGCTGGAGGCGTAGATAAACTCCTCCGGCACCACCTTGTCCCGGACAATCCGCTTCTCGTTGTAGATGTCCTCCAGAAACAGATTCAGCGCCTTGACCCGCTGGCGCAGGCCCCGGTCCAGCATTTCAAACTCGTCGGCGGAAATGATCCGGGGAATGGCGTCAAAGGGGAAGAGCTGCTCTTTAAACGTATTGTTTTTGTAGATGCCGAACTTGACTCCGTAGCGGGCCAGCAGCATATTGACAGACTCCGCGCGGGTCACCAGATCCATCTCATCGTACATAGAATCACCCTCTCTTTGCTCTCTCATGGGGGTGTCCGGAGATGGCATACCCCAAAAAAGAAACAAAGGCGCCTTGCAAATGCAAAACACCTTTGTTTTCTTGATTATGGTAACACGGATACAGGGAAACTGTCAAGCATTTCCATACCGAAACGGGTGCGTTTTGCAATTCGATTTCCGTCAGATTGCAAAACCGACGCAAAAGCACCCCCGCACAGGAGCCTGTGCGGGGGTGCTGCAGCTGTAAACTTTACTTTCTGGGATTCTTCAGCGCCGCCTGCGCCGCAGCCAGCCGGGCGATGGGCACCCGGAAGGGAGAGCAGGAGACATAGGACAGGCCGATGTCATGGCAGAACTCGATAGAGGTGGGATCGCCGCCGTGCTCGCCGCAGATGCCGATGTGCATACCGGGACGGACGGAGCGGCCATACTCCACAGCCAGCTTCATCAGGCGGCCGGTGCCCCGGCGGTCCAGACGCTGGAAGGGATCGTGCTCCAGCAGCTTCTTGTCCATGTAGGTGTCCAGGAACTTGCCGCAGTCGTCACGGGAGAAGCCCCAGGTCATCTGAGTCAGGTCGTTGGTGCCGAAGCAGAAGAACTCGGCCTCCTTGGCGATGGCGTCAGCGCGGAGGGCGGCACGGGGCAGCTCAATCATGGTGCCCACCTCATAGTGCAGCTCGATACCGGCAGCGGAGATGAGCTCATTGGCCACCTTGTTGATGATGTCCTTGACGAACTTCAGCTCGTGGTCGGAGGCGACCAGAGGAACCATGATCTCGGGGACAACCTTCTCGCCGGTTTCCTTGTAGACGTTGATGGCGGCCTCGATGATGGCCCGGGTCTGCATCTCTGCGATCTCGGGGAACTTGATGGGCAGACGGCAGCCGCGCATACCCATCATGGGGTTGACCTCCTGGAGGCTGACCACCACGTTCTTCAGATGCTCAAAGGTGAGGCCCATGGTAGCGGCCAGCGCCTTGATATCCTCGTCCTCAGTGGGCAGGAACTCGTGCAGGGGGGGATCCAGCAGGCGGATGGTGACGGGCAGACCGGCCATGGCCTTGAAAATGCCCTCGAAGTCGCCCCGCTGCATGGGCAGGATCTTGTCCAGAGCGACCCGGCGCTCCTTCTCGGTGGGAGCCACGATCATCTCGCGGACGGCGGGGATCCGGTCCTCAGCGAAGAACATATGCTCGGTACGCACCAGGCCCACACCCTGAGCGCCGAAGCTGCGGGCAACACCTGCGTCGTGGGGGTTGTCGGCGTTGGTGCGGACATCCATCTGACGATACTTGTCCGCCCACTCCATAATGGTGGCGAAGTCGCCGGCGATCTGAGCCTCTTCGGTGGCCAGCTTGCCCAGGTAGACGTTACCGGAGGTGCCGTCCAGGGAGAGGAAGTCGCCCTCGTGAATGGTGACGCCGGCCAGCGTAGCGGTCTTGGCCTCCTCGTCTACGATCAGGCTGGCAACGCCGGCCACGCAGCAGCGGCCCATACCACGGGCCACCACGGCGGCGTGAGAGGCGCGGCCGCCGCGGGCGGTCAGGATGCCCTGGGAGACCTGCATGCCCACGATATCCTCAGTGGAGGTCTCCTGACGCACCAGGATCACCGGGCCCTTCTTGGCCTGCTCCTCGCACTCCTCAGCGGTGAAGTAGACCGCGCCGCAGCCGGCGCCGGGAGAGGCGGGCACGCCAGCGGCGATGGGTTTGGCCTGAGCCAGCGCTTCCTTGGTGAAGGTGTCATGGAGCACAGCGTCCAGGCTGTTGGGCTCCAGCATGAGCAGGGCCTCCTGCTCGGAGATCAGTCCCTCATGGACCAGATCCACGGCGATCTTCAGAGCCGCGCCGGGGGTACGCTTGCCGTTACGGGTCTGGAGCATGTACAGCTTGCCGCGCTCGATGGTGAACTCCATGTCCTGCATATCCCGGTAGTGATTCTCCAGCCGGGTAGCAATCTCCACGAACTGGTCGTAGACAGCGGGGTTGACCTTCTGCAGCTCGGAGATGTCGCTGGTGCGGCGGATGCCGGCCACCACGTCCTCGCCCTGGGCGTTCATCAGGAAGTCGCCGTAGAGCTCCTTGGCGCCGGTGGTGGGGTTGCGGGTGAAGGCCACGCCGGTACCGGAGTCATTGCCCCAGTTGCCGAAGACCATGGTCTGGACGTTGACGGCAGTACCCCAGGAGTAGGGGATGTCGTTCATGGCGCGATAGACGTTGGCGCGGGGGTTATCCCAGGAACGGAACACCGCCTTGACGGCCTCCATCAGCTGGATCTTGGGATCCTGGGGGAAGTCGCTGCCCATCTTCTCCAGATAGAAGGCCTTGAACTCGGCCACCAGCCGCTGCAGATCCTCAGCAGTCAGCTCGCTGTCCAGGGTGACGCCCCGCTCTTCCTTCAGACGGTCGATCAGCTTTTCAAACTCGCTCTTGGGCAGCTCCATGACCACGTCGGAGAACATCTGGATGAACCGGCGATAGGAGTCATAGACAAAGCGGGGATTGCCGGTGAGCTGCACCAGGCCCTCGGCCACCACATCGTTGATGCCCAGGTTCAGGATGGTGTCCATCATGCCGGGCATGGAGGCCCGGGCGCCGGAACGGACGGAGACCAGCAGGGGGTTGGCGGGGTCGCCGAACTGCTTGCCGTTCTCCTGCTCCAGGATGGCCAGATTCTTCAGAATCTCCGCCTGGATGTCGTCATTGATCTTGCGGCCGTCCTCATAATACTTGGTGCAGGCCTCAGTAGTAACGGTAAAGCCCTTGGGCACCGGCATGCCGGCGTTGGTCATCTCGGCCAGGTTCGCGCCCTTGCCGCCCAGCAGCTCCCGCATGTTCTTATTGCCCTCATGGAACAGGTAGACATACTTCTTGCTCATAAACTCTCTCCTTTGATAGAAACTGGCGGATTCGTTCCTCATCCGCCGGTCAGGGAATTGCAGCATTCCTTGCACACATAATATTATACATATAGGAAGAAATTTTTCAAGGATTATCGGTAATTTTTTCTAAAAAGGGCAGGACTCAATCCGCCCTTTTTCGTCTTGTCGCCCAATCCCTACGATTCGGAAGCAAAAATTAGCCCCAATGCACATCCGTCTCTGAAGGACAACACTTTGTAGCTGCACAGCGGAAAAGCAAGTCAAAATGAAAAGGAAAAATTTTTTCTTAAAGTCTATTGCATTTCAATTACGAAGGACTATAATAGGACACGACAGCGGAGCAATCCGCATCGGTATTCTATAAAGGAGGTCTCTGTATGGTAAGCTTTCTGATCTGTCTGCTGCTGCTCATCGGCGGATATTTCGTCTACGGCAAAGTAGTCGAAAATACCTTCGCTCCTGACGACAGAGAGACGCCCGCCGTCCGCATCAACGACGGCGTGGACTACGTGGTGATGCCTCAGTGGAAGCTGTTTCTGGTGCAGCTGCTGAACATCGCCGGCCTGGGTCCCATCTTCGGCGCATTGACTGGTGCGCTGTGGGGTCCCATCGTGTTCCTGTGGATCACCTTTGGTACCATTTTCGCCGGCGGTGTCCACGACTATTTCTCCGGTATGCTCTCCGAACGCAACGAGGGCGCGTCCGTCTCCGAGATCACCGGCATCTATCTGGGCAACGTGATGAAGAACGTCATGCGTGTGTTCAGCGTGGTGCTGCTGGTCATGGTAGGCACCGTCTTCGCAGTCGGCCCCGCCGGCCTGATTCAGCTGCTGTTCAGCAATGCGGGCGTCACCAACATCCTGTCCAGCAAGCTGTTCTGGCTGATCATCATCCTGGTCTACTACTTCATCGCCACCTTCCTCTCCGTGGATAAGATCATCGGCAAGATCTATCCCGTCTTCGGCATCTGCCTGATCATCATGGCTGTCGGCGTGGGATTCGGCGTGCTCAGCAATCCCAACTATGTCATCCCTGAGATCTGGTCCAACTTCACTAATATGCATCCCAGCGGAACGCCCGTCTGGTCCTTTATGTTCATCACCGTGGCCTGCGGCGCCATCTCCGGCTTCCACGCCACCCAGTCCCCGCTGATGGCCCGGTGCATGAAGTCTGAACGGCAGGGCCACTGTGTGTTCTACGGCGCCATGGTCAGTGAGGGCGTCATCGCCCTGATCTGGGCCGCTGCCGGCTGCTCCATCTACGAGGGCGCGCAGCTTCTGGAGATGGGCGGCGGCTGCCCCGCTACCGTCTATGACATCTGCTCCAAGACCATGGGCTCTGTGGGCCTGGTGCTGGCCATGCTGGGCGTTATCGCCTGCCCCATCACCTCCGGCGACACCGCCTTCCGTTCCGCCCGTCTGGTGCTGGCCGACTGGTTCAAAATTGACCAGAAGAACTATCTTAACCGCCTGAAGCTCTGCATCCCCGTGCTGGGCGTCGGCGCAATCCTGGGCATCGGCAACGCTCTGGGCAAGATCGACTACAACGTGATCTGGCGTTACTTCAGCTGGACCAACCAGACCCTGGCCATGATCGTCCTGTGGGCCGCCAGCATGTTCCTCTTCCAGGAGAAGAAGAACTACTGGATCACCGCGGTGCCCGCTACCTTCATGAGTGCGGTCTCCATGACCTATTTCTTCAGCGCTCCCGAGTGCCTGCATCTGAGCACCGCCATCGCCTATCCGGTGGGCATCGTCCTGGCCGCTCTGTTCCTGGGCATCTTCCTGTACAGCACGAAAAAGCAGCGTAAGCTGGCATAACCGCCTGACAGCCGGAATACATCTGACAAATTCGGTGGAAGAGGGGGACGCTGAAACCGGCGTCCCCTTTTCCCACTCCCCGGAAAAAGAGGAACTGTCCTATGATTTTCAAACCCCATCCCCTGTCCGCCCCCCTGCCGGCCTCCGAGCTGGAGGAGGATAAGAAGCACTGCAAAAAATTCGGCCCCTGCGGCGTAGGCGAAAAGGCGATCTACCTCAACAGCTTTTTCCTGGAGCGCCGGTATTACATCCCCTTCGCCTCTGTTCAGCGGGTCTATAAGCGCCTGGCCATGAGCAAGGGCGGCTTTACCGGCAAGGGTCTGTTTGCCACCATCCCCTATCTGGTGGTGGAGTATGACGACGGCAAGGAGCAGCAGTGCAACTTCAAATTTGAGGAAAATGTGGATCAGCTGCTCAGCTGTCTGGAGCAGTCCCACCCGGAGATCCGCCTGCACAGCAAGGAGGGGGAGCGCCGTCTCCGGGAGAAGGCCCGGCGGGAGGCGGCCAAGCGGGTGAAAAACCTCTCGCCCCAGGCCAGGGAGAGCATCCGCATCCTGGAGGACTGCGCCTCTTATCTGGGAGAAAATCCGGAGCTCTCCACAGAGCTGAGCATCTCCGCCCGGAAGAAACGCACCTATGAGCGGAGCAACCCGGCCTACAAATGGGTGGCACTGGCCATCGTCCTCATGGGCGTCTGCTCCCTGGCCTACGGCGTATACGCCCTGATGACCCAGGCGGGAATGGCCATGTACTTCCTGCTCTTCGGTCTGGGCGCCATCTTTCTCTTCTCCAGCGCCAATGTGCTGCCCACCGCCCGGAACAACCGGAAGGCGGTGGAAAACCGTCTGGCCCAGGCGGTGCAGGCTATGGAGCACTATGTGAAAGCCTATCCCGAGTTCCCCATCCCCGCCCACTACGCCCACCCGGCCGTGCTCCGGCGGATGAAGGAGATCATCGCCCAGGGCCGGGCGGAGACGGTGCCGGAGGCGTTGGAGGTGCTCAAACAGGATTTGAAACATCTCAACTCCAGCGTCACCGTGGAGCAGGACGAGTACGACGAGGTCGTGGCCATCAAGCCCATGTTCCTGGTATACAATTACGAATAACGCTCACGGCCGCCGGCGGCAGGCAAAACAGCCCCGGCGGCCTCTTTTTTGCCCGGACAAGGCCGGTCAGTGCTGTTTTTCTCAGTCGATGCATAGGATGGAGCATGCTGAGAGAGGGAGCGTGTTGGCCCTTGAGGGGAAATATTGAGGAACGGGCCTGCGAACTGGCCGCCTACATCATCGAGAATCACGGTACGGTGCGGGAGGCTGCCGGACAGTTTGGAATCAGCAAAAGCACGGTGCACAAGGATCTGCGGGAGCGCCTTCCCGGCATCAACCCCACCCTCTACCGGCAGGTGCAGCCGGTGCTGGAGCAGAACAAGGCGGAGCGTCACATCCGGGGCGGCCTGGCCACCCGGGAGAAATACCGGAAGCGCCGGGAGCAGAAGCGCTGAAAAGGAAGCGATGAGCGGGTTTTTCCCTTCATCGCTTCCTTTTTTGGGGAAATCCCCTGTCTCTTCTTGCATTTTTTCCTCAGAGCCTATATACTAAAAAATTGACGTGTTCTCCCGGGAGAAACAAAATAAAGCAGAGAGGAGGGAGCGGACAGATGAGCAGAAAAGCCCTGCGGGCGGCGTTTCCCCATACCGTTCCGGTGATGGCGGGCTATCTGGCCCTGGGGGTGGCCTTCGGACTGATGATGTCGGATATCGGCCTGGGCGCCCTGTGGTCGGGGCTGATGAGCGCGCTCATCTACGCCGGCTCCGGCCAGATTCTGGCGGTCTCCCTCATCTCCGCCGGAGCAGCCCTGACTCAGACGGCACTGCTCACCCTGGTGCTCCACTTCCGACACTTTTTCTATGGTCTCAGCCTGCTCAGCCAGTTCCGGGATACCGGCTGGCGCAAGCCCTATCTCATCTTCGGCCTCACCGACGAAACCTATGCCCTGCTCACTGCCACCCAGGTGCCCCCTGAGGTACCCGCCCCGGACTTCTACTTTGCCGTCACCCTGCTGGATCAGTGCTATTGGGTGGCCGGCTCCCTGCTGGGGGGCGCGGTGGGAGCGCTGATTCCCTTTTCCACCGAGGGCGTGGACTTCGCCATGACCGCCCTCTTCGTGGTACTGCTGGTGGAGCAGGTAAAAAAGCGGGAGAACCGGCTGCCCGCCTTGGTGGGCCTGGTCTGCGCCCTGGTCTCTCTGGCCTTGCTGGGGGCGGATCGATTCCTGATTCCCGCCCTCATCGGCCTCACCGCCTTTCTGCTGGCCCTCCGGCCCCGGCTGGGACGAAAGGAGGCAGCTGCATGAGTACCGCTCACACTTTGCTGATCATTGGGGTAATGGCACTGGTCACCCTGTTTACCCGGGCACTGCCCTTCCTGCTTTTTGACCATGGGGAGCAGCCGCCCCGGTGGATCTCTTATCTGGGCCAGGTGCTGCCACCGGCCATTATGGCCCTGCTGGTGGTCTACTGCCTGCGGAATATTGACCTGCTGGCAGGCAATCACGGTCTGCCCCAGCTGATCTGCGTGGCCGTAGCCGCCCTTCTCCACCTGTGGAAGGGAAATACCCTGATGAGTATTTTCGGGGCCACAGCCCTCTATATGGCCCTGATCCGGCTCTGTCCGCCATAATCCGGCGTCCCCCCTGGGGGAAGGCAGATATTCAGACAATCTTTCCTACACGGAGGTTTTCCCATGTCAAATTTTGATTCCGAAATCAACCGCCGCCGCACTTTTGCCATTATTTCCCACCCGGACGCCGGTAAGACCACCCTGACCGAGAAGTTCCTGCTCTACGGAGGCGCCATCAACCAGGCCGGCGTGGTCAAGGGCAAGCGCAACGCCCGGGCCGCCACCTCGGACTGGATGGAGATCGAGAAGCAGAGAGGCATCTCGGTCACCAGCTCGGTGATGCAGTTCCAGTATCAGGGCTACTGCATCAACATTCTGGACACCCCGGGCCACCAGGACTTCTCCGAGGACACCTATCGGACCCTGATGGCCGCCGACTCCGCCGTCATGGTCATCGACGCCGCCAAGGGCGTGGAGGCCCAGACCCGGAAGCTGTTCAAGGTCTGCGCCATGCGGGACATTCCCATCTTCACCTTCATCAACAAGATGGACCGGGAGGCCCGGGATCCCTTTGACCTGTGCGAGGAGATCGAGCACGAGCTGGGCATTGACACCTGCCCGGTGAACTGGCCCATCGGCTGCGGCAAGGACTTCCAGGGTGTCTATGACCGGCCCAACAAGCGGATTCTCCATTTCACCTCCAACGGCAGCGCCAAGGCCGCCGACAGCGAGGAGATCGCCCTGGACGATCCCCGGCTGGCTCAGGTCATCGGCCAGGCCCACTGCGACCAGCTCCGGGACGAGCTGGAGCTGCTGGACGGGGCCGGTGAGGAGCTGGATCTGGAGGCGGTGCGCCACGGCAAGCTGTCCCCGGTATTCTTCGGCTCCGCCCTCACCAGCTTCGGCATTGAGGCTTTCCTGGAGGAGTTTCTCCGGATGACCACCGCCCCTCTCCCCCGGAGGGCCGGCGACCAGGTGATCGACTCCTTCGGGGATAAGTTCTCCGGCTTTGTCTTTAAAATTCAGGCGAACATGAACAAGGCCCACCGGGACCGGATCGCCTTTGTCCGGGTCTGCTCCGGCCGGTTTGACGCAGAAAAGGAAGTCTATCACGTCCAGGGGGAGCGGAAGCTCCGCCTCTCCCGGCCCCAGCAGCTGATGGCCGCAGAGCGGGAGATCATTGAGGAGGCCTACGCCGGCGACATCATCGGCGTCTTCGACCCCGGCATCTTCACCATCGGCGACACCATCTGCGACCCCGCCATGAAGTGCCAGTTCGACCCCATTCCCACCTTCGCCCCGGAGCACTTCCGCCGGGTGCGGCCCAAGGACACCCTCAAGCGCAAGCAGTTCATCAAGGGCACCGAGCAGATCGCTCAGGAGGGCGCCATCCAGATCTTCAAAATCCCCTACACCGGCATGGAGGAGGTCATTGTAGGCGTGGTGGGTACCCTGCAGTTTGACGTCTTTGAGTACCGGCTGAAAAACGAGTACAAGGTGGATCTGGTCATGGACAGCCTGCCCTACGAATATGTCCGCTGGATCGATCACAGCCCGGTGGAGGATCTGGAGGAGCTGATCATCGGCGACGGCCAGGATGTGAAGATCGTGGAGGACTATCACGGCGGCAAGCTGATGCTCTTCTCCGCCCCCTGGTCCATCAACTGGGTGCTGGACAAGAACAAGGGACTGAAGCTCTCTGAGTTCGGCGGAGCGCGGTTCTGAGTGAATCCGCTGCCAAATTCCAGTACAAAATAAAATATTTAAGCCGGAGGCTGCGAAATAATGCAGTCTCCGGCTTTTTATAGTATTTTTCGACAAATTCGCCTGTTATAATCGAAAGCGGAAGCAGAGTAAAACCATCTGCAGAAGGAGAAATGAGCATGGTATGGAAAAAAACATATACAGCGCTGAAAATCGAATGGCTTTGGATTAAAATCCATTGGCATCGGCGGAAACTGAAAACGCAGCAGAGACAAGATGCCGTGGCCCGGGTGGAGCGGATCATTGCCGTTTACCGTTATGAGGCAGAGCAGCTCTCCTGCCTGTATGAAGTGCTGGCAGGGCTGCGGGCTACGGACGGCAGCCTGTGCTGAGGCTGCGCTGATTATTCCCCACAATAGAGATTCCAAAATGCCTCAATTTCCTCCCAATCAAAGGAGGAGAATAGCCGCCCGTCCCGGGGATCCAGAATCCGGTAGTGCTGGGAGACCACATTTTGCTGGATACGCCAGCCCTCCCGCTCCCGGATGTTCTGCCACCAGATCCGGCCGCCCATGGTAGGCCGGGGCGCCCGAGGCGGACGCTGAAAAGCCAGTGCCTTCAGCAGGTCGGACAGCTCCCCGCCGTAGGCGTTGTGCAGCACCTGACTGTCGGAGAATAAAGTACACAGGGTGACCGCTCCTGCCCAGCCCAGGGAGGAGCGGCCTTTTTCAATCTCCACCAGCGTCTTTTTGGAGAAGCCCAGCACCAGGGCCATCTTCTCCTGGGTCAGATCAAACTCTGCCCGCACCAGACGCTCCAGGCCGTCCGCCTGGGCCACAAATTCGCTTCGATTCATCAATAAATCCACTCCGAGGGAATCAGCATGGTATAGGGGGCGGTAAACACCGCCAGCGCCAGAGAGAGCCGGTGGATCTGCCGGGCAGTCAGCTCTGTCCGCCGGAAGGAGAAGCATCGGTTGAGGAAATAGATCAACGCACCGGCGGCGGCAATGCCCGGCAGCACCAAAAGCTGACCGCCGGGGATGAGAAAGGTGTTCCACTGAGGGGCCAGCCAGTCCAGCAGCAGCATCAGCCCCAGGGTGACCACAGCTCCCGCCAAGTCGGCGGCAAAGCCAAAGCCCCACACCTTGAGAATAGCGGACTTCCACACCGCTTTGCGGCCGGCATATCCCAGCGTGGTCATGGCCAGCAGCAGCACCAGGCTGTCGATCAGGAAGTTCCCCGGCAGCAGAATCAGCCAAACGCCGGGCCAGAGGAAAAGCATCCAGATGGGAAAGAGGACGTTGTACAGACGCAGCTCCCGTTTCATGGAGGTCACCATCCTTTCTGATAGTGTAATTTTACACTTTTAAGACAAGCATGTCAATCACGAAGAGCCAGGCTCCCGAAGGAGTCTGGCTCTTTGCGCACGTTGAAGGGCTTTTTCGTATCAGAATGTCATCCTGCCGCCTCGCTGTCCTCAGCAGGTGTCCCCGGAGCGTCGGCTCCGTCATCCGCCTCCGGCGCATCAGCAGCGTCGTCCACCTCCGGCACATCAGCAGCGTCGTCCACCGGTGCCTCCGCCGGGGCTTCACCCTGGCCCAGCAGGCCGTCGCTGCCAATATGGACATCGGCGGAGTACTCGAGGATGAGGTCAACCACCCGCTGCCACTCCTCCGTGGTCTGAGTCAGGCTGGTGGTGCAGCCCTTTTGGATAGCCGGGACGATGGTGGCGGTCATGTCACCTCCGCTGCCATCGCCGGTAAACCGGAGCTCCAGCAGAAAGGTCTCCAGCGTCTTGTCGTTGAACCAGCAGGAGCCCAGGCTGTAAAAGATAGGCTTTCCGTTGTAGTATTCGATGCCCTGAAGGCTGTGGGAGTGGGTGCCGATCACGGCGTCGGCACCGGCGATGATATAGTCCTGGGCGGTGGAGCGCTGGCTGTCGCTGGTCTCGTAGACATAGTCGGTGCCCCAGTGGACCAGAGCGATGACATAGTCGGCATTGCTCCGGGCCTCCCGGATGGACCGGAGGAACTTGTCCGTCTCGTAGCACAGCAGGACGCCGGAGCTGTCCTCAGTGGCCTCCGGGGTGAAACGGTGCTGCTCGGCACAGCAGGCGTTGACAAAGGCCACCGTCACACCCTGAATCTCGCAGTAATAGGGAGTGGAGGCGTCGGCCAGGGTCTCCCCCGCGCCCACATGGGCAATACCGGCGTCATCCAGCGTCTTGAGCGTGTCGGTCAGGCCCTCGGGGCCGAAGTCGTAGATGTGGTTGTTGGCCAGGGTGACCAGATCCACCCCCATGGTCTGGTAGATGGACACATTGGAGGGCCGGGAGCGGAAGGTGTAGCTCTTGCCATCCAGGGGCGTTCCCCGGTCAGTGAAGGCGAACTCGCTGTTGATGCAGAACAGATCAGCGCTCTGCATCTTCTCCAGCAGGTCGGGATCAAAGCAGTCGGAGATACCGTTGGGCTGCTGGGACAGGTAAGTCATGGTGGACCAACTGTCGTCCAGATTCACGTCTCCCATGAAGGAGATGGTGAAGTCATATTTGGCGGCCTCCGCGGCAGCAGCTTCCTCCGCTGCTCTGCGCTCTTCTTCCTCCCGGGCGGCCTGCTCGGCGGCCTCCTTGGCGGCCTGCTCCTTAGCCTCTCCCTGGGCCACCAGATACTGGACGCCCCCGATGCACAGGCAGATAACGATGAGAACAGAGCAGACCGAGCAGAGCACAAAGCCGGGGTTCAGTCTCCGTCTGCGTCGGGCAGGCCGTCTCTGGGAATGGCGTGGATGCCGTCTCTCTTCCATGGTGCTGCTCCTTTCCGATAAAACAGCGGCGGACTGCCATGCCGGACAGTCCGCCGCAAAATGGGAATCAATTTTGAAAAACAACTGCCGCTATTGTTTATTTTACCACAGTCAGTTCCGATCGTCCAGAGGAATAAAGGGACTGCGGGGGGCAATTGCCTTATAAGCGGGCCGGATGATCTTGCCGCCGCTGAAGATCTCCTCCATCCGGTGGGCGCACCAGCCCACCATACGGGCGGTAGCAAAGAGCGGCGTATACAGCTCCTCGGGGATGTTGAGCATGTCGTAAACAAAGCCGGAGTACAGATCCACGTTGGCGCACATCACCTTGTCCTTGCCGGTGACCCGGTAGAACACCTGGGGTGTGAGCCGCTCCACGCTCTCGATCAGGTTGAGCCGCTTCTCCATCCCTTTCTGGACAGCCAGATTGCGGCTGAACTTTTTCAGCACCTTCGCTCTGGGGTCGGAGAGGGTGTACACGGCGTGGCCCATGCCGTAGATCAGACCGGACCGGTCAAAGCCCTCCCGGCGCAGCAGGCCGGCCAGGCAGGCGGACAGCTCGTCGTCATCCTCCCAGTCGTGGACGTTTTCCGCGATGTAGTCGATCATCTGCTTGCACTTGATGTTGGCGCCGCCGTGCCGAGGGCCCTTCAGGGAGCCCACCGCCGCCGCGATGGAGGAGAAGATGTCGGTATAGGAGGAGGAGATGACCCGGCAGGTAAAGGTGGAGTTGTTGCCGCCGCCGTGCTCCGCGTGGAGAATCAGGCAGAGGTCCAGCAGCCGGGCCTCTTCCTCGGTGTACTGCTGGTCGTCCCGGGCGGCAGCCAGGAAGTTTTCCGCCGTCCCCTTTCCGGCCTGAGACCGGTGGAGGTAGAGGGAGCCCTTGTCAAAATAGCACCGCTTGGCGGCATAGGCGTGGGCCACGATCATAGGGGTACTGGCGATGAGCTGCATGGACAGCCGCAGCTGATTTTCCACCGTCATAGTTTCCGGATCCGGGTCATAGGAATAGAGGGTCAGGACGCTGCGGGCCAGCTTGTTCATCAGATCCTTACTGGGGGCTTTCAGGATCATATCCTCGGTGAACATATGGGGCAGCGGACGCATCTCCTCCAGGGCCTGCTGGAAGCTGGTCAGCTGCTGCCGGTTGGGCAGCTTGCCCATGAGCAGCAGATAGGCAGTCTCCTCAAAGCCAAACCGGCCCTCAGAGACGCAGCCCCGGATCAGATCCTCCACATTGATGCCCCGATAGATCAGGCGACCCTCCGCCGGGGTCTTCTCGCCGTCCTGGAGGTAGTAGCCCTGAACGCTGCCCACCTGGGTGAGGCCAGCCATAACGCCGGTACCGTCCGGATTGCGCAGGCCGCGTTTGACCTGATATTTCTCATACAGCTCCGGCCGCAGGGGCTTGGTTCCCTGCAGCTGATGGCTCAGCTCCTGGATGTATTGTGTGGTTTCGGGGGAGAGAGTTCTGCTCATAGCTGTTCAGCGCCTTTTCTCTGGAATAATCAAGGGTTTCCTCGCGGAAAACCGGACAGGCCGTCTTTCCGGGAACCATTGTATTCAGTATATCGTAACTGCCGGGAGAAGTCAACGCCATCCCCCGCCGATATGAATAAACCGAATCACTTCTGTCATAATAATCCAAATACAGTTGTTGTTTTTGCCGCTTATACCAAAATCTTGCACAAGCAAAGCAGTAATATTGCAAGGAGAGACCGCCTATGCTGCATCGGATTACCCTGTTGTCTGCCGCCCTGGTTCTGGCGCTGCTGGTGCTCCCTCTGGGCGTCCTGCCCCGGGAGCCGTCCACGGCAGAGCCGCCTGCCCAAGATCAGGAGGAATCCCAAGAAGAGGAACCGGCCACTGCGCCTGCCCTCGCTTTGGATGAGGGAACTGACGCAGCGGAAGAGCATACGCCTTCTGACGAAGTCCAAGACGATGTACAGGCCTCCAGCGCTGAGACGGGGGAACAGACGGACAGCGGCTCGGACAAGACCCGTCTGCGGGTGCTGCTCCCGGACGGGACGGTGGAAGCCATGGAACTGGAGGACTACCTGTGGGGGGTGCTGGCGGCGGAGATGCCCGCATCCTTTCAGGATGAGGCGCTGAAGGCCCAGGCGGTGGCCGCCCGCACCTATACCCTGTACCACCTGGCCCATCCCAAGGAGGCCCACCCAGACGCGGACGTGTGCACCGATTACAGCTGCTGCCAGGCCTGGATCTCCCGGGAGGACAGGCTGGCCCAGTGGCCGGAGGAGGATCAGCAGACCTACGCAGACCGGATCACCGCCGCGCTGGAGGCCACCCAGGATCAGGTGCTCACCTGGGAGGGAGAGCCGATTCTGGCGGTGTTCCACGCCTCCTCCGCCGGAAAGACCCGCTCCGCCCAGGCGGTCTGGGGCAGGAGCGTCCCCTACCTGGTGTCGGTAGACAGCCCCGAGGGGGAGGAGGACGCCCCCAACTACTACAGCGTGGTCAGCCTGACCGCCCAGGAGTTTTCCGACCTCTTCCTGGCGGCTTACCCGGCGGCAGACCTCTCCGGCTCCTGCGAAAGCTGGTTCGGTACGCCGGAGACGGACGACAGCGGCGCACCCGCCTCCTTCACCGTGGGCGGGGTCACCGTCACCGCCCAGGAGCTGCGCAGCCTCTGCGGACTGCGCTCCGCCACCTTTGAGGTAGAGTGCGCCGAGGACAAGGTCACCTTCTATGTCACCGGCTACGGCCACGGAGTGGGCATGAGCCAGTACGGGGCCAACGTGCTGGCGGAGCAGGGGGCAGACTATGCCGGGATTCTGGCCCACTATTATCCCGGGACAGAGCTGACTGCGCAGTAAAAATGCCCAGCTTCGGGATTTACCTCCCGAAGCTGGGCGTTTCTCAAGCTTAAAAAGGCAGCTCCCCGTTGATCTCCGCCGGTCCCACCTGGCCGGTGAGCCGGGCCCGGAGGCCGCTGTACCGCCGGGTCTGGCGGTTGTTCTGCACCATCTTGTCCAGTACCTGCTCATCTCCCACAGCGATGAACAGGCTCCTGGCCCGGGTGACGGCGGTATACAGCACCCCCCGGGTCAGCAGCATGGGTGCGCCGCTGACGGCGGCCAGAATCACCGCCCGGTACTCGCTGCCCTGGGACTTGTGGACAGTCATGGCATAGGCCAGCTCCAGTTCCGGGAGCAGGTCGGAGGTATACTCCACCACCCGGCCGTCAAAGCTGACGGTGACAATGCGCTCGTGAGGCTCTGCGGAGAGGACGGTGCCGATGTCTCCGTTGAAAATCCCCATGCCGCCCTTGAGCCCATCCTCCTCCCGCCAGAGGATGTCGTAATTGTTCTTGATCTGCATCACCCGGTCACCGGTTCGGAAGATCACCGAGCCGCACTTGACCTCCCCCTTGCCGTCCGCCGGGGGATTCAGCGCCTCCTGGAGGGCCTTGTTCAGGCTGGCGGTTCCGGTGATATACCGCCGGGTGGGAGAGAGCACCTGGATCTGGTCAGCGGGGATCCCCATGTTTTGGGGCAGCCGGGTCTTGCACAGCTCCACAATCGTCTGCACCGCCTGCTCCCCCTGAAGCCGCCGGAGAAAGAAAAAGTCCTGACTGCCGCCCCGGTTGGCCAGCGGAGGCAGCAGCCCCTGGTTGATCTGATGGGCGCCCATGACAATCTGGGACTTCCGGGCCTGGCGGAAGATCTCGGTGAGCTGGACGGTGGGAATCACCCCGCTGCGGATGAGATGGTCAAAGAGTTGGCCCGGGCCCACGCTGGGCAGCTGATCCGGGTCGCCCACCAGCACCAGCCGGCAGCCGCCGGAGACCGCCCGGAGCAGGGAGTCCATCAGGGGGATGTCCACCATACTCATCTCGTCCACGATGACCGCCTCGGCATCCAGGGGGTTGTCCTCGTTGTGGGTAAAGGCCAGCTGATCCGTCTCCTGGTCATAGCCCGCCTCCAGCAGCCGGTGGATGGTGAAGGCCTCGGCATTGCACAGCTCCCCCAGCCGCTTGGCCGCCCGGCCGGTGGGGGCCGCCAGAGCGGTCTCCAGCCCCATGGCCTCAAAGCAGGCCAGAATGCCCTTGAGGGTGGTGGTCTTTCCGGTGCCCGGGCCGCCGGTGAGCAGAATCACCTGCCGCCGGGCGGCCAGCTCCACTGCCTGACGCTGCTGGGCGGCATAGTGGATGTCCGCCTCCTGCTCCACCTGATCTACCAGCTGCGGCAGGCGCTCAGGCACCAGCAGCTCATTGGCCGCCATCTCCCGGAGCCGCTGGGCGATGTACTCCTCCGCCTCATAGAGGTCGCTGCGGTAGACGGCGGGGAGGCCCAGAATCTCCTGCTGCACCACCCTGCCCCGGACGGAGAGGGCGTCCAGGGCCTCGTCCAGCAGGTCGGGGCCAATGGGGATCTGAGGGTCGGTGGAGAGTAAGCGGCCCGCCGTCTGGAGCAGCTTGTCCCGTGGAAGGAAGACATGGCCGTTGTCCAGATTGTGGCTCAGGGTGTAGAGCACCCCCGCCTCCAGCCGCTGGGCGTCGTCAGCGTGGATGCCGGCCGCCGCGGCCAGCCGGTCAGCGGTAGCGAAGTCCACCCCCAAGTCGCCACCCAGCAGCACATAGGGGTTGACGTGGAGCACCTCCAGGGCGCCGGGGCCGTAGACCTTCCAAAGCTTGGGCCCCAGCTCCGCCGGGAGGCCGTGCTGGGTGAGAAATTCCAGCAGACTGCGCATGCCGGACTTCTGGATGAACTCCGCCTGAATGGCCCGGGCCTTTTTGGCGGTGATGCCCTTGAGGGAGGCCAGTTGCTCCGGGTGGAACTCCAGCACCTCAAAGGTGTCCTCCCCGAACTGATCCACCAGCTTTTTCGCCATCTTCTCCCCAATGCCCTTGATGACGCCGGAGGCCAGATAGCGGTAGATGGCCTCGGTGCCGGTGGGCAGCCGGAGCCGGACGGAGTCCGCCTTGAACTGATCACCAAAGGAGGGGTGAGTCACCCAGCTCCCCTCCAGGGTGAGCAGCTCCCCCGGGGCCACCCGGGGCATAATGCCCACGGCGGTAAAGTGGTCACCCCCGCCGGAACAGCGGAGGACAGTATAGCCGTTGTCCTGATTCTGAAAGATCACCGCCTCGGCGGTAGCCTCCAGGGTCTCCCGGCCGGATTCCTCCGGCAGCTCCGGTTCCAGCATCTGTCCTCCTCCTTCCTTTGAACGTAATTTATGCTTGAAGCTGCCGAAAGGATATTCGACAGCTTCAAGGCTTGGTCAATTGCAGATCCATAGATAAATGCTGACGTAGGGCGGGGGCTTGCCCCCGCCGGTTCAAAGCGTGCATCGACGGCGCCTCAATGCCTCCGCTCCGCGGAGACCAGAGGAATTCCCGGCCAGCGGCGGAGCAGCCGCAGGGTTTCCGCCCGCTCCTGGGGCAGCAGGCCGGGGTCAATCACCGTCACCCGGGCGTCCAGCAGTCCCACAGCGGCCAGCCACTGGAGCCCCTTCAGATTCTGCTCCAGGCTGGGGCCGGGCATCAGGGACACCTGCACCGGCTCCATGGCTCCCACCGGCAGCAGCAGCCGGCCCAGGCAGAGCCAGAGCAGGGCGGCCAGGCCAAAGGCGGCCAGCAGGGCGACGACAGCAGTCAGCGGTTCCATATCCCTCACCTCAGTCCATTCTATGGCGGAGGGAGGAGATCGGTCACAGCAGAGCAACCACGCCGCCGGTGAGCAGGCCGATCACCAGTCCGGCAGTGACCACGCCGGCGAAGATGATGGGAAAGGCGTTTTTCAGCCGGATGTCAAAGAGGGCGGCCACCAGAGAGCCGGTCCAGGCGCCGGTGCCGGGGAGGGGAATCGCCACCAGGATGTACAGGCCCAGCATTTTGTACCGGTCGATCAGATCCTTTTTGCTGTAGGCCTTGTTTTCCATCCGGGTGACCAGACCGTCCAGCTTGGGCAGCAGGGTGCGCATCCACTGAAAGATGCGCCGGATGAACAGGATGATAAAAGGTACGGGGACCATATTGCCCAGAATGCAGGTGATAATGGTGGGCACCAGGGGCAGACCCAGGCCCACACCGATGGGGATAGCCCCCCGCAGCTCCATGATCGGAACCATGGAGGCGAAAAAGGTGAATACATATTTTCCGGCCAGAGAGCCGGTCAGCCAGTCAAACAAAGAACATCCTCCTCTATGCCGGGGCGTCTGGTGCGGTTTGCTCCCCAGCCCTGCCAGGGAGGCGCTTTGGAAAAGCGGATACAGTATAGCATAGAAAGCTGAAAAAGGGATTATAAAAACCTTAAAATTGGCGCAAGGCAGCCGGAGCCGGTTATTCCCGCTCCAGCAGGGGCCTGAGATACCTTCCGGTGTAGGACCGGGGACAGGCGGCGACCTCCTCCGGGGTGCCGGTACAGACCACCGTGCCGCCCCCCGCGCCCCCCTCGGGGCCCAGGTCGATGAGGTAGTCCGCCGTCTTGATGACGTCCAGATTGTGCTCGATGACCAGCACCGTGTTGCCGGACTCGGTGAGCCGCTGCAGCACCTCCAGCAGCTTGTGCACGTCCGCCGCGTGCAGGCCGGTGGTGGGCTCGTCCAGGATATAGAAGGTATTGCCGGTGGAGACCTTGGACAGCTCGGTAGCCAGCTTGACCCGCTGGGCCTCGCCGCCGGAGAGAGTGGTGGAGGGCTGACCCAGCTTGATATAGCCCAGACCCACATCGTAGAGGGTCTTGATCCGGTTGTACAGCTTGGGCAGAGGCTGGAAAAATTCTAACCCCTCCTCCACCGTCATGTCCAGTACTTCCCAGATATTTTTCCCCTTGTATTTGACCTCCAACGTCTCCCGGTTGTACCGCTTGCCCTTGCACACCTCGCAGGGGACATAAATGTCGGGGAGAAAGTGCATCTCAATCTTGACCAGGCCGTCGCCGCCGCAGGCCTCGCAGCGGCCGCCCCGGACGTTAAAGGAGAACCGGCCGGAGCCGTAGCCCCGGGCCTTGGCGTCCTGGGTGGAGGCGAAGAGATCCCGGATGTCGGAGAAGAGGCCGGTATAGGTGGCCGGGTTGGAGCGGGGGGTGCGGCCGATGGGGGACTGGTCGATACAGATCACCTTGTCCAGATGCTCCTCCCCTTCCAGAGCAGTGTGCTTGCCTGGATGGGTCTTGGCCCGGTTCAGGTCGGCGGCCAGCCGCTTGTGGATAATCTCATTGACCAGGGAGCTCTTGCCCGAGCCGGAGACGCCGGTGACCACGGTGAGGGTGCCCAGAGGGATGGACACGTCGATGTTTTTCAGGTTGTTCTCCCGGGCGCCCCGGACGGTGAGATATTCCCCGCTGCCGGTTCGCCGCTGGGTGGGGACGGGAATCCGTTTGCGGCCGGAGAGATAGTCACCGGTAATCGACCCCGGGGTGTTCATGACCTCCTCCGGAGTGCCAGCCGCCACAATCTCGCCGCCGTGGATGCCGGCACCGGGGCCCACGTCGATGAGGTAGTCGGCGGCCCGCATGGTGTCCTCGTCGTGCTCCACCACGATCAGGGTGTTGCCCAGATCCCGGAGATGCTTGAGGGTGTCCAGCAGCATGTCGTTGTCCCGCTGGTGCAGGCCGATGGAGGGCTCGTCCAGAATATACAGCACCCCCATGAGGGAGGAGCCAATTTGGGTGGCCAGCCGGATGCGCTGGCTCTCGCCTCCGGAGAGGGTGCCCGCCTTGCGGCTGAGGGTGAGATACTGGAGGCCCACGCTGCGCAGAAAGCCCAGCCGGGTCTTGATCTCCTTGAGAATCCGTTCCGCAATCAGCATCTGCTGGTGGGTCAGCTCCAGCTTGTCAAAAAACGCCAAAGCGTCGTCCACCGGCAGCGCGCAGACCTGGTCGATGGAGAGTCCGCCCACCGTGACGGCCAGGGCCTCTTTCCGCAGCCGGCGGCCGCCGCACTCCGGGCAGGGGCACTCGCTCATACACTGCTCCAGCTCCCGCTTCACTGAGTCGGACTGGGTCTCCCGATAGCGGCGCTCCAGATTGGGGACGATGCCCTCAAAGGGCTGGTAGAGGGTGCCCTTACCCCGGGGCTGGTCGTAGTGGAGGGTAAGCTTTTCCCCCTGGGTGCCGTAGAGAATGACCTGCTTGGCCTCCTCGGACAGAGCCCGGAAGGGTTCGGTGAGCTTAAAATGATATTTGGCGGACAGGGCGTCAAAGTACATCCGGCTGATGCCGTCTCCCTTGACGTTGTTCCAGCCGGAGGCGGAGATGGCTCCGTCCATCAGAGAGAGTCCGTCGTTGGGGATGATCAGGTTAGGATCCACCTTGAGCTGGCTGCCCAGGCCGGAACAGGTGGGGCAGGCGCCGTAGGGGTTGTTAAAGGAGAACATCCGGGGAGTCAGCTCTTCGATGGAGATGCCGCAGTCCTCGCAGGCGTAGTTCTGGGAGAAGGACAGGTCCCGGTCCTCCTGGGCCAGGTTGACAATCACCAGGCCGCCGGAGAGGGCGGAGGCGGTCTCGATGGAGTCGGTGAGCCGCTGGGTGATGTCCTCCCGGATGACAAGCCGGTCGATGACAATCTCGATGGAGTGCTTTTTGTTCTTGTCCAGCTGAATGGTCTCGGTCAGGTCGTAGAGGGAGCCGTCCGCCCGCACCCGGACATAGCCGGAGCGCCGGGCATCCTCGAACACCTTCTGATGCTCGCCCTTCCGGCCCCGGACCACCGGGGCCAGAATCTGAATCCGGGTGGCGGGAGGCAGGGACATGACCTGATCCACAATCTGATCCACCGTCTGCTGACGGATCTCCTTGCCGCACTTGGGGCAGTGGGGGATGCCCACCCGGGCCCAGAGCAGGCGGAGGTAGTCATAGATCTCGGTGACGGTACCCACGGTGGAGCGGGGATTCTTGGAGGTGGTCTTCTGATCGATGGAGATGGCGGGAGAGAGGCCGTCAATATAGTCCACGTCCGGCTTCTCCATCTGGCCCAAAAACATCCGGGCATAGGAGGACAGGCTCTCCACATACCGGCGCTGGCCCTCAGCGTAGATGGTGTCAAAGGCCAGGGAGGATTTGCCTGAACCGGACAGGCCGGTCAGCACCACCAGCTTGTCCCGGGGGATGGAGACATCCACGTTTTTCAGGTTGTTCACCCGGGCGCCTTTTACAAAAATGTGATCCTGCATAGTCAATCAGATTCCTTGTAATAACAATCGTCTTCCCACTTTTGGGGGTTGGTGTCGATATAGTTCCAGATGCGCTGGAAGTCTTGCTCGTCGCGGATGATGTGGTCGTAATAGGATTTTTGCCAGATGGAGTAATGCAGACGCTTTGTGACGTATTCCTTCATGTGATGAATGATGCGAGAGGTCGTAGGGGCGCACATTGTGCGCCCGTCGTTGCCGGACAGAACCAGAATCAAATGAATATGATTGGGCATAATCACATATTTTTCCACCATGGCAGATGGATAATGGACAGGGATGCGTTTAATTGCGTTGTCGACAATGCTTCCGATTTCCGTTGGCTGGAATTTGACAGGGGAAACGGGCGCACAATGTGCGCCCCTACGCGGTTGGCGATAACAAAATAAGCATTCCCTGTTCTTGACACATACTGTCACAAAATAGTACCCTGGTGCGCTGTAATCAAACGTCTTAAGCCGCAGCGATTTCCTTTGCGGCAATCCATCCCGCTCCATCTCACTTCCCGCCCCGCAGCTCGATGATCTGATCCCGCAGCGCGGCGGCCAGCTCGAACTCCAGCCGGGACGCAGCCTCTTTCATCTGCTTCTCCAGCTGGGCGATCTCCGCCTCCTTCTCCTGCGGGGAGAGACGGCGGGGCCGCTTTTTCCGGGTCTCGGTCTCCTCCACCGCCTTGGAGATCTCCAGCAGCTCCCGCACCGACTTGACCACCGTCTTGGGGACGATGCCGTGGGCCTGGTTATAGGCGTCCTGAATCTCCCGGCGGCGGGCCGTCTCGGTCATTGCCCGATCCATGGAGGGAGTGATGGTGTCGGCGTAGAGGATGACCCGGCCGTCGGCATTCCGGGCGGCCCGGCCGATGGTCTGGATGAGGGCGGTCTCGCTGCGGAGGAAGCCCTCCTTGTCCGCATCCAGAATGGCCACCAGGGAGACCTCCGGCATGTCCAGGCCCTCCCGGAGCAGGTTGATGCCCACCAGCACGTCAATCTTGCCCAGGCGCAGATCCCGGATGATCTCGGTGCGCTCGATGGTCTGGACGTTGTGGTGCATATATTTCACCTTGATGCCCGACTTCTGAAGGTAGGCGGTGAGGTCCTCCGCCATTTTGATGGTGAGAGTGGTGACCAGCACCCGCTCGTTGCGCTGTACCCGCAGGTTAATTTCGCCGATGAGGTCGTCGATCTGCCCGTCGATGGGCCGCACCTCCACCAGGGGGTCCAGCAGGCCGGTGGGACGGATCACCTGCTCCACAACCTGGCCGGAGCGGCTGCGCTCATACTCTCCCGGGGTGGCGGAGACGTAGATCACCTGGTTGAGCCGCTGCTCGAACTCATCAAACTTCAGGGGCCGGTTGTCAAAGGCGCAGGGGAGCCGAAAGCCGTAGTCCACCAGACTGGTCTTTCGGGCCCGGTCGCCGTTGTACATGGCCCGCACCTGGGGCAAAGTGACGTGGCTCTCGTCGATAAAGAGAAGAAAATCCTTGGGGAAGTAGTCCAGCAGGGTCATGGGAGGGGAACCTGCCGGCCGGCCGGAGATGACCCGGGAATAGTTCTCGATGCCGGTACAGTAGCCCAGCTCCCGCATCATCTCGATATCGTATTCCGTCCGCTGCTGGATGCGCTGGGCCTCGATGGCCTTGTCCTGACTCTGGAAGAACTTCACCCGCTCCTCCAGCTCCGTCTGAATCTCGCTGATGGCCCGCTCCATCTTCTCCTTGGTGGTGACATAGTGGCTGGCGGGGTAGATGGCCACATGGTTGAGAATCCGGGTTGGGGCGCCGGTGACCGCGTTGATCTCGGCGATCCGCTCCACCTCGTCTCCCCAGAACTCCACCCGGATGGCGTGGTCCTTGGAATAGACCGGGTAGATGTCCACCGTGTCCCCCCGAACCCGGAAGGTGTTGCGCTCGAAGGCGATGTCGTTTCGCTCGTAGCGGATCTCCACCAGCTTGTGGAGCAGCTCGTTGCGGGGCTTCTCCATGCCGGTGCGCAGGGAAATTACCATGTTCTTGTAGTCGATGGGGTCGCCCAGGCCGTAGATGCAGGAGACAGAGGCCACCACAATTACATCCCGGCGCTCAAAGAGAGCGGCTGTGGCGCTGTGGCGCAGCCGCTCGATCTCCTCGTTGATGGAGGCGTCCTTCTCAATGAAGGTGTCTGTATGGGGAATGTAGGCCTCCGGCTGGTAGTAGTCGTAGTAGGAGACAAAGTACTCCACCGCGTTGTTGGGGAAAAACTCCTTGAACTCGCTGCACAGCTGAGCGGCCAAGGTCTTGTTGTGGGCCAGCACCAGGGTGGGGCGCTGGACCGCTTCAATGACCTTGGCCATAGTATAGGTCTTGCCGGAGCCGGTGACGCCCAGCAGCGTCTGCTCGTCCAGCCCCAGCTCCACGCCCCGGGCAAGGGCTTGGATGGCCTGGGGCTGATCGCCGCTGGGCTGGTATTCACTGACCACCTGAAAGTTGGGCATAGGACACCTCCGCAGGAGAAAAAACCGCAAAATCTGTGTACAGGAGCATTGTAACAGAACGGGCGTTCTATGTCAAATGGTTTCCTCCATCAGCTCGGATTGTGCCATGGAGACGTAGTCCCCATCGGAGAAGATCAGATGATCCACCAGGCGGATATTCAGCAGCCGGAGG
Organism: Candidatus Onthomonas sp.; assembly: GCA_051866815.1. GTDB lineage: Bacteria > Bacillota > Clostridia > Oscillospirales > Oscillospiraceae > Onthomonas. The sequence continues at coordinate 62,039 of JBJDXS010000058.1, read as the reverse complement.
GCCTGACTGAGCTGGCGGGTGGACCAGATGTCGTCCCGGGAGGGCCAGGCCAGCCCGGAGACGTGGCAGTGGGACAGATAGACCTGGCTGGCCCGGCGGCTGATGGCCCGCTCCACGATTTTCCGCTGGTTGAGCAGCACGGCGTCCGCCGAGCCCGTGGAGATCAGGTCGCAGCCCAGCAGCTTGCCCTTGCTGTCCACCGACAGAAGGTAGACCATCTCCTCCTTTGCCCCCAGGAAGTAGGGCCGCAGGGCGTCCCCCGCCTCCTCGGTGGAGCGGACCAGCATGCCCGGCCCCACTGTGGAGCGCTGGTAGCGGAGCATCACCTCGTAGCACAGCCGGAACAGGGCGGCGGTGTTGTCGGAGACGCCCACCACCTCCTTCAGCTCGTCCGGAGAGGCGTCCAGCACAGCCTTCAGGCTGCCGAACCGGTTGATGATCCGGTGAGCCAGGGGATTCACGTCCCCCCGGGGATGGGTGTAAAAGAGCAGCAGCTCCAGCAGCTGATAGTCCTCCAGCTGCTGGCCGCCGTGCTCCAGGAGGCGGGCCTTGACCCGCTGGCGATGTCCGGTGTGGATGCTGGGCTCCCGCTTGGGCCGGGGCTCCGGAGGAGCCGGCTTGTCCTTATCGGGCTCCATAGGTGGCCAGATAGGCCTCCATCCGGGCCTTCATATCGTCGTCAATGTAGATTTTCCCGTCGATGGGATTGTTATGCAGGAAGTCGATGACCTGGCGGACGGTGACGATGGGGAATACCTGGATGCCGTAGTCCTGGTGCAGCTCGTCCAGGGTGGAGCAGTCCCGGGTGCCCCGCTCCATCCGGTCGACTGAGACGAAGAGGGCCTTGATATCCACCTTGGCCACATGCTCAAACAGGGCGATGGACTCCCGGACAGCGGTACCGGCGGTGACCACGTCCTCAATGATGGCGATCCGGTCCCCGTCCTGGGGCTTATAGCCCACCATGGAGCCTCCCTCGCCGTGATCCTTGGCCTCCTTACGGTTAAAGCAGTAGGGCAAGTCCCGGTCATAGTTCCGGTAGAGGGAGGCGGCGGCGGTGACAGCCAGGGGGATGCCCTTATAGGCGGGGCCAAAGAGGGCGTCAATCCCTTCAGGGAGGTTCTCCTGGATGCAGGCGGCGTAGTAGTCGCCCAGCTTGGCGGCCTGGGCGCCGGTCTTGTAGTTGCCGGTATTGACAAAGTAGGGGGTTTTGCGCCCGCTCTTGGTGGTGAAGTCGCCGAAGGTCAGCACGCCGGAGCGCACCATAAAGGTGATAAATTCCTCTTGATAAGTCATAAAATAGTCCCTCCTGGTTGTAATTATCGGGTTTCGATTCATTATAGCATCGGCCCGGGGGAAAGACAAGAAATCTGCAAAAAATATGAGAGCAGCCACAGTCCTGCCCTCTCGCGGCGGAGCACACGGCAGCGCCCCCGTCTCCCGCGCAAGGGCGGAAACGGGGGCGTTACCGCGGAACATCCGCATCTGAATTTTATGTCAACTAAACTGCACCTGCAATCTCTTCCACCGGATAGGGATCCCCCAGCGCCTCAAAGGGGCGCTGGCCGGAGGCCAGCAGGGCGGCAGCCCAGGCCAGGTCCTTGCCGTGGAGCAGCGCGGAGGCGGCGGGGAAAGGGTACTGCTTCAGCAGCTGCCCGATGTCCCGCACCTGATCGATGGACTTCTTCAGCGGGGCCAGAGCGCCGTTGTCTGCTGTGAGCATATAGCAGCCGTGGACGGTACGGGCGGCGCAGATCCGGTGCTCCGTCCCCACCTCCGGGTCCACCAGAGAGACCAGGACGGTCCCTGCCGGCCAGAGGGGCTCCACGGCGGCCAGATTGGCGGCGGCGGCAGCCACGTCCAGGCGGGGGAGGTCATGGCTCAGCGTGTAGATCTGCAGCGCCGGGTCTACCCGGAGGCAGATGCCGCTCAGCTCCGCCGTGCCGTTACCCAGGCCGTAGTCCGATTGAAACAGAATATTTCCCATGCTCACTCCGCCTTTCTCACCGTGACCGTCCAGTCCGGGCCGGTGCCCACCTGGTAGCGCTGGGCAAAGCTGCCCCGGTTGACGGCAATGCCCAAAAAGCCGCTGTAGTTGTGAAAGAGAATCTCCTCCCCGGGCTGGGCGTCGGCAAAGGACTCCCGATACAGCACCGGCCGGTCAAACAGGACTTCCTCCCCATGGCAGAGGGTGAGGCGCACGCGGCCGCCGCTGGCAATGCCTGTCTTTGCCATGGCGGAGGCGGGGATGCTGGTGTCCAGGTTGCCGAAGCTGGCCAGGCAGCCGGTGATGCTGCCGGAGGCGATCCCGGCCTCTACCGTGTACTTGGGCACCGGGAAGGTGACGATCTCAGAGACGGGATAGGCGGGGCCGACGCCCTCGAAGTCGATGACCCCGGCGGCCAGCCGGGCGGCGCAGTAGGCGAAGAGATCCCGGCCGTGGAAAATGCTGGTGTTCTCGGTGCCGTGGTAGCGGTTCACCGTCTCGTCGATCTGGCGGATCTCCTCGATGCCGAAGTCCAGCAGAGGATAGGTGAGGCTGCCGTTGTCCGGGGTGGTGATATAGTAGCCGTTGCAGGTGCGGGCGATGGAGGCCCGGCGGGCGGTGCCCACCCCGGGATCCACCACCGAGACAAAGATGGTTCCCTCGGGCCAGGCGGGCATCACATCCCGAAGGGAGAGGGATGCCTTGACCACGTCGAAGGTGGGGATGGTGTGGGTCAGCTCGTAGAACCGGAGGCCGGGATCCACCTGCTTGCAGACACCGTACATGGCACCGCCGCCCCCCAGTCCGAAGTCGGTCTGAAATACAATACTGGGTTTGGCCATAGAGACGCCTCCTACTTCTTTGTGATAGTGACCTTGTAATCGGAGAAGTTGACCCCGGTATCCCAGATATCCGGCAGATACTTCTGGACAAAGTTCCGCTGGTTGAGGGAGAGGCTGATATAGACGCTGGTGCTGCCGTTATACAGGATGGGCTCCCCCACCGGCACATAGCCAAAGGACCAGTGATAGAGCACGTCCCCGTCAAAGTACCGGTCGCAGCCCTTGGTGATGGTGATGTGGGTCATATCCCCCCGCTGAATGCCGGTGCTGGCGAACTCCTCGGCGGTGATGTTGAAGCTGACGCCTCCGAAGTGGCGTTCGGCGCCGCCGATCTCGCCCACCGCTTTTCCTTCGGAGATTTCCGGCTGATTCTGGGTATAGGTCACCAGCTCGCTGAGGGGATAGGCGGGGCCAACCCCGTTGTAGTCGATGATCCCGGCGGCCAGCCGGGCGGCGCAGTAAGCAAAGACGTCCCGACCGTGGAAGGTGTTTCCGTTTTCGCTGCCGGGGAGCCGGTTCACCGTCTCATCGATCTGGCGGATGGCCACCACCTGATCCTTCAGGGCGGTGAGGGTACCGTTGTCCGGGGTGACCACATAGCTGCCGTTGTTCAGCAGGGCGACGCAACCCCGGCGGGCGGTACCCACCCCGGGATCCACCACCGACACAAAGACGGTGCCCTGGGGCCAGAAGGGGATGGTGGCCTTGAGCAGCTCCGAGGCCTGCTTGACGTCAAAGGCCCGGATCTCATGGTTCAGGTCGTAGGCGTTGAGGGAGCGATCCACCAGCTTGATGACGCCGTACATGGCGGCCACATAGCCGGTAGACAGGCTGAAATCGGTTTGCAGAACCAGATCACTTTTCATCTTGCACACTCCTGTCCACTTTCACAATGGAAACCTGATATTCTGTGGGGGTCTGCCCCGGCTGCTCCAGCGGGGACAGATAGGTCTTGACAAAGTTCCGGCGGTTGAGGCCAAAGCCCATAAAGCCGCTGCTGCCGTTGAATACGATGGGTGCCCCGTCCTCCGCAAAGCCGAAGGAGTGGTGATAGAGGGCCTCCTGGTCAAAGAACACCTGCTCCCCCCGGCACACCGTCAGGCGCACCCAGTCCCCGGCCTGAATGCCGGTGGTCTGGAAATCAGAGATGGGGATATTGGTGGTGAGGTTGCCGAAGTTCTGCATGACCTGGACAATGACGCCGGAGGCCCGGCCGGGGGCCAGAACCGGCTCTGTCCAGGCCAGCTGGCAAATCTCCGTTTCCTCCACCGGCTTGCCCAGCAGCCCGGCAGAGAGGCCGTTCCGGGCAATCTCCCCCGCCAGGCGGGCAGCCTGGAAGTCGTCGGTCTCCCCGGAAATCCGGTAGAGGCCGGACACCCCCAACACCCGCAGGGGCATGGTGATGCTGCCGTTATCCGGCGTCAGCAGGATGCAGCCACATTTCATCACCGCCGCCAGCCAGGCCGTCTCCCCCTCCACGGCGTGCACCAGGTTGAGAAAGACGGTGCCGGCGGGCCAGAAGGGCAGCATGGCATACAGCATCCCCGAGGCCTGGCCGATGTCCTGTCGGCCCAGCCAGATGTGGGCGGGGCAGACATCCAGCGACGGATCCGCCTGCTTGGCACAGCCGATCACCTGGGCGGTGCGGGGGCTCCCGCCTCCCCAGTCCGCCGTCAGGACAACACTTGCGTAGCTCATAAGCGTCTCTCCTTTCTCCGGACTGGGTCAGATCTTGGAGAAGGTGAGCTTCCAATCCGGGCCGCAGCCCAGGCCGCAGTCGGCCACAAGATTGCCCTGGTTCTTGGCCAGCATGACGGTAGCGGTCTCCGAGCTGAGCATCAGCATCTCCCCCAGGCCCACATAGCCAAAGCTCTTGGCCAGGGGCAGCTCCGCGTCCAGCTTGACCTCCTCCTTGCAGGTGATGGTCACATGGACCCGGTCGCCGTAGTGGATGCCGTTCTCCTCCAGCCAGCCGAAGGGGATGTTGGTGCCCAGCAGGCCGAAGTGGTCGGTGGCCTCGTTGATCATGCCGGAGAGGACGCCGTCCTCCGCCTTGGGCTTAATATAGTAGGCCTCTACCACGTCCTCCACCGGGTAGGCAGGGCCCACCTGCTCATAGGTGATGACCCCGGCGGCCAGTCGGGCGCCGCAGTAGGCGAAGAGATCCCGGCCGTGGAAGATGTGGATGTTCCGGGTGGTGGGATAGCGGTTGATGGACTCGTCGATCTCCCGGATCTCCTCAATTCCCACCTGCTCCTTGATATAGGTCAGAGTGCCGTTGTCCGGAGTGACCACATACTGGCCGTTGCGCAGCTTGGCCACGCTGGCCTTCCGGGCGGTGCCCACGCCGGGATCCACCACCGAGACGAACACCGTTCCCTTGGGCCAGAAGGGCATCACATACATCAGCGCGTCCGAGGCGGCCAGCACGTCAAAGGGACGGATGGCGTTGCAGGCGCTGAACACGTCCAGCTCCGGATCCACAATCCGGCAGACGCCGAACATGGTGGAGACAGACAGGTTGTCTACGCCGAAATCAGTTAACATAACAACTGCGCTTTTCACAAAAATCGTCCTTTCCGCATTTTCTTTTGACGTATGTCATTTAATCGGGGAGCAGATCCCGGAAGAAGAGGGTGTCCACGGTGGAGACGGTCTGAATCTCCTCCCGGGAGACCCAGGGGCACCACATCTGGGCGGGATAGGGATTGATCAGCTTGGTATAGATCACATACCCGATGATAAAGAGGAGCAGCAGCACGCAGACCACCCGCAGCACCTTGTCCGCCGGGGTCAGCTCGTGCTCGGCATACCAGCTGCGCTGCTTTTTCTTGCCGTAGCCCCGGAGATCCATGGCCTTGGCGATGTCCCCCACCCGGGCGAAGGTGGAGATGATCAGCGGCACCAGCAGCAGCACATACTGCTTGATTTTCTTATGGAGGGGAATTTTGCCGCTGAGCTCGGTGCCCCGCATCTGCATGCTGTTGCGGATGTCCACGAACTGCCGGGCGATGTCGGGGATGGAGCGGTATGCCAGGGAGATGATGGTGCAGACCTTATAGGGCACCTTCAGCACTGCCAGGCCGGAGGCAAATTCCGAAGGAGTGGTGGCCAGGGCGAAAGCCATGACCGTCAGGAAGGACACCGTCCGCTTGAGGAAGAAGACCAGATTGTACCAGAGCCACTCCTTGCTCAGGTAGATGTCCTCGGTGAGCTGCCAGATGATATGATTGGCGCCCACATGGGTAAGCCCCGCATTGGAGGCAAAGAAGAGCAGCATGACGCCGCCGATGAGGCCCACGGTGACAAACATAAAGGTATACATGACCACCAGGGGCTTGTAGTTGGGCTTCATGGAGATGATCGCCGCGATGGGGAAGACGGTCAGCGGCAGCAGCAGCCGGATGTCAAAGGTGACAATGATGGCGGCGGTGTAGAGGATGAACAGGGCCACCTTGGTGCCGCCGGTGAGCTTGTGCAGCATGGTGCTGCCGGGGACAAAGTTGATGACAAATCGGTTGTTCATGGCGTCTGCCGCTCCCTCCTCTCAAAGTCGATGAAGCGCCGGATCACCAACTCGGGGGAGAGCCCCAGCTTCTCCGCCAGCTCGTAGAGAGAGGTGCGCTTCAAATGTGCCGTCTGAATCACGCCGTCGTCCGCCAGGACGGCAAAGGGAGAGTCGTCCGCCACCACCTTGCCGTCGGCAAAGACGATGGTGCGGTCGGTGTGCTCAATGGCCAGGTGCAGATCGTGGGTGATAAAGAGGATGGTGGTGTGATACTCCCGGTTCAGATTGTTGACAAACTCCATGATCTCGGAGTAGCTGTTGTAGTCCTGGCCGGCGGTGGGCTCGTCCAGGATGAGGATCTCCGGCTCCAGGGCCATCATGGAGGCGGTGGTGACCCGCTTCTTCTGGCCGTAGCTGATGGCGTCTACCGGCCAGTTGCGCATGGGATAGAGGTTGCAGGCCTTCAGGGCTGCGCTGGCCCGGCGCTGGCGCTCCTCCTTGGGATACTCCCGGAGAACCAGGGCCAGCTCTACCTCGCTCTTGATGACGTCCTTGATCAGCATCTGGTTGGGGTCCTGCATGACGTAGCCGATGTGCTCCCCCAGCTCCTTGACGGTGAGCTTGGCCGCATCCTTGCCCTCCAGCAGGATCTTGCCCTTCTGGGGCCGGATGACGCCGCAGGCCAGCCGGGCGGCGGTGGACTTACCGGCGCCGTTTTTGCCGATGACAGCGATCCGCTCGCCCCTGCGCACCTGGAAGGAGATGTCCTCCACTACGGGAGCTTCCTCATAGGCGAAGGTCACGTTTTGGAACTCCAGCAGGGGATCGCCCGCCGGGGCGGGGGCGGGGGGAACCTCCTCCTGGAAGAAGCGCAGCAGCCGCTCCCGGTTCTCCTTTGTCAGCTCCAGCCCGGCAAAGTCAGAGATCTGGGGCTGGGCCTCCAGGTCGCAGCCGGCGTATTTCATAGCGGTGAGATAGAGGGGCTCCCGGATGCCGTACTCCTTCAGCCGGGAGGACCGGAGCAGAGCTTCCGACGTGGTGTCCGCCAGAATCCGGCCCTCCGAGAGAAAGATAATGCGGTCTACATGGCGGTGGAGCACATCCTCCAGCCGGTGCTCGATGATGAGGATGGTGCGGTTCTCCTGCCGGGAGAGCTCGTCGATGATCTCCACCGTCTCCAGCCCCGCCTGGGGGTCCAGAGCGGCCAGGGGCTCGTCAAAGATAAGGATGTTCACCGCCTCGCCCAGGACGCCGGCGATGGCCACCTTTTGCTTCTGGCCGCCGGAGAGGTTGAAGGGGACCGCGCCCAGAAAGTCTTGCATGCCCACCACACCGGCGAATTTCTTCACCCGGGGGACCATCTGGGGCCGGGGCATATTGTCGTTTTCCATGGCGAAGGCGATATCCTCTCCTACGGACAGGCCCACAAACTGGGCGTCGCTGTCCTGGAGAACGGTGCCCACCGATTTGCTCAGCTCAAAGACCGAGCGCTCCCGGGTCTCCACCCCGTTGACCTTCACCGAGCCGGTGATGGTGCCCTCGTCGGCGAAGGGAATGAGACCGTTGACACAGCTGGCCAGGGTGGATTTGCCGCTGCCCGAGCTGCCCAGAATCAGCACCTTTTCCCCCTCGTAGATGGTCAGGTTAATATCGTACAAGGTGGGTTCCTGCTGAGACTTGTACTGAAACCCGAAGTTCCGAAATTCGATGACTGGCTTTCGATGGTCCATGTCGGCCTCCCTCTTCAACGCTTTCCGGGGCAGAGATTACCTGGAATACTTTTCTCTATTAATACTCGCCGTTGTCGTCCGCTTCCTTCTTCAGGTTCATCTTGGAAGCAGCCCGCTTGGACAGCAGAACCAGAATAGGAATGCCGGCCACCACCAGCACCAGGGTGTTGCCCGCAGTGGCAAAGACAGCCTGCATCAGGGTGATGTTCAGATCCTGGCCGTACAAAGTGGTGGAGAAGATGGGGGTGACCACGCCGAAGGCCAGCATATTGCCCACCACGCACAGGACGGCATAGATGACCGCGTGCTTGACCTTGAAAACGCCGTTGGCGATGTCCGCGCCGTACAGCGGCAGCATGCCCACGAACAGGCCCATAACGGCGTTGCCGATGGACCAGTCAAACCACATGCCCCAGCCGCCGATCAGGTCGGCGATGACATTGCCCACGCCGCAGGTGATCATGGCGGGCAGCGGGCCGAACAGGCCGCCCACAAAGACGGGCACGATCATGGCAAAGGACAGATTCGTGTTGGTGAAGATAGGAACTGCGCCGTAGACCATCAGCACGCCGTACAGCGCCGCGCCCAGGCCCATGGTCACGATGGATTTGGTCGTCCAGACACCCAGTTTTGACTTCATGACAATACCTCCTGTTTCTCTCGTTCAGGTTGACTTTGCCTTGAAACAAAAACGGCACCAGAGGATTTGTCTGCAAAATCGTCCAGCGCCGTCGCCTCAAAGCGTTTACTTGTTCAACAAGATTGAACATGCTTGCAGTATAGCATTTGGAATACTGCTTGTCAATTCGTCATATAGTACAAAAAGCAGGCTATCTTTTGGGAATAAGCGAAAAACGGATGGAGCTCTCAAAATTATTTTGGTGGGCACTGAAAGACTGTTTGCGCAGCTGCTTGTTCAACTTGTACCCGGGCGGGAGGTGTGCTATAATAATATTTACTGAATAAACCGCACAGCGGAAAAGGAGGGGTCAACGATGAAGCAGACACTGACCGGAAGCAAAATGCCGGCTTATGTGGCGGTCTACAATTCCCTGTATTCTGACCTGCGCTCCGGCGTCTATCAGGAAAATGAGGCGCTGCCGGGAGAGACGGCGCTGGCGGAGAAATACCATGTCAGCCGCAACACCCTCCGGCAAGCCCTGGCCATTTTGGCGGAGGATGGGCTGATCGTCCGCTCCCAGGGCCGGGAGACGCTGGTGGCTCCCCAGAAAAAGCCCCTGGCGCCGGACAAGCACAAAAATCCCCTCATCGACCTGGCCCGGCAGAAGGTGGATCAGATCCAGATTCAGTACAACTACAACGCCCCCACCGACATTGCCCGAACCAAGCTGTCTTTGGACAAGACGGACATCGTCCTGGCCTGCGACATCGTCTACCGCTCCGCCGGCCAGGCCATCGGCTACGCCTTCACCCAGATTCCGGTGACCGTGTTCAAGGAACTGAATGTGGATCTGTCTCAGGAGGGAGCCATTGAGCAGCTCTCCACCCAGGTCATCTTTGAGGCCGCTCAGCAGTGGGATCTGGTGATCAAGTTGATCTTCGCCAACGAGATGGAGAAGTCCTTCCTGGAAATTGAGGAGGGCCGGCCTATGATCCTGATGGAGGTCATCCTCCGGGACGAGGAGAGCCGGCCGCTGGCCCGGAACAAGCTGTATTTTCTGCCGGAGCACTATCTGCTGCAGTTTCATCTGTGAAAGAGGACGGAAAATTCGTTTTTCATCTGCGGCAAACAGCGGGGGGCAAGCCCCCGCCCTACGGAAACCGGTGAAGTCGGGCCGTTCGTGAACGGCCCCTACAGGGCGCTGACTGTTTGTAGGGGCGATTCACGAATCGCCCGCCTCTGTATTCCCTGTGACCTGAGCGCAAAAAACGCCAGCACCTTCCGGCTTCTGCCGGGCTGTGCTGGCGCTGAATTTATACCTCCCGCTCCCGGGGGCGCAGGCCGAAGCTGACGGCGATTGCGGTGTCTACCTCCTCCATCATCGCCTCGTCCAGATGGCCCATCCGCTCCCGCAGCCGCCGCTTATCCAGGGTTCGGATCTGCTCCAGCAGAACCACCGAGTCCCGGGTCAGGCCGCAGTGCTGGTCGATCAGCTCGATATGGGTGGGCAGCTTTGCTTTATTGAGCTGGGAGGTAATGGCCGCCGCGATCACCGTCGGGCTGTGCCGGTTGCCCATGTCGTTCTGAATAATCAGCACGGGCCGGACGCCGCCCTGTTCGCTGCCCACCACCGGGCTCAGGTCGGCGTAAAAAATGTCTCCTCTTCTGACGCTGGTATCCACAATCTCACACTCCGCCGAATCAAATCTACCCGTCACACATCCTATGTAACGAGGTACTTTCATTCTCCCCAAGGGCGGCGGGATTATACCCGGCCGGCAGAAAAACGGGGATAGTCCAGCCTATGCGGCGAAATGCGACAGGGTGCGGCAGCGATGTCAGCCCTCCGGCCGGTCTCCGTAGATCTCCGGGCAGATCTCCCGGATCTTATCCCGGATGCCGATGAGATCGTCAAAGGCCTCCGGCCGCTTGCTCTCGTCCCGGAGCAGGGCGGAGGGGTGATAGATGGCGGTCATCCAGAAGTCCCCCTTCTGCACCCACTGGCCGTGCTCCCGGGTGATCCGGTAATCCGGACGGATCAGCCGCATGGCGGCGATGCGGCCCAGGCAGACAATCAGCTTGGGGCGGATCAGCCGGGTCTGGGTGCGCAGATAGCCGATGCAGGCATCCTGTTCCTGGGCCAGGGGATCCCGGTTGTGGGGCGGGCGGCATTTGACGATATTAGTAATATAGTAGCGGCTCCGGTCCAGGTCGATGATCTCCAGCATCCGGTCCAGCAGCTGCCCTGCCGGGCCTACAAAGGGGACACCGGAGAGGTCCTCCTGCTGGCCCGGGCCCTCGCCCACCAGCATCAGCTTGGCCCTGGGATTGCCGTCCCCGAACACCAGATTGGTGCGGGTCTCTCCCAGGGGACAGTTATGGCACTGCTCACAGGTCTGCCGCAGGCTCTCCCAATCCATATTACGCCCTCCTCTGTACAAAACTCTGTGTGCTCTATTCTACCACAGGGGTAGAAAATAGGAAATTGAAAAAATCGGGAAATAGCTCTTGACAACAGAGGGAAAATGGATATAATAATAAAAGTCGTCAGCAAGACGACAGAAAATTCCATTTAGCGGGATTGTGTAAGGGTAGCACAGCAGACTCTGACTCTGTATGTGAGGGTTCGAATCCTTCTCCCGCTGCTTGAGAAAAGCCGCTCGGATCTCCGGGCGGCTTTGTTTTGCTTTGACTTTGGCATTTTATCACTGGCCGATTGTGCTTACTGTCAGTCCGGCGGCCGTTTCTGTCAGGCTGAGAGATTTCACTCCATAATCTCCTCCAATATCCCTCTCAGCCGCTGCTGCTGAATGGCGCACTCTCCTGCCAGTTCCCGGAACAGGGCCTGAAGCTCCGGATCTGCCGTGCGGCCCAGGGCAATCCGATAGTCCGCCTCCTCCCGGCGCTCCCAGAGATAGAGCTGACGGCAGCTCTCCTCCAGGCTGGCCCAGCGCCGCCCCGGAGCCTGAGCTTGCGGCACTGTCCGGATGCCCCGCAGCAGAAACAGGGCGGCGGTGAGCCTGCGGGCCTGGCTCAGAGTCAGCCCGGCCAGCGGCGCCAGCCGTACCCACTGGCGGTAGGCGCTGCCCCGGAGCCGGGCGCGGACGATGGCGTCCTGGAGAAAGGCGGTGGGCTCCCAGGGGGCGGAGGATTGAACCGGCAGCTCAGTCCCCTCTGCGGCGGCACGTTCCGCCTCCTCCCGGCCCCCCTGAACCCGCTGCCAGACCCGGCGGAACCGCTGGGCGTCCTCCAGTTCGGGGCGATTGGTCTCCTGCATGGCGCATCCCTCCTGATCTTTATTCTATTTTATGGGAAAGAGAATAAATTTGTCACTTCTGACAGAGGGAAAATCCAAAATATCCTTGCATTCTGCGAAGGACAATGCTATACTGCAACTGTATGAATGATAGTATCAACCTGAGAGTGGGGCTTGCCCCGCTCTTTCTTTTCAGCATTTTGAGGTGTACACCATGAAAAAAGTGACTGCCGTGGCCGCTGAGCTGGCCCTGCCCTTTGTCCAGGCGGCGGGCTGCACCCTGTGGGATGTGGAATACGTCCGGGAGGCGGGCACCTGGTTTCTGCGGATCTATATCGACTGCCCCGGCGGGGTGAGCGTGGATCAGTGCGAAGCGGTGAGCCGTCCCCTCTCCGACGCTTTGGATGTGGCCGATCCCATCGAGGGAAGCTATGTGCTGGAGGTCTCCTCCGCCGGCGCCGACCGGCCCCTGAAAAAGCCGGAGCATTTTGCGGCTTTCCTGGGCCATGAGGTGGAGGTGCGGCTGTACCGCCCGGTGGAGGGCCGCAAGGAGTTCCACGGCGTGCTCAAAGGCTATGACCAGGGGGATGTGACCCTGACCATGGCGGACGGCACGGACCGGGTCTTTCCCAAAAAGGAGACCGCCCTGGTCCGCCTGTACGTCAGCTTTTAATTCGAACCTTTGCATGGAGTTCAATAAGGAGTGAAGGATAATGGCCAAGAGAACGACAAAGAAGAAAGGCCCGACACCCGAAGAGGACGCCCAGGACTTTTTCCTGGCCCTCGACCTGTTGGAGCGGGAGCGGGGCATTAAGAAGGAATATATGCTGGAGAAGATCACCCAGGCCCTGGTCGCCGCCTACAAGAAGGATCATGAGGGCGCCGGGGAGAACATCTTCATCCAGGCCGACCCGGAGAAGAACCTGCTGCGGATGATCGTCCGCCGGGATGTGGTGGAGACGGTGGATAACCCCTGCACCGAGATCTCCCTGGAGGAGGCCCGGAAGGTGCTGCCCCGGGTGCAGCTGGGCGACGTAGTCTCCAGCGAGATCAAGACCAAGAACCTGGGCCGCATCGCCGCCCAGAACGCCCGCCAGGTGATCATCCAGGGCATCCGGGAGGCGGAGCGGAACATGGTGTTTGACGAGTTCAACACCAAGACCCAGGAGCTGATCACCGGCACTGTCTCCCGCATCGACCCCCGCACCGGTGCGCTGCACGTGCGCATCGGCTCCGGCAAGGAGACCACCGACGCCCTGCTCACCGCAAACGAGCAGGTGAAGGGGGAGACCTACAAGGAAGGCGACCGGATCAAGGTCTATGTGGTGGAGGTTCGCCGGGACACCCGGGGCACCAAGGTGCTCATCTCCCGCACCCACTTCGGCCTGGTCAAGCGGCTGTTTGAGCTGGAGGTGCCCGAGATCTTCGACGGTACGGTGGAGATCAAGTCCATCGCCCGGGAGGCGGGCAGCCGCACCAAGATGGCCGTCTGGTCCAACAACCCGGAAGTCGACCCCATCGGCGCCTGCGTAGGCACCCGGGGCCAGCGGGTCAACGCCATTGTGGAGGAGCTCCACGGCGAGAAGGTGGACATCATCAAGTACAGCGAGGACCCCGTCCAGTATGTGGCCGCCGCTCTCTCCCCCGCCGACGTGGTCAGCGTGGAGACCCTGGAGGAGGGGAAGAGCTGCCGGGTCATCGTCCCCGACGACCAGCTGAGCCTGGCCATCGGCAAGGAGGGCCAGAACGCCCGCCTGGCCGCCAAGCTCACCGGTTTCAAGATCGACATCAAGAGCGTCTCCGGCGCCGCCCAGGCGGAGGCAGAGGCGGACGCCCTGTTTGCCGACGAGGACGAGGACGACGGCCTGTTCGCCGAGGAAGAGTAAGCCGTCCGGAAGGGCGGAGAAGGAGGCGTAAGCCATGCCGAAAAAGATCCCCATGCGCCAGTGTCTGGGCTGCCGGGAGATGAAAGCCAAGCGGGAGCTGATCCGGGTGGTCCGCTCCCCGGAGGGGGAGATCTCCCTGGACTTCCGGGGCAAGAAGCCGGGGCGGGGGGCCTATGTCTGTCCCAGTCCGGCGTGCCTGGCCAAGGCCCGGAAGAGCAAGGCTCTGGAGCGGGCTTTCTCCACTCCCATTCCTGCCGAGGTATACGAGGCCCTGGAGTCCCAGATGGAGGCTCCCCATGAGTGAGCCGCTGGGATTTCTCGGCCTGACCAAGCGGGCGGGCAAGCTGGCCGCCGGAGAGGACGCGGTGCTCGCCGCCCTCCAGGCCGGCAAGGTGCGCCTGCTGCTGCTGGCCGCCGACGCGGGAGAGAATACCGTCCGCCGGATGGAGCTGCGCTCCCAGGGCCGGCTGCCTATCCTGTATCTGGAGAGCGGCAAGGCTGCCCTCGGGACGGCGCTGGGCTGGGAGCAATGCGCCGCCGCCGCCGTCACCGACCTGGGCATGGCTCTGGCCTTTGCCCAAAAGATGGCGGAGCATGATTCCCGCCACGCCCCCGTCCTGGAGGCGCTCACCGAAAAGCGCGACAAGATCGCCCACCGCAAGGCGGTCAAGCCGGGCAAGCACAGCCGGCCCGGCAAGTAAGATGTGTGTTTCAACCGTTTGTTTGTGCCAGCGGGAATGTCCCGCAGGTTGCGGGGCTTTCCCGTTGGCACAGGCCTTCAATTATAGGAGGTGTCCCATTTGGGTATTGACATGAAGTATCGGGTCCACGAGGTGGCCAAGGATTTTAAAATCAAGGGCAAGGCCGTGGGCTCCAAGAAGATTACAGAGATTCTGACCAAATACGCCCAGACTCCCTCCAGCCATATGGCTGCCCTCAACGAGATGGAGCTCTCCCTGATCTTTGAGTATCTGACCCAGCACAACCAGGTCTCCAGCCTGGAAGAGGTGCTCTCTCCCGCCGCTCCCAAGGCGGCCGCTCCGGCCCCCAAGGCCGGCCAGAAGCCCGCCCCTGCGCCGGCCCAGAAGCAGCAGCCCAAGGCGCAGCAGCCGGCCAAGCCCCAGGAGCAGCAGCCTGCACCCGCACCCGCCCAGGAGGAGGCCGCTCCGGCAGACGCCTCGGTGAGCCGGGTACCCCAGAAGAAGGTGGTCAACACCCGCAAGAGCGCGGACGTCAACCTGGACCGGTACGACGCCCGTCTGGATGAGCTGGCCCCCGACAGGGCGGACAAGATGCAGCAGGGCAAGCAGAAGCTCAAGAGCAACCGCAGCCAGCAAAAGCGCAAGGGCGCCCAGGGCGCTAAGCGCCGCCAGGAGGAGCAGAAGCAGCAGATGCGCCGGCTCCAGCAGGAGGTGGCCAAGAAGGCCCCGGTGAAGGTGCAGATCCCCGACGAGATCTCGGTGGGCGAGCTGGCCAGCCGGATGAAGAAGACCGGCGCCAGCGTGGTGAAAGAGCTGATGAAGATGGGCGTCATGGCCTCCCTCAGCGAGATCATCGACTTCGACACCGCCGCCATTGTGGCCGAGGAGATGGGCTGCAAGGTGGAGCGTGAAGTCGTCGTCACCATCGAGGAGAAGCTGATCGACACCGCCGAGGACAAGGAGGAGGATCTGGTCTCCCGTCCCCCGGTCATCGTGGTCATGGGCCACGTCGACCACGGCAAGACCTCCCTGCTGGACTATATCCGCTCCACCAACGTCACCGCCGGCGAGGCCGGCGGCATCACCCAGGCCATCGGCGCCTATCAGGTGACGGTGGGCAAGGATGAGGAGACCGGCCGGGACAAGGTGGTCACCTTCCTGGATACCCCCGGCCACGAGGCCTTTACCGCCATGCGCGCCCGGGGCGCCATGGTCACCGACATCGCCATTCTGGTGGTGGCCGCCGACGACGGCATTATGCCTCAGACGGTGGAGGCCATCAACCACGCCAAGGCCGCCGAGATCCCCATCGTGGTGGCCATTAACAAGATGGACCTGCCCAACGCCAACCCGGAGAACATCAAGCAGCAGCTGACCCAGTACGGCCTGCTGTCTGAGGAGTGGGGCGGCGACACCATTATCTGCCCCATCTCCGCCAAGACCGGCGAGGGCATCGAGGACCTGCTGGAGAACGTCCTGCTGGTGGCTGAGATGCGGGAGCTGAAGGCGAATCCCAACCGGGCCGCCCGGGGCGCCGTGGTGGAGGCCCGTCTGGACAAGGGCCGCGGCCCTGTGGCCACCCTGCTGGTTCAGAACGGCACCCTCAAGCAGGGCGACATCATCATCGCCGGCACTGCCGTGGGCCGTGTCCGCGCCATGACCGATTACCGGGGCAAACCCGTCAAGGCCGCCGGCCCCTCCGTACCGGTGGAGATCACCGGTATGGCCGAGGTGCCCGCCGCCGGCGACGACTTCTACGCCGTGGCTGACGAGCGGATGGCCCGTGAGCTGGCCGAGCAGCGCAAGCAGGAGAAGAAGGACGCCCTCTCCGCCCCCGCCGCCAAGAAGGTGAGCCTGGACGACCTGTTCGACCAGATCCAGGTGGGCGAGGTGAAGGAGCTGAAGGTCATCGTCAAGGCGGACGTCCAGGGCTCCGCCGAGGCAGTGCGTCAGAATCTGGAGAAGCTGTCCAACGACGAGGTGCGGGTGCACGTCATCCACTCCGGCGTGGGCGCCATCAACGAGAGCGACGTCATGCTGGCCGCCACCTCCAACGCCATCATCGTGGGCTTCTCCGTCCGCCCGGACAACGTGGCTCGCACCATGATCGAGCGGGACAAGGTGGACGTGCGGCTGTACCGGGTCATCTACGACTGCATCGAGGAGATCGAGGCGGCCATGAAGGGCATGCTGGCCCCCAAGTTCAAGGAAGTGGAGCTGGGCCGCGTGGAGGTCCGGGAGGTCTACAAGATCACCGGCGCCGGTATCATCGCAGGCTGCTACGTCAAGGAGGGCAAGGTGGTCCGCAACGCCCAGATCCGTCTCGTCCGGGACGGCGTGGTCATCCACGAGGGCTCCATCGCCTCTCTCCGCCGGTTCAAGGACGACGTCAAGGAGGTCGCCACCAACTTCGAGTGCGGCATTGGCCTGGAGAAGTTCAGCGACATCAAGGTGGGCGACATTTTCGAGTGCTTCCAGATGGAGCAGGTGGAGGCATAAGCTCTTCCAAGAAAATGCAAAGCATTTTCTTGGAGCATGCGGCCGAACCGCGCGCCCTTGCGGGCACACTCCCGGCCTCCCTGTGTTTTTCGGCCGGCACATGTCCGTCCGAAAAACGGATTGCATTTGATTCCGCCAGCAAGCTGGCGGAACTCTGCGAGGCTGACGTGTGACAAGGAGCTGTCACCAGGGGCCGCTCATGAGCGGCCCCTACAACCCCATACCAAAACCCCGGTGCAGGAGGCAGAACAGGCACAACGGTGCTCCTGCCTCCTGCACCTGTCATTCCGAAAGGAAGAGGAGAACACTATGCCAAGCTATCGTTTGGACCGAATCAACGAGGATATCCAGCGGGAGCTGTCCGCCCTGCTGCGGACGGTGAAGGATCCCCGGGTGGGCGGCCACCTGCTGTCCATCGTCCGGGTGGACACCGCCAGCGATCTGGGCTCCTGCAGGGTCTTTATCAGCTCCCTGGATCAGGGTGATGAGAAGGAGATCCGCCGGGGGCTGAAATCCGCCTCCGGCTACCTCCGCCGGGAGCTAAGCCGTGCCCTCAGCCTGCGCCACACCCCGGAGCTCCAGTTTATTCTGGACAACTCCATCGGCGAGGGCGCCAAGATCATTCAGATGATGAACGACCTGGAGGCCAAAGAGCATGACAGAACGTGAGGCCGCCCGCTGGCTGCTGGAGCGGGACAACTTCCTCATTCTCACCCACATCCGTCCCGACGGGGACACGTTAGGCTGCGCCGCCGCCCTGTGCGCCGCCCTGCGGAAGAAGGGAAAGACAGTCTGGGTTGCCCGGAATCTGGGGGTCACCGCCACCTATCTGGGGGATATTCAGCCCTGGTTCGCCCCGGAGGACTATGTGCCGGAGCATATTGTGGCGGTGGACATCGCCACGGAGAATCTGTTTCCCCCTGAGTTTGAGGGGTATAAGGGCAAGGCAGAGCTCTGCATCGACCACCACCCCTCCAATGAGCGCTACGCCCCCAATCTCTGCCTGGACGCCTCTGCCGCCGCCTGCGGTGAGGTGATCTACCGCATCTGCAGGGAAGAGATGGGGGTCATGGATCGGGAGATCGCCAGGGCGCTGTACCTGGCCATTTCCACCGACTGCGGCTGCTTTGTTTACAGCAACACCACCCCCACCACCCACCGGATCGCCGCGGAGCTGATGGAGTACGGGGACTTTTTCAAGGAGATCAACCAGCGCTGCTTCCAGACCAAGAGCCGCAAGCGGCTGGAGCTGGAGAGCCGCCTGCTCCAGAGCGCCCACTACTATGAGGACGGCAAGGTGGTCATCGGCGCCACCTCCCTCCGGGATATCGAAGAGGTGGGCGCCTCTGAGGCGGACAGCGAGGAACTCTCCTCCCTGCTCCGGCAGGTGGAGGGGGTCAAGGCCTCCGCCACCCTCCGGGAGCTGGCGGACGGCAGCTGGAAGCTGAGCCTGCGCACCGACCCGGACTATCTCAACGCCACCGACACCTGCGCTCTCTTAGGGGGAGGCGGCCACGCTGCCGCCTCCGGCGCCCGGCAGTCCGGCATTGGCCTGGCGGAGATGGAGCGGCGGGTGCTGGAAGCCATTGGGAAGAATTTAAAGAAATAAACGCCCGGTGAGAGGTTCCCGGCCCGTAGGGGCGATTCACGAATCGCCCGTTTGGCGGTTTTCCTGCATCGGCGGGCCGTTCATGAACGGCCCCTACATTACCATACCATTCCATTGCTCAAAAGGAGGCCGCCATGCCCAGCGGAATCATCATCATCGACAAGCCCCAGGACTGGACCAGCATGGACGTGTGCGGCAAGCTGCGCCGTCTGCTGGGAGAGCGCCGGGTGGGCCATGCCGGCACTCTGGACCCCATGGCTACCGGCGTGCTGCCCGTCTTTGTGGGCCGGGCCACCCGGGCGGTGGAGTTCGCCGAGCAGGGGGAGAAGGAGTATCTGGCGGGGCTCAAGCTGGGCCTCTCCACCGACACCCAGGACACCACCGGCCAGGTTTTAGAGACCCATCCCGTCACCTGCACCCGTGCGGAGGTTGAGGCCGCCCTGGCCGGGTTTCGGGGGGAGATCGACCAGATTCCCCCCATGTACTCCGCCCTGAAAATCAACGGACAGAAGCTGTGCAATCTGGCTCGGAAGGGCAAGACGGTGGAGCGTCCGCCCCGGAAGATCACCATTCACGCCCTGGAACTGGGGGAGCAGCTGGGAGCGGACGCGTACGCCCTCCGGGTGCGCTGCTCCAAGGGCACCTATGTCCGCACCCTCTGCCACGACATCGGCCAGACCCTGGGCTGCGGGGGCTGCATGTCCAGCCTCCGGCGCACCATGGCGGCGGGCTTTGACCTGCGCCAGGCGGTGACCCTGGAGACGGTGATCGCCGCGGCGGATGCGGGAACTGCGGAGGATCTGCTGCTGCCGGTGGATCGGTACTTTGCCCGCTATCCCGCCTGCACGATCTCCGGGGAGGCGGAGCGCCTTTGCCGCAACGGAAACGCCTTTCGCTGCAAGGGAGCGCCGGGGCTCTACCGGGTCTACGGCGCCGACGGCTGCTTTCTCATGCTGGGAGAGCTGCGGCAGGGACAGATGCACACAAAAAAGAGCTTTTTTGAGGTTTAACACACTATGTCAGATACGAAACGAGTGATTGCCCTGGGCTTTTTTGACGGGGTACACCGGGCCCACGGGGCGCTGCTCACCCGGGTGCGCCAGCGGGCGGAGGAGCTGGGGGCGGTGCCCTGCGCCTTCACCTTCGACTGCTCCCCCACCGCCCGGCTCACCGGACGCCCGGTTCCCCTGATCAACTCCCTGGAGGATCGGCAGTGGCTGATGCGCCGCTATTACGGCA
Source organism: Candidatus Onthomonas sp. (assembly GCA_051866815.1). Lineage (GTDB taxonomy): Bacteria > Bacillota > Clostridia > Oscillospirales > Oscillospiraceae > Onthomonas. Next base: position 42,160 of record JBJDXS010000058.1, on the reverse strand, counting down.
TCCGGGAGGTGCTGCTGGGCTCCTTTGACCAGATGGTGGACATGCCCTGGGAGGACTTTATCACCGACTACCTGATCCGGGAGCAGGGGGCCGTCCATGTGGTGGCCGGCCACGACTTCCGCTTCGGCGCCCGGGGCCAGGGCAATCCCCAGCGGCTGCGGGAGAAATGCGCTCAGCTGGGCATCGGCTGCGACATCATCAGCGAGATTGACCTGGAGGGCATCCGCATCTCCTCCACCCACATCCGCACCCTGCTGGAGCGGGGAGATATGGAGGAGGCCAGGGCCTTTCTGGGCCATCCCCATGTCCTGAGCCAGAAGGTCTCCCCGGGCAAGCGGTTGGGCCACACCCTTGGCTTTCCCACCGTCAACCTCCAGTTCCAGCCCGGCGTCATCGTCCCCGCCTACGGGGTGTATGCCACCACCGTTTCTCTGGAGGACGGCACCCAGGCCATGGCAGTGACCAATGTGGGAGTGCGCCCCACGGTGGAGACGGACGGCCGGGCCAATGTAGAGGGCTACATTCTGGACTATGACGGCGACCTTTACGGACAGACGGTGCGGATGTTTTTCTACCACCGGCTCCGGGGTGAGCGGAAGTTCCCCAGCGTGGAGGCACTTACTGCGGAGGTGCTGAAAAACGCCCAGCAGACCAGGGATTATTTTGCAGGTCGCAATGGAATGACGCTCGACCTGTAGGGGGCGATGCACCCATCGCCCCCTGCGTCCAGGCTTCGTGCTCGAAGACGCATTCTGTAAAGGAGGGATTGTCATGCCGGAAGAATACCGCTCTCAGCCGCCCCGCCGCCGGCGTCGAAGAAGGCGGAAAAAGTGGAGCGCCAAGCGCTGGCGCTTTGAGTTGACCCGCATTGGGCTGCTGCTGGTGCTGATTGCCCTGATTGTCGGCCTGTTTCAGGGCTGCCGGGCGGTGATCGGCCTGCTGAGCAGTCCTCAGGAGTCCGCCCCCGAGGCCGGTCAGACGGAGGAACAGCCTTCGGACGGCCAGGCGGAAGCTCCTGCCGAGACTGTCGCTCCCCAGAAACCGGAAAAGAATGAGATCTCTCTGGTCATGGTGGGAGATGTGCTCCTCCACACCCCACTTCAGGAGAGCGGCCTGCAGGAGGACGGCAGCTACAACTATGACCACTTCTTCACCCACACCAAAAGCCTGATCTCCGGGGCCGACCTGGCCTTGGTGAATCAGGAGGTGATTCTGGGGGGGCGGGAGTTGGGCCTCTCCGGCTATCCCGCCTTCAACGGCGCCTTTGAGGTGGGAGATGCCCTGGTCAAGGCGGGCTTTGACGTGGTCTGCCACGCCACCAACCACGCCCTGGACAAGGGGGAGACCGGCCTTCTCAACTGCCTGAACTTCTGGGAGACCAGCTATCCCCAGATCGCCGTGCTGGGTATCCACGACAGCCAGGAGAGCCGGGACGGCCTCTATCTCTATCAGCAGGACGGAGTCAGCATTGCTGTCCTGGACTACACCTACGGCACCAACGGCATCAGTCTGCCCCAGCCCTATGAGGTGGATTTGCTGGAAGAGGAGCAGGTGATCGCCGACCTCCAGCGGGCAGACCGGCTGGCGGATTTTGTCATTGTAACCCCCCATTGGGGCACCGAATACACCCATACCCCCTCTGAGGAACAGGAGCACTGGACTCAGATTTTCCTGGAGAACGGGGTGGATCTGGTGCTGGGCACACACCCCCACGTCATCCAGCCGGTGGAGTGGGTGGAGGACGAGCAGGGGAACCGGATGCTGGTCTACTACTCCCTGGGTAACTTCATCAACTTCACCAGCGACTCCGGGGACGGCGTCCGCCAGCGGGCGGTGGGGGCTATGGCCACCGTCACCCTGTCGGTGGAGGAGGATCAGGTCACCATCTCGGAATATGGGGTAGTCCCCCTGATCTCCCACATGGTGGAGGGGACGGGAAACCCCACCGTCTACCCCCTCAGCGACTACACCCAGGCGCTGCTGGAGGAAAACGAGATGAGCCGGAAGGATCCCGGCTTTACCCTGGAATACTGCGAGCAGCTCTGCCGGGAGGTATTCGGGGAGCTGTACCAGGGCTGACAGAAAATACCCTGCCCCCGGTGTCTTCGGACACCGGGGGCATTGGCTTGCTCTGCCGCCCATCCATTGTCAGGAGAGCTTTGCGAAACGGCGGGCGCACGATGTGCGCCCCTGCGTGGCCGCCCGTACAAGGCACGCGCAAATGAATATCCCCGGCATCGCAAAACGCCGGGGATGCTGTGCTTTTATGAGGGTTGCTTACTTCTGCAGCTTGCTGCGCTGGAAATAATCCTTGGTCTCCTTGGCCACCACGCCGGACAGGGCCAGCAGGGCGATGATGTTGGGGAATGCCATGAGGCCGTTGAACACGTCGGCGATGCTCCAGACCACGGACACAGTCAGGTAGGGGCCCACAAAGACGGCGGCGATGTAGATCCAGCGATAGACCCTGACGGCGGTCATATTCCGGTCGGAGAGGTACTCCAGGCTCCGCTCCGCGTAGTAGTCCCAGCCCAGGATGGTGGTGAAGGCGAAGAACATGAGGCAGAGCATCAGCAGGAAGGAGCCCACCTTGGCCGGGAAGGGCAGGGCATTCTGGAAGGCGTACATGGTGATCTCCGCACCCTGCAGACCCAGGGCAGGATCCCAGGCGCCGGAGATGACGATGGCCAGGCCGGTCATGGTGCAGACGATGATGGTGTCGATAAAGGTGCCGGTCATGGTCACCAGGCCCTGACGGACAGGCTCCTTGGTCTGGGCGGCGGCGGCGGCGATGGGAGCGGAGCCCAGGCCGGCCTCGTTGGAAAAGATGCCCCGGGCCACGCCCTTCTGAATGGCGATCTTGATGGTCACGCCCACAATGCCGCCGGCCACTGCCTGGGGATTGAAAGCACCGTAGAAAATCTGATACAGGGCGTTGGGGATGGCGGTGAAGTTGGTAATCAGGATGATCAGGCCGCAGGCCACATAGAGGATGGCCATGAAGGGTACGATGATCTCGGAGACCTTGGCAATCCGCTGGATGCCGCCGATGATGACCAGAGCGGCGCAGATGGTGACGATCAGGCCCACCACAATGGTGGTCACGGTGATATCCACTGCGGCCTCCCCGGAGCCGATGGTGAAGACCACATGGGCCTTGTCCGGGTCAAAGAAGTTCTGGGCGGCGGAGGTGATACCGTTGATCTGGGTGATGGTGCCGATGCCCAGAGCGCCGGCCAGGACGGCAAAGAGGGAGAACAGCTTGCCCATCCACTTCCAGCTCTTGCCCATGCCTTTTTCGATGTAGTAGAAGGGGCCGCCCAGGACGTGGCCGTCGCTGTCGATCTCCCGGTATTTGACCGCCAGCAGGCCCTCGGCGTATTTGGTGGCCATGCCGAAGAAAGCGGCAATCTCCATCCACAGCAGGGCGCCGGGGCCGCCGGCGGCAATGGCGGAAGCCACGCCGACGATATTGCCGGTACCGATGGTGGCGGAGAGGGCGGTGCACAGCGCGCCGAAGGAGGTGACCTCGCCGTGGCCGTCCTCCTCATTCTTCACCATGAATTTCAGCGCCTTGCCCAAGTGAAGCACCTGAACCAGGCCGGTGCGAATCGTCAGCCAGACGCCGCAGGCGATAATCAATACGATCAGGGGCACGCCCCAGACCAGGTCGTCAATCTTTGAGACCGCTTGTGTAAAGGCTTCCATAACAGTTTTCTCCTTTTCTCCTCAAGCTGCGCAGCTTTCCGGCAAAAAAACGGCACGATCAGCCGGAGCACGTCAAGTGAAACTATTCTATTGTTAATATGCAATTTTGTCAACAAAAGTCAGCTAATTCCGTAATTTTTTCGGCGCATTTTGTCGGAGTACCTAAAAACATTTCCAAAACACTTCCGGTTTTTGTTCTGCTTGACAGTATTTTGTCCTTAAATTTTTCGGAAACATCCTGTAAAATCAAACAGTTTTCGGGCCGCTGCCGGTCAAAGCCGCTGTTCCCGGCGGAGGCCGGGCCGCTGCCAAAGCGCAAAACCGCCCGGCAGCCAAAGCTGCCGGGCGGTGTGGGTGACCGTCTTTAATTGTCCTCCGTCTCCACCATCACATGGTCGGTGCCGTGGAGCTCAAATTCCTCCATATAGGCGTCCATGCGCTGGTGCAGCTCCTCCATATTGCTCTCGTCAATGGGGACGTCGTTCATATCCCGCCGGGCCAGCTCCTCCGCCAGAATGCGGAAGAAGATGGCGTCCTCATAGTCGGCAATCGCCTCATGAATGCCGCCGTTGACATAGGCGGGGCTGGGCAGGGCCGCCGAGCCGAAGCGAATGGCAAGGGCGCCCATCCCCTCCTCCTCGGCCTTGGAAAACAACAGGCTCTGTACCTGATCATAGTCCTGGAAGCGGTCCTCTCCCCGGGCGGAGTTGAGCACCCAGTTTCCGATGTAAGCCATGTCCAGCAGGCGGCGGAATTGCTTGGCCGTGAGCTTCAGTTCCATTCCCCACAACCTCCTCTCCAGGGCGGCGGCGCGAAACGCCGCCTCACTCTGCCGCATCCGCGGCGTCGGGAAATTCAACTTATAGTATAGTATATTTCCGGGCATTGTCAATTGGCACCTGCTGTGAAATGTTTTCCGTCGGAATATCGTTGAATCGGCATTTTTTCAGAGCCGGACAGGCGGAAAACAGGACGGCGCGGAAAAATGTCCTTGTCAAGCTCCGGCGGATGACGTATCATTATACTGACTCTGTATCAAAATCTATGCGCCAGGGAGGAAACCATCTATGGATCACCGTCCCATTGGGGTCTTTGACTCCGGTCTGGGGGGACTCACTGCCGTCCGGGAGCTGGCCAGCCGGATGCCCCAGGAAAACATCATCTACTTTGGCGACACCGGCCGGGTGCCCTACGGCAGCCGGGGCCGGGAGACCATTACCAAATACGCCCGCCAGGACGTGGCCTTTCTCCGCACCTTCGACCTGAAGGCGGTGGTCATCGCCTGCGGCACCGTCAGCTCCACCGCGCTGTACGCCCTTCGGCAGGAGCAGGACATCCCTGTCTTTGGCGTAGTGGAGCCCACCGCCGTCCGGGCGGTGGAGTTGACCCGGAACAATCGGATCGGCCTCATCGCCACCAGGGCCACCATCTCCACCGGGGCCTATGAGCGGGTGATCTGGGCCAACGCCCCGAGAGCCCAGATTTTCCCCGCCGCTTGTCCCCTCTTTGTCCCCCTGGTGGAAAACGGGCGGACGCAGCCGGGAGATGTGGTCATCGAGACGGTGGTCCGGGACTATCTCTCGCCGCTGAAGGAGGCTAGGGTGGACGTGCTGGTGCTGGGCTGCACCCACTATCCCCTGCTGCGGGAGGTCATCTCCAATTTCATGGGCCCGGAGGTGGCGCTGGTGGACTCCGGCGCCGAGGTGGCCCATCAGGTAGGCCGTTGGCTGGCCGAGCACGACCAGCTGGCCCCGACGGAGCAGAAGGGGGCCAGCCGCTGGTACGTCAGCGACGCCCAGGCAGATTTCCGGGAGCTGGCCACCCGTTTCCTGGGCCGGCCGGTCACCGAGCCGGTGGGCAAGGTGGATATTGAAAAATACTGAGCCGTCCCCCCTGAGGACAGGCAGATAAGAGGAAATTACAATGGCGACAGAAAAAGATGTCATGATCTCTATCCGGGGCTTTCAGGCCTATGAGGGCACCGAGAACGACCAGATGAGCCTGCTCACCGAGGGCAAGCTGCTCCCGGTGGAGGGAGGCTACCGGCTGAGCTATGAGGAGACCGCCCTCACCGGAATGGAGGGCACCACCACCGTCTTCCAGATCCAGGGGCCCCGGGTGACCCTGATGCGGACGGGCACCGTCTGCTCCCAGATGGTCTTTGAGCAGGGCCGGCGGCATCACTCCCTCTACAACACCCCCTACGGCAGCCTGGAGGTGGGCATCTCCACCAGCCGGCTGTACTCCACCATCTCCCCGGAGGGGGGCAAGCTGGAGATCGACTACTCTATCGAGATTGACCACGCCCTGGCCGGACGCAACAGCTTCCGCATCTCGGTGCGGGAGGCCCAGTCCCCGCTGAAGCAGTGAGCTGGCCCATGGAGGAAGCCCTGACCGCCGCCGCCCGGCTGCTGACCGGAGCCCTTCTGGCTCTGGAGCGGCCGGTGCCGGAGCGGATTCCCCTGCGGCTGCGGGGGGAGGCGGGGCTGCTGCTCTCCGCCCTGCCCCGGCAGTGCGCCGGCCCGGGAGAGGAGCCCTGCCAACTGGCCCGGGCCCTGGCGGAGCGCGCTGACCTGAGCGGTACGCCCTTTTCAGACCTCCGGGCGGAAAACGGGCTTCTGCTGCTGTCCTTTTCCCAGGACTGGCTGCGCTGGGTACTGGCATTTTACGCCGGTCTTCCCTGGCCGGAGCCAAAAGCGCAAACCGGCCTGCGGCGGCAGGACGGAGGGGAGCCCGCCTTTCTGCGGGAGTACACCCTCCGGCGGTGCCGGGTGCTGGCCGGGCGGACGGGAGAGGCAGCGGAGCTTCCTGTTGGGTTACTCTGCCTGCTGGCCCAGGGGCCGGGAAACGCGCCGGAGCAGCGGAGCCTGGAGATTCTCCGGCGATACTGGCGCCTGCCCGCCAAGCAGCGGCACAATCCCCTGCTGGCGGGAGCGGCGGGCCGGGCGGCCGGTTGGAACTTTTCATAATTGGATTCACAAAAAATTCACCTAACCCCGCATTTATGCGGTATAATATCAAAAAATGCTGTATTTGTCCGGCAGGGACCGGCAAATGGCACAGAGAAACGAGGACCGAGCCATGACCAAAGTACTCATTGTGGAAGACGACCCCAATATCGCCCAGCTGCTGCAGCTGTACCTGGAGAAGGAGGGCTTTGAGACCCAGATTGCCCCGGACGGCGGCAAAGGGGTGGAGCTGTTTCGCAGCTATCACCCGGATCTGGTGCTGCTGGACCTGATGCTGCCGGTGATTGACGGCTGGGGGGTGCTGAAAAAGATCCGGGAGACGGACAAGACCCCCGTCATTATGCTCACCGCCAAGGGCGAGACCACCGACAAGGTCTCCGGCCTGGAGATGGGCGCCGATGACTATATCGTCAAGCCCTTTGAGATGAAGGAGGTGCTGGCCCGGATCCACGCCGTGCTGCGCCGTTACGGCGGAACCGAGGAGCAGAACCCCAAGAAGCTGACCTTTGACAAGCTGGTCATCAATATGGAGTCCTACGAGCTGCTGGTGGACGGCAAGCGGGTGGACACGCCCCCCAAGGAGATGGAGCTGCTCTTCCACCTGGCCTCCTCCCCCAACCGGGTGTTTACCCGCAACCAGCTGCTGGACGAGGTCTGGGGCTTTGACTACTTCGGCGACAGCCGGACGGTGGACGTGCATATCAAGCGCCTGCGGGAGAAGCTGGAGGGCGTATCCGACCAGTGGAGCCTCAAGACGGTGTGGGGCGTGGGCTATAAGTTTGAGCTGGTGACGGCCTGAGGGCCGGAGAAAGGGGGAGCTTTCCTTGAACAGCCTGTTCAAGCGGCATTTTGCCCTCACCGCCGGCATGATCCTGTTCTCCTTTGCCCTGCTGGGCTCCGCTTTTATGACGCTGAGCTATCAGTACGCAGTGCGGGATCAGAAGGCAAGCCTGGACAACAAGGCAAATTACATGGCCGCCCTGACCAGTCAGTTGCTCAGCCGGGAAGTGGGCGTCACCGACGAGGACTTTGAGGTCTATCTCACCGCAGCCGCCCGGCTGATCGATTCAGACGTCATCCTCTGCCAGCCGGACGGACAGGTGCTTTTCGGCAGCGGCGGCGGAGAGCCCACCGACGCCTGGGACGGCAAGTACATTCCACAGACGGCGGTGGATAAGCTGCTCCAGGAGGGGCGCTATTCCGCCATGACCAGTCTGGGCATCTTCTCCGAGCGCCGGTTTGTCTCCGGAGCGCCGGTGACGGTGAACCGGGGCGGAACGCCGGAGATCCGGGGGCTGATTCTGGTGACCATTTCCACCGACGAGCTCACCGAGATGTGGCGGGGCTTTTCCGTGATCTTCTTCTTTACCGCCGTGGTGGTGCTGTGCATCGCCTTTCTCTCCAGCTCTATCTCCTCCCGGCAGCAGACCAAGCCCATCCAGGAGATGACCGACGTGGTGCGCCGGTTCGGCATGGGAGAATATGACCTGCGGGCAGACGGTCACAACCGGAACGACGAGGTGGGCGAGCTGGCCCGGGCCTTCAACGCCATGGCGGACTCCATCGCCTGCGCCGAGCAGAAGCGGAGCGAGTTTGTGGCCAATATCTCCCACGAGTTAAAGACGCCCATGACCACCATTGCCGGCTTTGCCGACGGCATTCTGGACGGCACCATCCCGCCGGAAAAGGAGCGGGAGTATCTTCAGACCATCTCGGACGAGACCCGGCGGCTGTCCCGGCTGGTGCGCCGGATGCTGGACATGTCCCGGCTCCAGTCCGGCGACATGGTGCTCAGCCAGACGGAGTTTGACGTCACCGAGACCATGGCCCAGGTGCTCATCAGCCTGGAGGGCAAGATCAACAGCCGCAAGCTGGATGTGGACGCCCGGTTCCCCGACGGCCCGGTGCTGGTCTGGGGAGATCCGGACTCCATCACCCAGGTCTGCTACAACCTGATGGACAACGCCATCAAATTCTCCACCCCGGGTACGGTGATCGGAGTCTCCATCACCACCAAGGGGGGCAAGGCCTATGTCTCAGTGCGGGACACCGGAGAGACCATCCCGGAGGAGGAGCTGCCCCTCATCTTTGACCGGCTGCATAAATCCGACCGCTCCCGCAGTCTGGACAAGGAGGGCGTGGGTCTGGGGCTGTATCTGGTCAAGACCATTTTGAACGAGCTGAAAGAGTCCATCACCGTAACCAGCAAGGACGGTGTCACCGAGTTTACCTTTACCCTGACCCTGGCCCGGTAACCGGAGCAGCAGAGAGTAGGGAGAGAGAAGAGGAGCATCTATGTACGATCCAGAGGACATCCGTTATTCCAAGGGCGAGGAGCGCCCTCCCTGGGAGCTGAGCGAAGGCGGCAGACTCCGGGAATGGTTTTCCTGCCGGGGGCGAGAGGACGCCGGCGATTGGCACTGCCGGGAGGTAGAGGCGCAGAAGCAGGAGCGGATGCAGGCCCAAAGGCTCCGCCGCCAGCAGGCAGAGCAACGCCGGAGTGTCCGTACTCCGGAACCGGACGACGACGGAGCGCAGCCGCCCACACCCCCACACGATCCCCGGGGCGACCGGTATATCTACCCGGAGTCCGGCTCCACCATTCGGCCCCGGAAGCGGTTTAACGCCGTCGGGGCAATGGTCATCATCGCCGTAGCCCTGGTGGCCAGCCTGGCAATTAACCTAACCGTATCCGGCTGGCTGGAGGAAGAATACTACGACGACGGCTGGGCGGACAGTTGGTACGAGGAAGAGGCCCCCTTTGACCCCGACTGGGAGGAGGACGGCGGCAGCCAGGCGGAGCCGCTTCCCGAGCCCCAGCCCTCCCAGAATACCGCCTCTGAGACGGAGCCCAGCGAGCTGGAGCGGGCGGAGCTGGATTCCAGTCTGACAGTGAACATCCAGTCCGCCAAAGGGCTGAAGCCGCTGAGCTATCAGGAGCTGTACGACAAATGCCTGCCCTCCACCGTCTCCATCACCGTCACCAGCGACGAGGGCATCGGCACCGGCACCGGCATCGTCATGACCGAAGATGGCTATATTCTCACCTGCAACCACGTCATTGAGGGGGGCAGAACCTGCCGGGTCACCACCAGCGATGACGAGACCTATGAGGCCCTGCTGGTGGGAGGCGACGCCCAGACCGATCTGGCAGTGCTGAAAATCGAGGCGGAGGGGCTGACTCCCGCCCAGTTCGGCGACTCTGATGAGCTCACTGTGGGCGACGAGGCCCTGGCCATCGGCGATCCCCTGGGCACTGAGCTCCGGGGCACCCTGACCAACGGCATCATCTCCGCCATCAACCGGAATGTGACGGTAAACAGCTACTCCATGACCCTGATTCAGACCACCGCCGCCCTCAACTCCGGCAACTCCGGCGGCCCGCTGATCAATATCTACGGCCAGGTGGTGGGGGTCAACAATATGAAGATGAACTCCAACGTTGTTACGGTGGAGGGACTGGGCTTTGCCGTCCCCACCAGCGTGGTGCGGGAGATCGTCCCCACGCTGGCCTCTGCGGGTAAAGTGAGCCGCCCTGTGCTGGGCATCACCTGCTACGGCATCGACCAGGAGACGGCGGAGCGCAACGGAGAGCCGGTCACCGGCCTGCTGGTGGCCTCTGTCAACGAGGGCTCCGACGCCTATGCCCAGGGTCTGCAGGTGGGGGACTATATCACCGCCGTCAACGGGATCAGCGTGGTCTCTGTGGCTGAGGTGAAGGAGATCATTCAGGATCTCTCCATCGGAGATACCGTAGAACTGGAGATCTTCCGCATCAACGAGGAGACCGGCGAGGACGAGACCTTTTCCCTCACCGTTGCCCTGGTGGATCAGAGCGAGCTGAACTGACCGCTCCGGCAAAACAGAATAAGACACCGCCTGTCCGGGGGATACTGAGAGTATTCCAAGGACAGGCGGTGTTTTTATGCAGATTCGGGAGCTTATGTCAAAATCGGTGGTCTCGATTACGCCGGAGGAGTCCGCCGCCCTGGCGGCCCGGCTGCTCACCCGGCATAATCTGGGCATGCTGCCGGTGTGCGGCCAGGATGGGCGGCTGGTGGGGGTGGTCACCGACCGGGATATTGTCACCCGCTGTCTGGCCGCCGGGCAGGATCCCTCCCGGGTGCCGGTGGAGGATATCATGACCCGGGAGCTGGAGACCCTCTCTCCCCAAGATGAGGTGGAGGCGGCATCGGCGCGGATGGCAGACGGACAGGTGCGGCGGCTGCCGGTGGTGGAGGATGGCCGGGTGGTGGGCGTGCTCTCCCTGGCTGACCTGGCCCGGAGCCGCCGGTATGAGGTCGAGGCCGCCCAGGCCCTCTGCCAGATCTCGGAGAGCCTGGTGCGGCGGAGACGGCGATAGGGGTTCAGCGGATGCGTTTTTCGGAAGGGCGGGGGCTTGCCCCCGCCGTTCAGCAACGGAAAAAACAGGCGCAGGAATCCCCCTGCGCCTGTTTTGCGGGAAAACTTCTGCTCCGCTTATTCCGAAAAAATCTCTCCCAGCACCCGCCGGCTGGCCCCACCGTCGTCCATGGGGGTGTAGGTCTGGTTGAACCTCTGATAGGCCTCAGTAAACCGGAAGCCCCCCTGGAACTGGTCCAGAATCGCCTCCTCCAGCTGCTCCTGGGTGCGGAGGATGGGGAAGGGCAGCTCCTTCAGGTCGATATAGAAGTCCCGGAGCTGGCCCTGGTAGAGCTCCAGATCGTACATGAAGAGGAGAATGGGCCGTTTCAGGATGGCGTAGTCGAAGAAGACGCTGGAGTAGTCGGTGATGAGCATATCCGAGATGATATACACCTCGTTCACGTCGTCCACATCGGCCACATTGAACACCCGGCCCTCATATTTGGCAAAGTCAAACTGGCTGGCCACAAAGTAGTGGGGCCGGAAGAGGATCACATAGTCCTCCCCCAGGGTCTCCAGCAGATGGTCAAAGTCCATCTCCAGGGTGAAACTGTAGGAATAGGCCTTGTCCAGCTTCTGGTTGTCCCGGAAGGTGGGGGCGTAGAGGATGACCTTCTTCCCCTCCGGCACCCCCAACCTGGCCTTGATGGCGGCCGCCTGCTCCGGCGTGTACCGGCTGAGAAAGTCATTTCTGGGGTAGCCCTGCTGGACGATCCGGACATGTTTCCCGTAGTCCTTCAGGGCAAAGGCGGAGGAAAGCTTCTCGGTGTAAAAGTCAGAGGGGGAGAGCAGGGTGGTGATCTTCTGCACCCGCTCCTGGTAGCGCTGATGAATCTCCCGGGCGGTGTTGACGCTGTTGCTGTCCACCTCGATGTCGCAGCCCAGCCGCTTGAGGGGGGTGCCGTGCCAGGTTTCAATCAGCTCCTGGCCCGGGCGCAGCCGGAAAAAGCCCAGAGGCATGGAGTTGGTGACGATATATTTCGCCCGGGCGCAGGCCAGCTTGTGGGCCCGTGAGTTGTAGCGCACCACCTGGGTACGGGGGCCGGCCAGGTGGTTCTTTTGCTCCGCCTCTTCAGTGAGCGCCCAGATAAACCGGTAGTCCTGATATTTGGGGTCAGAGAGCATCTCCTGATACAGAGCCTTGGGGCTGCAGGTGTACTGCCGGCCCTGGAAGGCGTCAAACACCACCAGATGCTCGTCCAGCTTGGTGGTGGCCCGGGTCAGCGCATAGAGCCCCTGCACCCCCAGCTTGTAGCCTTCATAAATTACCTGAAAGAGAGGGGACTCCCGTTTCAGCCCGCTGCGCACAGCGTCTTTGATTCCCATACTTATCTTCCCTTTCCAATTACGGTCTCTGTCACCCGGCGGGCCGCCTGACCGTCATCCAGCGGGGCAAACCGCCGGCGGAAGGCCTCCCACTCCGGCGTCCAGACAAACTGCTCTGTCTCCAAAATGGCGGGGGCCAGCTGCTCCTCCCGGGTGAGGATGGAGCCGGGCAGCTCGCTCAGGTCAAAATAGAAGCCCCGGAGGTGGTCCCGGTACTGCTCCAGGTCGTACATATAAAACAGGATCGGCCGCCTCAGATTGGCGTAGTCAAACATGGTGCTGGAATAGTCGGTGATCATCAGGTCGGAGGCCAGGTACAGGTCGTTGATCTCCTCCACCCCGGACACATCCAGCACAAAGCCGGGATAGGCGGAGAAGTCAAAGGCGGAGGCCACCAGATAGTGGGCCCGGAACAGCACCACATACCCATCCCCCAGCTGCTCCCCCAGGCGGCGAAAGTCGATGGCCGGCCGGTAGTCATAGCCCCGGCCGGAGACGTGCTGATCGTCCCGGAAGGTGGGCGTGTAGAGGATGGCCCGCTTGCCCTCCGGGATGCCCAGCCGGGCCCGGAGCGCCCGGCGCTCCTCCTCTGTGGCGTTCATCAGCCGGTCGTTCCGGGGATAGCCCGCCTCCAGAATGGCGTCGCCTTTCCTCCAGCGCTCCAGCTGCCAGGCGGAGCGGAAGCAAGCGGAGGCAAAGGGAGAGGGGGAAAGGAACCAGTCCACCTTTTCCCCCTCCAGCCGGTACTTTCGGTGGATCTCCGCCAGGGAGTTCATGGCGTTGCCTTCTTCCTGAATATCGTAGCCCAGCCGCTTGAGGGGGGTGCCGTGCCAGCACTGGAGGTAGGTCTGGCCCTTTTTCGGGGCAATATGCTCCGGGAGGGTAGAGTTGAACACCCAGTACCCCGCCCCGGCCATGGCCGCCTCAAAGGCTCTGCCCCCGAAGGGGATGACGCCGGTGCGGGGGGCGGCGGCCAATGCGGAGAACTGCTCCGGCTCCTTCACCGCCCAGAAGAAGCGATAGTCCTGATAGGCGGGGTCGGACACCATATAGTCATAGATGGCCCGGGGACTGCAGGTGCAGTTTTTCCCATGGTAGGAGCAGAAGAGGACACACTTGGGGTCCGGGACAATCCGCCCAGTGCGCAGCCGGTAGGCTCCGGCCCGGAGTACCCGCAGCACACGGCGCAGCAGCAGCCGGAGGCGGGGAAAACGCTTGACCAGGTCATAGGCGGCTTTTTTCAGGCCTTGTCCGGACATGGGCCTCCCTCCTTCTTTGCATAGCTTTTACATGGGCATATTGTACCCTCTCTGAGCGGGGGTGTCAAGGAAAGGGGGAATGTGGAAATCTGGTGAAAGTTTCACAGCTGCCAAATGAAAAAGCACCGCAGGGGAAGAAATCCTCTGCGGTGCCTGTGCTTGCTGGATTTGGTGAACTTGTCCGGTCTTACTTGGCGTATTCCACAGCCTTGGTCTCCCGGATCAGGTTGACCTTGATCTGGCCGGGGTACTCCAGATTCTCCTCGATCTGCTTGGCGATGTCCCGGGCCAGGATGACCATCTGGTCCTCGGTGATCTCCTCGGGCTTGACCATAATGCGGATCTCACGGCCGGCCTGGATGGCATAGGCCTTGTCCACGCCCCGGAAGGAGGAGGAGATCTCCTCCAGCCGCTCCAGGCGCTTGATATAGTTCTCCACGTTCTCACGGCGGGCGCCGGGACGGGCGGCGGAGATGGCGTCGGCCGCCTGAACCAGGCAGGCCACAATGGTCTGCGGCTCCACGTCGTTGTGGTGGGCGGCGATGGCATGGACGATGGCGTCGCTCTCCTTGTACCGCTTGGCCAGATCCACGCCGATCTGGACGTGAGAGCCCTCGATCTCGTGATCGACGCTCTTGCCCAGGTCGTGGAGCAGACCTGCCCGCTTGGCCTGAGCCACGTCGGCTCCGATCTCGGCGGCCAGCAGTCCGGCAATGTGGGAGACCTCGATGCAGTGGTTGAGCACGTTCTGACCGTAGCTGGTGCGGTAGTGCATCCGGCCCAGCAGGCGAACCAGCTCGGGGTGCAGGGAGTGGATATTGGTCTCAAAGATGGCCCGCTCGCCCTCCTGCTTGATGGTAGCCTCCACCTCTCGCTTGGCCTTCTCCACCATCTCCTCGATACGGGCGGGATGGATACGGCCGTCAGCGATGAGCCGCTCCAGGGCGATCCGGGTGATCTCCCGGCGGACGGGGTCAAAGCAGGAAATGGTGATGGCCTCAGGCGTGTCGTCGATAATCAGCTCCGCACCGGTGAGGGTTTCCAGTGTGCGGATGTTCCGGCCTTCCCGGCCGATGATACGGCCCTTGATCTCGTCATTGGGCAGGGGCACCACAGAGACGGCCACCTCGGCCACCTGGTCGGCGGCGCACCGCTGGATGGCCAGGGCGATGAGCTCCCGGGCATAGGTGTCGGCCTCGTCCTTGAACTTGGCCTTGATCTCCTTGATCTTGACGGCCTCCTCGTGGGTGACGTCGTTCTCCACCTGCTGAATCAGGTAGTTTCTGGCCTCCTCGGCGGTCAGGCCGGAGATCCGCTCCAGGGTCTCCTGCTGACTCCGCTTGATGGCTTCCACCTCTTCGCGGGCCCGCTCGGCAGCGGCCAGCCTGTTCTGCAGCCGCTCTTCCTTCTTTTCAATCTGCTCAGTCTTGCGGTCCAGGGCCTCTTCCTTGGCCTGAAGCCGGCGCTCCTGCTTCTGCAGCTCGGCGCGCTGCTCCTTGACCTCGCGCTCATAGTCGTTGCGTTCCCGGTGAATCTCTTCCCGAGCCTCTACCAGCGCCTCGCGCTTTTTGCTCTCGGCCTCCTTGATGGCCACGTTGACAATGCGGGTGGCCTCTTCCTCCGCGGAGCCAATCTCCTTCTCCGCAACCTGTTTCCGGTACAGGAAGCCTGCCGCCGCGCCGGCAACAATGCATACCAGACCGATCAGCACTGCGGCAAAAATCGGTATCATGATTGAAAGTACACCTCCTTATTCAATTGATGGCGGCCGGAATGGTTTCCAGTCCGGCAAAATGCAAAAAGAGACAGACGGCAGCGCCGCCGCCTGCAGGAAAGACGTTGAAAAACAGCCCTCAAAAAAGCCCTCCTAAGACGGCTTTCCGTTCTTCAAAATAATCCATTCCTATTTTACTTTGTATCTGACACAATGTCAAGATGATTCATTTATGTCAAAAAGGTGTTTTCACTTTTGTAAACGATGACTGAAAATTTTGCCTTCCCCGCCATCTGTCCCCGGAGACGCAGTCATATTTTTCCTTCGCAGGGCATAGGCTCTTGTTGCAGCTTTAGGGACAAACCCTGAGCGGCGGACAGGAGGCGGTGACGAATGAAGTCGGGGGGAGCAGATCGGCGGCGGGCCAGACTGGCTGCCTTAGGCGCGGCGGTGGGCGCCCTCTGGCTGCTGGGCAGCAGAGCGGACGTGGCGTCCCTCAAAACGCATTTGGCCGCCCTGCTCAGCCGGGAGGAGGTGGCTCATGCCCTGCTGGAGGAGGCCCTGCCCGGCACCGGAGAAACGGCGTCATTGGAAGAACTGATGCTGGAGCAGCTTCCGCCTGCGGCAGAGGCACAGCCGTCAGAGCCGGTCGGGGAAACGGAGCCCCAGCCGGAGCAGGAATCGGACGACCCTCCGGAGCAGGAGGAAGTCCTGCCCACCGCAGGCCTGCTGGAGGCGCCGGAGACCGAGGTCTGGCCAGAGGAGACACCTGAACCGGAGGACGAGTCGCTCTTTTCCTACCCGGTCTCCCCGGAGGATCTGGAGCTGACCAACTCCACCAGCGGCCTGGCGTTGGAGCTGGGGGACTATCTGGAACGGGAGGTCAATCTGAGTCTCTCCAAAGAGGGCCCTCAAATACTGATTATGCACACCCACGGCACCGAGGCATACACCATGGCGGACGGGGACGACTACACCCCCTCAGACACCGCCCGAACCACCGACGAAAATTACAACATGATCCGGGTGGGAGAAGAGATGAAGGCGGTCTTTGAAGAGATGGGTCTCTCGGTGGTTCACGACACCAGCCTGTATGACTACCCCAGCTACACCGGCTCCTACGCCCGGTCCCTCAAGGGGATTCAGTCCTATCTGGAGGAATATCCAACCATCTCAGTGGTGCTGGACGTCCACCGGGACGCCCTCATCGGCGCGGACGGCACCGCGTACAAGGTCACCGACACCCTGGAGGACGGGGAGACGGTGGCCCAGGTGATGCTGGTGGTGGGCACCAACGACGGCGGTTTGGAGCACCCCGGCTGGGAGGACAATCTCACCCTGGCTACCCACATTCAGGCAGCCATGCTGGCCCTCCATCCCGGCTTTCCCCGGCCGGTCAACCTCCGCTCCCAGCGGTTTAACCAGCACATGACCTCCGGCTCCCTGCTGGTGGAGGTGGGCACCAGCGGCAACACCCTGCAGGAGGCCCTGGCTGGTGCGCGGAAGTTCGCTCAGGCGGCGGGGAAGGTGTATCTGGCGTGTATGGAGGAGTGAGGGGGCAGACGGATTGCAATATCCAACACTGTAGGGCGGGGGCTTGCCCCCGCCGCGTCCCGTCAGACGACAAAAAGGCCGCCAAAGTCCTGTTTTGGACTGTGGCGGCTTAAATTATTCCGTCTTTTCCTCAAAATGATGCTCCGGCAGCACCAGGGTAAACCGGCTCCCCACTCCCGGGCGGCTGGTGACCTCAATCCAGCCCCCGTGGCGCTGGGCAATCCAATAGGCGATGGAGAGACCCAGGCCGGTGCCGCCGGTCTGCCGGTTCCGGGACTGATCCGCCCGGTAAAACCGCTGGAACAGCTTGCCCAGCTCCTCCCGGGGGATGCCGGGGCCGTCGTCAGTGACTGCCAGCCGTGCTGTCCCCCCCACCTGGCAGAGAGAGAGCCGGATATGTCCCCCTTCCGGGGTGTATTTCACGGCGTTGTCCACCAGAATCCGGTAGGCCTGCTTGACCAGCCGGGAATCCGCCTGCACCAGCACCATGGGCTCCAGTTGGGCGGAGATCTCCCGTCCCGTGTCCAGCAGCTGGGTCTCCCGGGCCACCTCGTCGGCCACCAGGGTAAGATCCACCTGCTCCAGATGCACCACCTGGGTGTCGTTGTCCCCCCGCACCAAAAAGAGCAGCTGCTCCACCAGCCGGGCCATGGAGTCCGACTCCTGGACGATGGCGTCAATCGCCTCCTGCCGGGCAGCGGGGTTGTCCTTGCCCCAGCGGTTGAGCAGATTGGCGTAGCCCTGGATCACCGAGATGGGGGTGCGCAGCTCATGGGAGGCGTCGGAGACAAACCGGGCCTGGGCCTGATAGCCCTGATCGATCCGCTCCAGCATGGCGTTGATGGCCCGGGTCAGGCCGTCCAGCTCTTGGCTGCCCTGGGGCAGGCTGACCCGGCTGCTCAGATGGGAGACGTTGATGTTGTCCAGCCGGCGGATGAGGCACTCCAAGTCCTCCGGCCGCAGGTCGCTCTGGCTGAGGACGTCCGCCGTCTCCCCCATGGCCTCCAGAGGGGCCAGCAGGGAGCGGATGAGCTGGGCGTTCCGGTTCATAAAAAAGAGCAGGGTGAGAAACTCCACAATAAAGAGCAGACGCCATACCCAGCCGCTGAGTCCCACAAAGATGAGGATGAACAGGTCCAGCAGCAGGAAGCAGACCAGATTCTGGAGAAACAGCTTGCTGCACACCTGGCGGATAATGCCGTCCAGCACCGCCTTCCGATTGGCCACAGGACTCCCTCCTTACCGGGTGCGGAGAATATAGCCCACGCCCCGGACGGTCTCCACCACCCCGGAGCCCAGCTTGTTCCGGAGAAAGCTGATGTAGACGTCTACCGCGTTGGTCTCTCCGGCGTAGTCAAAGCCCCAGACCTGGCTGAGCAGCTGTTCCCGGGTGAGCACCCGGTTGGGGTTTTCCAGCAGGTATTGGAGCAGGTCAAACTCCCGGCGGGTGAGGCTCACCGGCTCCCCCTTCCGGGTCACCGTCCGGCTCTCCGGATCCAGGGCCACCTCTCCCGCGGTCAGCAGGTTGGGCTGGGGGGCGGCGGCAGCGGCAGTCTTGCGGAGGCTGGCCCGGATCCGGGCCAGCAGCTCCTCGATGGCGAAGGGCTTGGTGATATAGTCCTCCGCCCCCGCGTCCAGGCCGGAGACCTTGTCCATGACCGCATCCCGGGCGGTGAGCAGCAGCACCGGGGTGTATCTCTGCTCCTCCCGCCGCAGCCGGCGCAGCACCTCCATGCCGGAGAGCCGGGGCAGCATAATGTCCAGCAGGACCAGGTCGAACCGGCCGGAGAGGGCCATCTCCAGCCCGGTGGGGCCGTCGAAGGCCTTTTCCGCCTGGTAGCCCTCATAGGTCAGCTCCAGCTCCAGCATCCGGGCCAGCTTCTCCTCGTCCTCTACGATCAAAATCCGGGCCATAGCATTTACACGTCCTTGTTGAAGTTCTTTTTCACGCTGTTCACCACGTCGTCGGCGGTATCGTTGATGTTCTCCATCACCTGGTTCACGTCCTCCCGATCCAGGTCGGGGCCGGCCAGCCGGTAGCGCCAGCCCAGGAAGAAGCCCAGGATAAGCATTACCGGCACCAGCCAGAAGGCCATGAGCAGCAGCACCAGGGCAACCCCCAGGGGCACCTGAAATTCCCGTCCGGTGCGCCGGTGGTAGGCCTCCAGCCGGTTGTCGATGAGCCACCGCTTGACCAGCTGACCCGCATGGCGGGCATCCGATTTGAATTTTTCCTGTTGGTCCGGGCCGAATGCGGCGCCATCCCCGGCAGGGGCAGTCTCCGGCGCGGAGCCGGTGGTCTGGTCGTCCCGGGTGGAATAGGTGGAGACGCCGGAAGCGGGAATTTTGCCCGCCCGCTCCAGCCAGACCAGCGCCTCCAGCAGGTCGCCACCGGAGGCCTCCAGCGCGGCCTTGGCGTCGGCAAAGCTGACGTCGGCAAAGTCCTTCAGCTTTCCCACCTGCTCCAATGTAATCTCAGAATGGTTTCCCATGGAAATCTTCCTTTCGTTTTTGATGAGAACAGTATAACCCGGGGGACTGAAACGGTGGTTGACGTTGGCTTAAAATTGGATTAAAAGCGTCGGGTTTTCTAAGGAACCGGGGATGAAGGCGGGAAATGCAACCGTTTTGCGAGGATCATCCGGCAATGGATGGGCGGGGTGTCTTGCCCTGTTGTAGGGGCGATTCACGAATCGCCCGCTTGGAAATGCGCTCGTCATCGGACGGGCCGTTCGTGAACGGCCCCTACGGCGGGGTGTCTTGATCTGTTGTAAGAGCGATATCGTAACCAATCTGTAGAGGCGCACATTGTGCGCCCGCCGTATCGCAAAACATTTCCGTTATTGTGTGGGTGGGTTTCAAACCTGACTGTGCGGCAAAAAGCGCTCACATCCAGAACCCCCGGAACAGCCGGGCAAACCAGGGCCAGGCCGCTCCTACCGCGTCCCAGAAGTCCTCCAGTGCCGCCCGGGAGACGCCATCATGGGTGGAGAGGGCATAGATACCCTCCGCCTGATCTCCCAAGGCAAAGTGTCCGGACGCCGTAGCGCCGATGGCCACGTTTTGGGCCGCGGCCGCCCCGCCCAGGGCAAAGGCCCCCACAGCGCAGCCTCCCAGGGCCAGATAGCCGACAGCCACGCCGCCGATGGCCACAGTACCCACCGCCACGCCGCCTACCGCCAGATGCAGGGCCAGCACCAGCCCGCCCAAGCCGAACAGTCCGGCGCACAGCCCGCCAATAGACAGTACCCCTGCGGCAAAGCCGCCCACCGCCACCACGCCGGTGGCGATGTTGCCGATGGCCACAATCCCCTTGGCTCTGCAGGGGCGCAGGCCAAACCGGCCGGGCGCTGAGCCCAGATGGATATGAAGCAGGGGCAGGCCGCCCACTGAGGCGGCGCTCTTGTACTCATAGTGCCAAGGTACCGGCGGCGCTGGGGACGCGGGTTGCTCTGGCTGACCGGGGGCCAGGCCGTCCGGTTCTTCTCCTGTGACCAGCCAGTCCAGGGAGACCTGGAACAGCCGGCTCAGCGTCACCAGATTGTCCATGTCCGGCCGGGCGGCGCCGGACTCCCACTTCTGTACCGCCTGCCGGGACAGGCCCAGCCGCTCCGCCAGCGCCTCCTGGCTCCAGCCCCGGGCGGTGCGGAGCTGCCGCAGTCTTTCCTGAAATGTCATTACAATCTCCTCCTTTGCAGCCTCAGTCTACTGAATCGGCAGAGAAAAGGCCACCAACCAGGGTGGATTTTCTGACAACCGGCGGTTGCAGGCGGGATTTTTCCAAAAAATACGCCCGGTCACAGGCGGACCGGGCATATCTGGATAACAGCTTACTTCTCCGCCCTGGGCTCCTCAGAGTCCACCACAGCCTTGAGGCCCTCGGCCAGACCGGCCAGAGACTGGATCTCGGAGGGGATGATGATCTTGGTGGCCTTGCCGTCGGCGGCGGCGGCGAAGGACTCCAGCGCCTTGATCTTGATGACGGCGTCAGAGGGAGCGGCCTCGTTGAGCAGGCGGATGGCCTGGGCGGTGGCCTCCTGCACCTTGAGGACGGCCTGGGCCTTGGCCTCAGCCTCCAGCAGCTTGGCCTCCTTGGCGGCCTCAGCCCGGAGAATCACCGACTGGCGCTCGCCCTCGGCAACCAGAATCTGGCTCTGCTTCTGGCCCTCGGCCTGGAGGATTTTCTCACGGCGCTCCCGCTCGGCCTTCATCTGGCGCTCCATGGCGTCCTGAATCTCCTTGGGGGGCTGGATGGACTTCAGCTCCACCCGGTTGACCTTGATGCCCCAGGGGTCGGTGGCCTCGTCCAGGATGGAGCGCATCTTGGAGTTGATGATGTCACGGCTGGTCAGGGACTCGTCCAGGGTCAGCTCGCCGATGATATTCCGCAGGGTGGTGGCGGTCAGGTTCTCAATGGCGGGCATGGGGTGCTCCACGCCGTAGGCGTACAGCTTGGGGTCGGTGATCTGGAAGAAGACGATGGTGTCGATCTGGACAGTGACGTTGTCCTTGGTGATCACCGGCTGAGGCGGGAAGTCCGCCACCTGCTCCTTGAGGGAGACCGCCTTGGCCACCCGCTCGATAAAGGGCACCTTAAAGTGGAGGCCCACCTGCCAGACGCTGTGGAAGGCGCCCAGGCGCTCGATGACGTAGGCCCGGGACTGGCGGACGATGACGATGTTCTTGACCAGCACCACCAGGACGAGAACAACCAGAATAATCAGGGCGATAAATTCCATGAGATAGCTCCTTTCTCTTTTCTCTCTCAGGCTTTGGGAGAGACAAATACCTTGACCCCTTCGATGCGGTCAATGGTGACGACGGTATGGACGGGGATGATCTCCTCGGACAGGGAGCGGGCGGTCCACTCCTGGCCCAGCACCTTGATCCGGCCCCGGTTCTCCAGGTTGTTGACCTCCTCCAGCACCACCGCCTCCTTGCCCAGAATCCGGTCGGAGTTGGTGGCCTGATGGCCCTTGGTGGAAAAATACTTGGCAGCCAGCGGCTTGAGGGCGAACAGCGCCAGCAGAGAGACGATGAGGAAAACCCAGATCTGAACCCAGAGGCTGTCGACGAAAAAGCTGATCAGCAGGCTGGCCAGGGCGCCCACAGCGAACCAGATGGAGGTGAGGCCGACTGTGATCCCCTCCACAGCCACAAAGACCACGATAGCCAGCACCCAAAACAGTGTGGCGGGTATCATAACTGTTCACATCCTTTCCTCGAACTTGGGTTCATGATACCATAAACCCATAGAAAAGTAAATGTCTTTTCCAAAGGATAAGAAAAAGTAAGAACTGTGGGGAAAGCATGCGGAGGGCAGCAAAACCCTTTGCCAATCCCTCCGGGATCGGCTATACTGTAGCCAAAGGATGTGACTGACATGGAAACAATGCAATTTATGGTTCCCTGCCTGCTGGGGCTGGAGAGCCTGGTGGCCGGGGAGCTGACCCGGCTGGGCCTGAAGGAGGTCCGGGCGGAAAACGGCCGGGTCTTCTGCCGCGGCACCCTGGCGGACTTGCCCCGGATGAATATCAATCTGCGCTGCGGCGCCCGGGTGCTGCTGGTACTCTCCGAATTTCGGGCGGAGAGCTTTGAGGAGCTGTTTCAGGGCACGCTGGCGGTGCACTGGGAGGAACTGATTCCCAGAGACGGGGAGTTCCCGGTGAAGGGCTATTCCATCAACTCTCAGCTTCACTCGGTGCCGGACTGCCAGTCGATTGTAAAAAAGGCGGTCTCCCAGCGGCTGGGACAGGCCTATGGACTGGAGTGGCTGCCGGAGACCGGGGAGCGGTACCAGATTCAGTTCTCCATCTACAAGGATCTGGTGCACCTGTGCCTGGATACCTCCGGCTCCGGCCTCTACAAGCGGGGTTACCGGGCAGTGGGGGTGGAGGCCCCCCTCCGGGAGACTCTGGCCGCCGCCATGGTGCTGCTGTCCAAGTACCGGGGGCTGGATCCCTTCTGCGACCCCTTCTGCGGCTCGGGCACCATCTGCATTGAGGCGGCTCTCATTGCGAAGAACCGGGCCCCCGGCCTCAACCGCCACTTTGCCGCCCAGAAGTGGAAGCTGCTGGACAGCGGCCTTTGGATGGACGCAGTGGAGGAGGCCCTGGACAAGGAGTATGACCGGGTTTACGACATCTGGGGGGGCGACATCGACCCCAACGCCGTCCGCATCGCCCAGGAGAACGCAGTCAAGGCGGAGGTGGAGGACACCGTCCGCTTTGAGGTGGCCGACGCCGGCCGGTTCTACGCCCACGAGCCCTATGGACGGGTGGTGACCAATCCCCCCTATGGTGAGCGTCTGCTGGAGAAGGACGAGGCCTCCAGGCTCTACCACACCTTCGGCGCCGCCGTCCGTCGGCTTCCCGAGGGCTGGCGGGTGAGCATCCTCTCCTCCCACACCGAGTTTGAAGAGGCCTTCGGCCAGAAGGCAAAGAAGAAACGGAAGCTCTATAACGGTATGCTCAAGTGCGACCTGTTTATGTACGGGAAGGTGTGAAGGAGGGCATAGATTGCCCGTAGGGCGGGGGCTTGCCCCCGCCGCAAATACGAGCTAGCTTAGAAACAGCTCCACGTCCTCCACCGTCAGCCCGGGCTGCAGGGCCAGGTTGACCCCGTAGCCGATCACCTTGGCCACGTCGGACACCAGCACGTCGATGTCCTTGGGGGTGACCAGCAGGCTGCCCAGCTCTCCTTCCGGCTCCCGGCCGGTGAGGTCGGCGGCCAGGGTGGCGGCGTCCACCACGGTGGGCACGCCGATGGCGATGACCGGCACCCCCAGGGTCTCCCGGTTGAGGGCAGCTCTGGCGTTGCCCACCCCGGAGCCGGGGATGATGCCGGTGTCTGCCAGCTGGACAGTGGAGCACAGCCGGTGCACCGACCGGGCGGCCAGGGCATCGATAGCGATGATCAGGCCGGGCCGGATCCGCTCAGCCACCGCCTGCACCAGCTCACCGCTCTCCACCCCGGTGGTGCCCAGCACTCCGGCGGCCAGGGCGGCCACCGGACGGAAGGGGGCGAACCGCTCCGGGCTGTGCTGGATCAGATGCCGGGTCACCATGGTGTGGTCGGCAGCCCTGGGGCCCACCGCGTCCGGGGTCACCAGCCGGTTGCCCAGCCCCACCACCAGGGCAGGCAGCCCCTCGTCCTCCGGCAGCAGCCGGGTCAGCTCCCGGGCCAGGGCTTGAGCGGCCCGAGGAAAGGCGTCTGCCTCCCGGCGGAGCAGGCCGTTCAGATCCAGGGTCAGATAGCGGCCCTGGGGCTTGCCCACCGCTTCGGCCCCCTCCGGGCTGGTGATCTCCACCTGGGTGACGGGAAAGCCCTGGATGGTGTCCTCCGTGACGGCGACGCCGGGAATCTCCCCGGTCTGCTGTTCGTTCAAAAGCTGGGTGGCCTCGATGGCCAGGTCGGTGCGCGGCAGCGGCATTTTGCTCTCCTCCCGGGGATGACCCCTATATCTGGTGGCGCAGTCTCTCTGTCTCCCTATTTTTTGCCGCCGGGGCAGGGATATGCAGGAATTTCAAAAAAATTTGAAAAAACAGTTGCTTTTTCCCCGGACAGATGCTAGAATACATACTTGCACAGGATTGTGCTCAATTGCTATTAGAGGAGGTGTTTGGTTTGCCGAATATTAAGTCTGCCAAGAAGCGCGTTCTGGTGACCGAGACCAAGGCCATGCAGAATAAGGCCGCCAAGTCTGCTGTGAAGACTTCCCTGAAGAAATTTGACGCCGCGGTGGCTGAGGGCAACCGCAGCGAGGCTGATAGCGCCTACAAAGTGGCTGTGCAGGCAATGGACAAGGCTGCTTCCAAGGGTCTGTTCCACAAGAATAAGGCCGCTCATACCAAGAGCCAGCTGACCATCAAGCTGAATTCTGTCCAGGGCTAATGCTATACTTGTTGTCGCATAGGACCGTCTGCCAAAAGCAGACGGTTTTTTGCCATCCTGGGCGTCTATACTTTCTGTGGAAGGCTACAACCGGAAAGGGGGACTTCTATGAAAAAATGGCTGGAACGGCCCAACGTTCTCTTCTGCCTGGAGCTGATCCAGATCTATCTGGAAAAAAAGGTCTCCCGGGCCAGTGCCCAGCTGGCCTATTACATTCTGTTGAGCATCTTCCCTGTCCTCATCGTCGTCTCCGCCATTCTGGGCATGCTGCCCCTCTCCGGCTCCGACCTGCTGGGAGAGATTATCGACGTGCTGCCCGCCGCCGTGGGCTCCCTGCTGGATGATTATCTGCTCTATGTCCAGAACAATCAGAGCGTTGCGCTGATCAGCGGCGGCGTCATTATGACCATCACCGCCTCCTCCGCCGCCTTCCGGGGCCTGATGGACATCTTCGGCGAGGTGTTCGGCCAGCGGGTACGGGGGGGCATCATCGGCGTTATCTTCTCCATCCTGCTCTCCATACTGATGCTGGTGCTGATCTACGGCAGTCTGCTCATCGTGCTGCTGGGCGACTGGCTGCTGGGGATGATTCAGTTTCTGCTGGATATGCCGGTGGTGCATTACAGCTGGCGGCTGGCCCAGATCCTCATGCCCTTCGGCCTGATCTTCTGCGTGCTGGCCTTGATCTACCGGCTCACCGCCCGTACTCCCCGGCACAAGCGGATGGTGCTCCCCGGAGCGCTGCTGGCCGCAGTGGTTCTGGTGGCGGCAACCAGCCTGTTTTCCACCTTCATCGGCGTCTCCAGCCGGTACGCCACCGTGTACGGCTCTCTGGCTTCGGTCATCATTCTGATGGTCTGGCTGTTTCTGTGCAGCAACATCCTGATTATGGGCAATATCTTTAATTTCGTCCGGGCCCGGCACCGGGAGCTCTACGGCACCGGCCGTCTGCCCCGGCTGCACTTGAAAAAGAACTCCTGAAGCGGTATGATCATGAGATACAGCGCGCCCCTGCTGCTCGTTTGAGCAGTAGGGGCGCGTCAGACTGTCAAAAAAGTATCTTTTGCAAATTCCAAGCCGGGCTAAAAGTTTAGGAAGCCCTCCGCAGGAGTTTTGTTGCGTCAGCAACAAAACAAAGTGAAATATGTGCTTTTAGCCGGACCTGTGCCGGCAAAAAGCACACAGGGAGGCCGGGAGTGTGCCCGTAAGGGCGCGCGGTTCGGCCGCATTTTCGAACAAAATCGTAGATTTTGTTCGAGCGTGTCGATCCTTATCGACACGCTGGCGCGCCCCTGCTGCTCGTTTGAGCAGCAGGGGCGCGTTTTCTGTTTTGCAGAGGAATCAATAATAGGTCCAGGCTGAGGCCCCGGCTTTTGCACTGACTCCCCAGATCGAGGTGTCATAGAAGAACTTGCCGGTGACGGCTGGGTCGGTGGGGTCGGAGTTGCGGGAAGAAATCTTATCCACCCGAGGCACACCAAATGGCCCGGCGTTGGAGGTGTTCTTGTAAAGCACCACCGGCACGCGGTGATCCTCGCCATAGCCGTTCATCATAATATCCTGAATCAGGTAGGCATAGATGCACTGCATCCGGATACAGCCGCCGGTATTATTGTTATTGTTCACCATGCTGTTATAGGAAGAGGAGGAGAAGCTGTAGGGGCTCTTGGAGCCGTAATACAGGGCGGAGTGGAACCAGCTGTAGGTGCCACGGATGTAGGTGGCATACTGCTCAAAGCTGCCGGAGTCCAGCCAGCGCTGGCCAGACCCTGCCTTCAAAAAGGCAGACGAGGAACCGTCAGCATATTTCGTTTTGCTGGGATTGCCCACGCAGCGCACCGATACCGCCGGGATGCAGTAGGAATCTGTCTCGCTGTCGTAAAGGTAGATGGTGGTGTAGCTGGGATTGCTGTCATTGGTGTTGATGCAAAATACGATTCGGCATTTCAGATTGCGGTAGCTCTTGCCAAAGTAGGAATACAGATTGGTGACCAGAGCACCGGTCTTCGTGTCAAAATAATATTTGTAGGTGCTGCCGTTGCGTTTGAGATACTGCCAGCCCACCAGGCAGATACCATCCTTGACGTAATAGGTATTCCCGTTTTTCTTCACCCAGCCGCTTCCGCTCATGGCAATGGAGAAGGTCATGCCACTTTCATAAGCGCCGTAGGAAGTACGCTTCTTGCCGTTGACAGTAGTTGTCTTATAGGCCTTGACTGTGTAGTAATATTCAATGTCCTTGTTCTTTACAGCAGTGTCCTTGTAGGAGAGCACGGAGGCATCAGTAGTGGTAGTCAGCCGTTCCCACGTTCCGCCGGAGGTCTTGCGATAGACCACATAGCCGTCAGCGCCGGAAACCGCCTTCCATTTGACTGTAGTGCCACTGGATTTGCAGATCACCGACTGCATAACCGGAGCAGGCAAATAGACCGCGTAAATACCTGTGGTGTCAAAGTAGCTCAGAGAAGTTTTGTCCGAAGCCACCGCACGAACGGTATAGAAGTAATCGGTTCCCGAAGAGAGCTTGCCGGTATCCACGTAGCTTTCTGTTGCACCACTGGAAATCGTCGCAATCTGCTTCCAGCTGCTGCCCTCTGTTTTCCGGTAGACCCGGTAGCCTGCAGCGCTGGGCACCTTTGTCCAGGAGATCTTGATGCCGGAGGTAGTGTTCTGAGACGAAGCATTCAGCACCGGGGTGGACAGGAAAATAAATTTCTGATAGATACAGCCGCCCCAGTTGTTCTTCGTGTCAGTTCCCACCTTCTGGATATCACCAGTGCCGTAATAGGGCCGGACAGTATAATAGCAGGTGGTGCCGTTGGCGATAGATTCTGTATCCACAAAAGATGTGGAAGTAGTGCCTTCCTTCAGGGAGCTTGCAGATATCTTAGCCAGAACGACCGAAGTGCCGTCCACCTTCCGGTACACCCGATAACCTGTAGCCTTGCTGTCCAGCTCCCAGGTAATCCGGATGCCGTTGGAAGCGGCTGTCACCTTGACATCGACCGGTGCATGATAGACCGCAGAGGCAGTGGGGGTGTAGAAACCGCTGATATGATCCTTGTCCTTGTAGATTGCCCGAACCGTGTAATAATACGAGCCGTTGGCCTCAGCAGTCTTATCCACATAACTGTTCTTGCTGGCATCGGTCAAGGTCGTCAGGGACTTCCACTTGCTGTCTTCCGTCTTTCGGTAAACAATGTAGCCGGTTGCGCCGGACACCGTAGTCCATTTGACCGTCATACCGATGCCGCTGCTGTAGACATCGCCCAGCTCCGGCGCAGCCAGGTAGAGCAGAGAACCCGCTGTTTTATACGGACTCCACAGGTTGCTGGTGTAGCTCTTGTCCTTGGCCATTGTAGCAGTATCACCGTAATAAGCCCGGACAGTATAAGTATAGGTCTTACCGCTGACTGCGGTTTTGTCCAGATAGGATCCAGTGGTCCCCTTGGTGATATTGGCAATAATTGTGTAGCTGGATTCTCCGCTGGCCTTTCGGAAGACCCGATACCCGGAGGCATCAGCATCCTTGCTCCAGGTCACCTTTACGCCGCCGGTAGCATTGACCGACTTGACCACAGGGGTAGCGTGATACGCAATGCTCTTGGTGGCGTCACTGCGGAAATCGTAGTATACACCCCCGGTTCCATCGGCATTAAAGGCCCGGACGGTGTAGAAGTAGCGCATGCCTTCTTCAACTTCGGTATCCACATAGTCGGTGGCTGTGCTCTTTACCGCACCCATGTAGGTCCACTTCGCCTTACTGGCATCGGCCGCCTGACGATAGATCTTATAGGTGGAGGCGCCCTCTACCTTGGTCCAGGTCAGGCTGATGCCTGTGCCGACACTGTAGGCCTTGGTGATCTCAGGTGCGGCCAGATAGTAGATGCTGGAGCTGGCTTTGTAACCGCTCCACACGTTGACTGTATAGCCCTCACGGTTTTCCCCTTCCCGGTCTCCGTAATAGGCCCGAACGGTATAGGCATAAGTCTGGTCGCTCTTGGCAGCGGCATCCTGCCACTGAATCTTACTGCTCTCACCGGCGCCGGTGAGGTTTGCAGCCACTGTCCAGCTGCCTCCCGCGCTGGACTTGCGGAAAACCCGGTAGCCAGTCGCGTCAGCATCCCGGTTCCAGGAAACCATTGGACCGCCGGCTGTAGATTTCGCCGTGACCTCGGGGATGGCATGATAGGTATAGCTTACCACGCTGGTATCACCGGAGAGGGAGCCGTCCGAATAGACCGCACGCACCAGATAGAAGTAGGTTGTGCCCACCTCTGTTGCGTTGGAGTCCGTATAGGTGGTCGTGTCGGCCTGCACCGTGCCGATGGGATCCCCCCAAGGCTGGCCGGCGTCGGTACGGCGGTAGATACGATAGCTTTGAGCATTATTCAGTTTCTCCCAGGTCAGAGTGGGGCTGCCGCCGGTTCCGCTTTTCTGGGTCACGCTGATGATATGCACGGCAGGGATCAAACCGGACTCATAAGCCTGGCCGTCATAGGTACCGGTATAGAGGCCGTTCTCTTTCCCCTCCTGATTGAAGGCAAAGAGATAGTCGGGATGCTCCACGGCCTCCGGATCTACAAAGACCTCCGGAGCAGTATACACCATCCGGCTCTCGTCCTCCGGTGTGCGGCCATCCTCCTGCGTGGGGGCGGCAGTCAGGTTCAGATAGTGATCAGAGAAGATGAACAGCGTCTTTTCACTCTGCAGCACGCCCTTATCATAGTAGAAAAAGTAGGGCTGCTCCAGCATCTTCTCCTGATCCTTCTCGTTGTAGTCGTAAAAGGCCACAACGCCGGTGTACTGCTCCTCGGCAGTCTTGCCGTCGGCTTCCTTGCCCGGCTCGACATACTCGGTGATATATACAACCAGCTTCTCCGGCGCCTGATAGTGGCCTTCGGTGTCAAGGTAGGCCGCATTCATCGGAGCATCGGTTTCTTCTGACTGCTCAGGTTCCTGGACAGCCGGCTCCTCCTGGGCGGCAGGCTGCTCCTCGTTCGCGGGCAGGACAGTGTCCTGACTGTCGTCGAATGGGTTCAAGGCTGTTGTGGTCTCAACCTGGCCGATGTCAGCCGCGCTGCCGTCAGGCTCCTGGCTTCCGGAGACCTCCACGGCGGCTGCCGGGAGGGAGATCACCATGAGCACGGCCAGCAGAAGGCTGACAGAACGGGTGAAGAGGGGATGTTTCACAAGTGACACTTCCTTTTCATACTTTCAGTCTGGCAGATGGGAACGGAACGCATATCATATGCAGGAAAACGAGCGGAATTTACCACTCGGTGGAATAGGTGCGA
Source organism: Candidatus Onthomonas sp. (assembly GCA_051866815.1). GTDB lineage: Bacteria > Bacillota > Clostridia > Oscillospirales > Oscillospiraceae > Onthomonas. The sequence goes on along the minus strand of JBJDXS010000058.1, from coordinate 12,036 downwards.
ACCCGGTAGGTAGCCCCCAGCGACCGGCAGATCCGGCCGCAGGCCTCAATCTCCTCCTGAGGCATGGTGTCTACCACCGTCATAATCACCTTGGGGACGTACTTTACCGCCTCCCGGGTGAAATCCAGCATAGCCTGGTAGCTTTCAACGCCGTATTTGCTCCGGCAGGTAGCCTGATAGTCCTCCGCCGTGGCCCGGTTGAGGGAGATGGAGAGGATGTCAAACTTCCCGGCAAAGAGAGGCGCAGTGGGCTTGCCGTGAATCAGGTCGCTGTGGCCGTTGGTGTCCATCCGGATGGGAATGGAGGAATACCCCTTCACCTGCTCCGCCACCCAGAGAATATCCTCCAGGCGATAGGTGGGCTCCCCATAGCCGCAGAAGACCAGCTCCTGATATTGAGTCAGATCCCGCTTTTGAATATCTGCCAGGATCTCCTCCCGGGTGGGTTCCCGCTCCAGCCACAGGGGGCCGGAATCTCCCACCCGGTCGCCGGTGGTGCGCAGACAGAAGGTACAGCTGCAGTCGCAGCGGTTGGTGGTGTTGACATAGAGATTTTTACCGTAGACGTAGGTAATCGTCAAGATGCAGTCGCCTCGTTTCTCAAGCGGATTGGGGAATGCGGAAGAACCGGCGGCCGTTTTCCGTGGTGATCCGAGCCACCTCTTCCAGAGGCAACGCTTTAATCTCCGCCAGCTTTTGGGCCACCTGATGCACCCGCAGAGAGGAGTTTCGCCGGAACTTTTTGTCCTCCGGGGTGCGGGGATAGGGAATCATATAGGGGGAGTCGGTCTCAATCATGATCTTCTCCAGGGGGATGGCGGCAGCCACCTCCACCGGCCGTCTGGCGTTGGGAAAGGTGAGGGCCCCGGTGAAGGAGATCATCCAGCCCCGGTCAATCAGCTCCCTGGCCTGCTCCACGCCGCCGGAGTAACAGTGGAAGACTCCACGCACGTCGGGGTAAGCCCGGACAATCTCCATCGAGTCGGCGTGGGCCTCCCGGTCGTGAAAAATCACCGGCAGATCCAGCGCCCTGGCCAGTTCAAACTGACGGCAGAGACCCGCCTTCTGAACCTCCCGGGGGGCGTAGTCCTCCCAGTAGTAATCCAACCCGATCTCGCCGATGGCCCGCACCCTGGGATCCTCCGCCAGCCGGCGCAGCTGCTCCAGGGCGTCGTCATCCAGTTTTTCAATGTCCGACGGGTGAAAGCCCACAGCGGCATAGATATGCGGAAACCGGCGGGCACAGTCCAGAGCCTTGCGGGAACTGTCCAGCTCACAGCCGGGGATCAGGGCCAGCTCCACCCCCGCCTGGGGCAGGCCGGAGAGCAGCGCCTCCCGATCCCGGTCAAAGGCCGGGGAATCATAGTGTGCATGGGTGTCAAAATACATAACATCATCCGATCTCTGGCAAATCAGCGGCACCCTCTGAGCGATCAGCGGATACCTGACAACAGTATATCGGTTTTTCCTGGAAATTGCAATGTGTAAGCCGGGACTTTTTTGCAATTCTGAGAAATACAACGCATTTTAAAATAAAATTAAGAAGTTCCCGCTCTGCACCCCCGGTTGCGTCAAAGGCAGAAATATGTTACAATCAGAGAAACTTTGGTGAATTTTAAAAAGGAGTTTTTTATGAAACGCATTCTCATTTTCCTCAGCGCCCTGCTTCTGCTGCTGTGCTGCGGCTGCGCCAGGACAGATCCGGCTCCGGGACCGGAGCCGCAGGAGGAGCTAGCCCAGACAGAGCAAGCGCAGGATGAGCAGGCGCAGGCCGAAGACGCCGCCGCCCTGGAGGCGGAGCGGCAGGCGCAGGAAGCGGCACGGAAGCTGGCAGAGGAGGAGGCCGCCCGTCAGGCGGAAGAAGCGGCCAAGGCGGCAGAGGAGGCAGCTCAGGCAGAGGAACCGGCTCCGGAGCCCTATCTCATCTGCATTGACGCCGGTCACCAGGCCAAGGGCAGCAACGAGAAAGAGCCCAACGGCCCCGGCTCCTCCACCATGAAGGCCCGGGTCACCGGCGGGACCCGGGGCACCACCACCGGGCTGTACGAATACGAGCTCAACCTCCAGGTCTCTCTCAAGCTCCAGGCGGAGCTGGAGACCCGGGGTTATGAGGTGCTCATGGTGCGCACGGAAAACGACGTGGACATCAGCAACGCCGAACGGAGCCAGATTGCCAACCAGGCGGGGGCGGACGCCTTTGTCCGCATCCACGCCAACGGCTCGGACAGCTCCTCCGCCCACGGGGCCATGACCATCTGCCAGACCCCCTCCAACCCCTACAACGGAGATCTGTATGACCTGTCCCGAGCCCTGTCCGACGCGGTGCTGGACGGCCTGGTGGCGGCCACCGGGGCAAAAAAGGAATATGTCTGGGAGACGGACACCATGACCGGCATTAACTGGTGTGAGGTGCCGGTCACCATCGTGGAGATGGGCTATATGACCAACCCGGAGGAGGACAAGCTGATGGCCACCGACGAATATCAGCAGAAGATCGCCTCCGGCATCGCCGACGGGCTGGACGCCTACTTCGCCGCCCGGGAGGCGGAGGCAGAAGCGCCTGCGGAGGCAGAACCATAATCGTTGAGACAAGTCTGCGCCCCTGTGCCGCTCGGCACAGGGGCGCAGTGCATCAAGGGAAAGTCAATCCTTCGCCGGAGGATACTCGTTGCACAGCAGCCGGTAAGGGGGCTCGTCCTCCTCAATGGCGGGGAAGCGGCCCAGAGTCTCATAGAACCGGTTGTCCGTGTTGTCATCGTTGCACTGGCTCACCTCGCCCAGCAGGACTGGGCCGGTGCCCGGCTCCACCTCAAAGTCGTGGTAGAGATAGGGGTAGATGGTGATGCTCTCCCCTGGGGTCAGCCGCACCTGGGTGCCGGCAGGCACGGTGCGGGTACAGCCGTCCACATGGACGGTGACGGGTGTCTCCCGGTCCAGCTCCTCCTCCGGCGTGGAGTTGTACACCCGGATGAACACATTTCCGCCGCCCCGGTTGATGATGTCCTCCATCTTGTGCCAGTGGAAGTGCATGGGGGAGTACTGGCCCTCCTTCAAATAGAGCAGCTTTTCCGCATAGGTCTTGGGGTACTTGTCCGAAAGGGCCAGATTGCCGTTGCGGAGGGTGATGAGGGAAAAGCCCAGCCGGTCGAACTGCCCCATGCCGTAGTCGGTGATGTCCCAGCCCAGCTGATTTTCCCGCACCTCGTCGTATTCATGGCCCTTCTCCTGCCACTGCTCCGGAGTAAAGCCGCAGAAGGGCGGGAGGGAGAACCGGTAGGCCCGAATCATGGCTTCCATCTCCTTCAGCGCCGCGTTGATCTCACTGCGTTTCATGTCAGGTCACCTCACCTGTCAGAATGTGCCGGGGCGCCGCGCGTCTGCTCCCCGGCTACTGTCTCCATGATAGCACCGTCCCGTGGGACAGGCAAGGGGGCAAAAAAGGACGCCCGGCAGGGCTGAGGTTGAAAGCCTCAACATCTGCCGGGCGCTCTTTACCATCTTATGAGGAACCAGGATCAATTTTCTGCCGTAGGGCGGGGGTATGCTCCCGCCGTCAGCATCGAGCGATGATTCCACGCCGCGGGCAATCAGTCCGCGAACAGGGGAGTGGAGAGATACCGGTCGCCGGTGTCGGGGAGCAGGGCCACAATCGTCTTGCCCTTGTTCTCCGGCCGCTTGGCCAGCTGGATGGCAGCGTGGATGGCAGCGCCGGAGGAGATGCCCACCAGCACGCCCTCGGAACGGCCCACCAGCTTTCCGGCGGCAAAGGCGTCCTCGTTCTCCACGGGGATGATCTCGTCATAGACCTGGGTGTCCAGCACGTCGGGGACAAAGCCTGCGCCGATGCCCTGGATCTTATGGGCGCCTGCCACACCTTTGCTCAGCACAGGGGAGGAGGCGGGCTCTACCGCCACCACATTGACGGCAGGGTTCTGGCTCTTGAGGTACTCACCCACGCCGGTGACCGTGCCGCCGGTGCCCACGCCGGCCACAAAGATATCCACCTGTCCGTCGGTGTCCTCCCAGATCTCCGGGCCGGTGGTGGCCTTGTGGGCCTCGGGGTTGGCGGGATTGACAAACTGGCCGGGGATAAAGGCGTTGGGCAGCTCCTTGGCCAGCTCCTCCGCCTTGGCGATGGCGCCCTTCATACCCTTGGCGCCCTCGGTCAGCACCAGCTCGGCGCCGTAGGCCTTCATCAGCTGCCGCCGCTCCACGCTCATGGTCTCCGGCATGACGATGATAATCCGATAGCCCCGGGCGGCAGCCACAGAGGCCAGGCCGATACCGGTGTTGCCAGAGGTGGGCTCGATGATAACGGAGTCCGGCTTCAGCAGGCCCTTAGCCTCGGCGTCGTCAATCATCGCCTTGGCAATCCGGTCCTTGACGGAGCCTGCGGGGTTGAAGTACTCCAGCTTGGCCAGAATCCTGGCCTCCAGCTTCTCCTGGGCCTCAATGTGGGTCAGCTCCAGCAGCGGGGTCTTGCCGATCAGCTGGTCTGCGGATGTATAGATCTTGCTCATAATTCAATTCCTCCCAATTTATATGGATCAATGGTGTTTTTTATCTGGATACAGCGTCTGCCGGCCCGATGATGGTGCGCCGGGTCAGCGCCGGATACATCGTCTCAGGTTCATATATTACCAACCTCCCAAGTGGGTATGTAGGGATAATAAACCAATCAACCAGATTTGTCAAGGGGGATTTTGAAATTTTTACCGCCGCAAAGGCAAAAGAAAAAAGAATGAAAAAGGGGTTGACAATCCCGTCTTCCCGTCGTATACTTCACCACAACAAACCTACTCGGCAGATATGATGAAAGACGTGGAAGAGGAGAGTAGGCAGGTGGATATGTTCAGAGAGCCTCGGTTGGTGGAAAGAGGTACAGAAGAGCCTGCTGAAGATGGCCTTGGAGTCGCGCGGCTGACGGCCCGGTTGGGCTTTAGGCGGTGACGGGAGCGCCCGTGACAGCGCAGGAGTTTGATGGAACTCCCGGAGGCCGGTTCTGTGAGGAGCCGGTGAATCAAGGTGGTAACACGGCGATTTTTCGTTCGTCCTTGGAGCAAATGCTTCAAGGGCTTTTTTGTTGCCCTCTGCCCGTCTTACTTCAAAAAGGAGCTGAATCTGTTTGAGCGATCCTATCATTCAAATCCGCCATCTGACCAAGACCTTTGGTACCGGCGAAGGAGCGGTCACCGCCCTGGAGGACATCAATCTGGACGTCCTGCCCGGAGAGATCTTCGGCATCATCGGCCTGTCCGGCGCAGGCAAGAGCACCCTGGTGCGCTGCCTCAACCTGCTGGAGCGGCCCACCTCCGGCTCCGTCCTGGTGGACGGCAGGGAGATGACCGCCCTGTCGGAGAAGGAGCTGCGAGAGGCCCGGCGCTCCATCACCATGATCTTCCAGAGCTTCAACCTGCTCATGCAGCGCACCTGCCTCAGCAACGTCTGCTTCCCCATGGAGATCTCCGGAGTGTCCAAAGCCAAGGCAAAGGCCCGGGCGCTGGAGCTGCTGGAGCTGGTGGGCCTGAAGGAAAAGGCGGACGCCTATCCCGCCCAGCTCTCCGGCGGGCAGAAGCAGCGGGTGGCCATCGCCCGTGCCCTGGCCACCGACCCCAAGGTACTGCTGTGCGACGAGGCCACCTCCGCCCTGGATCCCACCACCACCGCCTCCATCCTGGCCCTGCTCAAGGAGCTGAACCAGAAGCTGGGAGTCACCGTGGTGGTCATCACTCATCAGATGAGCGTCATTGAGGAGATCTGTCACCGGGTGGCCATTCTGGACGGGGGCACCGTGGCGGAGCAGGGGGCGGTGGAGGACATCTTCTCCCATCCCTCCACCGACGCCGCCCGGCGGCTGGTCTATCCCGGCGGCGTCACCGCCGCGCCGCTGTCCGTCTCCAGCCGGGTAATCCGGGTGGCCTTTGACGGCGGCACCGCCTACTATCCCCTCATCGCCTCCCTCGCCATCGACTGCGGGGTCAAGGTGAACATCCTGGGCGCTGACACCCGCAATATCGACGGCAAGGCCTTCGGCACCATGCTGCTGGGCCTGCCGGAGGACCCCAACGAGGCCGCCAAGGCCCTGAGCTACATCCGTTCCCAGCCCCACGTCACCGCTGAGGAGGTGGAATCCCATGCTTGAACTCTTTACCGCCGCTTTCTGGGATCAGTACGGCGCTCTGATCTGGAAGGAGACGCTGAATACCCTGACCATGGTGGGCGTCTCCACTGTGTTCGCCTACCTGCTGGGCCTGCCCCTGGGCGTACTGCTGGTGATCACCCAGGAGCACGGCATCCGGCCCCATAAGCTGGTCAACCAGGTGCTGGGCTGGATCATCAATGTGGGCCGCTCCCTCCCCTTTATCATTCTGATGATCTCCATTATGCCCTTCACCAAGCTGATCGTGGGCACCAAGATCGGCGTCAAGGGGGCCATCGTCCCCCTGGTGGTCTCCGCCGCCCCCTTTATCGCCCGCATGGTGGAGACCTCCCTCACTGAGGTGGACGCCGGCGTGGTGGAGGCGGCCCAGTCCATGGGCGCCTCTCCCCTCCAGATTGTCTGGAAGGTCTATCTCCCCGAGGCCATGCCCTCCCTGGTGCTGGGCGGCTCCATCTCGGTGATCACCATCCTGGCCTACACCGCCATCGCGGGCGCCGTGGGCGCAGGCGGCCTGGGCGACCTGGCCATCCGGTACGGCTATAACCGCCGGGTGGACTCCATGCTGTTGATCACTGTCATCCTGCTCATCGTCCTGGTACAGGTCATTCAATCCATTTTCAGCCGTTTGTCCACTGGAATCGACAAGCGTTTGAAATAAAAGCAACATCTTTGAATAGGAGGAAATTGTCATGAAAAAGAATCTGCTTGCCCTGTTTCTTGCCCTGATCCTGGCCCTGTCCCTGGCCGCCTGCGGCAGCACCGGCTCCAGCGAGCCCGCCGCCGAGGAGAAAGCTCCCGCCGCTGAGGAGCCCGCTGCGGAAGAGCCCGCCGAGGAGCCTGCTGAGACGGTTGTCCTGAAGGTAGCCGCCTCTCCCACCCCCCACGCCGAAATCCTGGCCCAGGTGAAGGATATCCTGGCTGAGCAGGGCATCGACCTGCAGGTCACCGAGTACGGCGACTATGTAGTGCCCAACACCGCCGTGGAGGAGGGTGACGAGGATGTGAACTACTTCCAGCATCAGCCCTATCTGGATCAGTTCAACGCCGAGAACGGCACTCATCTGGTCAGCGTGGCCGCCATCCACTATGAGCCCTTCGGCATCTATCCCTGCAAGACCGCCTCTCTGGAGGAGCTGCCTGACGGCGCTCTGGTGGGCGTGCCCAACGACGTGACCAACGAGGCCCGCGCCTTGCAGCTGCTGGAGTCCGCCGGCCTGATCACCCTGAAGGAGGGCGTCGGCCTGGAGGCCACCACCAACGATATCGTGGACAATCCCAAGAACCTGGAGTTCCTGGAGCTGGAGGCCGCCATGCTGCCCAACGTGACCACCGAGGTGGACATCGCCGCCATCAACGGCAACTACGCCCTGCAGGCCGGCTTCTCCTCCGCCGCTGACGCCATCTACACCGAGGATCCCAACTCCGAGGCCGCTCAGACCTTTGCCAACGTCATCGTGGTCAAGGAGGGCAACGAGAACAACCCCGCTGTCCAGGCCCTGGTGGAGGCCCTGCAGTCCGACGCCGTCCGGGACTACATCAACGAGACCTATGACGGCAACGTGCTGCCCATCTTCTGATTTTATCTCCCGCGTAAAAACGCCGCACTCTCTGATTTCAGGGAGTGCGGCGCTGACGTTTTCCGCAGGCACAGGACGCGACAGACGCAAAAAGTGCGCATTGCAAACTGCAATGCGCACCTTATGCACGTTACAAGCTCTCAGATCAGGTTCAGCACCAGAACGGCGATCATGAACACGAAAGCCACCCACTTGGTCAGCCGGGCCAGCTTGGCGTCAGCGCTGCCGGCCTTGTTCTTGCCCAGATAGGTGTCGAAGCTGCCGCCCAGAGAGCCGGATAGGCCGGCGCTCTTGCCGGTCTGGAGCAGCACAATGGCCACCAGCAGCAGGGCGGTGATTACCACGATCACAGAGAGAACGATTTTGGCGGTACCCATTTTCATTCATCCTTTCAAAAACGTCCTCACCAGCTGGCGGAGACGGCAGATTCAGAGACGATGATTATTTTAGCACAGGGATGGGGCAAATGCAAGAGGCTTTTCCCGGTTTTTGCCCGAAAATTTGCCAAAAAAACCTCTGGAGGGCTGAAATCCCGGTTGCGAAATCTTCTCTTCCCCTGAGCGGTTCTCTTTGACAAGGGTTCTGCGGCGTGTTACAATGATAAATTGTAATAATGTGGAGATTTCCGCGCTTTGTCGCCGGCGAAACAGCTTTATTTTTAGAAAGGAGTGGGGACACCATGGAGCAAAACGCCCTGCTGCTGGCCGCCCTCCGGGCTCATCTGGCAGCTGCGCCTCTGGAGGCTGAGACCGGCCCGGTATCCCCGGAGGAATGGTTCTCCCTGTTTCTTCTGGCCCAGGAGCACCATGTGCTGCCCATGGTTTTCGAGTCGGTACGCACCCTCTCCGCCTTTCAGGAGAGCGGCCAGGCCCTGATTCCCGGCATCCGCCGGGAGGTCTTTCAGGCGGTAGCCGCCCAGACCCAGCGCACCCAGCAGTTTCTGGCGGTCTGCCAGGGGCTGCAGGCTGCAGGCGTCAAGGCCGTGGTGGTCAAGGGCATTCACTGCCGCAGCCTCTACCCCATGCCGGATCACCGGGTCTCCATGGACGAGGACGTGCTGGTCGCCCCGGAGCAGTACGAAGCCTGCCATCAGGCCCTGGCCGGTCTGGGGCTGACGCCGGCCAATCCGGAGGAGGATCGCGAGGCCGCCTTTGAGGTGACCTATGTGAATGCCTCCCGCACCCTCTGTCTGGAAATCCACAAATCTCTCTTTTCGGAGGAGTCCCAGGCCTATGGAAGCCTGAACCGTTTCTTTGACGGGGCGATAGATCAGGCAGTAGAGCTGGAGGTGCAGGGTCAGCCGGTCTGGTCCCTCTGCCCCCATGATCACCTGCTTTACCTGCTCTGCCACGCCTTCAAGCACTTTCTACACGGTGGCTTCGGCATCCGTCAGGTCTGCGACATCGACCTCTATGCCCAGAGATACGCGGATCAGGTGGACTGGAGCCGCCTGTATGACCAGTGCCGGGAGGAGCGGATGGAGCAGTTCGCCGCCGCCCTCTTTGCCATCGGGGAACAGCAGCTGGGCCTCCGGCTGACGCTGCCCTCCCCGTGGCAGGAGATCTGCCGCGCGGTCAATCCCAGCCCCATGCTGAAGGATCTGCTCTCCGGCGGCGTCTATGGCGGGGCGGACATGAACCGGAAGCACAGCAGCAACATCACCCTCTCTGCCGTCAGCGATCAGAAGGCGGGAAAGGCAGGGAAGGGTTCCCTGCTGCGAACAGTGTTTCTCCCCCGGTCGGACATGGCCGTTAAATATCCCTATCTGAACCAATGGCCGGTGTTGCTTCCGGTGGCCTGGGGCCAACGCATTTTCCACTACCTTCGGGAGAACCGGGATCAGGGGGTGGGCGGCGCCGCCGCCGAGAGCATCCGGCTGGGCCGTGAACGGGTCGAACTGCTGCGGCAATACGGTATTTTAGACGGGAAGGACAACCCCCATGATTGATTTACACGCCCATATTCTTCCCGGCATCGACGACGGTGCCCAGTCCCTGGAGATGTCTCTGGAGATGGCCCGGATTGCCCTGGCCGCCGGCGTCCGGCAGATGGCCGCCACTCCCCACTGCAATCTTCCGGACAGTTCCCATCCAAACTATGACGGGCCGGAGCTGCGCCGCCGGCTGGATGAGCTGCGCAAGGCTTTGGAGCAGGAGAACCTGCCCCTGGAGCTGTATTCCGGGGCGGAGGTGTTTGCCGATGAGGAGCTGCCCCGTCTGGTGCGGGGCCGGCGGCTGGCCACCCTCAACGACGGCCGGTATCTGCTGGTGGAGTTCGGCTTTGAAGAGGATCCGGACTTTGTCATTTTTATATTGGAGATGCTGCTGGAGGAGGACTACATCCCCCTCATCGCCCATCCGGAGCGCTACGGCTTTGTCATTCGCAATCCGGAGCTGGCCTACCGGTTTGTCTCCATGGGCTGTTGTCTCCAGCTCAACCGGGGCAGCCTGACAGGCCGGTTCGGTCCCCGTCCGGAGCGTACCGCCTGGGCCCTGGTGGAGCATCAGCTGGCAGCCTGCGTGGCCAGTGACTGCCACCGGGCGGAATTTCGCACCCCCCACCTGGCCGACGCCTGGGAGGCTCTGGAGAAGGCCTACGGCCCGGCCTGCCCCCGGCTGCTGCTGGAGGAAAATCCCCGGCGGATTTTGGACAGCCGGCCGGTAACCGGCCTGCGGCCCTTCGGATTCCGGGGGCGGCGGGGGTTTTAAACTGATTCATGATAGCAGACGGGAGCGACTATGAAGAGATTTCGTATTTTATGGATATTTATGCTGGCGGCTGTGACGGTGGTTTTTGTCCTGTATCTTGGGGTACAGGCCCTGAGTGCCCAGGACGGCGGCCCCCAGTTTACAGTGGACGAGGGGGCACTGGAGATCAGCGTCCAGGCCGGTTCTGAGGCGCTGCTCCGGGGGATCTCCGCCCAGGACGGCAAGGACGGGGACGTGACCGACAGCGTCCTGGTGGAAAAGCTGTCCGAGCTCTACGACGGCAACCGGCGTCTGGTCACCTATGCCGCCTTTGACTCAGACGACAATGTGTCCAAGACCACCCGGGAGATTGTCTATACTGACTACACCTCTCCCCGCTTCTCCCTGACCCACGCCCTGCTCTGGAAGGCCGGTGAGAGCCTGGATTTGACCCAGCTGGTCCAGGCCAGCGACACCTTGGACGGCGACCTCACCGGCAAAGTGAAGGTGCGCACCGAGACCAATATCTCCAGCCGCATCGCCGGGGTATATTCCATCTCCTTCTCGGTGACCAACAGCGCCGGAGACACCCAGACGCTGGAAACCCAGCTGGAGATCTATGACCCCCAGGTAAACGAGGCCTCCCTGGAGCTTACCGACTATCTGGTCTACTGGGAGGGCGAGGACATCGACTACCGATCCTATCTCCAGAGCGTCACGGCAGGCGGCGTCAAATACAGCTTCCAGCCGGGCAGCGAGACGGGAACTTCCGCCGGCGGAGGCTCTCTGAGCCGGTCGGAGATTTCCGTCCACTCTCAGCTGGACACCAGCCAGGCCGGCGTCTATCCGGTCTATCTCACCTATCAGGACGACACCTATCAGGGCACCACCCTGCTGCTGGTGGTTGTGGAATAAGGAGGCACCCATGGCAGACTATCATACCGATCCCGTCCAGGCGCCTCTGGGCCAGTTGGATCTGCCCTCCCTCTTTCGGGATCTGATCCGACACTGGTGGATGATCCTCTCCGCCGGTCTGGTGGGGATGATGGGGGCTTACCTGGCGCTTCATCTGCTCTTTGTGCCGGTCTATACCAGCAGCGCCACCCTCATCGTCTCCGCCCGGGGCGGCAGCGGCGCCGCCTCTGACCTCTCGGCCACCAACACCATGACTGAAACCTTCTCCCAGGTGCTGGACAGCAATATTCTGAAGAAAAAGGTGCAGGAACAGCTGGGACTGGATCATTTCCCAGGCCAAATCACCGCCAAGGTCATCCCGGACACCAACCTACTTACTGTCCATGTCTCGGCCCGGCACCCCAGAGAGGCCTATGAGGTGCTGCGGGGGGTGCTGGACAACTATGACCAGGTCACCAGCTACATGATGAAAAACGTGGTGCTCCAGGAACTGGATCCCCCTGCAGTTCCAATTGCCCCCTCCAACGCCCCCAATCAGCGCTCAGTGCTGAAAAGCGCCTTTTTGGCGGGCGTGGTACTGATGACCCTGGCCCTGGCCGCCCTGTCCTATTTCCGGGACACGGTGAAAAACCAGGGAGACGTGGCCGCCAAGCTGGACACCAGGCTCTATCTCACCGTCTACCACGAGCAGAAGTAC
>JBJDXS010000057.1:0-30612 GCA_051866815.1 Candidatus Onthomonas sp. | reverse complement strand
CCAAGCTGGCCGGCACCGAGCGCGGCATCACCGAGCCCACTCCCACCTTCTCCGCTTGCTTCGGCCAGGCCTTCCTGGAGCTGCATCCCACCAAGTATGCTGAGGAGCTGGTCAAGCGCATGGAGCAGAGCGGCGCCAAGGCTTATCTGGTCAACACCGGCTGGAACGGCACCGGCAAGCGTATCTCCATCAAGGACACCCGCGGCATCATCGACGCCATCCTGTCCGGCGCCATCCTGACCGCTCCCACCAAGCAGATCCCCTACTTCAACTTTGAGGTGCCCACCGAGCTGCCCGGCGTGGATCCCGCCATCCTGGATCCCCGCGATACTTACGCCGATGCCTCCGAGTGGGAGACCAAGGCTCAGGATCTGGCCGGCCGCTTCGTCAAGAACTTTGCCAAGTACACCACCAACGAGGCTGGCAAGGCTCTGGTCGCCGCTGGTCCCCAGCTCTAATCCAACCCAACAGATCGCCTGATCTCTTACCGCGCCCCGGCAGCAATGCCGGGGCGTGCTTTTATATCAAAGCGCAGAAAAGCCGTGAACGGTTTCCCGCTCACGGCTTTCATTGTGTCAATTTTTGTTCAGCGCAGAATGATCCAGGCCAGATAGACAGCATAGGCCGCCACCAGCACCAGCCCCTCCCGGCGGGAGACCTCTCCCCTGCTGCGGCAGAAGAAAAAGGTGACAATCCCCACGCACAGCAGCACCGCCAGGTCGTACAGGCACTCCGCCGCCACGGCGATGGGGGTGAGGCTGGAGGCGATACCCATAATAAAGAGGATGTTGAAGAGGTTGGAGCCGATGACGTTGCCCAGAGCCAGACCGTTTTCGTGCTTCCGGGCGGCCACCACCGAGGTGACCAGCTCGGGAAGGGAGGTACCCATAGCCACGATGGTCAGACCGATGAGCGTCTGACTCATGCCCCAGGCCTCAGCGATCAGGCAGGCGTTGTCCACCACCAAGTCGCCGCCGATGACGATGGCGGCAAGGCCGCCCAGGATGCACAGGATGGCGGCGGGCAGGCTCATAGCCCGCTTGCCAATGTCTTCCGTCCGGTGGCTCAGGGCAGCCCGCACCACGATCACCAGATAGACCACCATGGCAGCCAGCAGCAGCAGCCCCTCCCAGCGGGCCACCGTCCCGTCCAGGCAGATCAGCAGCAGGGCGGCCGTGGCCGCCAGATTCCAGAAAAAGTCCCGGTTCATCACGTCCCGGTCGGTGGGCACTGTGCTGATGGCGGCGCAGGTGCCCAGCACCACCAGCGTATTGAACAGGTTGGAGCCGATGACATTGCTCAGCGAGATATCAGCGTCTCCGCTCAGACCGGCGGTAATACTCACCGCCGCCTCCGGGGCGCTGGTGCCCAGGGCCACGATGGTCAGACCGATGACTACCGACGGGATGCGCAGCAGCCGGGCCACCGACGAGGCGCCCTCTACAAAGAAGTCGGCGCCTTTGACCAGCAGGAAAAAACCGACCAGCAGCAGCAAATACATCATAGGGATCAATCTCCTTTTTTCTCTGCGGAAAGCGCAAAAAACGAGGCTCTTACCGCATGACTAGTATGCGATAAAAGTCTCGTTCCTCTCCCACGGCGCCCGGCCTTTTCGGCGGGATGACGGACACCGTAACATCCCAAACACGGGATGCGAACTACTCCCTGATATCAGGATGATTATAGCATTTCTCCGCCCCGCCGGGCAAGCCCGCCGCCGGTAGAAAATCTGTCCCCGTTTTACCAATTATTTGATAAATTGGTCAATCGCCTGCTCCAGATCTTCAATCGCCTGGAGGTTGCCCTCCTCCACCGCGTCCACAATGCAGTGGTCGATGTGATCCTTCATAATCACCCGGGCGGTGGCGTTGATGGCAGAGCGCACCGCCGCCAATTGCACCAGCACCTCGCTGCAGTCCCGGCCGTCCTCCACCATCTGGCGCACCGACTCCAGATGGCCGATGGCCCGGCTCAGCCGGTTGAGCACCGCCTTGGTGTTGGTGTGAACGTGGGGATGCCCCCCATGGCTGTGGATCCGGCTGCCCTCCGGGAGGTTCAGCCCCTCCTCCGGCTCCGGATGATGGTGAAAACAGCGCTCCGGCACGGCGTCTCCCTCCCTTTCCCGGTTGTCTCTTTGCCGCTTTAGCATAGCAAAAAATCAGGCCATCGTCAAGGGAGGGTGGCTTTACTCTCTTTCGGAGCAAAGCTGTTCATGAAAAGCTTCTGAAAACTTGCCTTGTAAATTGAAAGCAGGGTTAAAAACTGCTACTATAAACTGAAATACAAATCCAATCGCCAAGGGGGATTATCGGTGAATTCACATGTCAAGTTAAGGCCGCTTCAAGCAGATGAGCGTGAAAGTTTTATTAAGCGAAATCAGTCAGCATTTATGAAAGCGGTGGTTGAGAACTATGGCCCGCAAGAGAAAGAAGTAATCCCTGCAGAGGACATCACAAGCTCTCTTGACGCTCCCCATGCAGAAGCATTTCAGATTCTCTGCAACAAAAGGATCGTCGGAGGCGTTATCATACAAGTTGACCGCATCACGAAGCAAAATTCACTGGATATTCTGTTTATTGATCCTGACTGCCACAGTCAGGGAATCGGTCTGACTGTTTGGAATCTGATTGAGCAAATGTACCCTGAGACAGAGGTCTGGGAAACACACACACCGTACTTTGAGACAAGGAATATTCACTTCTATGTGAATAAATGCGGTTTTCACATTGTTGAGTTTTTCAATCCAAAGCATCCTGATCCCCATCCGACAGACACGCCCGGCGGAGAACTGTTTTTCCGTTTTGAGAAAAAGATGAAGGAAAGATGATTCCCCGGCCCCTTCCTGCCCGGATGTTTTCTGTAGCCTACGGACAGGGCCGGATGGGCAGGGTCACCGTAAATCGGGTACCCAATTCAGCACTGCTCTCCAGCCGGATACGGCCGTCCAGGCTCTCCACCACATGCTTGACGATGGAGAGGCCCAGCCCGGTGCCCCCGGCGCTGCGGCTGCGGCCCTTGTCCACACGATAGAACCGCTCAAACACCCGCCGCTGCTGATCGGCAGGGATGGGCTCCCCGTCGTTGCGCACCGTCAGCCGGCAGCTCTCCCCCGCTTTGGTGAGCTGAATCTCCACGGCGCCTCCAGGACGGTTGTACTTCACCGCGTTGCTGATCAGATTGTCCGCCAACTCCCGCAGGTTCTTCCGGCTGGCGCACAGCCACACTGGCTCTGTCCGGCAGGAGAGGATAACCTGTCCGCTGGCGGCGGCGGCCTCCCACTCCCGGGCGCACTCGTCCACGATCTTGCCGAAGTCCAGCCGCTCCCGCTCCTCCTGAAGTGCGCCGCTCTCCAACCGGGAGAGCATAATGATGTCATTGATGACGCTGCTCATCCGCTCCGTCTCCAGGCCGATGCGGCCCAGCAGCTCTCTGCGCTGCTCCTCGGTCAGGGGCAGTCCGGAGCAGAGCAGCTCAGTGTTGCCCTTGATGGCGGTGATGGGGGTCTTCAGCTCATGGCTGGCATTGGAGAAGAACTCCTGCCGCATCCGGCTGGAGTGGCGCTCTTCGGTAATGTCATTGAGGGTGAGGATGAGCTGGTTTGCCAGGCCCAGCTCATCCTCCGTCCGGCGGAAGCGGACGGCGTAAATCCGGCCCCGGCAGGTAAGATCCAGACTTCGGCCCTCCCGGCCATCCTGAATCTCCCGGGCTCTCTGAATCACCTTGGGGCTGGGGATTACCCGGCCCAGGGACTGTCCGACGCAGTCCGGGCCGCACCCCAGCTGCCGTTGGGCGCTCTCATTCACCATGACAATCCTCTGCCGGTCGTCCAGCAGCAAAAAGCCCTCCTCCAGGTGGTTAAGGATATAGCCGGTTTTGCGCTGCTCCTCCTCCAATTGCCGGAGATAGTCTCCCAGCTCCCGGGTCAGCCGCTGAATCTGCTCCGCCATCTCACCCAGCTCCGGGAAGGGGCAGTCCATCGGTTCCCTTGGCTGCATTCCCTCCCGCAGTTCTCCCAGGCTGCGGCTCAAACTCTGAATGGGGGCCAGAATCCCCCGGGTCAGCCGCCGGGCCAGCAGCAATGCAAGCAGAAAGGCTACCACCGCTCCCAGTCCCAGGGCGGGCAGCATCCACACCAGCGCCGCCCCCAGGCTGTCCCCCGGCCGGGCGATTCGGAGATAAGCTCCGTCCGGCGTCCGGGCTGCGGCGTAGAGCATAACCTCTCCCAGGGTCTCACTGGTGCGGATGACGGCGCCTTCCTCTCCCCGGGCCGCCGCCTGAAGCTCCGGCCGGTTCAGATGGTTCTCCATTTGGGCCGGATCCACTTGGGTGTCCGCCAGAACAGTGCCGTCCGGAGCGATGAGAGTGGCCCGCAGATTCTCCGCCTCCCCGGTCAAGGCCTGGAGCTGGACCTTTGGTTCCGTCTCCGGATCCCACAGGGCCGCCGCGGACTGAACCATGGCCTGCAGGCTGTCCGACTGCTCCCCCAGCAGGGCGGCGTCAAACAGACAGACCGCAGCCAAGATACAGGCCGCCAGCGCCGCCAGGACAGCCAGCATCTGGCTGCGCAGAATCGCCTTTTTCATGCGGGCACTCCGATAAACCGGTAGCCCACCCCCCGGACTGTCTTGATGTACTTGCTGTGGCCGGCATCGTCGCCGATCTTCTGCCGCAGAGTGCCGATGTGGATATCCAGCGTGCGGCTCTCTCCCAGGGCGTCACAGCCCCAGACCCCGTCCAGCAGCTCTTGGCGGGGAATGCTCTGATCCGGCCGCTCCATCAGGTATTTCAGCAGCTCATACTCCTTGTAGGTGAGCTCCACCACCTGGCCCTCCACCCGAACCTCGTGACGGCTGGGAGAGAGCTCCAGCCCCTCATAGACCAGATCGCCCTGGGCCCGGACGTGGCCCCCGTGGAACCGGCGCAGCAGCGCCCGCACCCGGGCGCACAGCTCCAGCACAGAGAAGGGCTTGGTCATATAGTCGTCCGCCCCGGCGTCCAGGCCGCTGATCTTGTCCTCCTCCAGGTCGCAGGCGGTGAGCATCAACACCGCTACCTGCCGGAGCTGGGGGGCCGCCCGCATGAGGCGCACCGCCTCCAGGCCACTCATCCCCTCCATCATAATGTCCATCAGCACCAGTTCGGGAGGGGCGGCCTTCATCTGCTCCAGGGCCTCCAGGGCGTTGGAGAAGCCGGCAACCTGATACCCCTGGCTCTCCAGGGCAAATTCCAACAGGCGGCGGATACTCTCGTCATCCTCCACCACAAAAATCCGTTCCTGCATCAATCTTTTCCCCCTTTACAGCTTCATTATAGAAAAGGCCGGAAGACGCCGCTATCACGGCTTTGCAAAGTTTATGTTAGATTTTTGGAAAATGGAAACCGCCGGACGGCAAGCCGTCCGGCGTAAGAATCCCTCGGTTCCTTAAAACATCGCTGCGTCCTTGTGCTGGCCGGTGAGCTTGAACTCAACCCACTCGCACAGGTTGACGGCGTGATCGGCCACCCGCTCCAGGTATTTGATCATCATCAGGTAATCCACCACCTCGTCAATGTCCTGGGGATGGGTGAGCAGGTGCTGGCCCAGCTCCCCCCGGAGCCGGACAAACCGCTCGTCCACGTCGTCGTCCCGGCGCTTGGTGCTCCCGGCCAGAGACAGGTCATCGGTGATGTAGCTGGTGACAGCCGCGTCCACCATCTCGCAGGCGGTAGCGGCCATGCCAATCACGTCCTCCCGCAGTTGAGGAATGGCACAGGCCTCGTGGTGCAGGGCCAGCTCCGCAATGTCCACCGCCTCGTCGCCGATGCGCTCGATGTCGGTGATCATCTTCATGGTGGCACCCACCTGCCTCAGGTCGGAGGCCACCGGCTGCTGCATCAGCAGCAGCTTGAGGCAGCGCTGCTCGATCTCCCGTTCCAGGGTGTTGATCTCGTCATCCCCGTGGATGACCGCCTTAGCCAGGGCCTTGTCATAGGTCTTGACGGCAGTCATGGCGTGCTCCACCGCCTCCACCGACTTGACCGCCATCTGCACCAGCCGGGATGAGAGGTTTTTCAGCTCCCGGTCATACTGTTTTCTGCTGCTCATTTCCTTCCCTCCTCGCCGGTTATCCGAACCGGCCGCTGATGTAGTCCTCGGTCCGCTTGTCCCGGGGCATGGAGAAAATCTGGCTGGTCTCTCCCATCTCAATCAGGTCGCCCAGCAGGAAGAATGCGGTCTTGTCCGAGATACGGGCTGCCTGCTGCATATTGTGGGTGACGATGACCACGGTGTACTTCTGCTTCAGCTCGGTCATCAGCTCCTCGATCTTCATGGTAGAGCCGGGATCCAGGGCGGAGGTGGGCTCATCCATCAGCAGAATCTCCGGCTCCACCGCCAGTGCCCGGGCGATACACAGCCGCTGCTGCTGGCCGCCGGAGAGGCCCAGGGCGCTCTTTTTCAGCCGGTCCTTCACCTCGTCCCACAGGGCGGCTCCCCGGAGAGACTTCTCTACAATCTCGTCCAGCTGGGCCCGCTTTTTGATGCCGTGGATTCTGGGGCCGTAGGTGATGTTGTCATAGATGGACATGGGAAAGGGGTTGGGCTTCTGGAAGACCATGCCCACCTGCCGGCGCAGCAGGGTCACGTCCTGCTCTTTGGCAAAGATATCCTTCCCGTGGAACTTCACCTCTCCGGTGATCTTCACCCCGTCCACCAGGTCGTTCATCCGGTTGAGCGTCTTGAGGAAGGTGCTCTTGCCGCAGCCGGAGGGGCCGATGAAGGCGGTGATCTCCCGCTCCATGATATCCATATCGATGCCCTTCAGGGCCCGGAAGGAGCCGTAATACAGCTCCAGCTTTCGGGTGGTCATAATGGGTTCGGCCTGTGTCATCTGTGTTGTCATGTTCCGCTCACACTCTCTTCAGTTTCTTCTTGGCCAGCTTGGCGCAGCCGTTTATGATGAGCACGATGATCATCAGGATGGCGGCGATGGCAAAGCCCAGGTCGATCTTGCCCTGCTCCTGGAAGTAGACGTACAGCATGACGCTCAGGGAGCCGCCGCTGGTGCCCAGGGCCTGGAAGTAATTGGTGACCAGCTTGTAGCCGGTGCCTGCGGTGTACAGGAGCGCGGCGCTCTCTCCCACGATCTTGCCCACTGCCAGGATGGCGCCGCCCACCACGCCGTCCAGGGTGCATGGCAGGACAATGGTCCGGATGGTGTACCACTTGGTGGCCCCCAGGCCTACGGAGCCCTCCCGGTAAGACTGAGGCACCGTCTTCAGGGCCTCCTGGGTGGTACGGAGGATATTGGGCAGGATCATAATGGACAGGGTCAAGGAGCCGGCCAGGATGCCGGTGCCCAGCTTCAGCCGCTGGACAAAAACCATCATGCCCACCAGGCCGTAGATAATGGAGGGGATGCCGGTCAGCGTCTCGGTGGCAAACTCGATAAAGGAGACGACCTTCTGATTTTTCGCGTACTCGGTCAGATAGATGGCGCCGCCGATGCCGATGGGCATGGCGATGAGCAGGGTAGTCAGAATCAGGTACAGGGTAAAGATAATATTCGGCAGGATACCAATCGTGTCCTTCAGGGCGCTGCGCTGGGTGGTCAGCAGTTCCCAGGTGACATGGGGCAGGCCCCGGATCATGATATAGCCGATCAGGCCTACCAGCAGGGCCACAGTCGCCGCCACGCAGATCCAGATCAGGCTGCGGACAACGGTGTTCCACACCTTGCGCTTGGTGCTCATTCCTTCGCCCCCTTCTTCAGCAGGCGGCCCAGGATCACGTTGATAATCATGATAAAGACAAACAGAACCAGGCCGATGGAATACAGAGCCTCCCGCTGGAGGCCGGAGGAGTAGGACATCTCCTTGGCGATGGCGGTAGTCAGGAAGCAGACGCTCTGGAAGAGGCCGGGCATATTCGCCACATTGCCGGCCACCATCATGACCGCCATGGCCTCGCCCACCGCCCGGCCCACGCCCAGCACAATGCCGGCTGCCACGCCGCTCTTGGCGGCGGGGATGGAGATTTTGAAGTAGGTTTCCGTCTCGGTGGCGCCCAGGGCCAGGCTGCCCTCCTCATACTCCTTGGGCACAGCAGAGAGAGAGGTCTCACTGACGCTGATAATGGAGGGCAGAATCATCACTGCCAGCACCAGGATGGCTGCCAGCAGACAGGTGCCGTTTTTCAGGTTAAAGGCATCCATAATCAGGGGCACCAGCACGATGGCGCCCACCAGGCCATAGACCACGGAGGGGATGCCGCTGAGCAGCTCCACCGCCGGACGGACGACGGCGGCCATGGGTTTCGTCGCCATCTTGGAGAGAAAAACCGCCGTCAGCAGGCCCACCGGCACACCGATGACGCAGGCGCCCAGGGTGCCGTAAACCGAGGTGAGAATAAAGGGCAGGATGCCGTACTGAGGCTCCGCGGCGGTACTCTTCCACACCTGACCCAGAAGGAAGTCCACAGGGCCAATCTTGACGATGGCGGGCAAGCCGCTGATCACCATATAAATTGTAATGAGGGCCACCGCCGCAATGGAGACCAGTCCGCAGAGGAGGAAGAGCCCATTCATCAATCGTTCTACTGTATCTCTGAGTTTCAATTCCCGTGACCCTTTCTTTTTACTTCAGGATGCCGGAGCAGGACTTCTCCCGCTCCGGCATCGGGCCAGTTCGTATCGTCAGGGCTGAATCGCGCCGGCGGCGGCGATGAGGTCAGCCGCGTCGGGGCTCAGAGCAAAGTCCAGGAAGGCCTGGGCGGCGTCGCTGAGCTCGACAGAGTCGTTGGTCACCATGACAAAGGGACGCTGGATGGCGTAGGAACCGTCCTTTACCGTCTCCTCGCTGGCGGCAACGCCGTCTACCGTAACCGTCTTGATGGTGTCATCCACAGCGGACAGGGAGGCGTAGCCGATGGCGTTCTCGTTGGCGGCCACAGCGGCGATGACCGCGCCGGTAGAGGTCAGCTCCTGGTCATAGACGCAGACGTCACTCACACCCACGATGCTCTCAAAGCCGTCCCGGGTGCCGGAGCCGGCCTCGCGGCCGATGACAGCCACAGCCTGGTCAGGGCCGCCCACCTCACTCCAGTTGGTGATGGTGCCGTCAAACAGGCCGGCGATCTGCTCCAGGGAGAGATCCTCCACCGTGTTGGAGGTGTTGACGACGATGGCGATACCGTCCAGCGCCACGACGTTGGCAGTCAGGCCGGTCTCCTCATCCTTCAGGTTGCGGCTGGACAGGCCGATGTCGGCGCTGCCCTCGGTGGCGGCGGTGATGCCTGCGCCGGAGCCGGTTCCGTCATAAGTAATGGTCACATCGGGGTACTGCTCGTTAAAGGCCTCAATCAGGACAGCCATCACCTTCTCCATGGAGGTGGAGCCGTTGGTGGAGACGGTGCCGCTCAGCTCGGCGGCAGGCTGCTCGACAGGCTCTTCGGCGGGTTCCTCCGCAGGCTCCTCAGCGGGCTCCTCGGCGGGGGCGTTGTCGGAGGCAGCAGGCTCCTCCGCAGGGGCAGGCTCCTCGGCTTTGCTGCTTCCGCCGCAGGAGACCAGGGCCAGGGCCATCATCAGGGCCAGGACCATTGCAATACACTTTTTCATGGTCATTTTTCTCCATTCATATTTGTATTTGTTCAGTCGCTCTCGACTGTGCCCCTATTGTACCGATGGCCTGTGTAAGTTACTACCGCAGCGGCGCTAAATGTCTGTATGGATTTTGTATGGACTCGGTAAAGCGCAAAAACAGGCTGCCGGATTGCTCCGACAGCCTGGTGAAATCAAATTTGCAGTTTGAACCGCTCAGCCCCACAGAACCCGCATCAGCTCGGGATAGGCGTCCTTAGCCACGCTCATGCAGCGGCGCAGCAGCTCGGTGCACACATCTCCGGCGGTGCGGGGAGTGATGACCGCGTCCATCTCCATATTGATGTCGTTGTCCTTGTCGATAATAAACTTGAACCAGCGGAACCGGTCATTCAGGGCGTTGACCTTGAGCAGCGCCTTGGCGTAGTTGTCCCGGTTGCACTTGGCCAGTCCATAGACCCGCAGGCCAACAGACTCCTCGTCCTGATCAAACAGGAACATGACGTCGTAGCTGTTGCCGCTGGAGCCGTTGACGCCGCAGACCACCAGATACTTGCCGCTGTCCAGCTCTCTGTCGTCCTTATACTTCAGGCCGCTGGCGTCGCAGGCCCGCATAAATTCCCGTGCAGTTCTCAGCATTATGTATTCCTCCCTCATGTCTACTGCCCCATACGGAGCTTCTCTGGCTTTATGTTACCGTTCTTTTCCAGTTCTGTCAAGTATTTTATCAAATTCCTATCGCCTTTTCAAAAAATTCGTGTTATGATTAAAAAAATATACTGCAAACACGTCCAGGACAGGAGGCTGCTCTATGCTGCATCTGCATCGGAAAAAACAGGCCTTATCCTACGATCCCGCCCGCAAGCGGCCGGTCATCCGGGCCAGCATCTGTACCGGGGAACAGACCGCCTGCCTGCAGGATCTCCAGACCGGCCGTCTGGAAGAGGTCATGCTGCTGCGCTCCCCTGCCGACCGGGCGGAGTTCTGCCGGATGTGCGGCATTCGGGAGGACGCACTGAAGATCATATATTGAGGAGACTTTTCCATGGACACAACTGCAAGAGATACCCTTTTCTTTGGCCGCTACCCACAGCAGAGCAGCAGTAAGCCGGCCCCCATCCAGTGGGAGGTTCTGGAAACGGACAGGGAGGAAGCGCTGCTCATCAGCCGCCTCTGCCTGGACGCCCGGCTCTACTGCAAGCCGCTGCAGGGCGAAACGCCCCCTTCTGTTTTCTGGGAGTATTCCCCCCTCCGCAGCTGGCTGAACGAGGATTTTCGCGCTGCCGCCTTTTCTCCCGCCGAGCAGCAGTGCCTGCGCAACACGGTCATCTCCACCCACCCGGACGCATCTTGGGAGAAGCAGAATAATTTTGTCTTTCTGCTGTCTCTGAAGCAGCTGCTCCGCTTTTATCCCTCGCCTGAAAGCCGGTGCGCCGCCATCTCGCCCTATGCCCGCAGCAGGGGGGCGTTTGAACATGAGGCGTTTGGCTGCTGGTGGATTCTGCCCTGCGCCGCTGATTGGGATGGAACTGTCTTTTACAGTTCCCATCCCTATCCCACAATGATACTGTATAACGGCATGATCCAATCCCACGGCAGAAACGTCTATCACAGCGACTGCGGCGTGCGCCCCGTCATCCGGGTCAAGCTGAAGGACGCCCTGCGGATTTCAGAGGGGATAGCCGGTGTCACAGGGCATTCCCATTCTGTCCCAAAGTCCTCCGCCCTCTTCTATCGGATGCCTACCGGCCTGATCTGCAAAATCGACCGGGCGGCCATGACCGCCTACCTGCTGGATCCGGAGCTGCTGCTGTGGCGGGAATCGTCCGGGCTGTATGCCGACTATGAGTGGAACGGAATCCACGGGCCACAGGTGCTGCTCCAGGACTGCTATCCGGTGGGCATGCCCTGGCAGCCGGGCCGCGCCTTTCAATCCCTTCCGCCGGACTATCCTGCGGGAGAACCCCTGAAAATGAAATAGCAAAAATAAGCAGGCTCCCTTCCCCGGAATTTCCACGGAAGGGAGCCTGTTCTCTGTCTGTATTGGGTTTTACAGCATGACCTGTCCGGGGCCGGGCAGATTCATCTGCCGCTTCCGGTTGGCCGACCAGGTCAGCTTATCCGTCAGAGCCTGGGTGTCTCCCGACTCGATGACGGTGCGGTAGGCGTGGAGGTTTTTCTCCAGCCGGTCGATGACCTTGGTGAGGGCGGGGGCGTTCATGGAGAAGAGCTGGGTCCACAGCTCCACGTCCAGCGCGGCCACCCGGGTACAGTCCCGGAAGGAGCCGCCCTCAAAGCCCCGGCACTGGAACAGATCCTCGTCGTCGCAGACCGAGACGGCGATGATGTGCATCACCTGGCTGGTGTAGGCAATGATGGCGTCGTGGCGCTCCGGGGTGGTGGTCACCACATCGGAGCAGCCGATGTAGGCGGAGACGCGGCGCATCAAGTCCAGGTGCTCTCGGGTGCTCTCCGCTCGGGGGGTGAGGATGAAATGTGCCCGCTGGAACATGGTGGGGAAGGAGTGCTCGATGCCGGAGAACTCAGTGCCCGCCATGGGATGGCAGCCGATAAAGTCCACCGCCGGCGGCAGCACCTTGGCCCCCTCCATAATGGCGGTCTTGATGCCGCCCACGTCGGTGACCAGGGCTCCGTCCTTGAAGACGTCCTTGTACCGGGCCATATAGTCCACAATGCCCTGGGGATTCATGCACAGCCAGACCACGTCCGCCTGGGGCAGCACCTCCATGGGGTCCAACGTCACCCGGTCGCAGACGCCGTGGCTCATGGCGTAGTCCGCCGTCTCCTGACGCCGCACCACGCCCACGACCTCATAGTCCTCAAAGCCCCGCAGCGCCGCCGCCATGGAGCCGCCGATGAGGCCCAGGCCCACCACGGCGATGATCTTGTGTTCAGCCATCCCTTGCCGCCCTCTTCCCTGCTGTTTGCTACACTTTAACGCATTTTACTGGAAAAGTCAACGGGGCCTCCCTCAGTACTGAGGCGGCTGCTGCTGTTGATTCTGAGCAGCCTGCGCCTGGCCCCGGATGGCGTCGTACCACTGGGAGAAGGTGAGCTGCTGATAGGGCACCAGGAACAGATTGCAGGCGATGCTGACCACCACAGAGACAGAGTAGGCGATGGCGCCTGCCACACCGGTCAGGATGGAAGCGCCCAGCAGCCAGAGGATGAAGGAATAATCCAGCAGGAACAGCTCCCACTTGCGGCCATGCATCAGCGCCTTGCTGCGCCGGAATGCCTCCATCACCGGGCAGTCTGGGTCGTCCAGCAGGATATAGGGCACAATACGATAGCGATAAGAGGCGATCAAGCCGGGAATAATGAACAGCATTGACCACAGGAAGATGAACAGATAAGCCAGTACCTCGGCCAGGATGATCTTGCCCGCCATATAGAACCGGGAAAACAGCTCCCCGTAGCCCGGATCCTGTCCCCGGATCACGCCCATGGAGTAGCTCACATAGCCGTAGTCTACAATTGTGGAGTACAAGCCCAGCAGCACCATGACAAAGATGATGATCACGCCCTGAGAGCCCCGGAACATGCTTTGGAGGATATACTGTGCCTGATAGGCATTACCGGCCGCGATTGCGCCCTCCACCTCCGTCATGGTCTGCTGCACGGGCAGGAATGCCTGTACCAGCTCACTTACAAGGGTGGTCGCCAGCAGATAGACCAGCGTCACCCGCCACGCCGCAGGCACGGCAGTGCGCATCCACTCCTTCGAGTGGCCTTTTAAAAATTTTCGATCGATGGGATAAACACCGTTCATTTCCATCTCTCCTCTCTTTTTGATGCGGTCAGTATAGCACACTTCCCAGTGGAACGCAATTTCCACCGGCTTTTTTCCCCTCTGCGGCGGGAATCCCGCTTTTCGCCTTTACAGTGTCCCGCTTTTTCGGTATAATACAGAATGAATAAATCTGTAAAGCGAGTTGATTGTTTCATGGCATCCATTCAATTTGATGAATACAAGGTCAAGCTGAATAACCTCCAGCCGGTGGTGGAGGAGCTGGGCAAGAGCCTGAACCTGGAGGCCGCCGCCCGGGAGCTGGAGATGCTCCAGGCCCAGGCCAGCGCCGACGGCTTTTGGAACGACATGGCCAAGGCCCAGAAGGTGACCCAGCGGATCAAGGTGCTCCAAGACAAGCTGGAGGCCCACCGGAAGCGGGAGGCCCAGCTGGAGGATCTGCTGGTGCTGTGCGAGATGGGCCAGGAGGAGGATGACGACTCCATGCTGGAGGAGCTGGAAGAGAGCTTTGCCAAGCTGGAGCAGGATCTGGAGGCCGCCCGGATGGAGACCCTGTTCACCGGCGAGTATGATAACTCCAACGCCATCATCACCTTCCACGCCGGCGCCGGCGGCACCGAGGCCCAGGACTGGGCTCAGATGCTCTTCCGGATGTACGTCCGCTGGGGCGAGCGCCACGGCTTTACCGTCAAGACCATGGACTACCAGGACGGCGACGAGGCGGGCATTAAGTCCGCCTGCCTCTCCATCGAGGGCCCCAACGCCTACGGCTATCTCCGGTCGGAGCACGGCGTCCACCGTCTGGTGCGGGTCTCTCCCTTTGACGCCAACGCCCGGCGGCAGACCTCCTTTGCCGCCATTGAGGTGATGCCGGAGCTGCCCGACGACATGGACGTGGAGATTCGGCAGGAAGATATTGATATGCAGGTTTTCCGCTCCTCCGGTGCCGGCGGCCAGCACATCAACAAGACCTCCTCCGCCGTCCGGCTGATCCACAAGCCCACCGGCGTGGTGGTCTCCTGCCAGACCGAGCGGAGCCAGCTCCAGAACCGGGAGAACTGCATGCGGATGCTGCGGGCCAAGCTGGTAGAGATGAAGATGCAGCAGCATGCGGAAAAGATCTCCGACCTGAAGGGCGTCCAGATGAAGATCGAGTGGGGCAGCCAGATCCGCTCCTATGTCTTTATGCCCTACACTCTGGTCAAGGACACCCGTACCGCCTACGAGACCAGCAATGTCAACGCCGTCATGGACGGCGATCTGGATGGGTTTATCAACGCCTATCTGACCTGCGAGGCCACCGGTGAGTGGGCAACCAAGTAAGTACGCAGCCTGCATTATCGGTGTGATTTATTCCGCTCCGGTAAACCGGGGCGGGATATTTTCCACATACCTATTTTCTCAAACAATCTGCCAGAGTAAAGCAGGCGTTTTCTGTGCTGTTATTTTCCGATATCTGAGCACTTTGGGTAAGATTAAATCGTTTTCTGTTTTGGGTTGACAAAATTTTTGAATCCGATACAATGAGAATATCTTCGGAAATAAAATCGCCGGAAAAGAAAGGGAGGATTTGAAATGAAGAGAAACTGTCCGGTCTGCGGCACCGCTCTGGGGCATAAGGACGACCACTGCCCCAACTGCGGGGTGATTTGCCCCGGGAAGTGGTTTAAATTTATCATCTATTTCCAGCTGTTCCTCAGCGCTTTGATGGGACTGTTCAGCGGCATCGGCCTGCTGACCGGGAGCACCTACGAGGCCCAGGGACTTGACGTGGAATGGGTCTATGATTACTTCCCCGGCCTCCGGGCGGTGGATTTGATTATGAGCGTGGGTCTGATTGCCCTGGCTGTGCTGTCCATCGTCGTCCGTCAGAAGCTGGCTCACTATCGCCAGGGGGCGCCGAAGCAGTACCTTCTGCTGCTGGGAGGCAATATGGTTCTCTCAATTTTCTACATTATCGCAGCTTCGGCTGTGCTGGGCGGGCTGGTGATGGACGCCAGCACGGTCACCCAACTGGTGGTCAGCGCCGTCATGATCGGCGTCAATAAGGTTTACTTTGACAAGCGGGCGGAGCTGTTTGCCAGCTGACAGGACAGCCAGACAGCGAGAACTTCGACGGCGGCAGATACCTTCTGCCGCCGCAGACTGTCAAAAAGTATGTCTGGCAATTCTAAATGAGGGCTAAAAGTTCCGGAAGCCCTCCGCAGGAGTTTTGTTGCGTCAGCAACAAAATAAAATTAAATATGATTATCCAGATAACTCAGCTATCAAAGTCCTGAATATAGGACTATAACTTGTGTAGAATAGGCATGAATAACAAAGAAACGGGATGAAACGTTCATGTCTAAGCACAAGGTGAAAAGAATTTCTTACAAAAAGTTTACGGAGCAGTACGCTACCGAGGCGATTTGCCGAGATGCTCTGGCACGGCACCGCTGGCAAAACGGCTTCGTTTGCCCAAAATGCGGAAGTAAGCATCACTATCTGCTGAAAAATGGGTTGTATCAGTGCATTGACTGCCATCATCAGACTTCTGTGACTGCCGGTACATTCATGCATCGTAGCCATGTTCCGTTGACTGCCTGGTTTCAGGCAATCTATTTCGTAACCCAAGATAAGCGTGGCATCTCCGCTACACAGCTTGCCTTTATGATTGGGGTCAATTATAAGACGGCGTGGCTCATGCTGAAACGGATTCGTACAGCCATGTGTCAGCGGGATGCCTGCTATTTGCTCAACGGTATTGTGGAGATGGACGATGCTTATATCGGCAGCCCGACGAAGGGTAAGAAGCGTGGCCGTGGTACAGAAAAGGCAAATTTCTTTGTAGCGCTCTCTTTGGACGGAGAAGGTCGTCCAAAATACCTGAAAATGGATGTTGCTGAGAACCTACAGCAGAAATCCGTCAGGGCTTTTGCGGAGCGTTCTATTGAGGCAGGCAGCACCATCAAAAGTGATGGCTACAGAAGTTACATTCCGGCGTTGGAAGCCTTTGATCACCGGCACAAAAAGTATGATCCGGACAGTGGTATGCTGAGATGGCTCCATACTATAATCGGTAATGCCAAGGATGCTATCCTTGGGACTTATCATGGACTGCCAACAAAATATCTGCATCTCTATCTCGGAGAACAGTGCTATAGGTTCAATAGACGGAACTTTGGGGCCGACTTATTTGATCGACTGCTGATTGCTCTGGCAGCTACGCCTTTGGCTGACTCAAATGGATAATCATAAAATTAAATATGTGCTTTTAGCCGGACCTGTGCCGGCAAAAAGCACACAGGGAGGCCGGGAGTGTGCCCGAAGGGCGCGCGGTTCGGCCGCATAATTCTAAACAAATGCAACGCATTTGTTTGGAGAGCCTGTCGTTTTACGACAGGCTCCGACGGCGGCAGATACGTTCTGCCGCCGCCGTTTTTTCTGCCTGCTTTGGGAAAAGCTGGAGAGGGACACCTGGAGAGCGGCTAACTTCCGCCCCGGGACGCGCCCGGTTTTTGCCCCTTTCATCAATTGACCGGGGGCCGGAATTATCGTAAAATAGAGGAGAAAACAGAGAAAGAGATCAGGTGAATGTATGCTGAACGAATCCCAGGCCTACCGCTTCTGCCAGGCGCGCAGGGCCTTTATTGAGGCGGAATTCCAGCACCTGAACCCCCAGCAGCGTCAGGGCGTCCTCATGACCGAGGGGCCTCTGCTCCTGCTGGCCGGCGCGGGCAGCGGCAAGACCACCGTCCTCATCAACCGGATTGCCAACCTCATCAAATACGGCCGGGGCTCCGACCCCGCCGAGACGGAAGTCCCCGGCTGGGTGACGGAGCAGGATCTGGCCGCCCTGGAGGCCGCAGCGGCCCGTCCGGAGCAGGCCCACAGTCCGGAGCTGGAGCGGCTCTGCCAACTGAATCCCGCCGCTCCCTGGTCGATTCTGGCCATCACCTTTACCAATAAGGCGGCTGGGGAGCTGAAGGAGCGGCTGGAGCGCAAGCTGGGCCCCTGCGCCAACGACATCTGGGCGGCCACCTTCCACTCCGCCTGCGTCCGCATCCTCCGCCGGGACATTGAGCGGCTGGGCTACAGCCGCTCCTTCACCATCTACGACACCGACGACTGCAAGCGGGTGATCAAGGAGATTCTCAAGGCCCGGAACCTGGACGAGAAGACCTACCCGCCCAGGACAGTGATGACCTATATCTCCAAGGCCAAGGACCGGATGCTGATGGCGGAGGACTGGCTCCGGGAGTGCGAGCAGGCAGGGGACTTCCGCCTGATCCAGATCGCCAAGATCTATGCGGACTACGAGGCCCGCCTGAAGGAGGCGGACGCCCTGGATTTTGACGACCTCATCTTCTGCACCGTCCGGCTGCTGCTCTCCGACGGCCAGGTGCGCAGCTACTGGCAGAACAAGTTCCGCTACGTCCTCATTGATGAGTACCAGGACACCAACCATATGCAGTACCTGCTGGCCTCCACCCTGGCGGGCAAGTGGGAGAACATCTGCGTGGTGGGCGACGACGACCAGTCCATCTACCGCTTCCGGGGGGCCACCATTGAGAACATCCTCTCCTTTGAGGAGCAGTACGACGGGGCCCGCACCATCCGCCTGGAGCAGAACTACCGCTCCACCCAGAACATCCTGGATGCGGCCAACGCCGTCATCAAGAACAACCAGGGCCGCAAGGGCAAGAATCTGTGGACGGACGCCGGGGCGGGAGAGAAGATCCGGCTCTACACCGCCATGAATGAGAACGACGAGGCCCAGTTTGTGGCCGCCCAGGTGCTCTCCGGCATCAGCCAGGGCCGGCACTGGAAGGATCACGCCGTCCTCTACCGGATGAACGTCCAGTCCAACGCCCTGGAATACGCCTTCAAGCGCAACGGCATTCCCTACAAGGTGTTCGGCGGCATCCGCTTCTTCGACCGGGCGGAGGTCAAAGACATGCTGGCCTACCTCTGCGTCCTGCACAACCCGGCGGACGACCTGCGCTTCCGCCGCATTGTCAACACTCCCGCCCGGGGCATCGGCGCCAAGACGGTAGACACCGCCGCCGAGCTGGCCCGCCGGGACGGCAAGAGCATGTATCAGGTGCTGGCCGAGGCCCGGAGCTATCCAGAGCTGGCCAAGTCCGCCAGCAAGCTCATCGGCTTTATCGAGCTGCTGGAGGGCCTGCGCAGCAAGCTGGAAACCATGGAGCTTCCCGAGTTTTACGACGAGGTGGTCTCCGCCACCGGCTATGTGACCGCCCTGGAGGCAAAGAACACCCTGGAAAACCACACCCGGATCGAGAACGTCCAGGAGCTGCGCAGCTCTATTCTGGGCTACCTGGAAAACGCCGAGGATCCCTCTCTGGCAGGTTTTCTGGACGAGGTGGCCCTGTATACCGACCTGGACAGCAGTGAGGACAGTGACGACTGCGTAGTCATGATGACCATGCACTCGGCCAAGGGCTTGGAGTTCCCCTGCGTCTTTGTGGTGGGCATGGAAGAGGGCATTTTCCCCGGCATGCGAGTGATCGGCGAGCCGGAGGAGATGGAGGAGGAGCGGCGGCTGTGCTATGTGGCTCTGACCCGGGCCAAGGAGCGGCTGTTTCTCACCTGCGCCACCCACCGGATGATTTTCGGCCACACCACCAGCAACCGGCCCTCCCGGTTTGCCGGGGAGATTCCGGACAGCTACCTGGAAAAGAGCGGCCGTACCTATACCGACGACCATCGGGAGTACGGCGGCCGCTGGGCGGACGGAGAGCAGACGGAAGAGCAGAAGGAGGCCCCTGCCAGCGTCCTGGACGAGGGAGAGCGGATTGTGGGCTTCCAGTCCAGGAGCCGGCCCGGCTACGGCGGCCAGAGCGGCGGTTATGGCCAGGCAGGCGGCTACGGTCAGCGCCGCCGGCAGCGCCCGGAGCCCCGGGGCGGCCGTCTGGGGGGCGGCGGTTCCATCAGCCGCAGTACCGTGGGCCGTAAGGTCACCGCCTCCGAGGTGGTTCAGTCTGCCAACCTGCTGGCCCAGTTCAAAAAGGGCGAGATGGTGGAGCATACCGCCTTCGGCAAGGGCATGATCACTGCCGTCACCCCCATGGGAGGCGACGCCCTGGTGGAGATCGCCTTCGACAACGTGGGCACCAAAAAGCTGATGCTGAAATCTGCCGCCCAGCACATGAAAAAGTGCTGACGCAGTGCGTAGGGCGGGGGCTTAAACGACAATAACACCAAAACACATGCGCCGGTCTCCCCAAAAAGAGGAGACCGGCGCATCGTTTGATTTTACAGCCCGGCATCGGGAAGCGTCAACTCCATAGGCGTGTAGCGGATGCCGTCGGTGACCCGCTCCGGCCCGGTGGGAGAAAAGCCCAGGCGGCAGTAGAAGGGCAGCCCATAGGGCGCGGCATTGACGGTAAAAACCGGCCCGACGTAGTCCTGACGCATGAGCTCAAACAGCTGTCTGCCGATGCCCCGGCGATGATGGTCGGCACGGACAAAGAAAAAGCTGATGTGCTGGGGGCTGCGCATGGCCAGCACACCCACCAGGTCGTTGTTCTCATAGGCGCCGTAGAAGGACATGGCTCGGCAGAACCGGTCATCCTCCAAAGTGGAGCGAAAGCTGCGGACCCCCTCCTGGGCGTATTCCGGCGCCTCAAACTGGCAGAAGACCGACCAGATCAAAGCCCGGGCCGCGGGCAGCTCCTCGGGGGACAGCCGCCTGACGCTGAAAGTACCGTTCAAAATGGGCCTCCTTTCACCAGATAAAGGGGATCATCCGATAACGGACCCGTTGCTTGTATTCGGCATAGCCCGGGAGCCCCTGCTCCAGCACCTGCTCCTCATTCCGAATCCGCACCACCAGCAGGGCGGGGATGCAGAGAAACAGCACAAAGCAGGGCCAGGAGCCCAGCACCAGGGGAATCGTGAGAAAGAGCAAAGTCACCGCCAGATACATGGGATGGCGGACGATGCCGTAGAGGCCGGTGTCAATGACCTTCTGATTCTCCTGCACCTCCACCGTCCGGGAGAGATAGGCGTTTTCCCGCATCACCTCGGCGTACAGGCCGTAGGAGACCAGCTGTAGGACGGCGGCGGCCGTGATGAGCCAAGTGGGCATGTGGGACCAACCGAAGCGGAAGTCCAGCCCCGCCAGCACAAAGCCCAGGCAGAATACCAGAGCGGACAGAGCCACCACCGCCTTCTGGGCGCCCTCCTGCTCCCGGGTGTTCAGCCGCTTTTCCAGCAGCTCCGGGGCCTTGACGAAGAGCAGAACGCCCACAATCAGCATAGGGAGAAACATCAGGGCGGAAAACAGCCAGGCATTCCAATAGCGGAATGTTCCGGCAGGGAGAAAGAGCAGCAGTCCCACTGCCGCAAGGCCGGAGACGAACTTCAGCAGCGCGTTCAAGAGCAGTTTCATAGAAATCCTTCCTTGTGCAGACAGGTGTTAACGCTTCTGCCGGATGGGGAGCCAGATACCGCTCTCATAGTCTGCCCCGGCGGTGTCCTCCATGGAATACCACTCCACGTTGACCCCCATGCTCAGCTCCCACTCTGGGTGGCTGGGCAGGAACTCGGAGAACAGCTGGGTGTTCAGCGCCTGGATGGCCTGTGGCATGGGGCCTTTGGCGGTGAACTTTGCCCAGAGGGAGGCGGGGAAGGAGAACAGGGTCAGCCCCTCTGGCACCGGGCCGCCCTGATAGGTGCCGGCGATCAGATAGCGGAAGCTGTCATTGCTCAGGCAGACGCACACGCCGAACTCTCCGATCCGGTTGTCCCAGATGGCCTGCTCCAGATCGCCCTGAGGCACGCCGCGGGACAGAAGGGGAAACATGTACCGATCCTGATATTCCTGCCAGAAGGCGGGGCAGTCCCGGTAGGCGGTCTGGTTGGAGATCACCCGCTCGAAGCCGATGACGGTGAATGCGTCCAGCTGCTCCAGCCTGTAGTTCATAATCGGTCGACTCCTTTGTACAGTAAATTTAAAACTATTGTTTTGCATCGTTTGATTTATTTTAGCATTGGAGACATATGCTGTCAAGGGCAAAGGGGCAGCCTGGTGAGACAGACAGCTGTCTTGACAATTCCACCCCGGTGCGCTATGCTAGTAGCGCAATGAAAGGAAAACCAGAGAGGAGAGATGTCCATGAACGCGCAGCTGCGGCGAGAGGGGGTTCTGGCCCGCCTGCGCCAGTCGGAGCGGCCGCTGAGCGCCACGGCGCTGGCCAGGGAGTTCTCCGTCAGCCGGCAGATCATCGTGGGGGACATCGCTCTGCTCCGGGCCGGAGGCCAGGCCATCGACGCGACCCCCAGAGGCTATCTGCTCCAGCGCCGGGATCAGGGGCTGAGCCGCACCATTGCCTGCGTTCATGACCGGGCGGGCATGGCCCGGGAGTTGTTTCTCTGCGTGGACAACGGCTGCACCGTGCTGGACGTGATTGTGGAGCACCCCCTCTACGGCCAGTTAACCGGACAGCTGCAGCTGGCCTCCCGATATGACGTCCAGCAGTTCTTGGAGCAGACCGACCGGGAGCAGGCGGCGCCCCTCAGCCTGCTGACCGACGGCATCCACCTGCACACGCTCCGCTGCCCGGATGAGGAGGCATACCAGCGGGTCTGCGCCGCCCTGCGGGAAACAGGAATTCTGCTGGAGGAGAGCACCGGCTAAATCTGTTATGATAGCATAGTGAACTCCCCTGAAGCACCGGACGGCGGTGCTTCAGGGGAGAAATTTTTATCGTAAAACATTTTGCCGGCCCTGGAGCAATCCAGGGCCGGCAGTTTTAATCCCCGGTCTTACCAGTTGCGGCCGCCGAAGAAGTCGTTGAAGAAGTCGTAGGGGTTGGTGTAATACTGGCCACCATTGGAGCCGTTGGCGGACTGGTCGGAGGAGTCGCCTGCGGCGCTCTCCGGCACCAGCTCATCCAGGGTAACCACAATGGTGTAGTAGCTGCCCTCCCGGAAGACGGTGAGGGTCATATCGTCGCCGGCCCGGAGGGCGTTCTTAGCGTCGATCAGCTCCTCATAGGTGGTGATGTCCTGGCCCTCCACCTGGGTGATGATGTCGCCCACCTGGAGGCCGGCCTTCTCAGAGCAGGAGCCCTGGGCGACAGAGCGGACGTAGGCGCCTACCACCATGTTGGAATACTGCTGGGCGGTGATGCTGCTAACGGTGGAGACGGTGATGCCCAGATAGGGCTTGCCGGTGATATAGCCGTGCTCAATCAGGTCGTCCAGAATGTCCATGGCGTCGTTGATGGGGATGGCAAAGCCGATGCCCTCAATGGAGGCGTTGCCGGAGGAATAACCGCTGCTGGAGTACTTGGCGTTGACCACGCCGATGACCTCACCGTACTCATTGAACAGGGGACCGCCGGAGTTGCCGGAGTTGACGGTGCAGTCGGTCTGCAGCACGTTCATCACGGTGCCGTCGCTCATGGTCAGAGCACGATCCAGACCGGAGACGGTGCCGGAGGTCAGGGTGTTGGCGAAGGTGCCCAGGGCGTTGCCAATGGCGGTCACGGTGCCGCCCACACTCAGCTTGTCAGAGTCGCCGATGACCACGGGGGTGAAGGAGGCGCCCTCGGTGGGCTCGATCTTGATGACCGCCAGGTCGGCGTCCTCGTCACCGCCCACATAGGTGGCCTCATAGCTGGTGGAGTCGATGAAGGTACAGGACAGGGCCTGGTAGCCCTTGACCACATGGTAGCAGGTGAGGATATAGCCGTCGTCCGAGATGACAAAGCCGGTGCCTGCGCCGATCCCCTCGGCGGTCTGCACCTCAATGCTCACCACTGAGTTGGAGTAGGCGTCATAGATCTGGCTGGGGGTCATGGTGTCCCCGGCGGAGACGGGAGCCGCCGCGGCGGTGTTTTCCGTCCGGTCGCTGACCTGGAGATTGGGCTTGCTGGCGCTGCCGGCGTCTGCCTCGGCGTCGGCGGCCTCAGCGATGCTGGAGCTGTCACCGTTGAGCGCGCTGAACATCAGATAGGCGCCGCCTGCGCCGGCTCCGCCGCCCACCAGCAGGCAGGCCAGCACCAGCGCCACGATCTTCAGCCCCTTGCTGTGGGAGCCGGAGGAATGGGCCTTTTTCTTGGGCGGCTGGGGAGGAGGCGTGGGGTTGGCGTGATAGGCGGACTCGGCGTCCGCCGGCTGGAAGCCGTAGCTGTAGTGGTACTCGCCGCTGACAGGGGTCTGATTGCCCGGGCGCTGCTCGGGTGGACGGTTGTCGTTTTCCGGCGTAAAACCGCTGCCGTAATTTTTGTCATACATATTATAGCCCATGGTTGAGACACTCCTTTATGTGTTCCGGTGTGGCGGGTCACATCTTTTTTCTGCCATAGAAGATAAGCTATAATTATGTCCAGATTATGAACGAAAAGACTCGAAATTATAAATTCTACCCTAAAAAATTTTAAGGAAGGGTGTTTTGTGGAGAAAAAGTTATGAAAACAAAGAAAAGGGGCGA
The DNA here is from genome assembly GCA_051866815.1 of Candidatus Onthomonas sp. GTDB lineage: Bacteria > Bacillota > Clostridia > Oscillospirales > Oscillospiraceae > Onthomonas. Next base: position 6,821 of record JBJDXS010000057.1, on the reverse strand, counting down.
GGAAGCCCGCTGCCTCAGCAACGCAGTTCAAAAGCAGCGCTGCTCCATTGAAAATCCGCCAGAGCGGCAAAATTCAAAAGGTACTCTAATAACTGCTGCGCTATAATATAAGGAGTAACGTACTGAGCCCGGCAGCGCACGCGCTGCCGGGCCATTTTTCCGCTTATTCCACTGTCTTCAGCGACTCCACCATGTCGATCTTCCGCAGCTTGCGGCCCGCCGCCAGATTGACCAGCAGAGCAAAGAGGATGGTGAGGGTCAAGGCCAGGACATAGCTCAGAGGGTGGGCCTTCCGGCCGAACATGACCAGCTCCACCTCCACAGTGGTGATCAGATAGGCATGGAACCACTTGCCCATGAGAATACCCAGGGCCATGCCGATGAGGGTGAGCACCAGATTCTCCCGGAACACATACTGCCGCATCTCCCCGTCCCGGAAGCCCAGCACCTTGAGGGTGGCCAGCTCCCGGAGCCGCTCGGTGATATTGATATTGGAGAGGTTATAGAGCACCACAAAGGCCAGGGCGGCGGCGGCGGAGATGATGATGATTACCGCCGGATAGACGCCGTTGAGCTGGTTGCGCACCATGTCCTTGGTCTCCTTCAAATAATAGATCCCGGTGATGCTGTCCAGGCCCAAAAGCCGGCTGCCCATCTCCTCCCAGTTGGCCGTCTCAGGATAGGAGAGCAAGATCTGGCTGTCCGCCGGCTGCGCCCCGAAGGCCTGGGCGTAGGCATCCTTGGTCAAGTAGATGTAATGCCGGACATAGTTTTCCACGATGCCGGTGATGGGGATCTCGCCCCGGCGGTTGTCCTCCACCACGGTGATCGTATCCCCCACCGAAAGACCCAGCAGCTCCGCAGTCTTCTCCGAGATCAGGGCGCCGGTCTCCTGCATCTCCACCGGCTCCTTGGTCAGCCGGTCCCGGAAGGTCCAGAAGCCGTCCAGATCATCCGTCTCCTCTACCGCCAGCAGATTGCCATCCAGGGAGTAGCTGTCGCTCTCCAGGGTGACGCTGACCAGGTAGCAGGGAGTGTATGCGGTAAGCCTCTCCTCTTCATCCAGCGTCTCCAGCAGCTCCGCCTCCTCCGCTTCGGTCATATCCTCATCCGTGTAGAGGACGGCAGAATAGGGGCTGATCTCACTGAACTGGAGATCCACCACATCCATAATAGAGTCCCGCAGGCCGAAGCCGGTGATCATCAGACCGGTACAGCCGGCAATGCCGATGACGGTCATCCAGAACCGCTTTTTGTACCGGAACAGGTTGCGGGCGGTAACTTTCTGGCTGAAGCTCATCCGCTTCCAAATAAAGGGCAGATGCTCCAGCCAGACCCGCTTGCCGGGCTGGGGCGCCCGGGGGCGCATGAGGGCGGCGGGGGTGGATCGGAGTGCGGCCAGGGCCGCCACCAGCACCGCCACCGTACAGCAAGCCACCGCCGCCAGCAGACAAGCAATCGCCGTGGGCCAGGAGAAGGTCAGCGTCACCCCGGGGTAGTCATACATCACCTTCCAGCAGGTGACGATGACCCATGGGATGCCGATGCCGCCCAGCACCAAGCCGATGACACCGCCCACCACCGAGGCCAGCAGGCCGTAGCCCACATATTTCCGGGCAATATCCAGCTTGGAGTAGCCCAGGGCCTTGAGGCCGCCAATCTCCACCCGCTGCTCCTCCACCATCCGGGTCATGGCGGTAAGGCAGACCAGTGCCGCCACCAAAAAGAACACGGTGGGAAATACCAGGGCCAGCTTGGTCATCCGCTGGGCGTCCTGCTGATAGCTGGCAAAGCCCATATTGGCGGTGCGGTCCAGGATGTACCACTCGGCGGGCTCGATGTCGTCCACCTCTCTCTGTCCGTCCTCAATCTCCTGTCGGGCGTCGGCCAGCTCCTGCTCCGCCTCCGCCTTACCGTCATTGTACTCCGCGAGGCCGTCGGCATACTCCGCTTCGCCGTCGGTGAGCTCCTGATAGGCCTCCAGCAGCTCCTGCTCCCCGTCCCGAACCTCCTGTTCCGCGTCATCCAGGTCAGCAAGACCGCTGTAGTACTCCTCCCAGCCCTCGTTCAGTTGGCTCCGGGCATCCTCTACCTGGGTTTTCGCCCCGTCCAGCTTGGATTGGCTGGCCTCCAGAGTGGCCTTGGTGGAGGCCAGCAGCGCCCCGTTTTCCTCCAGCTGCGCTCTGCCGGCCGCCAGCTCTGTTCCGGTGGCCTCCAGGGTGGCCTTGCCCTCGTCCAGCTGGGCGCGGCTGGCCTCCAGGGTGACCGCGCTCTCATCCAACTGGGCGCGGCTGGCCTCCAGAATCGCCTTTGTCTCATCCAGCTGTCTGCGGCCCGCCTCCAGGGCGGCCTTACCCTCGTCCAGCTGCCTGCGGGTGACCTCCAGCGTAGCCTTTGCCTCATCCAGCTGGGCGCGGCTGGCCTCCAATGTCTCCTTGGTCTCGTCCAGCTGGGCACGGCCCGCCTCCAGGGCGGCCTTACTCTCATCCAGCTCCGCCTTGGCGTCCTCCAGCTTTTGCTGCTCCGCCGCCAACAGAGCGTCTACAATTTTCTCGTCCAGTCCGGACGCCAGCAGCTTCTGCCGCTGTTCCTCCAGCGCCTGAGCCCCCGCTTCATACTGCGCAAGGCCCTCCTCATAGGCGGCAAGGCCCTGGCGGTACTCCGCCTCGCCCGCCTCATATTGGGCAAGGCCCTCAGCGTAGGCCGCCTCTCCCGCCTCGTACTGGGCAAGGCCCTGGTTGTAGGCCGCCTCTCCCGCCTCATACTGGGCAAGGTTCTGGCTGTACTCCGCCTCGCCCGCCTCATATTGGGCAAGGCCGTCGGCATAGGCCGCCTCCCCCGCCTCGTACTGGGCGAGGCCGTCGGCGTAGGCGTCTTCTCCCGCCTGATATTCCGCCAGAGCAGTCTGGTACTGGGCGTCGCCGTCCTCAAACACGCTCAGCGCGGCCTGATACTGGGCGGCCCCTGTCTGGTACTGGGCAAGGCCGTCCTCATAGGCCTTTTTGCCGTCCTGGTACTCCTTCAGGCCGGCGCTGTAATCCCGCTCGCCCTGGTCCAAGGTGTCCTTGGCGTCGGAGAGCTCCTTCCGGCCGTCCGCAATCTCCTGCCGGGCGTCGGCCAAGTCGGTCTTTCCCTGTTCATAGTCCGCCCAGCCGTCATCCAGCTCTGTCCGGGCGTCGGTCAGTTCCTGCCAGCCGTCGGCCAGCTCCTGGTCTGCCTCTGCCTTGGCATCGTAGTATTCCTGCCAGGCGTCATCGATCTCCGTCTGGGCGTCTCCAATCACCTGCTGGGTTCTGGCCTCCTCCCGCTGGGCCCGAATGGTCTCCAGGCGGTCGGTGTATTCAGCGACCAGATCCTCATAGGCGTCCTCATAGGCGTTGAGGCTCTCCGCCCCCTCCACCTGAACGTAGAGGTCGGTAAAATAATCCATGTCATAGGCCGACCGGTCCAGGGTGACGATGGCAGAGACACTGCCGTTGCCCAGGGTGGAGGTGCCCCGGGAGAGGGAGACGTAGAGGGGACTCTGCCCCACACCCACGATGGTAAAGGTATCCCCTGTCAGGGTGTCCTCATAGGTTCCGGTACCGGTGTCCAGCTTGATGGAATCTCCCAGCTCCAGGCCCAGAGTGAGCAGCAGGCTCTCCTCCACCAGGCACTCATCCGCGCTCTGAGGCAGCCGGCCCTGAGTCACGTTGGGCGCGTTCATGCCGCTCTTTCCCAGACTGATGGCCTTGACCACCAGGGTGTCCTGGCCGCTGCCGCCGGAAGCCAGAGCGTCCACCGTGTAAAAGCCCTCTGCCGACTGGGTGCCCTCTGTCTCCGCCAGGGCGTCCACATCCTCCTGGGTCAGGCCCAGGGTGGACATCACATGGACATCCATCAGCTGCTGCCGGTCGAGATAGGCGTCCATGGAGGCCTTCATATCCGGCGCCGCCATTCGCAGGCCGAAGAGGAAGCAGACGGCGATGACCACCAGCATGAGGATGGAGAAAAAGCGGCTCCGGGTCTTTCGGATCTCCCGGAACAGATCCTTGTTCAGTGCCCGCTTGCTCATATTACCACTCGATCTCCTCTACCGGCGTGGGGGTGGGATTGGTCATCATCGCAGCCACCTTGCCGTTTTTGATGCGGATCACCCGATCCGCCATGGGGGTGAGGGCGGAGTTGTGGGTGATGACCACCACCGTCATCCCACGCTGGCGGCAGGTGTCCTGGAGCAGCTTGAGAATCTGCTTTCCGGTCATATAGTCCAGGGCCCCGGTGGGCTCGTCGCAGAGCAGCAGCTTGGGATTTTTCGCCAGCGCCCGGGCGATAGCCACCCGCTGCTGCTCGCCGCCGGAGAGCTGGGCGGGGAAGTTCCCCATCCGCTCCTCCAGACCCACATGGCGAAGCACCTCCTCTGCCGGCAGAGGATCCCGGCAGATCTGGGCTGCCAGCTCCACATTCTCCAGAGCGGTCAGGTTCTGCACCAGATTGTAAAACTGGAAGACAAAGCCGATGTCATGCCGGCGGTACTCGGTGAGCTGCCGGGCATTGCAGCCGCTGACCCGCTGACCGTCTACCAGGATCTCGCCGCCGGAGCAGCTGTCCATGCCCCCCAGCAGATTGAGCACCGTGGTCTTGCCCGCGCCGGAGGGGCCGACAATGACTACAAACTCCCCTTTTTCAATGGAGAAAGAGATGTCCTCCACCGCATGGATGACCACCTCGCCCATTTGGTATCGCTTCGACACATGTTCCAGTTGAATATAGGACACGGGAATCCCTCCCCTTTAAAATTCGCCACAATTATCATACCATGCCCAACTTCCGGAAACAATGGAGGTTCTGTGAACAATTGTTGTAAAACTGTTTTCGCGGCAGAAAACCCGCCGGAGCATTCTGCTCTGGCGGGTCAATGTGCGAAAATACAGTTTATCTGCTCTGTTTTCTCTGTTTCACTGTCCGGATCAGCTGCTGAACCATACCGTAGACGGCCCACACCAGGCTGATGCCGGCTGCGATGGCCAGAGCATATTCGGCGGTGCGAAAGCCGTAGGCTCCCGCCTCTGTCCACTCACCCCGGACGGCGCTGCTCATGGCGTAAAACAGAGAGCCGCCGGGAATGGAGGGCATGATGCTGGGCACCAGAAACAGGGTAGCCGGAGCCCGGAGCCGCTTGGCCATCATCTCCGCATAGAGGGCCGCGGCCGCCGAGGCGATCAGGCAGGCGTAAAAGGCGGAGCCCAGCCGGGGCTCCAGCAGCAGATAGACGCCCCAATTGAGCACGCTCCCCAGGGCGGCAGGCAGCAGCAGCTGGGGCCGCAGATGAAAGAGAAGGCAATAGCCCAGAGAGCCCAGACAGGCGGAGAACAACTGAATTGCAGCCTCCTTCATCTCATCCGCCCCCCAGAAGCATGATGGCAATCATAAAACCACTGGCCAGCGCCCCCGCCCAAAGCAGACTCTCGGTCAGCCGCATGATGCCTGAAATCGTATCGCCCACAAAAATGTCCCGAATGGAGTTGGTCAGAGCCAGGCCGGGGATGAGCAGCATAATATCCCCGATCATCACCTTGTCCAGATGAAAGACGGGAGACAGCCGCACGGCGGCGCAGATCCCTCCGCCCACCAGCAGAGAGCAGAAGAAATAGAACACCACATTATTGGGACACAGAGGCGCCAGCCACTGCTTGAGCAGGCAGATAACCAGGGCGAACAGGGCGGCCATCACTCCGTCCCAGAGGGTGCCCCCGAAAAAGACGGCAAAGCCCAGGGCCGCCATCACGCTGCCCACATACAGGGTCGCCGGGTGCTCCGGCAGTGTCCGGGTGTGGATGGCACGTCCCAGAGCCTTGAGGGGAATGGGCCGGGCGCAGACCCGGCGGCTAAGCCGGTTCATCTCCTCCAGGCGGGTGAAATCCGTGGCGCCCGCACCCCGGATGCGCCGGGTCTGGGTACGCACCTCTCCATCCGGGAAGACGACTGTGAGGATGATGCTAGAGGTGATGGCAAACACATTGGTCTGCTGGGCCCCGTAGGCGCTGCTCAGCCGCATCATGGTGTCCTCAATCCGCTGGATCTCCGCTCCGGAACGGAGCATGGACTCCCCCATATCCAGCAGCAGACGGAGCAGCTGAGGCCGCTCCTCCCGCTCTATCGTCATTTCACCACCCGCCTTTGCGTAATTCTTCTCTTCCCTGCATTATAGCATAGCCCAAAAGCCGGAACAAGGCAAAAAACTGCCGCCGGAATTCTCTTCCGACAGCAGTTTTCACCCGTCACAGGCGGATGACCTCCGCCCCCAGCAGCTCCGCTTCCTCCGGGCGGTGGGTGGTCAGCAGCAGCAGGCGATTCCCCCGCCGCTCCCGGACAAAGCGGATGGTGCGAAGCCTTGTCTCCTCGTCCAGGCCGGTGAAGGGCTCATCCAGCAGCAGCACCTCCGAGGGGCAGAGCACCGCCCGGGCAATCGCCGCCCGGCGCTTCATGCCGCCGGAGAGCTCCCGCACCGGCTGGGTCAGGCAGTCCCGGGGAAGAATCTCCTCCAATGCCCGGATGATCTGCCCCCGATCCGGCTTCTGCTGCACCAGGGCGGCGTTGGTCACCGGGGAGAGATGGTCAAACAGCCGATCCTCCTGAAAGACCATGGATATCCGGCAGTCCGGAAAGCCCAGCAGCCTGCCGCCGTCCGAGGTCTCCAGTCCGGCGAAGAGCCGGAAGAGGGTGGTCTTGCCCCCGCCGGAGGGGGCCATGAGGCAATACGCCCCGCCGGGCCGGAAGGTCAGGGTCAGATCCTCCAGCACCGTCTGGGCGCCGTAGCGCTTGGTCAGATGCTCACAGCC
>JBJDXS010000056.1:0-30652 GCA_051866815.1 Candidatus Onthomonas sp. | reverse complement strand
GCCAGAATCTGATTGGACAGCTGCGTCAGCCGCTTGAGCCGCTCCAACTGGATGCCAAAGGCAGGCACCCTGATCTGGCGGGTAAACGACTCTCCGTCTGCGTCCTTTGCGCTGAGAATAATGACGCTGCTCAGAGAGAAGATGCTGATTTCCCGCAATCCATAGCAATGGCAAATGCGGTAAATCGTTGTGTTCACCCGCTCCAGATTTGCGCCGCTGAGCAGCATCTGTTTTCCCAGCTTCGCTGAGAAGTCCAAAACCAATTCAATGTCCTTCACACACAACAGTCCCCTTCGCCGCGATTCCAATCAGAAACACGCACTACCACTTTACCTTATAAAATATCACAATTCCTCTTTTGTGTAAAGACACGTCCTTGCCTCCGCTCCCCTTTTGCGCAGCGAAAGCAAGGGCGGCGTTTGCGTGAAAGCAAACGGCAGATACATGGCCCGAAGCCACATGTCTGCCGCTCAACATATCATACTTTCATTGGACAGCAAAGCGGAGCAATTGGGCGCAGGAGGACTCCCTTTCCCGTTTATCCCTGCTGCCGGATCAGTTCTTCCACAATGCTCACGCTGGCGGTAGATCCGACGCGGGACGCTCCCGCCTCAATCATATTGAGCGCATCCTTCAGCGTCCGCACGCCTCCGGCTGCCTTAACCTGAATCCGGTCGCCTACAATCCCCTTCATCAGTTCGATGTCTTCCACGCTGACGCCGCCGGTGCCAAATCCGGTGGAGGTTTTGATATAGTCAGGCCCCACGTCCAGAGCAATCCGGCACAGCGCCGTCTTCTCTTCCCTGGTCAGATAGCAGTTCTCAAAGATCACCTTGGACACCACGCCGGCGGCCTTGCAGACGCCGACAATGGACGCCATCTCCCGCTCCACATAGGCGTAATTTTTTTCCTTCAGCTGGGTGAGATTGACCACATAGTCAATCTCCTGCGCGCCGTTTCGGATGGAGTCCAAGGTCTCCCCAGTCTTCATCTCAATCGTGTTCTGTCCCAGAGGGAATCCCACCGCGGCTCCCACATGGACCGCTGTTCCTTTCAGCAGTTCGCGGCACAGTGCCACCGGAGCCGGATTGATGGCCACCATGGCAAAGCCATACTTCCGCGCCTCAGCGCAGAGCCGCTCAAAATCTGTCCGCACCGCATAGGCCCGCAGCTGGGTATGGTCAAAATATCCCGCCAGTTGATTGGGTGTCAGGGATATGCTCATGATAATCTCTCCTTCTTTACAGTGACCGCATGGGCGGCATAAACGCGGCGCCGATGATCCCCGCGTCATTGCCCAGCTGTGCCTTCACAATCTGCGTCTCCTCCACCTGTCCCAAAGCGGCCAGGCTTCTGGATCTCAGCCGCTCCCGCACCGGATTCAGCAGCAGGCTGTCATCCGCCTGGGAAATGCCCCCACCAAGGGCAATTCTTTCCGGCTGGAGGATATTGATCAGGCTGAGCAGTCCCTCTGCCACCGCCTCGCAGTAGCAGCCGCAGACCGCCTTCGCGCAGGGGTCGCCGGCCATGGCCGCCTCGAACACCATCTTACCCGTGATCGCCTCCGGTCTGCCGCCGCAGCACTGCCACAACCGGCTCGTCCGGGTTTTCTGCATCTCTGTCTGCGCCATACGAATCAGCGCCGTGGCCGAGGCATACTGCTCCCAACAGCCGCAGCGTCCGCAGTTGCAGGGGAGTCCCCCCTGCCGCAGCAGCATATGCCCCACCTCGCCGGCCACGCCGTTTTTGCCCAGATGGGGTTTTCCCTGAAAAATCAGGCCGCCGCCAACGCCAGTTCCTAAGGTCACTGTGATAAAATCGGTACAGCCCCGGCCCGCGCCAAAGCGGTACTCTCCCCAGGCGGCGCTGACCGCGTCATTGCTCAGCACCAGGGAAACCGGCCAGCGGGCCGCGAAATACGGGCGCAGCGGCAGGTTGCGCACGTTGATGTTGGTGATAAAGGGCACCACATCCATCAGGTCGCTGGCCGCCGTGGGCAGCGCAATGCCCACACGGCCGATCTCTCCCCGACGGATGCCGTTCTCTTCCAAGAGTGCGTCACAGAGCCGGAGCAGAATTTCGCAGAATTCCATCCCGTCTCCGGCCCAGTCCTCCGGCAAAACCGTCCGCCTGCTGGCCTGAACTGTCCCGTCCTCCCGGATCAGACCCGCCTTCAGGCTCATGCCGCCTACGTCAATTCCAATCCGCAGCATACAGATTCACCAGCCCTTCCGGTTGGGATTATCCGCAACGACTGCCTCGCCGTTTTCTCCCCTTAGAATCAGCTTGCGAAAGCCCTTTTCGGCAATGGTGCCGTAGTCATGCCCCGCATGAGCGGGGTAGACAAAGAGCATGACCAGCGGCTCGTCTCCCACATTGACGCTGCGGTGGGCCCACCGCCCCGGCACATAGAACGCCCGCTCCGGCGTCAGCGGCTGCACATCGGTCTCCCCCTCCGGCGTCTCCAGTACCATGCGCCCCTCTCCCCGAAGGGTATAGTAGACCTCCGCCGTATCCAGCACGCGGTGAAAATGTCCTTTTGTCATGGCATATTCCCGGCCGATACAGCCGGGATAGAGAATGGTGGTTCCGAACTGCAAAACGCCCTCCCGCTCCGGCAGATCCAGGCTGTAGTACTCGTACAGCACCGGGTCTCCGTTTTTGACGGCCCGGGCAGCCGCCTCTCTGTCCTGGAAATAGTCCGCCAGGTCAGACACCCTCCGGGCCAAAGGCCTGATCCCGTCGGAGCGGCAGTATCCGCTCTCCGGATCGAAGGAGAGTCCAAAGGGCAGGTCAAATCTCATAGCAGTACATCTCCTCTCACCAGGTACACAGGCTGCCGTCCGAGGGCCGTCTGCACACGGGGAGATAGGCCCGGCGGAAGGGATATTCTGCCGCCGCCGCTTCGTCAATGTCGCAGCCGATGCCCGGGGCGTCCTCCATCACCAGGTAGCCGTCCTGATATCTGGGGCCGCCGGAGATTACCCTGCGCACCGTGTTGTCTGTGGTGCCGTCCTCCTGGATGCCGAAGTGATAGGATGAGACATTCAGATGCCAATTCACCGCGTGGGTGATGGGTGAGACATCGTTGGGGCCGTGCCAGGCCATCCGGACGTCGTAGGTCTCCGCCAAGGCGGAGAGCTTCCGAGCCTCGGTGATTCCGCCGATGCGGATGATGTCACAGCGCAGGAAGTCCACCCATCGGTTGGTGATGGCCGGCAGGCACTCCCACCGGCTCTTATACAGCTCCCCGAAGGCGATGGGGACGTTGGTCTTCTCCCGGACACAGCGCAGGCTCTCCGGACAGTCCGGCGCCACTGGATCCTCCACAAAGTAGGGGTCATAGGGCTCCAGCTGCCGCATAACGCGGATAGCCTGCTCCGGCGTAAACCGCTCGTGCAGGTCGTAAATGATTCCCACATCCGGGCCCACAGCCTGCCGCACCCGGGCAAAATAGTCCACTGTGGAACGGAGCTCCCACTCCCCGTCCCAGGGCTCCACCACCGGCCCGTTCTGATCGGCCCTCAGGCCGAAGGTTCCCGCCGCCGCAGGCTGGCCTGCCCGGAGACGGATGACCTTCATCCCCCGCTCCTGAACGCTCCGGGCCGCCAGCTGAATCTTCTCCTCTCGGGTGGCTCCCAGGATATGGGAGTAGCAGAGCACCCGCTCCCGAACCTTTCCGCCCAGAAGGGCGTAAAGCGGCTTCCCGGTCTCCTTGCCCAGGATGTCCCACAGCGCCATGTCAATGCCGCTCAGGGCGCTCATGGTCACATTGCCGCCCCGCCAATAGCTGCCCCGATAGACCAGCTGCCAGAAGTCCTCAATCTGGCCCGGATCCCGGCCCAGCAGCATGGGGGTCAGATAGGTCTCAATGAGGGAGGCTACCGCCAGCTCTCTGCCGTTGAGTGAGGCGTCTCCCACACCGTAGATACCGGCGTCCGTCTCAATTTTGACAAACAGATAGTTCTGCCGGGGAGAGGTCAGAATGGTCTTGACCTTTGTAATTTTCATCCCGCTTCTCCTCCTGTTCTCTCCGGCTTTCGGGCGCCCCAGCCAGAGGCCGCCTCCTCCGCCGTCTCCGGCATGCCGGGCAGCGCCAGTCCGCCGTCAATCCGCAGCGTGGCGCCGGTGATATAGGCCGCCTCGTCAGACGCCAGATAGACCACGGCCTGTCCGATGTCCTCCGGCGTCCCATAGCGCTCCAGAGGAATTCTGGGGGAGAGGTAGCCAATTTTCTGCACATGGGGGGAATCCGCCTGGGCTTTCATCTCCTCCGTCGTCAGCCGCATGGTGGCGCCGGGGGCAATACAGTTGACCCGGATGCCGTAGGGCGCCGTGTCCAGGGCCACCGATTCAGACGCCCGCTCAATGGCCGCCTTGACGGCTCCGTAGACCGCGTCGGTAGGGTACGCCCGACCGGCGCGGGTGGAGGTGATGTTCACAATGCTTCCCCGCACGCCCTGCCCGGCCATATAGACTGCCGCCTCCCGCATCAGGAGCATATAGCTGCGAAAGTCCAGGGCCAGCGTGTGGTCCATGCTCTCCTCGGTCAGCTCAAAGATGCTCTCCTTCCGCGTGACACCGGCGTTATTGACCAACAGCTCCACACCGCCCAGCTGTCCGCAGGCCTCCCGGAAGAACCGAACCGCCTCTCCCTTCCGGGAGAGGTCGGCACGGATGGCAAAGAAGCGTCCCCCCGGCGCTGTCTGCCGCAGCTGCTCCAGCACCGCAGCCGCGTTTTCTCCGTGGCTGAAGAAGGAAAACGCCACGTCATAGCCCGCCTTTGCCAGGCAGAAGGCCACGCCCCTCCCGATTCCGCTGCTGGCGCCGGAGACGATGGCTCTTTTTCGCCCGCTCATACCGTCACCTCAGGTGGGTCGGGGCATAAAGGGTGTTGTCCCGGGAGACGTCCGCGTTTTCCACAATCAGCAGCTTGGTGCCCGCTTGTGTCAGGCAGTTGTGCCATACTCCCCGCTTGACGTTATAGAGCTTGTCCCGCTCCATCGCTACATACCGGACGCTCCCCGTCTCTGTCTCGCTGCCGCTCTCCCCGATGGTCAGTGTGCATTCGCCCTCCAGCAGCACAAACACCTCGTCAGAGGTCTGGTGCCGCTCCAGATAGGTGATGTTCTCCCGGCGGAACCGGGGGGCGTCGTTCAAAATGGCCACCCGCCAGCCCTTCTCCCAGATCAGGGGATGATAGGCCTCCTCCGCGGCGGCGTGAATCTCCACCAGAGCGGGGTCAATCTTTCTCTCTTCCATGTTCTGCCTCCCTGTCTACCGCTCGCCCCAGCAGGCCACGGGGTCATAGATGCTCTCGCCGGTCGCCTGATCCCGTCGGAAATGTCTCAGATAGTCCCAGGTCAGCTTGATCTGGCTGTCCCAGACGATGTGGGGCACCCCAACCGCCCGGGCATAGCGCATGACGGGAGCGCCGTCCCCGCCGTAGAGCTCGCCGCCCAGCCAGTCGCAGCCCTCCGCCCGGAAGGTATAAGTCCGGTGAAAGGTCAGGCCGAACTCCCGCTCAACCGGATCCTCAGACCGGGTCAGCCGCTCTGTAATTCCCTCCAGCGTCAGGGGTCGGTGACCGCTGACCTGTGCAATCTCCTGCATCCAGATGTCCAGGTTCGCCACACGTTCCTGCATGGCAGGCTGCTCCAGCTTCCGTCTCATGCCGGGATCCAGAATCCAGGGGGCTGGGAAATTGCCCACATCCACCGTGCCGCCGATAAAGCAGCCGGGCATGCGCAGCGACTGCATCGAGGCGTAATACTCCCTGCCGGAGTAGAACCGCAGATCCTTGAAGGGCTGTCCGCCGGGCAGAACAGCCACCGCCGCCGCCCGCTCCGGCGTGGTGCAGGCCGCACAGACAGAAGCCTCGCTGCCGGAGGAAAACCCGGCGCAGTAGACCCGCTCCCAGTCGATGGGATAGCCCTTTTGCCTCAGCTCCTCCAGGATGCGGGGAAACTCTGTGTCCGCCTCCTGATTGGAACGGCCGCCGTTGAAGGGGTAGACGACGATAAACTTCTCCCTGGCCGCCAGCTTGTTCCAGCCGTAGTGCTCGGCAATTTCAATGGTGTGGCCGCCCCCGTGACTCATATACACCAGCGCATATTTTTTGTCCGGCAGCAGCTCCAACGGGGTAAAAACGCTGTAGGCGTATTTCCCCTCATCATGTCCGGCATCGAACAGCTCTTTTTTCAGTCCCATGCCCGCCCAGTGCCGCAGGGCCTCCCGACCCATTGGATCCGCGCCGAAGCGCTCCGCATCCGCCCTTTGCTGCTCCTGGCGGCGGCCGACATCAGTGTTGGCCGCAAAGTTCGCCCGGTCATATTCCAGCTGACGCTCCTCTCTGGGGTCGTGCACCAGACGCCCGGTCTCCGGGTCAACGCTGTGTACCGGTACCCAATTTTTCATCGCAGCATCCTCCTCTCCGGTTCAGGCCGGCTTGCCTGCCGTCCGCTCCCGGAACTCCGTCTCAATGCGGGTAATCCTGCCCCGGCACAGCAGCGTGATCAGAATGGCCGCCAGAACCGGCAGAATCATCATCCGCCACATGGCGTTATAGCCCATACGCTCGACGATCCAGCCCGCCACAATGGGGCCGGCCAGATTGCCCAAGTCCTGGCCGATATAGCTGGTACTGCTGGCAGAGCCCCTGCGGGCCTCCGGCACACACTTCATGCCCAACGCCTGGACGGCAGGCTGCGCGGCGCCGTAGCCGAAAGCGGAGATGACGGCCGCGAGCAAAAATACCGGCAGCGCGGTGGCATAGCTGATGATCAAAAAGGACAGGGCGAAGCAGAGCATGGCGGGCACAATCGCCTTGGTCGTCCCCCACCGGTCCGCCAGCTTGCCCACCGTTCTGGGGGCAAAGAGCATGGCGATGGCATAGACGGTATAGAAAAATCCGATATTGGAGACATTCTGCTGATCGGCGTAGATCACCAGGAAGGAGTTGATGTTGCAGAAGGTCATCTGAAGCAGGAAGAGCAGGACGGCCGGAAAAACGGCCTCCGGCGCCACGATGCTGCCCAGAGAGATGCGGAACCCGCCCCGCTCCCGCTGTGGCGTCCGAATCAGGGCGGCGGCTCCGACGGCGCAGAAGGTGCAGCAGGCCGCCACCGCGAAGGCGGAACGGTAGCCCACCCGCTCCGCCAGCGTCAGTCCGATGGTGGGGCCGATGGCCTGGCAGACCGCCTGAGCCAGGGTAAAGGTGCCGATTCCCACGCCGAACCGGTCAGCCGGCAGGGCGTCCGCCGCCAGCGCCAGGCAGCAGGTGGCGGTAAAGGCCTGTCCGCAGCCCTGGAGCAGACGGAAGGCAAACAGCATCTCCACATTCACCGACATGCTGAAGCCGGCGAAGGAGATGGCAATTACCAGGATGGCGCCCATCAGGATGTACTTCCGGTTAAAGGCGTCAATGGCGGGGCCGGAAAAAATTTTAAAAATGAGCGCCGTCAGTGCAAACAGGCTGGAGACAACGCCTACAATGGTAGGCGCCGCCCCAAGGGCGTCCGCGTATTTTGCCACCAGGGTATTTACCATCTGCATGCCCAGGAACAGCAGGACATTGGCGCAGAACACACAGGTATACACCCGGTTCCAGATGGTGCCATTGCTTTTTGCAGCTTGCTTTTTCATACCGTCTCCCTCACCTTTCAATCTTTAATCAGGTATTTTCTGGTCTTCCATTTCCCGCTCAGGAAATACACGCCGCCGATAAAGAACGGGACCGTGCCGGCAAAGGCATTTCCATACCAGCAGCCCAGATACCCCATACCAAGGGGGAAGCACATGACATAGGCCAGAAGGATGCGGACCACAATGCCGTCCAGCAGAGCGATGGCCAGGTTCAGCCGGGCGTTTCCCGAGCCGTTGATCAGCGCGTGCAGCGGCGGGCGGATGCCGCAGCCCAGGTACAGGATAACCGCCGGCCCCAGGAACTCCCGGGCTGCCAGCAGCACCTCCTGCTCGTTGGTGAACAGGCCGAAAATCGCGTCCGGGAAGCTGAGCGTCCCCCAGGTAAACAGGGCCGCCAGAACCAGGTCGATGGCGAGGGCTGTTCCCACGATTCTGGGCACCCGCTCATATTTCTCTGCTCCGATGTTCTGAGCGATCATAGAACCGCCCGCCGTAGAGAAGGCCTGGGCAAACACATTGGTCAGCATGATGACCTTGTTGCCGATGGCCGTCACCGACATAATAACCACGCCGAAGGGGTTGATCCACGACGTGATGACCAGCTTGGAGAAGGTCACCGCCGCAGACTGCAGCATCATCGGGACGCCCAGCCGGATCAGCTGGACAAACTGTTCGCCGTCAATCCGAAAGCTCCGGAGGTGAAAATCAAATTCAATGTCCTCTTTTCGGGAAATCAGGAAGGCCAGCGCGCAGATGACGCTGAATGCCTGTCCGATAATCGTGGCCAGCGCCGCACCTTCCACTCCCATGTGCAGTCCCGCGATAAACACCAGATCCAGCACGATGTTGATCAGGGAGGCAATCGCAATGAACAGGAAGGGATGCTTGGAATCTCCCAGGCCCCGCAAAACCGCGCTGACCAGGTTGTATCCGTAGGTAAAGATCAGGCCCCAGCAGCAGACGGTCAGATAATTCCACGCCTCCGCCCAGATCTCCTCCGGCGTATTGAGCCAGCCCAGAATCTGCCCCCGCAGGGCCAGGCAAAGGGCGGTCAGCACGGCGCCGCAGATCAGGAGAGAGGAAAAAAGGGTTCCGATCAACTTTCCAATGCTGGCCCGGCGTCCCGCTCCGACATACTGGGACAGGATAATCTGACCGGCATTGGAAAATCCCATGGCAATAAAGGTAAGAAAGCTCAGCACCTCTCCCCCTACCGACACGGCGGACAGGCCGTTTTTTCCGATGTAGTGACCGACCACCGCCATATCCACCATATTGTAGGCAGTCTGCAGCAGGCCGGAAAAGAACAGCGGCATGGCAAAGAACAGAAGCTGCTTGATGACGCTCCCTGATGTCAGATCTCTGATAATTGCCTTTTCTTGCTTTGCAGGCATGAATGACACCCCTCTCTCTTCCCGAAAACAGGCGGACAGGAGCCGGTGCTTTCATCCATGCCGCTTTTTCTGTATCCAACAGACCATGGTCTGAACGAATTCTGTCTCATAGCCTCCAGTCATCCCATGTACATGCCGCCGCAGACATGGATGACCTGGCCGGTTACAAATCCGGCCTCCTCGCTGGCCAGGTAGCAGACGGCGGCGGTGAAATCCGCCGTGGTCCCCAACCTGCCCACCGGGATCTGCCCCGCCCGCGGTTCCCTGGCCGGGTCGTGAGCGGGATCCTCCATGCCGCCCACCGCGATGCAGTTGACGGTGATTCCCTCGGGCGCAAGGAGGCGGGCCGCCTTGTAGGTCAGCGACAGCAGGGCCCCCTTGGAGACGGTATATTCCAGACCCTCCCCAGCACCGCCCATCCGCGCCCCGGCGGAAGAGACAAAGATCACTCTCCCCGCCCGGCTTTTCCGGAGATAGGGCAGCGCCGCCTTCAGCATGTGAAAGCTGCCCACGACACGGTTTTCCAGCTCCCGCAGAAAGCCGGCGCCGTCAATCTCCTCAATGGGCCGGTCTTTGGGCGGGCCCCCATGCTTGGGGAGGATCAGATCGATGGAGCCAAACTGCCGCTCGATCTGGGCAAAAGCTGCTTCGGTCTCCGCCTCGTCGGTGACGACAGCCGTCACCGCGCTGCACCGGCTGCCCAGCGGCCCCAGCTCCTCAATGCGCGCTCTGGCCTGCTCCAGCTGGTGGGTGATCATCACCACATTCATCCCCTGTTCCAGCAGCGTACGCACCAGGAACAAATCGTTTTCTCCGGACACGCCGGTCATAACTGCGGTTCTGCCAGCCAACGTACTCACATCCGCTCCTCCCCTCTCGTGCTCAGCGGAAGAGGCAAATCCCTCCCCGCTGCCTTTTTTCTCGGCTCCGGACAAGCCGGGCAACAGGAAAGAGGGAGTCACGGATGCTGCTTCATCCACCCAACCGGCGGAACCGGCATTGATTCCGTTCTCCCTCTTTTGTCGTTCAGCGCTTTCCCGTCCGCTGCCCGGCGGCTGACCGTCAGATCAGCTGAATCAGCTCGATATGCTCGTTCTCCGGGCCGATCATCACAGCGTTCAGGATGGGAACTGTTCCCATAGCTCCCTTCATGGGGCCTACCTCGCGGATGCCGCCTGCCGCCACAATCTTCTCCACCGCAGCGTCAATGTCGTCTGTCTCAATGGCGATCGTATTCCAGCCCGAGGTCTTTCCCGTCAGGGGGAAGCGGGGGGGCTGGAGCTCCAGCACAGAGCCGGGGGCAATTTCCACCATGTAACCCTTCAGGGCGCTGCCGTCCTTGGTCATGATCTTGTTGAGCACTTTGCCGTCAAAGGCTTTCTCATAGAAAGCACGGCTGCGCTCCACATCGGTGCAGTTGAGCTGCACATGGTTGACTCCTTTGATATTCATCGTGTTCTCTCCTGTTTTGTGAGTGATCCGGCGCTGCGCTCACAGCAGCTGGATGACTTCGATCTTCTCTCCGTCCACGCCGTAGGCAACCCCGTTGATAATCGGCCGGTCTCCCAGCTTGTTGCTTGTGGGCGCCTTCTCAATCCTGCCGCCGGCCGCCTCGATGGCCTGGCAGGCCTGGGCGCAGTCATCCACCTCCAGAGCGATATGATCCCATCCGTCAAAGCCGCCGCACTGCTCCGGCAGGCGGGGAGGCTGAATCTCAATGGTGGCGTTGTCTCCGATCTTCACATGATAGCCCTTCCAGCCGCCCTCGCGCTCCATGACCTGGGTGACGCTGCCGCCCAGAGACTCATAAAACCGCCTGGTGCGCTCTACATCGGCAGAGTCCAGCTGAAAATGGTTAAACCCAACGATTCTCATCCCTGCTTCATCCTTTCCTGTCGCCGTCCGCACCGTCCCGGCCGCTCTGCGGCAGCCGGGACAGTCAGGGCGATTCTCACTTACCCTGCATGACGGCCTTGCCCATGGGATCCACGGGGTCGCTGCCATAGAAGGAGCGATAGGCCTCCATATCGTCGCCGATCACCTCTTTGATCTTGCTGTCATCGCCCACGAAATCCCAGGCGTTCTCGATCTGAGCATCCGTCTTGGTATTGCAGGTGTAGACGTTGAAGCAGTACAGGGGCTTACGGAACTTGGTGATGTAGATGGGGCCATAGCGGACATTGGCCGGGATCAGAATGGCTCTGGGCTCATCAAACTCAAAGACCTCTTCGTCCTCGCCCTCGCCCAGGTGGAACTCCACATGGGCGCCCAGGTCGCGGAGGTTGTCCATGTCGGTGCCGCAGAAGATCATGGTCTTGTCACAGCCCCGGTTGTACTTGGGGAAGGGGCCGCCCTTATGGTCGCCCATATTATAGGTTCTCTTCTGGAAGCCCTCGGGGAAGCCGTTCATCATCATGTAGTTGCCGGTGATGCCCAGAACCTCCACCATATTGGGAGCCTCTTCCATATACTCCTGTCCCTTGAACTCCTGGCCGAAAATCCAGGTGCCCGCGCGGCCCGGGCGGCGGGGGTTATCCTCCCGCAGGAACATTTCGCCGCAGCAATAGCTGTATTTACCCATGACAATAACTCCTTTATCTCAAATTTGATTTCGACGAATCAACACCTCAGTCACACGCCGTTTTCAAAGTAGGGCATATAGCCTCCGCCCCGGATCTTCTTCAGCCGGCGGTCACCCCGGGTCCCGTCGTAGTCGTCGGGATTTGCGATGATCTGATTGCAGGTCTCAATCATGTCCAGAACCAGGTGGCTGTTCAGATCCTGGACGCCGTGGCCGCAGAAAATGCTGTCAAACTCATTCAGCCGGCGGGAGAGGCGGATCAGGGCGTCCCGCAGGGTGGTGCACTTTCTCATGGAGTCCTCGCTGGGCAGCCAGCTGCCCTGGAAGTCGTCCCGGGCGTGGCGGGCGTCGGCGTGGAAATCGCTGCCGCCGGTCAGGCCGCCGATGGGGAAGGCGTCTCCCCCGATCAGGAAGCGGCCCTGCTTGTCCAGATAGGTGCTGTGGCCGGGCTGATGGCCGGGGACGTTGATCAGCTCCACCTCATAGCCCTGGCCCAGATCAAAGATATAGCCGTCAGGCACGCCCACAAACTCATAGCGCTTGAAGGGCACAAAATCCTTGGGATCAAACTCCACCCAGATGGGCTTTCCGTCGTCATCGGTCAGATACTTCCGAATCCCCTCGTTCTGCTTCCACTCCATATCAGGGGCCTGAAGCTGGTGAGAGTAGCAGCGGTCAAACTGGCAGTTGCCGTAAGAGTGGTCAGGGCTGCAGTGGGTGTTGGCCACAATGAGGGGCATGCCGCCGGTGATCTCGTCCACCAAGCCCTTCAGGTCGCCCACGCCAAAGCTGGTGTCGATGAGCATGGCCTTCTCCGGGCCGATGATCAGCCACATCCAGACCAGACCGCCGCTGTCGATGATATGGTTCAGGAAACCGTACAGGTTCTCCCGGAACTGGTACACCTCCACATAGGGATCCACGTCATAGACCCGCTTGGTCTTGTTGGCCGTGCGCAGCATTTTGTACCAGGCCTCGGTCATATAGTCCGAGAAGCCCTCCTCCTGCACCGGCTTGCTGATCATCTCCGTATAATTTCCGTAGGGCATCGTTGATTTCCTCCTTCAGAAAAACTCAGTACAATTCAATCACTTCACCGGTCTCCGTATCTCTGGCAAACCGGCGCATATAGTTCCAGGCGCACAGGTGCATGGAGGGCAGGGTCATGTGGGGCATGTTCTCAATGGCCACCACACGGAAGTGATACTTGCCGTCCACGTTCTGAATATCGGCAATATAGTGCTCAAAGCCGTCGATGTACACCGTCTCCGCCCGGTCAGTGGGAATGCCCAGGGCCCGAACCGCCTTGTTTGAGCTGTTGGCCGTGGCCAGAATCTCCTCCACCGTCTGATCCGGGCAGCGCTCCGCCTTCAGGCGCCGACGCCACATGGCCATCTTGCCCTCAGCGGAGGCCGCGTAGCCCTCCACGTTGATGCCTGCCTCAAAGGCATGGGCAGTCTGGCAGATGGGCACCATGCCGCCAACCTCGCCGCAGCCGCAGATGATACAGGTGGGCATATCCATCGTCTCCATAATGGCCGCCCGGGCGTCGTCCACCGCCACTGCCTCATGGCTGACGGCAGGCGTGGGCAGTCCGGGAGAGTTGCCCAGGGGGGCGATGCAGGCCACCACCTTGGGATGGCGGCGGGCAAACTCCTGAGTGAAATGGCCGTTGTGGGAGTGGCCGGTCATATAGACCCGGGACAGGTCAATGGGATACTGCCGGGCCGCGTCCTGGAGGATGTCGCAGATCAGGTCGTTGAGGCGGGGGCTCTCCATGGCGAAGAAGATCACCGCGCAGTCACCCTGAGAGGCAATGTCACAGTATTCCCGGTAGTTGAAGTAAGCGGCGATGGGCTTGTGGTCGTCCGGCTCGTTGACCTCGTCCAGGCACACCACAACCGGCAGCTTCTCCAGCCGGGTCTCCATAGGGGTGAAGATAATCCAGCGCTCGTCCTGTACATAGTGGCAGCCATAGTTCAGACCCATCTGCTTCCAGTAGGCCTGGATATCGTCGTCCTTACAGGACTTGAAATGATAGGAGAGCTGGTTTGCCAGCAGCATTTTGCGGCCGGTCTCGCTGTGAATCTGCCACTCCCGATCCACCGTTCCGTCGCTGGCTCCATCGATCTTGTGGGCCCGCCAGGGGGTGACCCATCTCCAGCTGAAGTTCAGGACGGGAATGCCGTCCAGCAGTTGGATACAGCTGTCCGGGTTCTCCACCGTTTTGCCTTCCAGGTCAGGATACTGGAAGCCCTCAATCTCACTCAGCGTTTTTCCGTGGCGGAGCAGGTTGCTGATATCGATGTAGATCTGATCCCGGTCGGCGCAGTAGTTCTGGATGCCCTCGGTGATCATGCCGGTAAACATATTGGCAGGGCCGCCGTTGGTGACGATGAAGATCAGGGTGCGGTCCTGCTTCTCCGCCGCCGCGTCCACATAGTCCCGGTACAGCTCCAGCGTCTTCAGGTTCCACAGCGGGTCATCATAGTTCTCCTTGTGGAACACCACGACCAGAGGCACCCTGCGGTTTTGCTGCTCATAGGCCTCTCTGGGCGCCGTCACCAGCCAGCGGGTAGCGCCCATCTCCAGGCTCTCATAGTGGAGCCCTCTGGCATTGAGGCCGGCCACCATCTCCGGGTCATCGTAGCAGCCCGTCTTGTAGTGGTAGTCCGGCAGACTTTTCAGCTGCGCCCAGTCTCTCTGATACTCCGGCTTCCGGTCAATGTCTCCCCGCTCCTCGGGAAGAGCGCCCAGGGTCTGGATCAGGTACTCGATAGGCGCCTTGCCGGTGTCCCGTGGCTCCAGATACCACTCTTCATAGTGGTCATAGTTGTATTTTGTGTTCAAGGAAACGCCTCCTCACAGATCATTGATCTCTCTGACCCGGCAGCAGGAGACGAAGTGGTTGGGAGCGACCTCCTCCAGCTTCTGCTGCTTCCGGCACGCCTCGGTGGCGTAGGGGCAGCGGTCTGCAAATCGGCAGCCCTCCTTGGGATTGATGGGGGAGGTGATCTCACCCTTCAGGATGATCCGGTTCATCTTGTGATCAATATCCAGAGAGGGTATTGCGGAGAGCAGCGCCTTGGTGTAGGGATGATACTGCTTCTGGAACAGCTCCTTGGAGGGACTGGTCTCCACCAACTGGCCCAGATACATGACGCCGATATTGTCGGAGATATGGCGCACCACCGACAGGTCATGGGTGATAAACATATAGGTCAGGCCATTCTCCCGCTGGAGATCCTGGAGCAGGTTGAGCACCTGAGCCTGGATGGAGACGTCCAGGGCGGAGACCGGCTCGTCACAGACGATGAATTTGGGATCCAGGGCCAGGGCGCGGGCGATGCCCACGCGCTGCCGGCGGCCGCCGTCCAGCTCATGAGGGTAGGACAGCCGCAGACGGCGGTCGATACCCACCATGTCCATGACCTCGGTGATCTTCTGCATAATGTCGTTGCGGCTGTATCGTTTGGTCAGCCGGAGCGCCTCATAGATGGTATCCTCGATGGTCATCCGGGGATCCAGAGAGGAGTAGGGATCCTGGAAGATGATCTGCGCCTTCTCCCGGTATTCCTTCAGACCCCTGCGCTTGAGATGGGTCACGTCCTTCCCCTCGAAGAAGAACTCGCCGTCCGTGCTCTCCAGCAGATGCACCAAGGTTCTGCCCAATGTGGACTTGCCGCAGCCGGACTCACCGACGATGCCGAGGGTCGTGCCCTCATCCACGGAGAAGGAGACATCATCCACTGCGTGCAGCACGCCTCTGGACACATTGAAGTACTTTTTCAGGTGATTTACTCTTAAAATCTCTGCCATTACTTTGTGCCCTCCTTCTGCTGAAGACATCTGCAGTAGTGCCCGGGGGTCACTTCATACATGCCGACCGCGTTTTTGCGGCACTCCTCCGTCGCGTAGGGGCAGCGGGGGGAGAACTTGCAGCCCTCCGGCAGGTTGGCCGGATCTGGGGGGAGTCCCTCGATGGGGTGAAGCCGGTCAGAGTCATCGTCCACACGGGGGATCGACCCGAACAGTCCCAGGGTATAGGGGTGTTTGGGGTTTTTGAACAGGTCCCGCAGAGAGCCGGACTCGATCACCTCGCCCGCGTAGACCACTGCCACGTCGTCGCACATCTCTGCCACAACGCCCATGTCGTGGGTGATCAGGATCATGGAGGTCTGCTTCTTGCGGTTCAGCTCCCGGATCAGATCCAGCACCTGGGCCTGGATGGTGACGTCCAGGGCGGTGGTGGGCTCGTCCGCCAGCAGCAGGTCAGGGGTGCAGGCCAGGGCAATGGCGATTACCACCCGCTGCTTCATGCCGCCGGAAAACTGGCCTGGGTACTCGTCATAGCGGGCGGCGGGGATGCCCACCATCTCCAGCATCTCCTCGCCCCGTCTCCTGGCCTCCGCCTTGGAGATCTTATTGTGCAGGGCGATGACCTCGGAGATCTGCTTGCCCACCGTCAGGACGGGGTTGAGGGCGGTCATGGGATCCTGGAAGATCATGGTGACCTTGTCGCCCCGGACCTTGTACATCTCTGCCTCGCTGAGCTGCATCAGGTCCTGTCCGTCCAGCAGGATCTCACCGCTGGGGACAACCGCAGGGGGAACCGGCAGGATCCGCAAAATTGCCTTGGCGATGCTGGTCTTGCCGGCGCCGGTCTCGCCCACCAGGCCCAGCGTCCTGCCCTTGCGCAGGGTGAAGGACACGTCGTTGACCGCGTGAACCGTCTCTTCCGTGGTCACATATTTGACTGTCAGGTTTTTCACCGACAGAAAGACATCGTTGTTCTTTGTTTCCATATTGAACCCCCCGTATTACTTCTTGAGTTTGGGATCCAGGGCATCGCGCAGGCCGTCGCCAAAGAGGTTCAGCGCCAGGACGACGATCAGGATACATGCGCCGGGGATCAGGGTCATATAGGGAGCTGTCTTCAGATAGTTGCGGCCGGCGGTGACCAGAGCGCCCCACTCGGGGTTGGGCGGCTGGACGCCGAGGCCCAGATAGGTCAGCGCGGAGGCGCCGATGATGCCGCTGCCGATGCTCATAGTGAAGGAGACGATCATGGGAGCGAAAGAGTTTGGCAGGGCGTGCTTCAGGATAATCCGGAAGTTGGAGCAGTTGATGGCGGTGGCTGCCTCCAGATACTCCTTTTTGCGGACGGTCATAATGGAGGAGCGCATCAGGCGGGTGCCGCCGGTGATGCCGCTCAGGCCCAGAGCCAGAATGGTATTGAACAGGCCGGGGCCGAAGATGCCGGCCAGAGTGATATTCAGCAGCACGCTGGGAATGGACTGAACCACGTCGCACAGGCGCATGATAACCTGATCCACCTTGCCGCCGAAGAAGCCGGCGATGCAGCCCAGGACGATGCCGCCGAAGCAGGCGATAAGCTGGGCGCCGATACCGATGATGAGCGACCATTTGCAGCCCACCAGCACCCGGCTGAAGATATCACGACCCATGTTGTCCGTGCCGAACCAATAGTCCGCGCAGGGAGCAATGTTGGCCTGGGAGGGGTTGACCGCCGCATAGTCGTGGGGCGCCAGCGCCTCGCCGAAGATCGCAACAAAAAGCACGAACAGGAAAATAATCATACCGGCGGTGGCCGACTTGTTCCGGCTCAGCCGCTTCAGGACTTCCAGGAACTGATTCTGTTTTTTGATGACGGGTTCCGTTCTCCCGTTCACCGCAGCAGTGACCTCAGGCATGTTTCTTCCCTCTCTTCCTTGCGCCGCTCTCAGCAAACTGTGCTTTGATTCGGGGGTCAACAGCCGCCATCAACAGGTCGACCGCCAACATAATGATGGAAAACGCCACCGAAATGACGATGGTACAGGCCATAACCACGTTGTAGTCACGGTTGTTGCAGCCGGTCACCAGGTAATAGCCCACACCGGGGATGGAAAATACGGTCTCGATGATGATACCGCCGCCCAGCACGCCGGCAAACTGCATGCCGATGGTGGTCAGTACCGGGATCATCGCATTGGGCAGCATGTGCTGGAAGATGATCTTCCGGTTGCTCAGGCCCTTGGAGCGGGCCATGGTGATGTAATCCGCCCGGATGACCTCCAGCATGCTGGACCGGGTCTGTCTGGTCAGCATTGCGATGCCGCCCACCGCGTTTGCAATGACAGGAAGGATATAGTACTCGATGCCGCCCATGCCGTAGGCCGGGAGCCAGTCGAGATAGTAGGCAAAAACCAGCACCAGAAGCAGTGCAAAGAAGAAGTTGGGAAGGGAGGTACCCAGCAGGGCCAGCACCGTTGCCACGGTATCAGGCCACTTGTTCTGATTGATGGCGGCCACGATGCCCAGCAGAATGCCGCAGACTGCGGTAATCAGAATACTGACGCTGCCGATAATCAGCGTGCGGGGCGCCCGGGCCATCAACTCCTGGGCCACCGGAACACCGGACACCCAGGACTTGCCGAAGTCCAGATGGGCCAGCTGCACCAGATAGTTGCCCAGCTGAACGATATACGGTTCGTTCAGGCCCAGCTCCTCCCGCATGACTGCCGCCGCTTCCTCTGTATAGCCGCTGCCCAGAATGACGGAAACCGCGTCGCCGGGGGCCAGATACAGCAGCGTGAACACCAGTATGACAACGCCCAGAATGACCGGGATCATCAACAGAAGCCGTTTCGCAATATATTTTCTCATCGTCTCACACCCCTCTAAGACCGTGCGCTCTGTTCTCTGAAGCACGGCTGTTCGGACCAAATGAATGCAGATTTTCTAGAAAGGCGGTGCCAAACGCCTTGAGAGGATTTGGCACCGCCTGAAAGTTATGCCGCTGGTTGACCTGGCTTACGCGTTGGGAGCCAGAGTGCCCAGATAGGGCAGGGACATGTACAGATCGTTATACAGGATGCCACCGTAGTTGTTGTCGATGACATAGAGAACCTGCTTATTGAACATGGGGAACCAGGTGATGTTGGAGGACTCGTACTCATACAGGCCCTTGAGGTTCTCCGCGGTCTTGCCACCGGCGGCAGCAAAGACGTCATAGACGGAATACAGAGCCTCGTCGTTGTGGAAGTACTTGGACATGCCGGTGCTCTCACGGGCGTAGATGTTGGCGTAGAAGAGGAACATATCAGCCACGCCCATGCCGCCGGCCAGGCAGATGTCCCAGTTGCCTTCAGCGCGGCGGGCAGTCTGGGTGGCGGGATCGACGTAGTCAAACTCCACATTGATGCCCACCATGGACAGGTAACCCTGAATCAGCTCGGCAATCTGAGCGTCCTCGCCCACGTTGTTGGCCAGCAGGGTCAGGGTCACGCCGTTGGGATAGCCAGCCTCGGCCAGCTTGGTCTTGGCCATCTCGGGGTCATAGGAGATGGGGCAAGTCCAGGAGCCGTCATAGTCAATGGCGGTGGCCATACCGTAGAAGTTCATCAGGGTGGCGTGGCCGGAATAGACGCCGTCAATCAGGCCCTGAGGATCGATAGCATAGCAGACAGCCTCACGCAGCGCCTTATTGCTGCCCACCAGGTCGTTGTTCATGTTGAAGGACAGGCCGTTGTAGGTACCGTTGGAGATGTAGTTGCTGGTCATGGACTCCACTGCATCCACGTTGCCGGAGATGCTCATATCCACCTGGCCGGCGAACTGGACGTCGCCGCTCTCAATGGTGATGTCCATCTGGGTGGCCTCGGGGACGAAGCTGATCTCGATGGTGTCGAAGTTCGCGACCATGCTGGGAGCGACCTCACCGGTCTGCCAGTAATCGCCGCGCTTGGTCAGGGTACAAGAGGAGCCCTCGGTCAGGTTGGTCACCACATAGGGGCCAGTGCCCACAGGCTTCGTTGCCAGCTGATCAGGGCTGGCATCATATGCCTCCTGAGTGCAGAGGAAAATTTTGGTGGCGATGGTGTAGAAGGCGCCCTCAGAGTCGGTGTTCATGGTGAATACCAAGTTAGTGTCGTCTACTACCTCAACGGCGTCGTAATCGTAGTACTTGGCCTCATCGTAGCCCACATCCTTCTGGGCATTCAGGGCCCAGGCCACATCCTCAGCAGTAAAGGGATTGCCCTCCGAGTCAGTAATGCCGTCATAGAGCTTGATGGCCCAGACGCCAGGCTCCGTCTGCTCCCAGCTCTCTGCCAGGACGCCGTAATACTGGCCGTCAGCGTAGCAGAGCAGGGTCTCATAGACCTGATCCAGGGTGGAGTAGTAATAGGGGTTTGCAGTGTGGATCGCGGATGCGCCGGTGAACGGGTTGGTCAGGGCCACACGCAGCACGCTGGTGTCCACAGCCCCGCCGCTCTCGGCAGGCGCCGCAGCGTCGCCGGTATCGCCGCTGTCTGCCGCAGCGGCGCCGCCATCGTCTGCAGGCTCTTTTACAGCTTCGCCGCCGGACGAACCGCCGCAGGCCGCCAGAGACAGGACCATGGCAAGGGCCAGGATCAGGCTAAGGATCTTCTTCAGGTTTGTCATTGTTTTCTCCTCCGTTTTTTATTTTTTCGCACCATCCATCTTCCTGGATGTGAATGCACATAGGAATGTATCTTTTTTCCGCAGTCAGTGCCGCGCTCAGATCAGTCCGTAATGTTCCATGGCATATGCCAAACCGTCATCCTCAATCGCTCTGGTGACAAAGTCCACCTGGCATCTCAGCGCTTCGGGCGCCTGTCCCATTGCAATGGTGTGCCCGACGCAACGGAGCATGGGCATGTCGTTTGTGCTGTCGCCGATGGCGTAGCAGTCTTCCTTTGCCACGCCGAAATACTCCATAACCGCGTGAACGCTGTCCACTGTGGAGATTCCCTTCGCGCCCCACTCCTCCATATGCTCCTTCTTGCCAATACAGTCCAGATAGGCGCTGACCTGCTCGTCAAAGCCCTGGAAGCTGCTGTTTTCGTTGGTCCAGACACAGAGCTTATCAAAGGAGAAATCCGGCTCATCAATGCTGCGGTCTGTGTCAAAACCCAGCTCCGTAAAGTGCCGTTTCAGGCCTTGCAGAAAAGCCGGCAGCGGACGGGTCTGGTCAAATTGGATGCCCGCCATGGATTCATACGCCGCGTCCAGCCCTGCCGCCCTCACCAGCTCTACCACTTTACGGGCCTGCTCCGCCGGGGGGCGGATATCCTGCACGACCTGCTCGCCAATGCGGATATAGCCGCCCATGGTGCAGATGCAGCCGTCAAAGCCGATCTCCCGTACTCTGGGGTCTACATGGGTATAGGGCCGGCCGGTAAAGAACACAGCCAGGTTTCCATTGGACCGGATCTGACGGATTGTATTTACCGCGCTCTGCGGAAGCACATCTCCCGCGATAATTGTCCCGTCCACATCAAAAATAACAAGTTTCCGGTACATTCTCGTCTCCCCTCCCCCTCATATTGTTCCCACAAATTTTAATGGACTCACTCAAAATTTGTAGGATGTCTTTTTCTTTCTTGAGTTGAATTCTAACAGCTCTTTCCCATCAAGTCAAGATATAAATGCATTTTTGTTTAAATTATATAAAGCAAATTAGCTTATTTTGGTTATATCAACCAATCCTCCCTCCTTTGACTTAGCCATCAAATTTTACTTTTGAAAATCTTTCATTCTTCTTAATCATGGGATGATTTTTGCTGTTATCTATTGACTTGTTCCAACCAGTCTGGTATTATTGTTTTATCGAAAAAATTCTGCGTCAAACATTCGCCCTCTTTTCCCGGGCGTTTTCACAAAATAGCTGTCCTGTTTCGAACAATTATCTTCATTTTTGCCATTATCGGCGCCGTTCCGCCTATTTTTCGTCTTATTCTCCCCTCGAAGAAAATACATTCCATACATAAAAGGAGGCCCGTCATGCACAGTCAACCAGGCAGCGCCGCAGCTGCCGCGTCTCTCTCCGGTTCAGGCAAACCGCCCCGTTACTACGCAGAAGACGCATGGCTCAGAGCGCTCCGGGCGTTCAGGCCCACCAGGCACGTGTACAGCTGCAATCCTCACGTCGAGGTCTACCCATTCCGGGAGAACCTTTACGGTCTGATGTTCAGCCTGCTGGATACCGGCGGCTTCGGCTGGATGTGGCTGATCGACGGTCCGGAAAAAGCTATGCTGATCGACACCGGCTACGGCCTTGGAGATCTGAGGGGCCTGTGCAGCCAAATCACCGCTGGAAAGCCGCTGATTGTCGCCAATACGCACTGCAGCTGTGACCATTCCTACGGCAACTGTCAGTTCGAACAGGTCTACTGCCACGAGCTTCAGGTCGCTGACCTGAACTGGAAGCAGGACCCCCGGATATGGGATTACCTGATCAACGAGGACGACTCCTGCCTCTGCGTACCCTTCGACCGGGCAGACATCGTCCCCTTCCGAACCTATCAGGTCATCGGTGTCCCAGATGGATACCGCTTCAATCTGGGACAGGGCTACGAGATTGAGCTGATCTGGACCCCCGGGCATCAGCCGGGACACGCCGCATACCTGGACAGGCAGGGACGCTTTCTCATCGGAGGAGACTGCATCTGCTGCGGAGACATCTCTATCAGCGGCGGCAGCGACTTTCACGCAGATCCCCGGCACGCGCGGGATCTGTTTCAGGGCAGCTGTTATCCCTCCGGGGATCCCCGGCACGCGCGGGATCTGTTTCAGGGCAGCTGTTATCCCTCCGGGGATCCCCGCCGCACCGTGGCCGCCCAGCGAGAGGGACTGCTCCGGTTGTCCGCTCGCCTGGACGATTTTGACCGGGCTTTCTGCGGTCACGGCATTCAGGATTTCAGCAGCAAGCTGGTGCCGGATTTGATCGAGACCTGCGACAAAATCCTCGCCCACCCCGAAGCCTTCGGGCCTTCCGCAGAGGGCGGCCGGTGCAGCGCTCCCGTAAAAGGCGGCGGCCACATTTGTTTTAATCAAAACGGAGTTCATTTTCCAAAAGGCACGGAGGTATAAACGATGGAAGCTTTGGATCTGTTGTTCACCCGCAAGAGCGTCCGGCACTTTACCGATCAGCCCATCAGTGAGGCCGATCTTCGCACCATTCTGCTGGCCGGCATGAGCGGCCCCAGCTGCACCAACGCCCGGGATTGGTCCTTTCTCGTCGTCCGAGAACGGGAGACGCTGAATAAAATGGCCGAAATCAACGGCCCTGCCGCATCTCCCCTCCTGGGGGCAGATACAGGAATTCTGATCTGCGGCGATCTCCAGCGCGCCTTTGCCAAAGCGCCGGACTACTGGATTATCGACTGCGCCATCGCAGTTGAGAATATGCACCTGGCCGCCCACAGTCTGGGCATCGGCAGCTGCTGGCTGGGCACCTATCCCCAGATGAACCGGGTTGACGGGCAGCGCGCCCTGTTTCATCTCCCGGACACCGTTCTCCCCCACTCCATTCTGGCCCTGGGCTATCCCGCTGCGGACGCCGGAACAGCCGGTGACCCCAATCTCAAATGGGACGCGACCCGGATTCACCGGGAGCATTGGTGAGTTTTCCGATTCCTCTTCTTTTCTTTTCGTTTCAACCCCGCTGTTTCTATTGATTTTAATGCAGATATTTGCTACCATATCCCACAGGAATTTTCTTCTGCTTCGAAGATATGTGATGCAAACGAGTGGCAAACAAGCCGCTCTTTCTCCCTTTTTTCAGCCTTTTGCTATGATTTTCACGAAGGAGGAGCTATGAAGAAGAGCAAAACACTGGCTCAGGTCATGTCCGAAAATATCCTGGCTATGATCCAGGAGAACAACTACGTCCCCGGCGACAAGCTCCCCACAGAGAGCGAGCTGTGCGAGCAGTTCGGCGCAGGCCGCAACACCATCCGGGAGGCGCTCAAAATCCTGGCCTCAAAAAACATCATCACCATTCGTCAGGGCGCCGGCAGCTTTGTCTCCGAGCGTCAGGGCATATCCGATGACCCCCTGGGCTTTGCCATGATCAGCGACCGTCAGCAGCTGACAACAGATCTGTTTCAGGTGCTGATCATCCTGGAGCCCTCCATCGCCGGGCTGGCGGCCGAGAACGCCACCGAAGAAGACATCCGGCAGCTGGAAGAGATCGTCATCGAGATTGAAGACTCTATCCGCAAAAAGCGAAACTACTCAAAGCTGGACGCAAAGTTTCATTGCAAGGTGGCGGAATGCGCCCACAACATTGTCATGAAAAACCTGACTCCCGTCATCGAGAGTGGCATCATCTTTTATTCCCAGGAGTTCGACCGCTCCAACTTCGGTACCCGCTTCCACCGCACCCTCTTTGAATACATTCGCGATCATCGCTCCGTTGACGCCTCCTCCGAGATGCGCTACCACCTGCTCTTCGACAAGCATCACTACCGTCAGGAAAATCCCTCCGCCTGGTAACCGTCATCTGTTACAACAGGCCCTACGATAAGGAACTCCTATGAATCCTTTTCATTTTTACATTGGCTCCTATGCCAGCGCCCGCGAGGAGGGCATCGCCGAATACCGTTTTGACCCGGATAGCGGAACGATCACCAAAATTCTGTCCTATACCGGTGTCTGCCACCCCTCCTATCTGGCAGTTCATCCCTCCAAGCCCCTGCTCTACGCTGTGGAGGAGCGCGCTCCCTTCGGGAAGCTCCACACCTTCCGGCGCACAGGCTCCTCCCTGGAGCTTGTGTGCTCTGTCACTACGTCAGGCGCCAACCCATGCCATCTGAGTCTCAGCAAAGACGGCTCCATGCTGTTTGCCGCCAATTATTCCAGCGGTTCCCTGGCCGTCTATCAGTTGGACGAAGCCGGCCTCCCCATCCGCCAGAGTCAGCTGATCCAATACACCGGGCACGGCGTCAATCCGGTTCGCCAGGAATGCGCCCATATTCACTTTGCGTCAGAGCACAGCAAAACCATATACGTCAGTGATCTGGGCACCGACCGCGTCTTTTGTTACCTTTCGGAAAGCAAAAGCGGTTCTCTTCATTCGCTTCTGCCTCCCATTTGCACACCGCCCGGCAGCGGCCCCAGGCACCTTGCGTTTCACCCCCTTCTGGAGGGGCTGCTCTATATTCTCTGTGAGCTTTCCAACACGATCTGCGTCATTCAGGAACAGGCAGGGGGATACGAAACGCTTCAGCGAATCTCCACCCTCCCTGAGGACTTTACCGGCCCAAGCAAGGCGGCGGCCATTCGGATTTCCCAAGACGGCAGGTATTTATTCGCCTCCAATCGAGGACATGACAGCATTTCCGTTTACGCGATTCAGGCGGACGGAACCCTGGTTCTGCTGCAGATCTGTCCCTCCGGCGGCGCCTCTCCCAGGGATTTTCTGCTGTACGGCCCCTGCCTGGTCGCAGCAAATCAGGACTCCAATTCCATCACATTCTTCCGTCAGGACGAGGGAGCCGGCAGCTTATCCCCTCTTTCTGTCGCAGCTGTCCACACAAAGCCCTGCTGCGTATGCCCCGCCGCCCCGTCCGTCCCAAGCCGGTAAATCCAGTCAATGCAGGCAGCCTAAAGCCCGGTTCGGCTCAATGAACTGAACCAGAAAAAGCAGGCAAAACACCCCCTGCTGCAGGAAAACAGAACTGCAGCAGGGGGTGTGCTATAAGCGAGCGAACTATGCGGTTGTCTGTCGGCACAGACCGAAATTCTTCCAAGAAGCAAACGGGATGATTCACCGGTATATCTGCTTTTATCATCGCGAGCGTATCCGGCCGAAAACCAGAGCGGCGCCACGCTGCATAACGTAATATATTTCCTACGTGTCAGCGGATTTCGTGTTATTTCAGGTAAATTCCAATCGCCTCCATCTCTCCCGCAGGCCAGACCGTCAGGCTGCGGCCGGTCAATTCCGCCCGGATGCCTGTCGGCGCGTACACAGCTGCAATCCGGTTCGGGCAGTTCTCCGGCAAGCCAATTGTAATCTGCTCCGGAACCTCACCACGGAAAAAATGCACCGTGGCATAGGCCGCAGCATGAGGGCCGCCGGTCAGGTGTCCCTTCTCCCGCTGTACCCGCACTACCCCCTGCCAGCCGGTCAGATGCCGGTCACTGGGGCCCCTGCTTCCATAGAAATAGCTGAAGCCGTCCTTGATCACAGGGGCAATGCTCCGATAAAATGCGATACCGTCCTCAATCGCCTTCCACTGGGCGTCCGTCAGCTCCGTCACATCGCCAGAGAGACACATGCGGCCCAGAAAGGCATTGGCCATGGTGTAGCCGATCCGCCGGAGGGAATCCGACTTCCGGATCACCGCCCAGATCTGGCTCTGTCGAGGCAGGATGCACCGGTGCAGAGCGGCGGCAATGACCGGAATTTCCTCGCACTCGTGGGCGTCCGAGAAAGAGGCCATGCTGCAAAGGCTCATCATCAGCGGCTCCAGCTTGTGTCCGCCAGAGGCGCAGTTCTCCAGAATGATGCCTGGCGTCTCCCGCTTCACCTTGCGGACGAACGCCACCGAGGCCTCCCTTTCCTGCCGGAGTCCCTCGCCCAGAGACTCTGCTCCGTCACAGCCCAGGCCGATAGTGTCGTTATAGTCCATTTTCATATACGCAAAGCCGTATCGCTTCAGCAGGCCGATCACCCGCTCTGACAGGTAGGCCTCCGTCTCCGGCTTGCGCAGATCGAAAAAGCGGCGATTCTGGGTGGTGAGAACCCGGCCGTCCCGGTGCAGCAGCAGCCGCTCCTCCTGATAGACCCGGGCGTCTCTGCCCACGTTGTCGATCTCAAACCAGATTCCCGGCCGCATCCCCGCCCGGCGGATATCCTCACAGACAGCGCCCAACCCTTCGGGAAACAGCCGGCAGGAGGGAACATAGTCTCCCATTCCATCGCTCCAGTTCCTTCCCTCTTCCACAAACCAGCCGCAGTCAATGACAAAGTAGTCAAAGCCCTTTCCCTTAATTGCCGACAGAATGCCGGCAATATTCTCATGGGAGGGCAGGCCCCAGGTGGTGCAATATTCGTTAAAGAGGATGGGCAGCGTCTGCTCACACGCCGGTCCGGCCTCCACATATTTCTCCCCATACTGGGTCAGCCGCTGACAGGCACAGTCCACCAGGCAGGTGTCCTCCTGTCCTGGCACTCCGCTGCATACGGTCAGAATCGCCTTTGGGGTGGTAAAGGACTCCCCGGGCCGGATCGTTTTCATCCAATGGCCGAATTCCCGATCCGCCAGGCCGCCGGAAAAGGCCATGCAGTCGTCCCGGCGGTAGAACTCCATCTGCCAGGAGGTCTCCACCGCCAGCTGAGCCGCCCAGATCACACCTGCCCTTCTGTCCTCCACTGCACCAAAGGGGGCGTATCCCTTCACCGGCATGGAGCCGATCTGACCGTAGCGGACCGAGTTCACCTGCCAGAAGCCCCAGGAGGGCTCCAGCTGCAGTTCCTCCGCCGACTCGGTCACCAGGCGGCCCTCCTGGCTCCACTTGCTGCGGATCCGGTGCAGCTTCAGGCAGTCCGGCGCATCTCCAGGTTCGTAGGGCGTGATCTGTCCCAGGGAAAAGCTGGACAGCAGTTCCAGAGATGCAGGCTCCTCCGCTTCATTGGCAAAGGTTGTCCTGCTGTCCACGGCATAATCCCCCACTGTCCAGGTCAGGGTGTGGATCAGGCGGTGCCCTCTTCCGTCTGTCAGACAGGTTTCCACTTCAAGGCGATCCTGTATCCGTCGGCTGCTCTGGGACTCGTACCGGAACAGCGATACCGTCTCGCTGTTGCGCAGGCTGGTTCCGCCTGCGTAGCTGCCGGGATAGGCGTCCCCCACCAGCTTCACCTGTGCCAAGCTGTCCCCGTGGGTCTGCTTTTCTCTCCACGCTGCTTCGCCCATCGTCTGTTCCCGGTCTGCCGGAAGCAGAAGCAGCTCCACCTGTCCGCTCCCTTCCAGCCAATACCGGGCAACCATGTCGCCCATGACGAAAGAATGCAGCAGACCTCCCGCCGGTTTATCTGCCATGTGTATCCCCTCTTTCAAATACGCGGCAAATCCGCCGCTCCAGATATACAAAAACAGGCTGTCCCATCGGGCAGCCTGTTTTTCAGCGCAATTCCGGAAGACATTCTTCTGCTCAGAGTGGTTGCTTATTGGAAACATAGCTCATATTCACACGGATATCCTGGGCGTAGTTGCCAAAGGAGCGGCCAAAAATCGTGAGGCCGCCCACATGCTCCGCATCCTCCTCCACTGAAAAGCGCAGACGGATGCGGCTGCACTTTTCCAATTGAAGGTCGGAGATGCATACATCAGAGATGCGGATGCCATCAATGAAGGTTCCCCGCTCATTGATAGAGAGCATCTTCAGCAGACCGTACTGGTTCCAGTTGGGATACCACCAGTCCGGAGTGAAGATGCCGCGGACATCGTCAAAGTCGCCGGGCGAGGTCCAGTTTCCCACATGAATGTCATTGATAAAAAAGCTGATATCCGAAGGCCAGCAGCTGTTGGCGCCCGGCGCCTCAGAGGAGAGCTCCGCCGAGATGGTGAGCTGGGTAATGTGGCTGGACGCGGGAGCCAGCAGCGGCACCTGGTACTCCACAAAGCCCCAGGAAAACCAGAGGATATCCGCGTCAAAGTGATCCGGGTGGGAGAAATACCGATAGTCGTCCACCACGCCGATCAGCTTCTCCGCCGTGGCCAGTCCGCAGGTGGGATAGACCTTGCAGTCGTTGTAGCGCCCGACCTTCAGGGAGACGGAGCAGGTATTCTCTTTGTCCTCATCCGCGCTTTTCAGATCAATCAGCAGTCTGTCCTGAGTGACCTTGCAGATTTTCTGATTGCCGTGTCCGTTGGACTCCGTAGACGTGCAGATCAGGCCGCAGTCCTCCAACTTCTTGATATGTGTGGTCAGCGCACCGTTGGAGATCTGAAGGTGCGTTGCCAGTTCGTTCATGCTCATGGGCTGCTGGAGCAGAAG
The DNA here is from genome assembly GCA_051866815.1 of Candidatus Onthomonas sp. GTDB lineage: Bacteria > Bacillota > Clostridia > Oscillospirales > Oscillospiraceae > Onthomonas. The sequence goes on along the minus strand of JBJDXS010000056.1, from coordinate 2,218 downwards.
CTGAATAATCTTAATGCGTACCCCGGAACCGAGGGCTTTGAAAATTTCCAACCCATCCTCAAGGTGTTCAATATGCTGCACAACAGTTCCTCCTTTTTGAGGCGCTGAGGAGTAATCCAAAACAAAACTTAAGTTACACAAACGCCGCAAACTGCTGTAAACATTATAGCAGGCAAGGAACACCCCGTCAAACCGACAGGACAAATTTATCGGCGGAAAGACCCAAAAAAGCCGCCTCCGGAGCGCTCCAGGTCATCCTCCAGCTCCCCGGGCAGATACTTGCGAAAAATCTGGATATAGATCGGCGCAGTGACACAGGCCAGCGCCCCGCTTCCGGCAATGATCAGAAAGCCGGTAAAGGGCGGAAAGATGGCCAGCAGCAGCCACACGCCGGCCCAGATCAGGGTCAGCAGAACGGTGGACGGAAAATGGCGGATGGACAGCAGCAGGGCGTTTTTGAAATTGTCGAACAGGGAGTTCTGGAATTTGGCCTGTACCGGAAAGATGTAGAGCAGCACCATCCAGTAGGGAAAGAGAAACACCGCGCAGGCCACCATCATCACCAGCGCCACTGTTCCCCCATAGGTGGAGGTAAAGTTCAGATCCAGCCAGAGCAGCGCGCCGAAGGCCACCAGCGCCAGCCAATAGATGGTGGCCTGGCGGAAGTTCTCCCGGAAAGACTGCTTGAAATTGCTGCTCACGCTGCCCTCATCGGTACGGATGCGCCGCATAGCGGTGTAGTAGAGGGCCGTGGTGGACGCGCCGATGGTGACCAGCGGCAGACTGTAGAGCAGCCAGAGAAAATGCATCACAACCACGTCGCCGATAAAGGTCAGTCCACGCCACAGTGGGCCGTCAATTGAGAACATAGAGAGCCTCCCATCCAGAGCAGTTCGCCGGTTATTCAGGCGATGGGCATGTACATATCTGTCTTCCATTATATAGGTGCTTTCTCTAAAGTCAACGAAAAACTCTTTGGCATAATAGACAAAAATAAGTCAAACGGCGAAATAATTTAATAAAATCCAAAATTCAGCTTGTAATCCGTTCCCCGCTGCGCTACAATACCCGCAAGCCGGCGTGCGCCATCGCTGCCGCCGCCGCAATCACAACGAAGAAGTGGTGTCACAATGAAACGAACAATGAAGAAAACAGCCTACAATATCCCTTTTATTGAACAGCGTGCAGACCCTTACGTTTACCGCGATGAGGATGGGAGCTATTACTTCACTGCTTCTGTCCCGGAATATGACCGCCTCATTCTGCGCCACGCAAACACCCTGGAGGGGCTGCGAACCGCAGAGGAGCGGGTGCTGTGGACCCGGCATCTGACCGGCCCCCAGAGCGCCAACATCTGGGCCCCGGAGCTGCACAAGCTGGACGGAACCTATTACATCTATTACGCCGGCGGCGATATCGATGACGTCTTCGAGATCCGTCCCTATGTCCTGGTCTGTGACGGCAATCCCATGACCGGCGCCTGGCGTGAGCTGGGCCCTATGCTGCCTGCCGACAACGATCCCTTCTCCTTCCAGGGCTTCTCTCTGGATGCCACCATTTTCCCGTACAACGGCGAATATTATTACATTTGGGCGGAAAAAGTGGGGGTTGGCAAGCAGATTTCCAACCTTTACATTGCCAGGATGGCCTCCCCCAACAAGCTGGCCACCGTACAGGTTCTGCTGACTACCCCGGACTATGACTGGGAGCGGGTGGACTTCTGGGTCAACGAGGGGCCGGCCATTCTGCGGCATAACGGAAAGATCTTCCTGACCTTCTCCGCCAGCGCCACCGGCGAATGCTACTGCATGGGCATGCTCTGGGCTGAGGAGGGCAGCGACCTGCTGGATCCCCTGAGCTGGCACAAGCTGCGCTGGCCTGTACTGCGCAGCGACGACGAAAAGGGCATCTACGGCCCCGGCCACAATACTTTCGTTCTGGCCGAGGACGGCATGACAGAGCTCTGCTTCTTCCACGCCCGGCAATATCCTGAGATTATTGGCAATCCCCTCTACGATCCCAACCGCCATGCCATGTATCTGACCGTCCGCTACGACGAAAAAGGATTCCCGGTCTTCGAATACGAGGCGCACTCCGATTCCTCTACACATATATAAAATATTTTATTCAAATCCTACAAAAACATCTGGGTCAAAATGACATAGTCTACAAAAAACCAGAAATCGAAGAAAAAATATTGTGCAATTGGCATCAAGGT
>JBJDXS010000055.1:0-31133 GCA_051866815.1 Candidatus Onthomonas sp. | reverse complement strand
CAAACAAATGCAACGCATTTGTTTGGAGAGCCTGTCGTTTTACGACAGGCTCAACCGGCAGGCCGCCTGCGACGGCCTGCCGGACAGTGGAAGGAATTACTTGCTCTCCGCCTTGGGCTTGCCGAAGCCGGGGGCAAAGATGGTGTTATCCACGGCGAAGATGATGACCATAGCCACACCGCCGGTGACCACGGTGGTGACGACGCTCTGGATGGTGTTGCGCAGGGCGTCGTTGGAGATCAAGGCGATGGTGATGGGGTTCCAGACGCAGGTGAACAGGTTCATGACCAGGAACACCGCGATGGTAGCCACAAAGTGGCAGATGATCTGGATGCCCAGCGGGCCGTGGCTCTTAAAGGTCACATTCCGCTGCAGGGGGAAGTTAATGCACTCGCCCAGGAAGATAGTGGTCAGGTTGGCCAGGGTATAGGCCATGCCGCCGGTGGCCAGGGAGTTGCCCACAATGGCCAGGTTGAACTCCACACCGGCGATGGTCAGGGGGATGTTGGGCCACAGCCACTCAAAGTCACCCACGATGCCACGGTAGAAGGCGGGCAGGAACATCAGCAGCAGCATCTTGATAAAAGTCACCACATAGCTGAAGATGACGAACAGTCCGCCCTTGCGGATCCATTCCACCGCCTTAGGGTGCTTCTCGGCAAACTGGTTCAGAAAATTCATTGCGCGTTACCTCCAGACTTCTCTTTTACTTCATCTCATTGGCTTTCTTGATGATCTTCTGCTGCCGGAAGAAGCCGCCGATCACCTTACCCAGGCCCTTGAAGAAGGCGATGGCGTGGCCATTGACGATGGTCACGATGCCCTCGCACATCTCCTGGGAGACCATGCCGCCCGCCATCTTGCCGATGGCCCGGAAGGGCATGTTGTAGATGAAGGTGATATTCAGATCAGGCTTGCCCTTCTCGATGCTCTTGTTGAGCAGGTGGGTCAGCAGTTTCCAGACCAGCCGGGCTTTCAGGCTCTTGGCGTAATAGAGCTGGCAGATGGCGTCGTTCATCTGCAACGTGCCGCTCCAGTGGCCGTCGGGGATGGCGTGGCCCAGCAGCTTGGTGAACTCCTCGTCAGAGACGTTCTTGATCTGGCCGGAGGCGTAGCTGGGCAGCTCGGCCATCTTGTAGGGCAGCGGAGCCGCAGTGCCCTTGAGCCGGACAGAGCCGCTGAGCTTGATGTCCGCCACGCTGGCGCCGATCAGGATGTCATAGACGCCGGGCTCAATCTCGAACTTGTTGGTCTTGACGTTGAAGTACCGGAAGGCCTTGTCGTCCAGCTCGATGGTAACCTGCTTGCTCTCGCCGGCCTTGAGGAACACCTTTTTAAAGCCCTTGAGCTCCTTGACCGGGCGATAGACCCCCTTGCACTGGGCGGAGACATAGAGCTGAGCCACCTCGGCGCCGTCCCGGTCGCCGGTGTTGGTCAGGGTAAAGGTGGCCTTCTTGTCGGTAACCTTCAGGTCGCTGTAGGCAAAGGTGGTGTAGCTCAGGCCGTAGCCGAAGGGGAAGAGGACAGGCACATTGGCGGTCTCAAAGTACCGGTAGCCGATGTACAGGCCCTCGCGATACTCCACCGTCCTCTCCTTGGCGGGGAAATAGGGGGCGGATGGCACATCCTCATAGGAGACGGGATAGGTCTCAGACAGCTTGCCGGAGGGGTTCACGTCGCCCAGAATCACCTTCAGGACGGCGGAGGCGCCCGCCTGACCGCAGAGATAGCCGTGGACCAGGCCCTTGCACTGATCCAGCCAGGGCATCTCCACCGCGGAGCCGGCGGACATGACCACGATGACGTTGGCATTGGCCTGGCTGACCGCCTGGAGCAGCTCCACCTGGCTCTGGGGCAGCTTCATGTTGGCCCGATCAAGGCCCTCAGACTCGGAGATCTCGTCCAGGCCCAGGTACAGCAGGACGTAGTCCGCCTTTTTGGCCAGCTCCACAGCGGCGGAGACCATGGCGGGGTCGCCCTTGCCCACACGGGGATAGCCCTTCTCAAAGCCCACCACGTTCAGGTCAAAGTTGCCGATGACTCCCATAGTGGAGTCCAGCTTGGTGGGGTTGACCACCGAGGAGCCGGCGCCCTGATACCGGGGGGTATCCGCAAAGTCGCCGATCACTGCCACCTTGGCGCCCTTGGCCAGAGGCAGGATGTTTCCTTCGTTCTTCAGCAGTACCACGGACTGCTCGCTGGCCTTCATGGCCATGGCATGGTGGGCCTCCACGTCGAACTGGCTGCCCTGGACGGCGTCGCAGGCAGCCCGGGTGGCCAGAACCACGTCCAGCAGCTCGTCCACCCGCTGATCCACCTCCCGCTCGGCAATCCGGCCGTCGTAGATGGCCTTGACCAGCTGGTTGCCGGAGTCGCCGGCAGTGGTGGGCATCTCCAGGTTGGCGCCGGCACGGACGCCGTCGGTGTAGTCGTTGCAGGAGCCCCAGTCGGAGACCACGAAGCCGTCGAAGCCCCACTCGTCCCGGAGGATCTCCTGGAGCAGGTGGGCGTTCTCGTTGGCGTACACGCCGTTGATCATGTTGTAGGCGGACATGATGCTCTTGGGCTTGGCCTCCTTCACCGCAATCTCAAAGGCGGTGAGGTAGATCTCCCGGAAGGTGCGCTCATCCACCACCGAGTCAGAGGCCTGACGGCGCAGCTCAGTGTTGTTGGCGGCAAAGTGCTTGGGGCAGGCGGAGACACCCTTGGACTGGATGCCCCGGATGTAGCCGGCGGCGATCTTACCCGCCAGATAGGGGTCCTCGCTGAAATACTCGAAGTTCCGGCCGCAGAGAGGGGAGCGCTTCATGTTCATGCCGGGACCCAGCAGGACGCTCACGTTCTGCACAGCCGCCTCCTCGCCCAGACAGCGGCCCAGTTCCTCGCCCAATTCCGGATCCCAGGAGTTGGCCATGGTGGCCGCCGTGGGGAAGCAGGTGGCAGGGACAGAGCCGTTCAAGCCCAGCTGATCGCCGGCGCCCTCCTGCTTGCGGATGCCATGAGGGCCGTCAGAGAGGGTGATGGACGGCACACCGGCGTGTTCTACCGTACGGGTCGTCCAGAAGTCCTTGCCGGAGAGAAAATAGCACTTCTCCTCCAGCGTCATTTTTGAGATGATATCCTGGTGTTTCAGCATAAAATCCTCCTCATAGTCCAATCGCTTCTGTTTTCTTCTCAGGACAGATGTTCAGCCTGTCCAAAAGGCCCGAAACCGGGCCGTTTGGACAGACCCCCATCCGAATCGGATGGGGGTCAGCTCCCCGGCGGAGCCGGGGAGCTGAGATGTCAGGAAGCGGGCTCTACCCGTCTTCTCTTACTGGACGCTCTTCTTCCGCTTGAGGAAGTTACGAACCAGCAGAACCTCCCAGAGGACCAGAACCACGGCAACAGCGATGTTGACGGTGTTCAGGATGGTCTCCCACTGGTTGGGTTCAGTCGCCTTGGCGATGCCGGACTCACTGTACTCACGGCTGTTGACCACGGTGTACAGGATGTTCTTGGTAGCGGTGCGCATAGCCTGCTGGGCGCCGTTGGTCTCGCGGAACTGAACCTGGCTGGTAGCGGTGGGATAGTTGACCAGGCAGAAGTCGGTGCCGTTGCGGATACCCTGGTCGGCGTTCATGTAGCCATAGACGCCGAAGTAGTCAGTCAGGACCATACCCACAAAGCCCCACTCGTCACGCAGGACGATGTTGCACAGGGCGTTGGAGCCGCCGGCCCAACGGTTGCCAATGTAGTTGAAGGAGGACATAACCGCGTGGCAGTCGGCATCCTTCACGCACATCTCGAAGGGCTTCAGGTAGATCTCACGGATGGCCTGCTCGGTGGACCAGGTGCACATCATGCCGCAGCGGTTGCACTCCTGATCGTTCAGGGCAAAGTGCTTCATGTAGGCATAGACACCGTACTCCTGAGCGCCGACAACAGCGTTGGAGGCCATAATGCCGGACAGGACGCCGTCCTCGGAGTAATACTCGAAGTTACGGCCGGCGAAGGCGTTGCGGTGGATATTCATGGCGGGAGCGTACCAGCCGGAGGTATCCATCTCGTCAGCCATCTTGCCGATGCTGGCGCCGAAGTCATGGGCGATCTGCTTGTTCCAGGTGGCGGCGATCATCACGGCAGCGGGGAAGCCCACGGAGCCCTGATGGGTGAAGTTGTTGTTGATGGAGGCAGGACCATCGCAGTCGTTGGTACGATACTTGTCGATGGAATCCAGAGCCAGAGTCTGATAGCCGCCCAGGGCGATCAGGTTGCCCATCTCCTCGATGGTGAGCTGATCCAGCAGCTGATCCCACTTGGCGTCGTCATAGTCCAGGCCCCGCAGGTCAACCAGCTTGATGCCGTTCTTGGCGCCGGTGGTGATGGGCGCGGCGTCGGCGTCCTCTTCAGCGGCGACAACCTCAGCGCTCAGATAGTTGCTGTTGTTGTAGAAGCCGGCCTTGGACTCCTCAGGCATGGAGTAGTTGGAGGGAGCGGCAGTGGCCTCAGCGTAGTTGGCGAAATGGTCGGCACGGGACAGATAGGTAGCGGTGCCGCGGGCATAGTCAAACTGGTTGACAGCGGCGGTCTGATCGCTCTCACGCTTGTTGTCCGCGCCATAGGTGACGGTGCTCTCCACAGTGTAGGTCTGGGAGGCGATCACGTTGTGGGAGTCGGAGTTGATGGAGATGATGTAGTCGCCGGCCTCCAGCACATAGCACTGGGCGTTCCGGTCATCGTAGGAAGCCATATCCTCAGCGTCGATGCTGAAGGAGATGGTCTGGGAAGCGCCGGGCTCCAGAACATCGGTCTTGGCCAGGTCGATCAGGTTGGCGGAAGCCTTCTCAATGCCGCCGTTGGTGTAGGGAGGATTGTAGTAGACCTCGACCACGTCCTTGCCGGCCACGGAGCCGGTGTTGGTGACGGTGACGTCGAAGCTCAGCTTGCCGTCAGCCTCGGTGATGGCGCTCATCTCCTGGGAGAAGGAGGTGTAGGACAGGCCATAGCCGAAGGGATACTGTACGGTGGCGTCATAGTCGATGGCGCCCTCGGCAGCGGCGGTCTCATAGAACTTGTAGCCCACATAGATGCTCTCCACATAGTTGACGAAGGAGGGCACGGTGTAGATCTTGGTGTCGGAGCCCCACATGCTGGTCTCATAGGTGAACTCGTCCATGTTGTCATAGACGAAGTTGCCGAAGTTGTTCCAGGTGGGAGTGGCAGTCAGGTCATACACGAAGGTGTCGATCAGCTTGCCGGAGGGGTTGGCCTGGCCGGAGACCAACTTGCCAAAGCCGGTGAAGCCGGCCTGGCCGGTACCGGCGCACCAGATGGCGCCCTTGATCTGGGGATAGTCCTCAATGAAGCCCAGCTCGAAGGGGTTGGCGCCGTTGTAGACCAGGATGACCTTGTCGAAGTTGGAGCAGACCAGGTCGATCATCTCTTCCTCGCGGTTGGACAGCTGCAGGAAGTGATCGCCCTCGTCCCAGTCGTTGCCCTCGTTGAGGGAATCGTCATAGACGCCGGCGAAATAGGTGTCGCCGCTGCCCTGGGTGGCCCAGGAGCCGTCCACGACGGCGGTCATATCGGTGGGCAGGTCAGCGCCCTCGCCGCCGACACGGGTGATGACGATCATCGCGGTGTCGGAGAAGGCCTTGGCGTTGCTGATCAGCTCATCGCTGTACAGGCTGACGTTGGGCTCGGGGAGGGTCCAGTCCTGGGCCCACATGCCCACATTGGGGCGGTCGGCCTTATAGGCCCTGTAGAAGTCGGTCAGCTCGGTGTTGGTCTCGATGCCAGCCTCGTTCAGGCCCTGGAGCAGAGTCACGGTGGGATAGGCCGCGTTCAAGGCGCCGGAGCCGGTGCCGCCGTAGCAGGGGTTGGTGGAGGCCCAGCCAAAGACGTTCAGCTTGCCGCCGGTGACAGGCAGGATGTTGTCCTCGTCCTCCAGCAGCACGATGCCCTCCTCGGCGACCTCAGCGACCAGCTCGGTGGCCTCTGCGGTGGTAGCCTCGTCAATCGTGCTGACAGGCTTGCCGGCAACAGAGGTGAGCAGGGTAGCCATGGGGCCGGTGCAGATCAGGTTGACAATGATCAGCACTGCCAGAACCAGGGCAACGCCTGCTTCGCCGCGGATCAGTCTCTTCATGGCCTTGGGCAGCTTTCTGACCGCGATCATGACAACGATCGCAATCACCAGGGCAGCCGCAATGCCGATCAGATGACCGGAGATTTGGTTGACGACGTTGATGACGTCAGCCATGTTGATGCTTAGCATTTGTTTTCCTCCTCTTTTTTGCAAAGTTGCTTTCCTAAGCTTCGCATAGTATACCATACTTTCTTTTTTCGGAAAAGTACTTTTTCACAAACTGACGGTTTCTCAGCACAAATTGCAGTGCAATATTTCTATATTGTACAAAAAAACCCAGGCAGTTTTGTGCAACTTCACTGCCTGGGTTTTTACTATTTTTTCTCTTCCCTGCCGGCAGGCAGCGGAATGAGGATCTTCAGATGGAACCAATGGTTTTCGGTGGTGATGCCTACCGTACCTCCATACCGCTCGGCAGAGTATCGGATGCTCTTGACGCCAAATCCGTGAAACTTGTCGTCTCCCTTGGTGCTCATGGGCAGTCCGTTTTCAAATTTCAATTCGCCGCTGTAATAGTTTTCCACCAGGATGAGCAGAAAGCCCTTCTGTCCGGAGACAGACAGATGGATCAGCCGCTGCTCCTTATCCGCCAGCTGGAGCACAGACTCGATGGCGTTATCCAGGGCGTTTCCGAAGATGGTGCAGATGTCCATCACATCCATAAAGTCCAGCAAAGTGCCGTCCGCTACACAAGTGAGGTTGATCCGATGCTTCTGGCAGTACAGGCTCTTGCCGGTGAGTACGGTATCCAGTACCGAGTTTCCCGTCTTATTCTGTGCCTCATAGGCAGCGATATCGCTCTCCATGGCGTCCAGCCACTCGCCCCGCCGGCGGGCATCCGGCTCTGCGCGGAGAGCGGCAATCTGATGCTTCAGGTCATGATACTTCCGGTTGATGACCTCAATGCTCTCCCGGGACTGGCGATATTGGACATACTGGGTCTCCAGCACATTATGGATGGCGTCCAGCTCGTACTTCATGTGCAGCTCCCTGTGCTGAATGTGGAAGGCATAGAGGATGGCGACGCCCCCCAAATCCACCAGGGTGCGGATATTATAGATCTCTGTTGTGAACTGACTGGTAAAAGGGGTGTTTGCATCCACAAAGCTGAGATTGCTGACCGTAAAGGCAGCCACTCCGATGGCCAGAACCGACAAAAAGGTCCGCGCACGGACGGGATCACAGCGTCCGTCATCATTGTAGCGCCGCTCCAGCCACCACTGAACGGCAAACACCGCCAGAAAGACCAGCACCGCCGAAATCAAATGTCCGTAGTGTGTGCCACTGATAATCAGGTACTTGGAATAGAAATAGTACAGCTGCCAACTGAGGGAGGCAGCCAGTTCTGAGACCAGAAAGGCCCGGACGCAGCAATAGCCTGCGCTGAGCAAGGACAGATCGCAGCAGGCGCAGAGAATGCCGTACATAATCGCCATAGCGCCCACCATGCTGGGAATCCAGAAGGCAACCGGCAAATCGTCTGTCAGCGTCAGCTCCAGGCTGAGGGCCGCCAGACCCACCACTGCCGCCAGTACAAGCTGAACTCCCTTCAGCCGCCGCTGGTGGTAAAGCACCTGGACAAAGACCATGACGCTCAGCCACTCCGCCGCAGCGGTGTAGATCCGGGGAATGGTGGGCAGACTAGTCATTCCGTTCATTTGGTAAGTCCACCCATATAGTTGGCCAGCGCCTCCATAAAGGGATTCTTCCGCCCCCGGCTGATGAGCAGCCGCTCCTCTCCCAGCAAGGCACATCCATCCTGAATCCCGTCCACATAGTCCAGATTGAGCAGATATCCCTTGTTGCAGCGGCAGAAGCCGTACTGTTCCAGCAGATCCTCCATCTCCTTCATGGTGCCGCTGGAGATGATCTCCTCCCGCTTCATGTGGAAAATCAGGGTATGCCCCCGGCTCTCCACGTAGCGGATCTGGCCCACGTCCAGCTTTTGGGCGCCTCCCTTGACCGGAACCGTCAGGTAGTGGGTACGCTGCCGGCTCAGCCGGTCAGCCGCCCGGTCCATCCGCTGGGAGAAGGCAAAATAGGTCACCGGCTTGAGCACATAGTCCAGCGCGTCCACCGCGTAACCCCGGATGGCGTACTGGGCCATATTGGTGATGAAAATAATCATAACCTCCGGGTCCTGGCGGCGGATCAGCTCGGCGGCGGTCATGCCATCCATCTCCTTGAGCTGAATGTCCATCAGGATGATGTCGTATTCCGGCCGGTAGCTCCGCACCAGCTCCTCCCCGTCGGAAAACACCCGGCTCTTGATCTCGCAGCCCCGCTCCTGTCCATAGCGCAGGAGAAAGTACTCCAGCTCCCGTACGCTCTCGATCTCGTCCTCTACAATTGCGATCCGAATCACACCGTCACTCCTCCCCGCTGCTTTCAACCCTTTTTTCTTAATCATGATTATAACCGCCCGGATCATCTCTGTCAAAATGTTCTTCCAATTCTTGTCGGTTTTTCAATTCGAATATATTTTTGAAGGAAAAATCAGCCAGATCCGGTTCGCTTCCAGGCCGCACCGGTTCCATTACGCCAGCGGGGAGCAGCTGGCATGCAGGACAGCATCTCTCCGCCTTCAGGGACACACCGGTCAGCATCAGCCTTCACAAAACCTTAATCAAATCCTCAGCGATCCTTTACCAAATTCCCAGGGAAATGAAAGCTCTCTCTGCTATGCTGAAGCCTGTCAAATTCTGCCGGCTTTTGCCGGTGCCGGGGAGTGTACGTTATGGAACAGACAGGAAAAGGCAGGAGGCGGCGTCGCCGCCGCAATCTGGGCTGGCTCAGGGTGGGACTGCTGCTGGCGGTTCTGGGCATCGCCCTCTGGAAGCTGGCTCCGGATTTTATCGAGGTAATTCCTCCCCAGGCCAGGGAAAAGAATTCATCTCTCTCCGCCTATCCGGAGGCCCTTCAGGCCCTTTGGGAGAAAAATGAGGACGCCCGGCCCTTTGTAGAGGACTACTTTGAAAACAAGGACAAGAATTTTGACATTGACCTGTCCCGGGAGGCGGATTCGGACACCGTCCCTCTGCTGATGCAGTGGGACGAGCGCTGGGGCTATACCGCCTATTCCGGCGGCCTGCTGGGCTGTACCGGCTGCGGCCCCACCTGCCTGTCCATGGCCGCGCTGTATCTCACCGGCAATCCGGACTACTCTCCCAAATACGTTGCCCAGTATTCCACGGAGCAGGGCTACGCCGTAGAGGGCAGCGGCAGTGCCTGGGCGCTGATCGCAGAGGGCGCCGCCGACTTCGGTCTGGAGGCCCAGGAGCTATCCCTGGACGAGGGACGGATGACAGACGTTCTGGCCCAGGGGGGCGTGGTCATCTGCGTCCTGGGGCCCGGAGACTTCACAGACTCCGGGCACTTCATCGTCCTCACCGGTTATGCGGACGGCGCCTTTACCGTCAACGATCCAAATAGTTATGTCAACTCCTCCAAGACCTGGACCTACGATCAACTGAGCGGTCAGATCAAAAATCTGTGGGGGCTGTGGACAGCCTGATATAAAAGGGCGGGCAGGAACACTCCTGTCCGCCTGTTTCGTCTTATTCCCGCCCCAGCTCCTCCAGCTGTCGGGCCAGGCTGCTGCACTGCACCTCCAGAATGGCAGTGCGTTCCACCACCTGGTTATGCTTTTCCACCTTCTCCTCCAGTTTCTGCAGCCGGTAGGCGGTGAGATTGTGACTGGTCATGACCCCTGCGAAGCTGCCCAACAGCGTGAACAGGCCGGAGACGATGGCTACAATAATGGAACTGTCCATCTGCTCACCTCCTCACTGCTCAATGCCGTCCACCGTGGTGTCCTTGATCAGCCGCAGGCCGTCCGCCCAGGAATAGACGGTGTAGGAGGGGGTGCCAAAATAGACGGTTCGGGTCACCCGATTGCCGCACATGTCGGTATACTGGACGGGGACAAAGGGATGGGATGCATCGCTGACCGCCGCCTCAATTTTGCTCACCTGCTCCGGGGTCAGCACCGGCCATTTGATCTTGATGGTGGTCTTTTTCGCGATCACGCTGCCCACCATCTTGCCCGAGGCCGTCCGGCCGGTGTTGGAGGACCAGACCTTCTCCGTGTTGATGGTAACCCCTTCCAGAGCTGGATCCGGCATAGTTTCGCCGTTGATGGTCAGATTGGTCACTGTGATCTCTGCCATTGGGTACTCCTCTCTCCGGGGCAGGCATTCTCCTGCCCCGGATTTTGAATAATTCAGATGTAGATGGGGCAGCGTCCGGTCTCCCGGGTCAGGTCGTTGACCTCCCGGATCACCTGCCGGGCCATCTGTCTGCCCCCCACATAGACCTCCACCAGGGTGTCCCCGGTCTTCCCGCCGGAGACTGCCCGGGCCAGCCGGTCGGCCAGCTGGTCCATCCAGCCGGTGTTCCGGTCCAGAGGCAGCACCGCCTCCCGGCCTGCCTCGCCGATGAGGGAGAGGGTGGCCCCCTGAGTCACGCCGCCCTGAGCCAGCCGGGAGACAGCAGGGAGCTTGGCCAGAGTGACGCTGCCCGCCGGAACAACCGTCCTGCCCATAATTTTGATGCTGTCCCAGGAAAACTTCAGCGACTGGTTGATCTTGCGGATCACCTGGTTGAGCAGGTCGATCACCCCGTTAAGACCGTTTTTGAAGGGGGTGGTCAGGGCGTTTTTGACGCCTCCCAGTTTCTCCTGGACGCTGGAGACCACGCCCCCAAATACCTGGCTCAGTTTCTGCTTCAGGCTGGTACCCTGGCTGCCCACCCCCTGGTTCAGGCTGGCAAAGGCGTTCAGCGTACCGGTGCGGCAGCCGTTGGCCGCCCCCACAATGGCGTTCTGAATGCTTGTCCAGATGCCGGAAGCCTTCTGCTTCAGGCTCTCCCACCCCGCGGGCAGGCTGTTAATGGCATTGGCCAGGGTCTGAAAGCCCCGTGCCGCGGCGTTGAGGCCACTGATCAGAATAGTGCCCGTCCAATTGCCCATGGGCTTGAGCAGGTACTCCCACACCGCCGTACCCACCGGCTTGAGCAGGTTGAGCCCCGCCGTCAGCAGATTCACCGCCCCGGCCAGCAAGTTGAGCATGGCAGGCCCCGCCGCCTGGAGCACCCAGCCCGACAGGGGCAGCAGCACATTGGTATAGCCCCAGTTCAGGGCTCCGGACAGCAGCTCTGCCAGGGGCCGAACCGCCGACAGCAGATTGGCAAAGCCATTCACCAGCCCGGAAAAGTCCAGCCTCGCCGCCCAGGCCGCCGTGGCCGCGGCCATATCCCGGAGGGCGTCCAGCACGCTCTGGACGATGCCGGTGAGCTCCTGGAAAATCCGCTTTCCCGTCTCCCCTGCCGTCCAGGCCTCCCGGAACCGGCTCGCCAGGGCTCCTGCCGTCTGGCTCAGCCGCTGGACGATCTGCAATACAGTGGAGACCATCCGCTCGCCGGAGCCGTCCGTCCAGACGGCCAGCCAGCTCTCTCCCACTGCGGCGGCCGCCCGGCCAATCTCCCGGAGGCCTGTCTGGGCCGCCTGGAGCACGCCCTCTCCCTGGCTGTCCCAGGCCGCCCGGAAGGGCTGCCAGATCTGAGCCAGAATCTGCTTCGCCTTGACCGCCCAGTCCTCCAGCAGGCCGGAGATATGCACCAGCTCTCCCGCGCCGCTTCCTCCGGCGCTTCCGACCTTGCCGCTCCCGGAGGAACCGGAAGAACTGCCTCCGGAGGCGCTGACCCGGGTGATCTGGTCAAAGCTGTAGAGATCCCGCTGGGCCTTGGCGGCAGAGCGGGCAGAGCTGGCCACCTTGCCCAGGGCGCTGGCCGTACCCTCGGCGGACTTGCTGGCCGCCTTCCAGTAGGTCACGCCGAACAGCCCCGCTGTCAGCCGGGAGAGGGCATCCGCCAGAGGCTGCGCCGCGTCGAGCAGATTGGCAAAGAGGTTCATCCCCACTGCCGCGGCTCCCCGCAGGCTGGCGGTCAGCTGTCCCAACTCCTGCCGCACCCGGCCCAGCGCCATCGTGTAAGCGCTCTGTACCTGACCGGCAGAGGAGAGGAATTGCCGTACCGCCCGTTCGTTGTCCTCCATCGCCCGGCTCAGCTCCGCCGCGGCGTTCACGGCAGCCGAGCTGCTTTCTGTCACATTCATTGCTTCACCTTCTTCTCATTTCCCGCCGCCAGGCCCTCCATCATGCGGCGATAGCGGGCCAGGCGCAGGCTTTTCTGCTCCTCCTCTGTCCAGAAGGGGAAGAGCTCATAGACCGGCTCCGGCGTCTCTCCCGCCAGAAAGCCGGCAGTCAGCCGGGCGGCTCTCCATGCAATGATGCTGAGGACCTGGAGCTGCTGCCGCCGCTCCTCCTCCCGGCCCTCCAGCCAGTCCAGCAGCTCTCCCCAGCTCCAGTCCTCCAGCTCCAGGGGAGCTTTGCCCGCCCGGCAGGCCGCATGCTCCAGCTCCTCCAGGGTCAGCCCTTGGGAAAAGGGGCGGGCTGACCCGCCTCTCCGGGCGCGGGCACCGCCGTCTCCTCCCCGCCCAGCCGGGCAAAGGCCTGCTCCAGGGCGACATGGAGGCTCTCCTTGAGTTGCCGGGCCTGCTCCTCGGTGATCAGGCCGGAGGCAGCGGCGATGTCAAAGGCCAGGCCGCCGAACCGCTCCTGGCCCCGATAGCCCCCGTCCACCAGCAGGTCGTAAAATTCCTCCCCGTCGGTGACCGAGTTGCCGCTCTCCGGCCAGCTCAGCGCCTCGGTCAGCAGAGCGCACATCCGCTCGCCGTCAGTGGCCGCCAGAAACACCGTCTCCAGCGTCTCCTCGCCGAACCGGTCCCGCAGCTGCCGCTGGCCCCGGAGGGTGAGCCGCAGCCGGTACTCCCGGCCCTCCAGCCGGATGAGATGATACTTTCTCGCCATATCACATTTCTCCTTTTACCGGCGGAGCAGCTCATTCAGGCCGCTCCGCCGGTTCTCTTTCTGTTTTACGCTGCGGCGGGGTTGGTCACCGACCACTCGCTCTGGAGGGAGACCACCAGCTTGGCGGAGACCAGCTCGTCCACCTTGGCGCCGGTCACATAGGTGCTGACATAGCCGGTGGTGGCGAACACGGTGCCGTCGGGGAACTCCACCGCCACCGGCACCACATTGCCCGCCGTCTGGAGGGCCTTGAGCACCCGGTAGTCGGAGTCGGCGGCGCTGTTGTCAAAGAGGTAGGTCACCTCAAACGCCTTGGTGTCCTGGACGCCGGGGACATTCTTCTTCATGGTGTCCTGCATGCAGGTGGCGTCCAGGGTGGAGGGACTGCCGCCGATGTCGCCGATTTCGGTGACGTAGTTCATGGCCACGCTGTTGACCTTCACGTCCAGGCCGATGGTAGAAAGACCTTGAGTTGCCATAGTTGCTTCATCCTTTCCTGTTCTGTTATTTTTGCTGTTGAGAAACCTCCATTGAACTCAATTCAACGAAGCAGCTTTCGACGAAAGAAGCCTCGCAGAGTTCCGTCATCGCAGATGACGGAATAAAGTTCAATCAAGTCATTTTAGCCGGGCATGTACCGGCAAAATGACACTTCTCAGACTTGCAAGTGTGCGAGCGCAGCGAGTGCGCGCGGCAAGTCTGCATTCTCCCCCAAAATGCTTGCATTTTGGGGGAAGCCTCAGTCGATGAGCCGCATGCTCCGCTTGTCCACCTTCCGTCCGAACCGGAAGATCTTGCGGCAGCAATTTCCGCTCTCGTCATAGCTGTCCGGGCCGCTGTAGACCCGCCGGAGTCCCAGCTCCAGCATGGCCCGGTTCACCGCCTGAGCCAGATCGTTCTGGCTGTCCAGGTGCTCCGTCCACAGCTCCACCTGAAAGACCAGCCGGTCCACCACCGGGCAGTCGGTACCGGTGTTGGAATACTCAAACCAGATCACCGCCGGCAGGGCTGTCTGTCCCTTGGGATAGCGGCTGCGCAGGGTGTAGCTCTGCTCCGTCTCCAGGTTGGCCAGGGCCTCCCGTACCTGACTCCGGGCATCCACCAGCCGGTACTGTACCTCGTCCATAGCATCTCCTCCTCTCATCCGACCCGCTGGGCCAGCAGCTTGCGGTAGCTGGGCCAGCACTGGATGGCCCGGATCTCATAAAATGAGCCGTCCTCCAGCCGAATCCGGTCAAAGTTGGAGATTACCAGAGCGGAAAAGAGACAGCCCTCCAGCACGCCGGAGGCGGCCTCTCCCTGCTCCCTCTGACTGTCTCCCGAGGTGAGCCGTCCGGAGGACTGCCAGGAGCGGAGGCTCTGCCAGCTGATGCCCTCCGCTGTGCCGTCCCGGGCCACATAGTCCGGGTGCTCCAGGTCGTAGGAGGCCACGGGATTGCCCAGACTGTCCGAGGTCAGCTTCCGCCGGTAGAGGGAAAATCCCCGCCGCCAGCAGAGCGGCGTCTCCCGGCTTAACATGTCACCCTCCGGTATCGGGCCAGGCTTTCCAGGATCTCCGCCACCCCGGAGCGGAACTCCGCCGGGGAGAGGTAGCGCTCTGACTGGCTGATTTGGCCCTCGGCATAGCTGGCGGACTGGAGGCCGCCCCCCTCCAGCTCCCGCCGGTCCCGCTGGTAATAGAGGGCGGCCAGCTCCACCGCCTTGGAGAGCCACTGCTCCTCCAGACTGTCCGCTCCCAGATAGAGCAGCAGCTCGGTCTCGGCGTCCAGCAGCTCATCCTCCAGCAGCAGGAGGGTATCCTCCTCTGCCTCCTCCAGCCCCAGCCGGCGGCACAGCCGGCTCAGGGCCTGTTCTGTCTGCGCCCCGGTCATGGCTTACCCCTTGTTGCAGGTCATAACCGCCAGGGCCTTGGGCTGAATCACCTTGGCGCCGTAGACGTGGAGACCCTTGACCGCATCGGAAAAGTTCTTCTCCAGTCGGTAGGCCTCCAGCTCCACCAGCTGCTCGGCAAAGGCACCGGCGGCGTTGGTGCCGGCAATCACCTTGTACTTGGCGCCGGAGGTGTTGGGCACGTTGTTGGACAGGTGAATCTGGAAACCGGCAGCCTCGCCCACCAGGCCGCCCTGGAGCACCGCCTGGCTGTAGCCGGTGCCGTTGCCCACAAAGCGGGGATCCTTGAGCAGCAGGCCGTGGAACCAGGGGGGCACCACCACCCACCGGCCCATCATGGGCACGTTGGCCTCGTTGAGCACCACCCCCAGATCCACCAGGTAGTCATAGGCGTTAGCGCTGGTGGGGGTCACGGCATCGGTGTCCCCATAGAGGACGTTGCCCTTGTCCACCCCTGCCAGCAGCAGGGCGGCCAGATACTGGTCGATGACGTCGTTCATGCCGTAGCTGGCCCGCTGCATGGCGGCGTCCACCAGCTTGGGGTTGGACTGGGCGTTGTTCACGTCCTTGATCTGGAAGTTGAAGTACTTGGCCTTGTCGATGACCAGATCCAACATGGTGCTGTCCAGCTCCTGGGGGTCGGAGATGTCGGAGCCGGTGTAGTCGCTGATGGTGATGTCCCCCACCTGGTTGATGTGGACGGTGTCGCCGTAGGCCCGAATGTCTCCCTCATAGTCCCGGTTCATCAGGCCGGCGTAGACGTGGACCTTGTCCAGGTGCTCCAGCAGCCGGGCGGACCAGACCTCAGGGATAAAATTGGTAAATGCCATTGTGTGTCATCCTTTCTGTGTTTGACTGTGTTGTATTTACTGCTGTTCCCGGAGCAGGCCGGAGATCTGTCTCCAGTTCCGGTTGATCTCCCCGGGGCTCATGCCCCGCAGATTTTCCCGGGTCAGCTCCAGAGGCTGCTCCGGCGCTCTGGGGGGGCCGTCCCCCCGCATCCGGCCGGAGACCGCCTGGGACAGAGCGTCCTGAAAGAGCTGGGAGAACTGCTCCACCCGCTGGGCGGACGTCTCCTCATCCTCCCCGGTGATCCAGGGGGCGAACCGAGCGTCCAGCCCCCGCGCCTGGAGGGCCTGAGCCACCGCCACCTGTCGGAGCCGGGCGTCAAACTCCCTCTGCTGTTGGGCCAGGGCCTGACGGCCCTGCTCCAGCTGGGCATTGGCCTGCGCCTCCAGCTCCGCCTGGCGGCGGTTCAGCTCCCCCTGCTGCTCCCGTTCCCAGTTGGCCCGGGCGGTGGCCAGGGCCTGGCTCACCTTCCGGTCGTAGGCGGACTGATAGTCCCGCTCCTCCCGGAGCAGCGTGTCAAAATCGGGGCGCTGCTGCTCTCTCGCTTCTGCTTCCATTGCGCATCCTCCTTACTGGCCCAGACCGTTCCCGGAGGCCCGGCCCGTTCCCGTGCTGTTATTTGGACAGGCGCTGCCGCCTGCTGTCCCCTCTCTCGCCTGCTGCTGGCGGAGATTGCGCACCGCCTCGGCAGGATCCTTGATGAACCAGAGCTGACTGAGCAGCGTCTGGTCGTCCACCATACCCCGGAGCCGGGTCACCATGTCCACCGTCTCCGACTGATTGACCGGGAGATTGACGGTGAACACCACGTCCACGTCCTCCACTGCCACCGGCTCCATCTCGCCCTTGACGCTGAGCCAGTGGTTGTACAGCCGGAACCGCTCCTTGAGGCCCCGCTCCATCTGGCCCATCTTGCCCTTGACCAGCAGATCCATAGTCAGCAGCTTGAGCTTGAGGGCCTGGCCGGAGGCGTTTCCGGAAAAGTGCTCGTCGGACATGTCCACCGTAAGGGTCATCTTGTGCATCTCCCGCACCAGGGCGTCCGCCAGCACCTGTACCCCCGCCTCGTCAAAGGTCTTTTGGATGTACTCCGCCCGGGCGTCCAGAGGCGCCCCGTCGATAAACCGCTCCCGGAGCAGCTTCTCCTCCTCCCCGGGGGCCAGGGTCATGCCGAAAAAGACCAGCAGGGCGTCCACAAACTTCTTTTTGTCGGTGATCCGGCTGGACATGAGGCCATCGTAGGCGTCGATCAGGCTGAGGATCTGCTCAAAGTCCCCCTGGCGCTCGCTGTTGTTCTCATAGGCGATGACCGGCACCGCCCCAAAGTAGTGGGCCCGGGCGGGGCCCACAGGGCGAAAGGCTGCCGTCTCCAGGTCACCGCTGCGGTAGTTCTGAACCGTCTGATCGGTGTAGCAGGTGAGGTCGTAATACTGCTCTCCCGTGGGCTTTTCCCGCCGCTCCCAGATCAAAGCGAACAGCTTGTTGTGCTCCACCGAAGTATCGCAGACCAGAATGCCGTTTCTGGGGTCAATGCGGGCGCTCCTGGGCCGGGGATCCCCCTCCGCCGAGGCGTAGCACAGCTCCAGGCACTCCCCCATCACCCCCATGGTCTTGCCGATCTCCCGATCCAGCCGGCTGATGTGCTGCCGGTCGTAGCAGGAGAGCAGCGGCCTCAGGTCAATCTCCGGCTTTCCCAGAGCCTGCCGCCATGCGTCCAATCCCTGTTTTTCATTCCAGGGCCGGGGATTGGGGTCGTATTTGACGGCGTCCCCCATGTAATAGCCAAGGACGATGTCCACCACATACTTGGCGTAGTTCACCGCCACCCGCACCTCCTGGTCTCCGGTGCGGTGGAAGATGTCGTGATCGCCCCGGTAGTACCGGTCCAGCTTTCCGTAGCGGCCCGCGGCCTGCTCCGCCTTGCGGACGCACCAGCGCAGCAACGCCGGGGAGGGCGTCCCCTCCGGGGAGAGCTCACTTCTGTCCAGATAGAGAATCATCTTCGTTACACTCCTTTCGGCCGGGGGCTGACCCGGGCCTGGTTTCGCTGGAGCACCGTGCTGACAAAGTAGCGCAGGGCGTCCATGCAGTGGTCGTTTTCCTTCCGGGGCCGGTCCTGGCCCTGGCTGTCCGTGTCCCAGACATAGGCCCGGAACTCGGAGAGAGTGTGGGTGCACCTCCGATCGAAGACCAGCCCTCCCTCCTGGAGCAGCTGTCCCACCCGGCGGATGCCGGAGAGCACCTGGTTGTCCGCTCCCAGAACGGCGTAGCCCCGCTGCCGCAGCAGGGCGATAAAGCTGGCCGCCGACGGGTCGACGATGACCGCCCGGGGCCGGACGCCCTCCAGAAATGCCTCCAGGTCGTCGGCGTACTCTCCGTCTGTCTTTTGCCGCATGGAGGCCCGACCCGACCAGTAGTACTCCCGGCAGCAGCACCAGCGCCCGTCCCGTCCCCGCTGCCAGAGCAGAAAGACGGTGGGGTTTTGAGTCCCGTAGTCCACCGACACATAGGCGGAACCTGTGCTCTCGGGCGGTGCGTCCGTCAGGTGCCGCTTGGGGTCAAACATGTCGTAGACCAGCCCCTCCGCCGCCACCCAGAGGCCCTGGATGTACCGCTGGTAAAAGACGCCGGCGTACAGCCCCTCGTACCGCTGGCGGATGGCCGGCGAGAGGGCGGGGTTATCCTCCATGGTGAAGTGGAGGTAGAGCAGATTGCGCTCCTCCGCCTTCAGAACCCAGAGCTTGTAAAACCAATGTTCAGGGCTTTCCGGGTTGCAGTTGAACCAGAACTTGCTCCCCTCCACGCTGCACCGGGCCAGAGCCTGCTCCACAAAGGAGCGGGGCATCAGGGCCACCTCGTCAAACAGCACCCCCGCCAGGGTCATGCCCTGGATGAGCTGATAGCTGCTCTCGTCTTTGCCGCCGAAGAGGTAGTATTCGTTCTGGTGCTCTCCCAGGCGGATGGTGAGCCGGTTCTCGCTCCGCCGCTCCTCAAAGGTGCAGATCCCCTCCAGCCACTGGGGCAGCAGGCCGGTGACGTTGCGCCGCAGGCTCTCAATCGTCTTGCCGCACAGGGCGAACCGCTGCCGGTCAAACCGCTCCATGCTCCAGAGGACAAAGCCCACCGCCATGCTCACCGTCTTGCCCGACCGCACCGAGCCATCGCAGAGGATGCCGTCCCGGCCCCTGTAGTCAGGGTGCTTCCACCAGGTCAGAGTCAGCTTCTGCCGCGGACTGAAGTCCTGATACTGCATCGCCCTGAAGCACCTCCTCTTCCCAATTTCCCAGGGCGGCGAAGAGATTGTTCTCCGGCGCCGGCCCGGCGTTGTCCTCTCCCCCGTCCCAGACCTCCGGCCGCCTGCGCTTGAGCCACAGGCTGATGGCGGAGACGTTGGGGCTGACCTCCTTCTCGGTGGTCACCAGCTTCTCTCCCCGGTCGGTCTGCTCTGTTTTCTCCTCCCGGTACCGGTAGCCCAGAGCCGCCCTGAGCAGGGCGTCCTCCACCTGGTAGTCCGCCATCTCCCGGTTCAGCGCCAGAGCCTCCTCAATGGCCGGGTACTTCTTCCGCCAGAGCCGGAGGCCCAGGGGGCGCAGCCCCATCCGCCGGGCAATCTCTTCGGCGGGCACGCCGTCTCTGGCCCAGCCCCGGAGCAGCGCCAGCGGCCCCGGCTTCTGCCAGAATCCCGCTCGATCCATATCCATCCCTCCCTTGTCGTTCTCTGTCTGTCTCTGACAAGGCCAACTATAATACAGGCGTTCTATTCCAGAAATGCAATTTCCCGATTTCTTCCGGTTTTTCAGCCTTCTTTTTGCTTAAAATCGCATTTCTGCTGCAAGTGCTGCAAGGGGGCCGCCGTCTCAGGGCGCAAAAAACAGCGGGCAGAGTGTCTGAACACTCCGCCCGCTGCGCAGACTGTAAAAAAGCATGTCTGGCGTTTTCTGATTAAGACCAAAAATTTAGTAAGCCCTCCGCAGGAGTTTTGTTGCTTCAGCAACAAAATAGAGTCAAATCTGTTTTTTGGACGGGCGTGTACCGGCCAAAAAACACAGGGAGGCCGGGAGTGTGCGCGCGAAGCGCGTGCGCGGACGGCCGCATTTTTCGAGCAAAATCGTAGATTTTGTTCGAGCGTGTCGATCTTTATCGACACGCAGAGCAGCGGGCAGAGTGTCTGAACACTCCGCCCGCTGCGGTTGCTTGATATAATTGTCTCTCCGGATTACTCCGCCAGGGCCGCCTTGATCTTGCCGATCATCTCCTGATACTCGGTCTCAGTGAGGTGCACCCGCTTGGGATCCATGGCGAAGGTGCCGCCGTACTCAAATTCATCCTCATACTTGGGCACCAGATGGAAGTGGAGGTGATGGCCGGTGTCGCCGTAGGCGCCGTAGTTCACCTTCTTGGGGTGGAAGGCCTTGTGCAGGGCCACCGCCACCCGGTTCACGTCCTCGATGTAGGCAGCCCGCTCCTCCGGGGTCAGCTCCACCATCTCGCTGACGTGATCCTTGTAGGCCACGATCACCCGGCCAGGGTGGCTCTGCTCCTTGAAGAGATAGAGCATGGACACCGACAGGTCACAGATCTTGATGCCGAACTTCTCGACCAGCTCGCCCTCCATGCAGTAGGCGCAGTTTTGATCTTTTACCATTGGGAAGCGCTCCTTTCCAATTTCTTTTGTAAGGGTGCTTTCATTATACACCGGACAGTCAGTCCTCGCAAGAGATACCGATTTATTTCCCGTACTGCTCCGCCAGCTTCCGGAACACCGGCAGCGCACGCTCAATTCGCTGAGTGGGCACACAGTAGGAGATCCGCACATGTCCCGGGCAAGAGAAGCCGCTGCCCGGCACCACCAGCAGGTCCAACGCCTGAGCCGCCCGGCAGAAGGCCATGTCGTCCGGCTCCAGACTCCGGGGGAAGAGGTAGAAGGTACCCTCAGGGGCCACGCACTGGTAGCCCATCTCTCCCAGGCCCTCCATCAGCAGTCTGGCGTTTGTCTCGTACACGGAGAGATCCGCCGTCAGGTCGCAGCAGGCCGCCGCCACCCGCTGAATCAGGCTGGGGGCGCAGACATAGCCCAGCATCCGCCCGGCGCCTGCCACAGCGGCATAGACGCTTCCGCTCTTCTCCACCTGGCCGGGGACATAGACGTAGCCGATCCGCTCTCCGGGCAGGGAGAGGGACTTGGACCAGGAGTAGCAGACCAGGGTGTTCCGGTAGAGACTGGGAATCCAGGGCACCTCCACGCCGGCAAAGGCGATCTCCCGGTAGGGCTCGTCGCTGATCAGGTAGATGGGGTGTCCGTATTCCCGCTGCCGCTCCTCCAGCAGCCCGGCCAATTGGGTCAGGGTCTCCCGGATGTACACCGCACCGGAGGGGTTGTTGGGAGAGTTGACGATGAGCGCCTTGGTCTTGGGCGTGATCATCCGCTCCAGCGCTTCAAAGTCGATCTGGAAGCCCTCGGTCTCCGGGGGTACAATCCGCATGACCGCCCCGGCCCCCTGAATAAAGACACCGTACTCCGGGAAAAAGGGAGCAAATACCACTACCTCATCCCCCGGATTGCACAGTCCGTGCAGGCAGCAGC
Organism: Candidatus Onthomonas sp.; assembly: GCA_051866815.1. Taxonomy (GTDB): domain Bacteria; phylum Bacillota; class Clostridia; order Oscillospirales; family Oscillospiraceae; genus Onthomonas. The sequence continues at coordinate 9,814 of JBJDXS010000055.1, read as the reverse complement.
ACAGCCCGGCGGCGGCTCCGGCGGTGAGATACAGCTCCTCCCCCCGGCAGTCCACGCCGAACCGGCGGGAGATGGAGTCCGCCATCTTCGCCCTTGCCTCCGGGTCGCCGGGGGCGCTGGTGTAGCCGTGGAGGGCGCAGGGATCCGCCTCCCGGAGCAGCCGCTGAATCTCCTCCCCCACCTGAGGGGGCGGGGCCACACTGGGGTTGCCCAGGGAGAAGTCATAGACATTCTCCCTGCCCACGATTTTCGCCCGCTGGTTGCCGTATTCAAAGAGCTCCCGGATCACCGACCGGGCCTCACCGTACTGGACGGCCTGTTGATTGAGCATTGTGGTTCCCTCTCTTCTCTTATGCCGCAGGCTCCGGCGCCATGCTGGCCAGGGCCGCCTCCCAGCTGGTCTGTTCCGGCCAGCCGGCAGTGTCAAAGGTATTGCGGATGCACTGGAAATAATAGGTCAGCTTTTCCTGCAGATGGACGCTCTCAAAGCAAGACTCCGGGCTGCCCCCGGGGTGGGCCAGCACATATTCCATCAGCCGCGCCCGGTCCTCGGTGGGAAAGGTGGTGGAATAGGGGTCGATGAAGTAGATGCTGTCCACATCCCCGCTGTAATAGGCGCTGTCCCAGCTGGTGTATTGGGTGTCCCCCGCCCACTCATAGCTCTCACCGTCTTCATTGATGTAGGCGTAGTAATATTCAAAGTCCTCCGGGTTCATGGAGCTCCAGGTTTCCTCGTCCAGGGCGCCCGCCTCCCATAGCCAGTGATCCAGCACATGGGTCAGCTCGTGCACCACGTCCTGAGGCCGGATGTAGTTCACATTGAAGGCCATCAGCTCCAGCCCATCCACCTGACAGGCCAGTCCACCGGGATCGTCAATGTTGATCGAGGCGTCCACCGGCGTCATCCGTCCGGAGATGTAGAAGCAGAGCTCCCGTACAGAGTCGCCCCCCAGCTGCTCCAGATATCCCTCCGGGTAGTAGCTCAGCGCCGTCTCCAGCACATCCAAAGCATCGCTGATGTAGCCCAGATCCTCACAGGCCTCTAGCGTGTAGTCCGGGAAGGGGGCCTCGGTCACCTCCTGGCCCAGATAGATCCGCACCCCGTAGGTCTTCTCCATCTCGTCCACCCGCTGGCTGATCTCTCCCAGGTCATAGACCGGCGCCTCATAGGGCGTCAGCTCCGCCAGCGGAACCTTCTCCGGCGTCACCGCCCGGTAATCCCAGAGCAGCAGGTGATACCGGTCTGTCCATGTCCAGAGCAGACTTTTGCCCCAGACCGTCTCCTGGTAGGCAGGGTTCAGGCCGCAGAGACCCAGCTCTCCGTCCTCACTGTCCGACAGCCCGGCCAGATCCACAATTACCTCCACCTGCTCCCCGGGCCGCTCAGCCCGGAGCTGCTGCAGGAAGTCCGCGCTCTCTTCCGCCGCCGTCTCGTCATATCCGGGATATTCAATGGTGAGCCGGGGCGTTCCCGTCAGCTGACCGACACCCGCCGTCCCCTCGTAGACCTCTGTAATTTCTCCGGAGTCCAGGCTCATCACCAGCGTGACCTCCTTCTGTCCCCGTTCCGTGACGACAGTCAGTACCATGCCGCTGCCGTCCTCCGTGAGTCCCACGGGGGAGGCATAATAATACTCCACCGGGATGCTGCCCACCGTGGTCCAGTCCGGGTTATCCCAGACCGCCTTTCGCACCTGGGCGCCTGCGCTGTCATACCAGTAGCAGGCCTCCCGGGTAAAGACACAGTTCCAGCTGTCGATGTACCCCTCTTCCATGGGATAGATCCTGGCATAGCTGCCGTCCTCAGATATCACGAAGCCGCCGCCCCACACATTGTCCCAGACCACCAGCGGGTCTACGCTCCGTATACTGGTACTGCACCAGTCCTCCTGTTCCAGTGAAAGGGTGCAGCGGGTCTCCAGGGCGCCCGTCTCCAGATCCAGCAGGCACACCGTGTCTCCCCGCTCTTCGGTAGTCAGGACAACCGTATTCCCGTCCATCAGCGCAGCGTCCTTAATCGTCACCCCCTCCAGCTGGGGAAGCGCGGTCAGGTCGTAAAAGCCAGGCGCTCCCTCCACCGCCACCGTCTCCAGATCCAGCGTTTCCGGCTCTGGTTCTGGTTCCGGCTCCGGCTCTGGTTTCGGCTGCTCCTGTTCCTCCTGGACCGGCAGATGCCCCTGAGGGGATTTCTCCTCTGACAGATTCTTTTTCGCACAGCCGGACAAAAGCAGCCCCAGAACGAGCAGCAATGATAACCATTTTCTCATAATACCGTCTCCTTCCAAAAACAGGAAAGGCCGCCGCAGATCAGCTCCTGCGGCGGCCCTATCCCAATTACAGGCCCAGGCCGCCCAGATTCAGGCCGCCGGTGATTTGATTCATGCTGCTGGCAGCGTCCTCATTGGCCAGGCGCAGCGCCTCGTTGACCGCCAGAAGCACCAGATCCTCCAGCATGCCGGGATCCTCCGGATCCAGCACCTCGGGGTTGATGGTGATCTTGGTCAGCTCCTTTTTTCCGGAGACCACCGCCTCCACCATGCCGCCGCCGGCCTTGGCGGAATAGGTCTTCTGCTCCAGATCCGCCTGCATCTTCTCCATGTCCGCCTGCATCTTCTGGGCCTGGCGGATCATATTCATGTTGATGCCGCCGCCCATGCCGCCCATGCCCCGCATATTGCGGCTGTTGAATCCCTTTGCCATTGTCACATTCTCCTTTATTCTGAAATGGTTGGTTGGATCAGTCAATCTCCACGCCCAGCTCCTTGCCTGTCCGGAGCAGCTCCTGGAAGGGATCCTGCTTCGCCGCGGCGGGCGCCGCAGGCGCAGATGCCGCCGTCTCCGGCGGAGGCGTCCCCTTCTTGGCCACCGCCTGAACCGATCGGCCCAGCCGCTCGGAGGCCGCCTGGGCTACAATCCGCAGCAGCTCCGGCTTGTTCACTGTCTTATAGGTGAAGGCATCAGCAGCGTAGACCACCACGGTGTCATTTTCCAGCCGCCCTGCCACAGCCGCCTTGTCGCTGTAGGGCATATAGGCCCAGGGCTTCATCCGGGGCTTCAGCGCCGGGAGCAGGCTCTCCCAGAAGGCTCCTCCGGACGCCGCCCCAGCGCTCTGCTGAACCGGCCGGGCCGGGCTCACCGGCTGAGGCGCCGGCTGTCTGGGCTGCCGGGCGGGCTGAGGCCGCGCGGGAGGCTCTTCCGGCTCGATCTCCTGGGGCCGCCGCACCTCCTCCGGCTCCTCCGGCAGCGGGGGCAGATCCCATGGCGGCTCATCTACCGGCTGGGGCGCCGGCGGAACCGGTTCGGGCGCCGGCCGGGCAGCAGGCCCCTGCTGGGGCTGGCTCACCGTTTGAACCGGGACCGCCGGAACGCCGTTTGCCAGCATGGCCTCCAGCCGGGCAATCCGGGCGGAGAGCCCCTCGTTGGAGCTGTCCAGCGTCTCATCGCACAGCCGGATCAGGCAGAGCTCAGCGTCAGTCCGCTGGTTGGCGCTGGTGCGCAGCCCCGCCTGAGTATCCTGCAGCAGCCGCAGCATCTGAATCAGCCGCTGGGCGGTAAAGCCCTTGCCCAGAGTGAACAGCGTCTCCTCGTCATAGCCCCCCGCCATCAGCCCCGCACCCCCCTTGGGAGCGGTCTTTTGAATCAGCAGATCCCGGGTGAGGGTGGCCAGCTCCGAGAGGACGGCGGAGATGCCCTTTCCCGCTCCGTAGAGCTGGGCCAGCTCCTCCAATGCCTGGGCGGTGTTGCCCCGGCGGATGTGGTTCATAAGATGGGCAGTGCGGAGGTTGCCCGCAAGGCCCAGATCCTCCAGCACCGAGGCCCGGTCAACTCTCCCCCCGGAGGCGGCGCACTGATCCAGCAGGGACAGACCGTCCCGGAGGGCGCCGTCCGCCAGCCGGGCCAGCAGGGCGGCTCCGTCGTCGGTGAGGTCAATCCCCTCCGCCCTGGCCACCTGGCTCAGGCGGCCCTGGATGTCCTGTGCGGTAATCCGCTGGAAGGAGAACCGCTGGCACCGGGAGAGGATGGTGGCCGGCACCTTGTGCAGCTCGGTGGTGGCCAGAATAAACATCAGGTGCTCCGGCGGCTCCTCCAGAATTTTCAGCAGGGCGTTGAAGGCGGGGGTGGAGAGCATATGCACCTCGTCCACGATATAAACCCGCTTTTTCACCGCCGCCGGGGCGTAGACCGCCTCGTCCCGGAGGGCCCGGACCTGATCCACGCCGTTGTTGCTGGCGGCGTCCAGCTCCACCACGTCCAGAATGGAGCCGTCGTCAATTCCCCGGCAGGCGGGGCAGGCGTTGCAGGGATCTCCCTGGTTGGGATTCTGGCAGTTCACCGCCTTGGCCAGAATTTTGGCGCAGGTGGTCTTGCCGGTGCCCCGGGTGCCGGTGAACAGATAGGCATGGGAGAGCCGCCCCGTCTCCACCTGGGTACGCAGGGTCTGGGTGATGTGAGACTGGCCCACCACATCTTCAAATTTCTGGGGCCGCCATTTGCGGTACAGCGCCTGGTACATCCGGGTTCCCTCCCCTCAAAACGAAAAATGCTCATGGAACCGCACGCATCTGCTGTGCTCTCTGAAGCGGCAGACGGCTCGAGCCGGCGGGCTGCGGCACACACCAGGTTCCGCTTAATGCTGCTCGGTTCCCCGCCTGACATGGTTCACGGGCTGACATTGCGCAGGACCGGCTGTCAACACCGAATGCCGCTTCAGACAACATAGCAAAGGCCCGGGAAGCGCTGCTTCCCCGACAGGTGCGGCTATCCATGAGCCGTCTCGACCTTTACAAGGCTTGTTTATTTTACTATATTCCGTGGAAATTATCAAGACCGACTTTTGTTTTTTTCGTTTTCTTCAGATTTGGCCCGGGTCCGCTTGCATTTTCGGCCCTATTCCGCTATACTGTACCCAGTTATTACCTACTAAGGAGATAGTTTTATGTACATCCGTAAGATTTTTGCCCAAAAGCGCTGCGTCTTTTCGGTAGAATTTTTCCCGCCCAAGCAGCAATTGAAGTGGGAGCCCCTCCAGCAGACCCTGCAGCAGGTGCAGGCGGTTCACCCCGACTTTATCAGCGTCACCTGCTCCGCCGGCGGCTCCGGCACCGGCGGCGTCTCCACCTGCCAGGTGGCCTCCTACCTGAAAAACCAGCTCAATATCGAGCCGCTGGCCCACCTGACCTGTGTGGGGGCCAACCGGGCGGGCATCGAGGACAGCCTAGATCAGCTCTTTGCCGCCGGGGTGCGCAATCTGATGATCCTCCGGGGGGACCGGAACCCCAACATCCAGCAGTTCACCGACTTCCACCACGCCAGCGACCTGGCCGCCTTTGTCCGGGGGCATTACGGCGCCTTCGGCCTGTCTGGAGCCTGCTATCCGGAGAAGCACCCGGAGAGCCCCTCTCTCCGGACGGACGTGGAGATGCTGAAGATCAAGCAGGAGTGCGGCGCCACCCATTTGTGCACTCAGATGTTCTTTGATAACCTCCACTTCTACCGCTACATGACCCTGATCCGCAAGGAGGGTATCGACCTGCCCGTCTCCGCCGGCGTCATGCCCATCGTCCGCAAGAGCCAGATCGACCGCACCCTGGCCCTATCCAGCGCCAGCGTCCCGCCTGCTTTCCAGGCTCTGTTGGACAAGTGGCAGGACAATCCCGACGGCCTGTATCAGGCGGGCATCGACTACGCCATCGGCCAGCTCCGGGATCTCATTGAGGCCGGCGCCGACGGCGTGCATCTCTATGCCATGAACAACGCCGACGTGGTGGTCCGGATCTACGAGGGAATTCGGGATCTGCTGTAAGGCAGTACAATGATAGAATGATCCCCCGGAACACCTTGTGTACTCAGAGTGTTCCGGGGGATTTTCACAACTGCTCATACAGCATCGCCAGCCGCCGCGCCGCGCCTGCCAGCTGCCGGATGCCCTGAAAAATGTCCTCCTCTGTGTAATCTTTCAGGAATTGATCTGCCTCCAGTGTAAAATATCCGCTGTAGCCAATCTCCTTGAGTGCGCGCACAATTCCAGGAAAATCGATCTCCATGGAAAAGGGAATCTGATGCAGGTCATGCCGGCGGTCATTGTCGTGCAGATGCAGGGCCTGGAGCTTTCCGCCCAGCGTCCGGATCATTTCAACGGCCGATGTGTTGCACCCTCTCATCTCTGCGTGGCCGATATCCAGGCAGGCCACAAAGGCGTCGTCATTCACTGCCTCCAGATGCGCGCGAAAGCTCTCCGGCGTCCCGCAGGCCGCAAAGAATGCCTCATCCTTTTTCCGGTCCCAGTTCCACATGTTCTCCGCCGCAATTTTGACGCCGCACTCCTTTGCAAAGGGGAGCAGTTCAAAATACAGCTCCGCATTTTCCTCCGGCGTCTTGTCGTTCTCCGGATGGATGACGCAGATCTTTCCGCCCGCCTCTGCGGTGCACTCAATGGCCCGCTTAAAATAGGAGCGGATCTCCGGGAGCGCGCTTGGAAAGGGGGCATGGGATTGGTTGCACACAATCCCGTTGTCCAGACCCACCTGCTTCAATCTCCGGGCAAAGGTCAGATAGTGCTCCCCCGCCAGGGGATGGCTGCTTTTGGAAACACGCTGGGTATTCCAGTCGTACTGGCACATGGAAAACATGGAAAAATCCCACGCGTCAAATCCGGCCTTCGCGTAATATTCAATGGCTCGCTCCTCACCAATATGACGGGCAGCAGAGGCAATTTCCGTTGAAATTTTCATAACAGATCACCTTGATATCATTAAGTATAATGATGGTGACAGCGCACCCCCGGAAGCCTCCGCCTCCGGGGGTACGTCTCATTTGTCTCTCGTTCAGTCCTTGGCCTTGGAATCCACCACGTCCTTGAGCAGGGCGATAAACGCCTCCTGGCTCATGGCGCCCAGATCCTTGCCGGAGCGGTGGCGGATAGAGACGGTGTTGTTCTCCATGTCCTTGTCGCCCACGATCACCATATAGGGAATTTTCTGGCCCTGGGCCTCGCGGATCTTGTAGCCCAGCTTCTCGCTGCGGTGATCCACCTCTACCCGGAAGCCGGCAGCGGTGAGCTTCTGCTCCACCTGATCGGCATACTCAGAGGCCCGGTCGGTAACCGGCAGCACCTTCACCTGGACGGGCGTCAGCCAGGTGGGGAAGGCGCCGGCAAAATGCTCGGTGATGACGCCGATAAACCGCTCGATGGAGCCCAACACCACCCGGTGAATCATGACAGGGCGGTGCTTCTCGCCGTCCGCGCCGGTATACTCCAGTTCAAACCGCTCGGGCAGCTGCATATCCAGCTGGATGGTGCCGCACTGCCAGGTACGGCCCAGAGAGTCGGCCAGATGGAAGTCCAGCTTAGGACCGTAGAAGGCGCCGTCGCCCTCGTTGATGACAAAGGTCTTGCCCATCTCGGTGACAGCGGCCTTCAGGGTCTCGGTGGCGAACTCCCAGTCCTTCTCATCGCCCATGTGGTCCTCGGGCATGGTGGAGACCTCGATCTCGTAGCTCAGACCAAAGACGGAGTAGACCTCGTCAAACAGCTTGACCACGTTCTTGATCTCGTCCTTCATCTGATCCCAGGTCATAAAGATGTGAGCGTCGTCCTGGGTGAAGCAGCGCACCCGGAACAGGCCGTGGAGGGCGCCGGAGAGCTCATGCCGGTGCACCAGGCCCAGCTCGCCCACCCGCAGAGGCAGGTCGCGGTAGGAGTGGGGCTCAGACTTGTAGACCAGCATACCGCCCGGGCAGTTCATGGGCTTGATGGCGAAGTCGGTGCCGTCGATGACGGTGGTGTACATGTTCTCCTTGTAGTGATCCCAGTGGCCGGAGCGCTCCCAGAGCTGGCGGTTGAGCATCATGGGGGTGGAGATCTCCACATAGCCGTAGCGCTTGTGCACCTGGCGCCAGTAGTCAATCAGGGTATTGCGCAGCACCATGCCCTTGGGCAGGAAGAAGGGGAAGCCGGGGCCCTCCTCCATGAAGGTGAACAGGCCCAGCTCCTTGCCCAGCTTCCGGTGATCCCGGCGCTTGGCCTCCTCAATCTTGGCCAGGTACTCGTCCAGCTCATCCTTCTTGGGGAAGGCAATGCCGTAGATCCGCTGGAGGGTCTCCCGGTTGGAGTCGCCCCGCCAATAGGCGGCGTTGCAGGCGGTCAGCTTGATGGCGTTGCCCTTGACCCGGCCGGTGGAATCCAGATGGGGGCCGGCGCACAGGTCGGTGAACTCGCCCTGCTTATAGAAGGAGATGACGGCGTCCTCGGGGAGGTCGTTGATCAGCTCTACCTTGTAGGGCTCGTCCTTCATAAACTCCAGGGCCTCGGCGCGGGGCAGCTCAAACCGCTCCAGCTTCAGCTTCTCCTTGCAGATCTTCCGCATCTCCGCTTCAACCTTCTCCATGATCTCAGGAGTGAAGGCAAAGGGGGCGTCCATATCGTAGTAAAAGCCGTTGTCGATGGCGGGGCCGATGGCCAGCTTCACCTCGGGATAGAGGCGCTTGACCGCCTGAGCCAGGATGTGGGAGCAGGTGTGCCAATAGGTGTGGCGGTACTGCTCGTTTTCAAAGGTAAATTGATTGTCTGCCATGTTGCTTCCTCCTTGTTCTTCGGAGCAATACGGCTCTGTAGGGGCGATTCACGAATCGCCCTTTGCGCCGGACTGCATTCTCGGGCGATTCATGAATCGCCCCTACGAAACGGTCACTCAGAGATGAAAAAAATCCCACCCCTGAACTGTCAGGGGTGGGATAAATCATTATTCCACGGTTCCACCCTGCTTGATGAGCCCCACAGGGCACACCCGCTCGTTGTCCGCTGTAACGCGCGGATCGCGGCAGGCTTCTGAGTGCCGATGGCCCTCATTTTCACCTGCGGCTCCGGGGCGGTGTCACCGGGTTGGGCGGAAAGCGCTTTCAGCACATGGCGCTTCTCTCTGGCCGGCCGCTGCGGATTCGTCCCCTTCGTTGCCGATACTGTGGTTAATGTAGCACTTTTGGGGGATGATGTCAAGGATCAAGTCACTGCTTCCCGCCCATTCTTTTCCCGTATTCGTACATTTTGAGGGAAAGGGTTTGGGTCAGCTTTTCCTGCAAATCTGCAATATGCTCCAAAGCATTCATCTGCTCCACCGTGAGCTGCTCCTCCAGCCGGGCCTTTTCCTCATAGATCGCTTCAGAAAGGATCCGGCTGGGTCTTTCTTCTGCAAATTCGTCTGCGACGTCCAGACCTTCCGGAGGGACAGCAGACGCGCAGTCTATCATGCCTGTCATCAGCTCATAAATCAGCATTCCTTCAGCTTTCACTTTAAATCCCCCATCTTATATATGCCGAAATGTCATATTCTTCTCTTTAGCATACGCCATTCTGGTCTATTTGTCAATATACCAATTTGGTCTACATATAATAGAAAACATAAAGCGGGAGAGGAGCGTGAACGGCATCGTCTATTCCAGAATCCGTGATTTGCGGGAAGATAAAGATTTAAAGCAGCAAGATTTGGCTGATTTTCTTCAATGTACCCAGACTTGCTATTCTCGCTATGAGCTTGGCACTCGTGATATTCCCACTGAAGTTCTCAGCAAGCTGGCCGATTTCCACCACACCAGCACTGACTATCTCCTGGGCCGCACCGATGACCCGGCACCCTATCCCAAATCGAAGCGCTGACCAACTGCGGGTGTTCCTGCGGTTGGTCTTTTTGTTTGGGCCGGAGGGTGGTCACTGACAGATTTTTGCAAGCCGCCGGTGCGGCGGGCTGGTCATCCCGTCGTTGCAGTCTGCCTGTCTAGCGAAAACGGATGCCAGACTGCAACACAGGAGCAGCTCATT
>JBJDXS010000054.1:0-119570 GCA_051866815.1 Candidatus Onthomonas sp. | reverse complement strand
AGGTCTTATCCGCATTCCCAAATGTGTAACACATCATTGACAAACCAACATTTTTTGGATTGAACTATAAAATCAAAACCACCGGGGGAACCGATGGTTTTGATTTCTGGATCAATTTAGCAGATTTGTCCGGTAAAGATCAGCTGTTCAGTCCGGCAGATCAGGGTCGGGGATGTCATTTTCCAGGTTATCCCGGGCCAGGTCATTGTCAATCTCAGAATATGCGCCGGAGACAGGCTTTTCCTGACGGTCATTCCAACTGCCTCGCTTTGGAATGGGGCGGCTGAATTGCTGCCCGTGTTTTTTGCGGTCTGGCTTCGCCATGATGATCACCTCGGGGACAGTATGCCCCGGGGACAGCGCGCTATAACCGGTCAGACTGCCCGAATTACTCCACAGGCGATTTTGGCGCCGGAATTGCCGGAGGGCTGGGTTTTGAAGTCATCCGGGCCGCTGTGAATGACCACCGTCCGGCCGATGACGTCAGAGATCCGGAACCGGCCGGTGAGTACCGCCAGAAAGGCCCGGCCGCGGAAGGAGAGAAGGGGAGGCAGATCTCCGGCGTGATTGGGATGGAGCTGCCCGGTGGGATTGAAATGTCCGCCGGTGTCCGCGAAAGCGGCGCCGGAGCAGTCAGGGCCTTCGTGTATGTGCAGCGCAAAGAAACCGCTGCTGTTGTCCTGGGGCATGCCCGAGACATCCACCACGACCAGAACGCCGCCGTCCACCAGATAGAACTTCGCGGTGCCGGAGAGCTTCGGAGCCTCGTCGCCGCCTGAAATTTGGGCTGCAGCGGCCAACAGCCCGGAAGGGAGGAACATGATATCACCTCTGCACAATTTATGCAGAGCTTTATCCGAAGTGTGCGGAAAGGACTAATTATCCGCCCGAAGGCGGTGAGCGTCACATGATATGCTCCTCAGCACAGTTATCGACCACCCGGAAGCCCATCTCTTTGGACGAGGCCACGCGAAATTTCGCAATGCTTTTGCTGTCAAATTTGGCGCACAGACGCCGCTCCGGGTTCAGCCGAAGGTTTTCCAGACGTTCGGTTTTTGATGCTCGTGCTGACATAGAACCATCCTTTCCAACGCCAGAACGCAAAAGTGTACGGCCTAAACCTGCTGGCTCAGGCTTGCCACCAACTGCTGCATCTCCGCTTTGGAGCGGACGCTGTGCGTCCGCTGGAGAAAGGCTTGCTTTTCCGCCTCAGTCATCCCCTCAAACTTCTGCATGGCAGCCTCGTTCTGGGCCAGAGCCATGCCGAAGCCCAGGGGCAGTTCGATTTTAGACATATCGTATCACCTCAAATGCGGTCTGCTGAATCGGACATGGGAAGCGGATCAGGACTCGTCCACAATTTGCTGCAGGACGCCGATCAGATCGGGCAGGCTGTTAATTGTGACATTGCGGGAGAGAATCTCGTTTTTCAGTTCGATGGACAGGGATTCAAATCGAGTCCGCAGAGCCGGGTTGATATAGGACATGCAATCACCTCACTGCCAGTATGCCCTGAAGAAGGATAATTATTTGCGGGAAAGATATAAAAACAAAACCCCCGGAATCCACAACAGATTCCGGGGTTTCAAAATGGAGGCGGCGGGAATCGAATTAAAAAGGTCATCCCAATATGCTCCTATAATTCCTAATGTTATGCCGTTTGAGTGATTAACAGGAACAAAACACCGTACTTTGCAACACTGTTTCCAATTGCGCCTAACCCGCTAGTGGGTGAAATGTTGGGTGCGGAATTCAACCACACGGCCCTCGCTCACCCGTGTGTGATCTCTTCCTCCACAAACGGATCCCGGACGATGCCGCCCAAGAGCAGCAGGGCGGCGGCGCCCAGCATTTGAAGCACCTGCTTCATAGCTCAACCCTTCCGCAGGTCGGCCAGATGGTTGTCCGCCGCAATGGCTGCCTGGGTGAAAGAGTTGTTCTTCCACCAGGCCCAGAGGCTGGCCAGGATGGTGGCCCCGGTGGTAATCAGGGTCTCTACCTGCTCGTCCTGGATGGGCAGGACAGCATGTCCGGTGACGGAGAGAATCTGGTTGATCAGGGCCAGGGCCAGAATTACGGTGCGGACAATGGTTTCAGTCTTGACTTTCATAAGTAGGTCATCCCTTCTTTTTCAGATCGACGATGTCGTGCTCTACTTCGGTCATACGCCCCTCCAGTTGGAAGGTGCGCTCAATAACCTCGTTGTGCTTTTCCACCTTTTTCTCCAACTGCTGCAGCCGGTAGGCGGTCAGGTTATGGCTGGTCATGGCTCCGGCGAAGCTCCCCAGCAGGGTGAACAGGCCGGAGACGATGGCCACAATAATTGCGTCGCTCACGTTCAGTCCTCCTCAGACGACCGGAGCCCGGTTCTGTAGGATCTCCGGCAGCCGGAAGGGGCTGATCTTGTCCGCTAGGTCGACGACCTGCCACAGCTTTTCCTCGCCCCGGTGGATGTTCCGGCAGACGGTGGAGGGGTTGATGCCCAGCTTCGGCCCCAGCTCGGCCAGGGCGGTCTGCTGGATGTAGTAGCCGGTGAGACACTGGAGCTCCCGCTCGGTCAGCTTTCTCCGCAGCTCCTGGATGACAGCCAGAGTGTACTGGTCGAGGGTGCTGTCCAGGTCATGGCGGTTGACATAAATAATAATCTGCCGGATTCTGTCGGCTTTCGATTTGCCGCACCGGTAGGTTGGTTTGCTCATAGGTTCCTCCTTTGCTCACTGTTCGATGGCGGTGACGCTGACATTGACCACCCGGCCGCCGCCGTAGGTGGAGCGGAGGGTGTAGCTGGGTGTGCCGAAGTACACCGTTTTCTCTACGGTTTCGCCGCTCAGATCGGTGTATTTCAGCACCCGGAAGCTCTTGGACTTGTCCGACACCACGCTGCGGATCTGCGCTGCCTCTGCGGCAGTCAGGGTGTTCCAGTTGATCTGGATGGTGGATTTGACCGCGATCGTATTGCCCGCCATCTTGCCGGAGGCGGTTCGTCCGGTGTTGGACGACCAGACCCGCTCATCCGAGATGATGATGCCGTCCCGCTTGGGGGAGGGGAGGGCAATGCCGTCCACGCTCAGTTGATATGCCATAGCGCCTCCTCAGAGATAGATGGGACACCGCCCCGTCTGGCGGGTGGTGTTATTGATGCCCTGGACTACCTTGCGGGTCAGCAGCTCATTGCCCACATGGACCTCCACCACCAGCTCGCCGCTCGGGGCTGTGCCGCCCAGCTGATCTGCAAGCCGTCCCGCCAGCTCGTCCATCCAGCCGGTGTTGCGGTCAAGGGGCATGACAGCCTCCCGGCCGGCCTCGCCGATGAGGGCCATGGTGGCCCTGTTGACAACGCCACCAGTGGCCAGCTTGGGGATGGAGATGCTTGGGAACACCTTGTGAATGGTTCGGTTCAGCGGCGTGATGACGTTGCTGTTCATCCAGTCCTTGATGTTGGACACGGTGGCGCGCAGCGAGATGTCGCCGGTGACCTTTTTGTCCTTCAGGCTGTCCCAGTCGGACTTGATACTATAGAACTTCTTGCCGGAGCTGGCGTCCGCCGTCTTGGTGACTGTCTGGCTGCCCCATTTTGTCCAGGCGTCCCGGTAGCTGGTGTAGGTGCGGGTTCTGCTGCCGTCCGCCGTCTTGGTGATGGTGCCGCTGACCCAGCTTCTCCAGTCCCGCTGATAGCTGGTGTACCGGGAGGACTGGGCGCCATCAGAGGTTTTGGTGATCGTCCCGCTGATCCAGCTCCGCCAGTCCTTCTGGTAGCTGGTATATTTGGAGGTGGTCTTGCCGTCTGCGGTCTTTGTGATCGTCCCGCTGACCCATTTCACCCAGTCCTTCTGATAGACGGTGTACTTGCCGGTGGTCTTGCCGTCCAGGGTCTTGGTGGCCTTGTCGTCTTTCAGACTTTCCCACTGCTTGACCCCCTTGGAGAAGCCCCCGCCGCCCCCGCCGAAGGAGCCGCCCCTCAGATCCAGGGTTTTGGTGGCCTTGCCCTTTTTCAGGCTGTTCCACCACTTTGTGACTGTGTCCAGAATGGAGGTACTGCTCTTGGCAGTCGTGCCGCTGAGACTGCCCCCGTTGCCGCCGCCAAAGCCGCCGCCTCGTCCGAAGCCGCCGCCGTTGCCGCCGCCAAAGCCTCCGCCCCGGCCAAAGCCGCCGCCGTGACCGCTGCCGAAGCCGCCGCCACGGCCGCTGCCGGGTGGCTGGGCTGGCTGCTGGGTGGTGACCTGCTGAATGGTCAGCCGGATGGCCACCATCAGCGCGGCCTCCATAGTGGCCTTCAGCTTCTTCAGGACGCTGCCGTCCTGGATGGCGTCCCACTGGGCTTTCAGGTCGTCAAAGCCGGATGCTTTTTTCAGGGACAGCGTTTTCGATGGAGACGCGCTCCGGATGGCCTCCCATCGTGCTTTCTTCCTGTCGTAGTCCGGGTCCTCTTTCACCTTCAGGCTCAGTGTGGCGGAACGATCCCGGAACAGGTCGTTGATTGGAATAACCGCATTTGTCGCCCTGTCCGCCAGGTCATCCACCTGCCAGGTCAGATCCTGCACCGCGTCCTTCAGGTCGTTCGCGCCGTCCACCAGCTTTGAGTTCTGGGTAGTCGCTTCCTGCGCGGCGTCTGTTCCAGCACCGCCGGAGCCGCTCCCTCCGCTCCCACCGGAACCACCAGAGCCGGAGCCAGAGGACTGATCAGAGAGCTTGGTGATCTGGTCAAAGCCCAGCACATCCCGTTTTGCGCTGCTGCCGGAACCGCCTCCGGAGTCGCTGCCGGCCTCGCCGGCGTCCTCAATGGCGTCTGCGGCTCCCTCCGCTGCATCGGCCAAATCGTCATAGCTGCCGGTCAGATCGTCCACGCCGCTGGTGTCAGGCGTCTCGTCCGGCAGCTCCCAGCCGAACAGGCTATAAAGGGCGTCCCGTGCCGCTGTGGCTTTCTCCACCAGCCAGGAAAGCGCCTCATTGACCTTCTGCAAGGCGGGAAGGAGTAACTGCATCAGCACGTCGCCCACAAGAGATTTCAGGGAGCCCAGCTGCTCGCTGAACACCCGCATCTGGTTGGCCCAGCCGTCGGAGGTCTTGGCAAAGTCCCCCTGAGCCAGACTCAGGGCGTCCACCACATAGGCGTAACGCACCGCCATCTGCCGGGCGGAGGACATCTCGCTGTAGGCGGTGTCAAAGCCGTTGGCCATGGCATAGGCCTCCAGATTGGCCTGGGTCATGACAATGCCCAGATCCTTCAGGGCCTCCGTCTCGCCGGTAAACACGGAGCGGAGCTTGTAGGCCGCCTCCTCCTGATCCAGATTGTAGAAGGATGCCACGTCAGCGGAGAGCCCCGCCAGAGTCAGCGACATCTCCGCCGCGTCCTGCTGGCTGGCTCCCATGGCCTTGGCCATGGACATATAGGTGGAGGCGGTCTGCTTGGCGGCCAGCTCGCTCATGCCGAACTGCTGGATGGCCGTCTTGGCCCAGGCATTCACATCCTCCGCCATGGAGCCAAAGGCGGTGTTGACTACGTTCTGCACCTCCCGGAGGTCGGAGGCGGTGTCAATGCACTGCTTGCCGAAGTCAATGACCGCCTTGGTGCCGAAGGCGACGCCTACAGCCCCCGCCAGACGGCTCAGGGAGGAGCTGATCCGGCTCATGCCGGACTCCACTCCCGAGGTATTCAGCTTTGTGTCAATGCGGATATACCCATCAGCGGATGCCACCGGGGTCACCTCCCTCCAACAGTCTCAGAAATTCCATGGCGTGCTCGTCCGCCTCCCGGTCTCCCGGCTGGGCAGGGGGCAGAGCCTCCGGGCCCATGCGCTCGAAGAGCTGTTCCTCCTCCCGGGACAGCGTCCCCTCCAGATAGCCCCGGCGCAGCCGCAGCAGCTGATAAAACCGGCAGTCCGGGGAGAGGTCGTGGAACAGGGCCAAAAACGCCCACCAGTGCAGCTCCTCCCGCTGCAGGTCGATGCTGTACTGGGCCCGGAAGGCGGAGTAGATCAGCCCGCCGTCCCGGTCGAAGGAGTAGAGCCGGAGGGGCGTCTCCGCTTCCTCCTCCGGCGCTGACTCATCCTGGTCTGCCTCCCCGCCGTTGAGAAAGGCCACCCCCAGCCGGAGGGCGCCCTCCAGATCGGCAGGCCGCTCCGGGTAGAGCCGCCGGAGCAGAATCTCCTGCTGCTCTCCCGGGGTGAGCCGGTCGTTTTCATAGGCCAGAATCACCGGCAGGCAGTCGGACACCCGCCAGCGCAGGGGATAGAGCCGCCCGCCCAGCCGGACCCGGGTGGGGAAGGGGCCGGTCAGGGGATTCGCCCCGGCGCTCACACCAGGCCGTCCTCCCCGGCTGCCGCCTCCTGCTGGGGCAGGTAGGGGGTCAGCTCCGCCTGGCGCTGGCTCGTGACGACCTCCAGCAGGCCCTCAAAAAACTGGGCGTAGACGTCCGGATGGCCCACAAAGGCGCCAAAGGCGGCCTGACTGGTGCCGTCACCGAAGAGCTTGTCAATGCCCGCCCGGACGGCGCCCCCCAGCTCCCGGAGCAGGGCGAAATAGCCCGCGTCGTCCTCCGGCTTCAGCGCCCCGGCCCGGCGGCTGTACTGCTCCGCCAGAGCCTCGTAGGAGGCGTAGAGGTCATAAAAGCCCTGGACAAAGTTCACGTCCTTGGGGGAAAAGCGGAGCTCTCCGGTCTGCTGGCCGTCCCGGCAGATGGGGATCCGGAGCGCGCCGGTGTCAATTCTCAGTTCCATGTCCGTCCCTCCTGTCAGGCGCTGGCCTCAGTGAATGTGGCGGTGGTGGGATTGAAGGTGCCCTTCACCGGGTCGCCGCAGAGGTTGACGGTGTAGTTGATGACCAGACTGCCGCCGGCGTCGCCGCCGAAGTCGTCAATCTGGATGGTGCACTCGTTGCGCTCGGCGGAGTAGGCCCCGGTGGACGCCGCCTCGTAGGCGTTGACCAGCAGGATCTGGGTGCGGCAGTCGTCGCCCACCGCCCGCTTCTGCCGCAGGCCGTCCACGAAGTCGAAGCAGGGCTCGCCGGCATAGACGGTCTGAGGGGTGGCGATGGTGGGCTGGTAGCTGTCCACGTTGGTGGTGGCGTTGTCCTCGTCGATGTAGGTCTCGGTGGTCACCTGGGGGTTGTAGGTCACCGTTTGGCCGGTGATGCCCTTGCCCATCCGGCTCCAGGTGGCGGTGGACTCGCCGGGGGCGGTATTCAGAAAGGCCATGAACTTGCTGCGCTTGGCCTTCTTGTAGGTGGTGTCTGCCATTGTCAATCATCCTTTCTGTCAGTCCTGGTCATAGACCAGGAGGATCTGCATCTGATACCGGGCAGTCTGTGGCCCGGTCTGAAAAATGTAGTGGGAAGCGGTAATTTCCACAGAGCAGGAGGTCTTGCCCTCCTCCAATTGGGGGAGGTTGTCCAGGTCGTTCTGCGCGTCAATCCAACCTCCCAGCTCAGCCCAGAAGCCGGAGGCGGCCAGCTGTTGAAGCTGATCCGGGCTGTAGTCCTGGACGGCTGTGATGGCCGCCGCCTTTTGCCGGGTGGAGCTGCCGTCCAGGTACTGCTTCACAACCGGATTCACCGGCGATTCCACAAGGGAAAACTCCACCGGCTCCGGGCCCAGATAGTTCGTATTCAGCCGCTGGCCTTCCAGCAGGGGGCAGGTCAGCAACCACTCTTTCAGCGCTTCCAATACGGTCATTTTCCAACCGCCCCCCTCGCAAAGGCCTCCAGCGCGGCCATGTTGTCCGCCTTCATCCGCTCAAACCACATGCCGCCCCGGAGGGGGTCATAGGCCCGGGTCTGGGCGGTGTTGTAATACTGGGCGGCGGCGTAGGGGGTGGCCCAGACCAGCTCACCGCCGCCGATGTCGGAGGCCAGGGCGGCAGAGCTCTTCAGCACGCCGCTGTCCAGCGGCACATAGGGGTCTGTCCGGCGGAGGATTTCCTCATCCAGCATGGCCTGGGCCGCCTGAAACCGGGCAGTCCAGGCCGCGCCCATGCCGGGATCCCAGTGGACGGTGGCGGTCACCCCGTCCCGGGAGACCGTCCGGTCATTGGGGGTTTTGATTGTCAGCGCCATCAGCCCGCCCCCTCGATGTAGTAGTGGGGGGAGACGCCCCGGGTGTTGTCGTGGATGTCCAGCACGGCGGCGGACTCCGCCTTTCGGGCCAGGGCGGCGAACTCCCTGCCGTCTGTCACTGAGATCACCCCCCGGACAATCTTGTCCCCCGGAGTCAGAGCGGCCAGAGCCTCCAGCCCGTCCGCCTCCAACGCTCCGGTGGGCACCCGGCAGCGGATCAGCCGGGCGGACTGGAGCCCGCCGGTTGTCACCGCCGCCCTGTTCTGGACGTGCCAGGAGGCCCGGCAGGCAAAGCAGGTGTAGCGGTCGCCGCCGGGCCCTTTGATGTGGTGCACCAGGGTGACCCACTCCTGTGCCATCAGCATAGAGGCACCCCCCGATAGAGCAGTCCGTACCGGTCGTCCCCCAGGCAGTCGGCCAGAATGGCCCGGGCCTGGGCGTCCGTGTCGGAGCCGGAGACGGCGGCATAGCTCTCACTGTAGCCGTCGTTGCTGGCGGAGGTCAGCGCGCCCCATGCGCTGCTGCGCCGGGCGTTTTCCTGTACCACCAGCAGGTCGGCAATCCGGGCGCAGGCGTCGGCCAGCTCATTCGACAGCTCATACGCGTACTCAGCGGCCCGGCCCAGGGTGATCCGGTCGATCACCCTGGAGGCCCGCTCCGTCCAGAGGTAGATCCTGTCATCATCCTCATCCAGCAGACCGCCGTAGTACGGATAGCGGTCACAGTCGCAGTAGTTCATAGCGCTCAGGAGGCTGCCTTCTTCTTGATCAGCAGGGTGGAAGCCTTGGTTACGGCGTGGGCGTAGGCCATCCGGCCCTGGACTGCGGACGCGCCGATGTAGGAGCCGGAGCCGCTGATGTCCTGGACGTGGACAGGGACAGACCACTCCTTGATGCGGGTACACCAGTTGGGGTGACCGGCGATAAACTCAGTGGTGGCGGACAGGGTGGCGTCCTCAAAGACCAGGAAGCCGGCAATCTTGCCCACGGCGCCGGTCTGGGTCACCTGGTCGCCCAGGTCGGAGGCCTTGATGAACTCAGGGGACTTGAGCACCAGGGCATAGACGTCAGGGGAGACCAGCAGGAACCGCTTGCCGTCGTTGGGCACCTTAGCCTTGGAGAGGGCGGTGCGGGCGTCCACGATGGAGCCATAGACGGTGGTGTTGGTCAGGGCGGTGGTGGTGCCGGTGGAGGTAGCCCCGGCCTCCAGTACGGTGGTGGCGTCCTGCTCCATCTGATAGGCCAGGGAGTAGCCGGCGGAGTCCAGACGGTCGGCCACCAGGTTGTCGGGGACAGAGGCGGCGTCAAAGCCGTCAATGATCTCATTGACACTCTTGTCCTTGTCGATGGTGACGGTGAGATAGGCGGTGGTACCGGTGGTGCCCGCTACACCGGAGGCCTTGTTGTAGTCGGCCACGGTCACCTCGGTGTCCCGGACAGGCACCTTGACGGAGCCGGCTTTGGGGCTGCCCTCATAGCGGTTGTTGAAAATCACGCCGTCCTTTTTGACCAGCGTGTGGCGGAGCTTGATGTCCACCAGATTGGAGTAGCGCTCCTGATTGGCGTGTGCCATGTTGTATCAATCCTTTCTGTGAAAAATGGTTTTGTGGTCGTTCGGGCGCACACTGTGCGCCCCTACGGGTACGGCGTATGGCTGTGCTTACAGCTTCAGGCCGGGGTTCAGCCTGGCAAAGGCGGCCTCTACGCCGTCCTGCTCTGCGCTGCCGCCCTGGCCGTGCTCGCCGCCGGTGGCGGCGGTGGAAGTCTGGCCGAAGAGCCAGGGGTTGTCCTTCTGAAGCTGGGCCACCTGTTCCTCCAGACCGGTGAGTTTGCCGTCCTGATAGGTCACCTTGTCCAGATCCAGCAGCGCCCGTGCGGCCTTGGCGTTTCTGGCCTTGCTGCCAGCCAGAGCCAGGTCAATGGCACTGTCCCGGCGCAGGGCGGCCAGATCGGCGTCATACTTCCCCTGGAGGTCGGTGAGCTGCTTCTGGAGCCCAGCCACGTCCACGCCCTCATAGGCCTTTGCGGCGTCCCGCAGGCCGGTGATGGTGGAGTTGGCCGTTTTCAGCTCCTCGTTTTTGGCGTTGAAGTCGGCCCGGGAGACAAAGCCCTTGCCGATCTCGGCGGATACCTGCTTGTCGATGTCCTCGGTGTAGCTGTCCCCGAGGATGGTTTTCAGCCAGTCCAACATAGTCCTGTCCTTTCTGCCGCTGTCCTTTTTGTCCGGCCAGTCCCGGTCTTGCGGCCGCCCTTTTGTAGTCCCCCGGCGCAGGGGTAAAATAAAACCGCCGCCCAGAGGGTGACGGGTATGAAAAAGCACGGTGCATTGCTGCATCGTGCTCTGTCATCTGTATTGGTTTTCCATCAGAACGGCTCAATCTCCAGCTCCTCCGGGAACCTTACCCGGGAGAGATAGCCTGTCTTTCCGCAATCGGGGCAGGAGAGAAACAAAAAACCGATTCTGTCCGGCCCGCTTCTGGCGGCCGGTTCCAGGCTTGCACTGCCGCACACCGGGCAGACTGCCGGTGCGCCCCGCAGAAAGGCGTCAAAGGCGGGCGTCCAACGCTGCATATCAGTGTCGATATCCAGTTTTCTTGACATAGCGGCTCCACCATCCTTCTTCTGAGGCATAGGCCTCCCGTTCACGCTCAAACAGTTCTTCTGCTGTCTTTACGATACCATTTTCCCGCACCTGGCGCAAGTGGATATACTCGTGCCCCAGCGTCCTGACCAGTTGCTCCCTGGTCTGGAACGCCTTGGGGTAGAGCTGGATCCTGCTTCCGTCCGGGAAGGTGTAGCCGAAATAGTCCTGTTCCAGCAGCGCCTCGTCCCGCACGATTTGCAGCTTGGCGCCGTCCAGCTCCAGCCCCATGTCGGCGGCCACAGACCTGACGTGCTTGAGCTCCATGACCTCCTCCAGCTGGGCAAAGGCGCCGATGTTTTTCGTCCTGCGGAACTGTCGTTCTGACGCATTGGCGTCTGCCCGGCGTTTGTCCCAGGCAGCCTTTGCCGCCTGGCTCCGTCCGAAGCCATGGACGCTCACCCGGGCGGAGTCCACCCGTCCACCGGTGTCGTAGGCGAACTGCTTCAGATCCTCCCGCGCGGCCTTCAGCCGCGCAGCCGTCTGGGTGCTGTCCAGCCCCGCCGCCTCTTCCATGGCATACTGCCGCTTCCAGCGGCGCACCCGGCGCTCCCGGGCGCGCTGCATCTGGTTGATCTCGTAGCGTGTGTACCGCCTGCCCTTGTACCCCACCTCCCGGGCGTTCAGCCTGGCCAGCCGCTCCGGGGTGTACTGGGGCTCTGAGATGCCCTCCCAGAAGGGATAGGCGCTGTGGCGGCAGTTCCAGCCTCCCAGCCCCGCACCGCTGCCGTAGCCGGTCTCGGTCAGGGGCGGATACTTGGGATGCTCCCCGCTGATAGAGTAAATTTTCCCCTGCCAGCTGGCGTGTTCCGGCCGGGCCCCGGCGTGGGCGGTCACCTCCACCAGGTCGCAGCCCAGCTCCCGGCAGCGCTGGATCTGGAGCTTGCAGGCGCTCTGATTGATGCCGGTGACCACTGCCCGCCGGACGGCCACCTCCAGAGTGTCGGTGTGGCCGGAAGGGTAGCGCACCGCCTCCAGCCCGGCGGCGGCCAGATCGGAGATGCAGCGCCGGACCGCCGTCTGATAGTCAAAGGCTCCGGAGGCGGTCTGGAGCCAGGCCCGGTCAAGCGCCCGCTCAAACTGTCCCGTCGCCGTGTTGGCGGTGGTGGCGGTCAGATTGGCCATGGTGCCGTTGGTCTGCTTTGCCCCGGCGTTGAGCAGATTCTTCAGAGCGGGGGAGTTGTTGGGCGATGTCACATTGCGCCCGGCGGCGTCGTGGATGGCGTCGTCCTCCAGCAGGGCCTGCGTCCCGGCCTCCACCATCAGCCGGGCAATGAGGCTCTCGCTCTGCCCGGAGGCACGGGCCAGCTCCCTGGCAATACCGGTGCGGAAGAGCCGGATCTGCTCCAGCCGCTTGACCTGCCACAGGGCGGTGTCGGTGATGCCGTCCATTTTGGAAAGCCGCCGGGCCATGTCGGACAGAATGTCCTCCTCCACCTGGCTCCACAGCTCCAGGGCTGCGTCGGGGAGGGTCTCCAGATAGTCAGGAGATAGCATAGGTATCCTTTCCTTTCGTAGGGGCCGATGTACTCATCGGCCCTGTCTGCGGCCCATGGGGCGATGGGTACATCGCCCCCTACAGATGGCCGGAAAATGATTGCCGGCTCGTAGGGGCGCACACTGTGCGCCCGCCTTTCATGCTGTGGTTATCGTTCGGGCGCACACTGTGCGCCCCTACGGTTGCGGCGGTTATCCTCCGAAGGCCAGCGGCTCCGCCGCCCCTGCCTCCTCCTGAGCCTCCCGGACGGCGGCTTTGGCCTGCTCCTCGCTCATGCCCCGCCACTCCATGTTGTACCTGTACTTGGGCAGAAAGCCGCTGAGACAGTCGTCCTTGTCCTGCTGGCGGCGGGTCTCGGCGGCGGAGATGTAGCTGTCGTCAAAGTTGATGGTGATCTCCGTCTCCGGGTCTACCGGCTGGCCCAGCAGCGTGGCGCCCGCCCAGAGCAGGGTGCGGAAGATCTGGAGCAGGGCAGACTCGATCTGAATCTGGTGCCGGTTGGCGTGCTGCACCATGTCCTGGCGGTCTCCGATGTACTGGGTGGCGGTGGCCACGGTGCCCCCGGAGAACTGATAGTGCCGGGTGCCCAGGCCAACCTTGAAGCTGAAGTAGTCCAGGGCGTCCTGAACGGCCCGGCTGTTCGCCTCCACCCGGAGGTCCGGGTTGTACTCGTGCCAGTCATCCCGCTCCGGGTCTCCCGGGGTCTTGACAAAGAGCTGCTGCCGGATGCTGTCCGGGGCAGCCAGATGGAGCTGGCCGTCCATGCCGGAGACGGTCTGGAGCAGCTCCTTGTTGTAAAAGACCTTCTTGCCGCCCAGATACAGATCCCGGCAGTAGTTGTCAAAGGCCAGGTCGCACTGCCGGGCCTGATCCAGCGCCTCGGCAAAGATGGCCATGCCCAGACCCGGGCCGCCGGGCCGGTTTTTCACCTGGGCGGGAGAGAAGAGGGCGAACCAGGGGAGGTCGCTCCCCGTGCGCAGGCTGGAGAGCATTCCCTCCGGCAGGGGCGCCGGCTGATAGGCCGCCTCCTCGCTGTCCTCCGCCCGGGAGGTGTAGTATTCGTTGGTGATCTCGTACTGCTCCCCGCCCTCGGGACGGGAGACCAGCCGGTGAATCTGGAGATAGACCTGGCTGGTGCCGTTCACCGTCACCTCGCTGGCAAAGGCGCACTCGGTGACCTTGCCATGGCGGATAGTGATGGGGAGGATGCACTCGGCGGGCAGATAGTCCAGCCACAGCCGGGCCTCCGGGGAGACCAGGATGGCCCCGTCCCCGGTCTCCAGCCCCTCCGCCGAGAGCACAAAGGCCCCGGTGCCCGAGCGGAAGGCCAGCTCCACCAGCCGGTTGGCCTGCCGCCAGAAGTCCAGACGGCCCAGCAGGCCGCCGGTCTGCTGGCTGTCCGGGCCCAGCAGCCAGTCGGAGGAGGCCCTGTCCCGGACGGTGACCGTGGTCTTGTCCCCCAGCAGCAGGGTGGCCCAGTCCTCGCAGGCCTGCTTGGGCATCCGCAGGCGGTACATGGGGCGGGTGTGGATCCGGCCGTCCGCTCCCACCGAGCGCACATCGTGGAAGTCGGGGTAGTTGCCCTGCCACCACTGCCGCCACTGGTCGATATAGGCGTAGTAGCTGCCCTGAATAGACCAGCCCTTGCGCTTGTTGATGTAAGTGATAAATTGCAGGATGTTCATTTGCTACCTCCTGAGCCAGGCATCCACGTCCCGCTCAATGGAATATTCAAAGGCGTCCAGGCTGTCCACGTCTGTGGTGCCGTCGTCCAGGCGCTCGTCTACACCGGGATGCTTACCGCTCCACAGGGCGGTGGACAGAGCGTCCCGGAGCGTGGCTGCCTGTGGTAGATACCAGAACCGGCCTCCGCCCATGAGGATGGAGGTCAGGCGGATCCGGTCCAGGATGGGCCGCTTTTTTGCGTTGTACACCCGCCCCGCCAGCCAGGCGAAGCGGGTTCTGGACAGCTCCGCGCGGAGCTGCCGGATGATGGTCTGCTCCGCGCTGTCACAGCAGACCGCGTGTATCTCGCCCCAGCGGGAGAATACCGTCTCCACAAAGTCCAGAAAGGCGTGGGAGAGCTGTTCCACGTCTCCCGGCTCAATGCGCGCGGATGCCAGGGCAACGCAGCCGCGATAGCCAGGCAGGATGCCGGTGGCCACCAGGGCGTGTTTGGAGCCGCTTCCTCCAAAATCCACCCCGAGCTGTACCCGCCAGGGACGGAGCTCTTTGCCTGCCGGCCAGAGAAAGCGGCCGTCGTTGGAGGCGATGCTGTCGGCAAAGGCTCGGTAGATCACGCCGTTTGCCGCCGCCCACTGGCCCAGAATGAAACGGGAATAGTAGACGGTGCCGGCATACTCCCGCTTGAGCTGCTCCACCACAGCAGGGGGGAGGCAGCCGTCGTCAATGGTATAGCTCTGCTGGTAGATGTCGGCGGAGCTGTCCAGGAATTTTTTAAACCAGTGCTGTGGGTTGTCCGGGTTTCCGGTGCCGTCAAAATGGGAGTGCTCGCACCGGAGACGGCTTTTCAGCATGGCAAACACGTCCTCGCTCCAGGTGGGAACCTCGTCCCCGTAGACGTACTCGAAGGTCGCGCCCTGGATGCGGGCGACGTGCTTTTTGTTATCTGCTCCCAGAGCGTAGCACTTTCGCCCGAAAAGCTGTACTGTGTTGTCGCTCCGGATCTGACCCACCAGGTCAGCGCCCCACAGTTCCCGCATAGGGGAGAGGATGTTCCGCTCCAGAGTGCCCCGGGTATTGCCCATGAGTACCAGCAGCCCCTCGCCACGGGCGGCCAGGATCCGCTTTGGGATGACTACGGCGTAGTCCACAAAGCTCTTGCCGCTGCCGGTAGCTCCGGTTTTGACGTTCCACCGGTGGGAGCAGCCTTGCAGATACTCCCGCTGCTTATCCGTCAATGGCATCCGGTATCTCCTCCAGCAGCTCCCGGGCGCGGTTCAGGCTGTCGGCGTCGCCGCTCCGGTCATCGCCCAGAAGCTCCACCAGCACCCGGGCGGCTCTGGCGTCCCCTTTGGCGGCGGCGTCGGTCAGACCCACGATCACCGACATCTGATTGTCAATGTCCTCCGGCTGGATGCAGCGCCGGGCCAGCTTGTTCCAGGTGCGCCGGTCGGAGACGGGAAGGGACAGGTACAGATCCGCCGCCTCTCTCAGGCTGCGCTTGCGCCGCCGGGCCGCGCCGGAGGCAATGCCGCCCCTGCGTCCGTATTCTCTCGCTTCCTCCTTGCTTCGCTGGTCGAAGGGGATCAGATTTTCCTCATTGGCCACATCACCCCACCTGCCTGTTTTGGGATAGAAAAGAGCCGCCCGGTCAGGGCAGCTCTGGGATTGCTTTGCTCAGCTTGTCACGATACTACTTTAGCACGGTTTCTTGGCTTTGTTGGCCCCTCTTTCGAGGAAGCCCAGATTCTGAGCCACCAGTCGGATAAAAACCTGCTGCCGCTCCTTTGCAGCGCGATAGCCCAAATGTACCGCCTGCGCAGCTCCGGCCAGGGTGTGAGACTGCCGCCAAAAGACCAGCTCAATAATAGTCAGCCTGGTCTCTCCGTCCGACATCCGGGCGGTCTCCCGAACAGCCGCCTCTACGGCCTCATACTCCCGCTGCTCCTGAGGCGGCAGCTGTCGGAGCGCCGCCGCTGCTGTCGGGTTACTGAGGCCGCCGGAACCGCCGGAATGACTGCGGCAGGCCGTGATTGACGCTTGGCGCAGCTCCCTGACCTGTTTCCTCAGCTCCGGGTAGGCTCGGATGACAGCCCGCACATAGCCCCACCAGCGGTCACGGGGTTTGCTCATTGCCGTCCTCCTCTCCCTTGTGCTCGCACCGCCAGCAGATCATCCGTCCCTCGGGGATTGGTGCGCCGCAGCAGATGCAGGTGTCAGTTTGTGCCATGCACTTTTCCTCCTTCGTATTGCTTCAACCTTGCCCGAACCACCCGCAGCATGGCCTCCTGGCCGTCCGCCTTGCTCTCCAGGGCCTTCATGACGTCCTCCTCCACCGTGTCCTGGGCCACCAGGTAGACGATGGTCACCCGCTCCCGCTGGCCCTGCCGGTACAGCCGGGCGTTGAACTGCTGATCCAGCTCCAGGTCGTAGCCCGGGCCAAACCAGACGGCGATGTGCCCGCCGCTCTGGAGGTTGAGTCCGTGGCCTGCCCCGGCGGGATGGGCCAGCAGCAGGGGAATCTCTCCCCGGTTCCAGGCGTCAATGGTCTCCTGCCCCTCCAGAGGAACCGCCTGGGGAAACCGCTCCAGAATGCGCCCCAGCTCATGCCGGTACCGGTAGGCCACCAGCACCGGCTGGCCTCCCGCCTCCTCCAGCAGCTCCGCCAGGGCGTCCAGCTTGTCCTGGTGGAGGCGGTGCACCTGTCGGTCATCGTCATAGACCGCGCCCCCCGCCAGCTGCAGCAGTTTATTGGTGACGGCGGCGGCAGAGCCGGCGTCGATGACCTCCCGGTCGCCCAGCTTCAGCACCGCCTCCCGCTCCAGCGTCCGGTACTGCTGCCGGGCCTCCGGGGAGAGGAGGACCGGCCGGACGACGGTGACCAGCTCCGGAAGCTGCAGGTAGTCCGCCGCCTTCATGCTGATACAGAGGTCGGAGATCCGGCGGTAGATCTCCGCCTCCGCTCCGGGACGGGGGAGCCACTCATAGATGACCGCTCCATTCCGCCGCCCCGGGGTGAACCAGCGGTTTTTATATTCGGTGAAGGTCTTGCCCAGCCGCTCCCCCTGATCCAGCAGGTAGACCTGGGCCCAGAGATCCAGCAGGCTCCTGGGCCGGGGGGTGCCGGTGAGCCCCCAGACCCGGCGGATCAGCGGCCGCACCCGCTTCAGCGCCCGGAAGCGCCGGGAGCCGGGGTTGCGGAAGCTGGAGAGCTCGTCCACAATGACCAGCTCAAAGGGCCAGTTCAGGCCGTACTCCTTCACCAGCCATTCCGTATTCTCCCGGTTGATGCAGTACACGTCCGCATCCCGGGCCAGAGCCGCCCGCCGCTGGGCCGCGCCGCCCAGCACCCGGCTCACCCGCAGGTGTCGGAGGTGATCCCATTTGCCGCTCTCCCGACTCCAGGTGTCCTCCGCCACCCGCAGCGGGGCGATGACCAGCACCTTGCCCACGGCGCACCGGTCATACAGCAGCTGCTCCGCCGCCGTCAGGGCGATGGAGGTCTTGCCCAGGCCCATGTCCAGCAGAAGGCCGGCGGCGGGCCGCTCCAGCAGAAAGCGGATGCAGTAGTCCTGATAGGGGTGAGGGGTGTACCTCATCCGCCGGTCACCTCCCGCACCAGCTCGTCCACGGCAGTGGGGGAGTCCGGCACATAGACCGGAAAGCCCAGCGCCCGAAGCAGGTCGTGGACCCGCCGCTGCCGGGGCCGGGGCGTTTTGCCGGTGTCCTTGGTCTCGGCGAAAATCACCCGGCCCCCAGGCAGCAGGATGAGCCGGTCGGGCATTCCGGTAAAGCCGGGACAGACCAGCTTGAGGGCCAGACCGCCCGCCGCCCGGATCTCCCGGCGGAGACGGGCCTCAATTGTTTTTTCCATGGTTCCTCCTTTGGGTTGGACGGTAGGGGCGCGCAATGCGCGCCCGGACGATGACGGGTTTTTCCGTAGCAGGCGGGCGCACGATGTGCGCCCCTACGCAGCCGGTTTTGCGCCTCCGCCCGGCCTTGCCGATCTTGCCGTCCTTGCCGATGCGTTCTATAAATCCCTCGCGTGTGTGTGTCGTGCGGGTGTGTGTGCGCCTATTCTCTGTTTCCATAGTTTTATTAGGAGAGTACGGCAAGGTCGGCAAGAAGAAAGCCAAAAGCCTTGCGGCTACTGGATTTTTCGCCTTGCCGATCACGGCAAGACCGCGGCAAGGTCGGCAATGCGCCATGTTTATGCCGATTCCTCCGTGCGCAGAAAAACCTTCTGAGCGCCATAGGGGCCGCACCAGTGTTTCCCGGTCGATTCCTCCCACCCCGGCAGCTGCCGCATGATGCTCCGCAGCTCGGCGGTATCCTGCCGGCGGAGGCTGCCGCCGTCCCGATCCAGGCACTCCTGCCACAGCTCGGCGATGCACACCCGATCCCGGCGCAGGGTGCCGGTACCCTTCACGCTGTCGTCCCGCAGCCACAGCCGCCGCTCCGCCTTGTCCAGGCTGCTCCAGTTCTCCGGCAGCCGGGTGTCCAGAAAGGCCTGAATCTCCCCCGCCCGGGGGTCCTCCTCGGTAAACTGCTCCTGCTGCTCCCGGGCGCAGGCGGCCAGCTCCTCAGAAAGGGTCAGCGGCTCGCCTGCACGGAAGCGCACCACCGCCTCCGCCCAGAGCTGATTCACCACGTCCTCCGTCAGGTCGTCCCACACCGTCCGCTCCGGCGGCTGCGCGCCCAGCCGCACCGGCCAGAACCGGCGGTTTCCCGTGTCGTCCCGGAGAAAGGCGGTGGAGTTGGTGGTGCCGAAAAAGACGCACTGCCGGGGGTGATCCTCCACCCGGCGGCCGTAGGCGGCCCGGTAGCTGTCCACCTGCTTGGAGATGAAGTTCTTGGTGGTCTCGATCTCTGTCTTGCGCATGGCGGCCAGCTCCCCCAGCTCCACCAGCCAGAAGCCCTGAATCCCCTCATAGGCCTCCTTTGTGCCGATGCCCGCCAGAGAGTCGGTGTACCAGCCCCGGCTCATTTTGGCGATCAGGGTGCTCTTGCCCCGGCCCTGAGGCCCGGAGAGGGTGAGAATGTAGTCAAATTTACAGCCGGGGCGGAAGATGCGGGCCACGGCGGCCACAAAGGCCTTCCGGGTCACCGCCCGGGTATAGGGGCTGTCCTCCGCCCCCAGATAGTCCACCAGCAGGGTGTCCAGCCGCTCCACCCCGTCCCACTCCAATCCATCCAGATAGTCCCTGACCGGGTGGATGGTGTTGGCCCGGGCAACCCCGGTGACGGCGTCCATAATCCGCTCCCGGCCGGTGATGGCATAGCCCACCTCCAGGTATCGGCGCAGCTCGCTGTCGTCGGCGTCCGTCCAGGTGTCCCCGTTCTCCCGGTCGAGCACCTTGTGCCAGGGGAGGTCAGACACCGCCACCAGCCGGTCCTTGAAGGCGTTGAAGGCGATGGCTCCCCGGAGGGTGGGGTCGTGGGTGAGGATGATGTAGACATTGTTGATGGTGGACTCGGGCTGGTTTTTCTTGTCCACCGTGAGCCCGGCGTCAATCAGCTCGCCGATCCACTCCCCGGGATCCGCGGACAGGGCGAAGTCGCACCTGGCCTTCTCCAGCCGCTCCCGGGCAATCAGCGCCCGGACGCCTTCGTCCTCCCGGGCCAGGGCGGTCATGGCGGCGTGGGAGGGGAGCCGGTTCACCGGGGTGTCCGGCTCGGCCTCCTCGTCCAGCGCGCCGAACCGGTGGATGCGCACCAGGTCAAAGGCGCTGCACAGACGGCCCCCGGCGGGGTCGGTGGCGTGATTGGAGTAGGCGAACAGGCCGCCGTCATAGACCACCAGCCCCGCCGCCGTGGAGCCGCCGGTGTAGGTGTACCGGTCGGGGGCGCTGGCCGGGACATACTGCTCCGGGAGAAAGGTCTCAATGGCCTGGTGGACGTCGTACACCCGGCAGAAGGCGCCCACCAGTCCCGGCTTCTCCCGGGGATCCCCCTGCCGGGTGGCCTGCTTTTGCCGGACGCTGTCCGTCCGGCTGCTCACCGGCCAGCAGGAGACGTCGCGCCAGTCGGGATAGAGGGCCAGCAGGCTGTCCGGGTCCAGAAAGGGCCCGTCCGCCCAGTCGAAGAGAAAGTCCCCGTCGGCGCTGGTGCTGGGCCAGTACATGAGCCGGGTGGGCTGATAGGTGGTGTCGTCAAACTGGTCGATGCCCAAACTCTCCGCCAGCTTCCGGGCGGCGGCCTGATACTCGTCTCCGGAGAGCTGCCGGGTCAGGGGCAGGATGAGCCGGAGCCGGGGCGCCTGGGCCGTGTGCTTGTGGGTGGAGTACAGGGCGGCGGCGCTGCCGTAGAGCAGGCTGAAGCTCTCCAGCAGATCCAGGCTGCCGAAGTCGGCGTCCAGGGTGATGAGGCTCCGGTGCTCCAGGCGATCCGCCTTTCTCCGGCCCTCCTTCAGCCAGCCGCCCACAAAGCCGCCCACGTCCTTGATGGCGTCCTGCCGGGGCTTGGACAGCTTCCGGTACTCCGCCAGGGTCTCCCGGGTTCGGGTGGTCTGGCTGAGCTGAGCCAGCAGCTCCGACCAGAGCAGGGTGGTGTTCTTCCACAGGGCCGCCGTCCGGCTGCCGGCGGTGGAGATGGTGATGGTTCCGTCATAGCGTGGTGTGATAGGGGTCAAGTGCCTCCCTCCTCAATCCTTCTGATAAAATTCCGCCTCAAATCCGGCGGCGTCCAGCGGCAGGCCGGGAGCCCAGGGGATGGGCCGGCTCATAATGGCCCGTACCTCCTCCAGAGAGCCCCGGCCCTTGGGTACGTCCAGAATCACCTCGTCGTGGACGTGGAACACCACCGGATACCCCGCCTCCTCCAGCGCAGCCATGGCGTCCCGGAGGCAGTCCCGGGCCACCGCCTGGGTGATGTTTTCCACCAGCTTGCCGCCGTAGGTCTTGAGCCGGGTGTAGCCCTTGCTCTGGCTGGCGCCCAGGTAGGTCAGGCCCAGCTTGTTGTCAAATTGGGGCTCTGGATGCAGCTCCGGCTTGTAGTAGGCCAGACGCCGCCGGGAGGGCAGGGTGACAAACAGCCAGTCTCCCTCCCGTTGGAACCGGAGCCCGTGGGCCAGGACAGAGGGCCTGCCCTGTACCGCCTGAATAGCCGCCTCCTCCACCTGGTACCAGTAGCGGACGATGGCCTTGTTGGCTCCCCGCCAGCGCCGGACGATGCCGGGGAGCTCCTCCTCCGGGATGCCGCTTTTCAGGGCGCCCATCTGGATGAGGGCGTGAGGCCCGCCCTGATAGCCGCAGGCCAGGGTTGCAACCTTGCCCTTGGGCCGGAGATCTGACCGGGGGCCGCCCTTGCGGATGTCCTCCAGGGGGACGTGGAACATCATGGAGGCGGTGGCCTCGTAGATCAGTCCATCTCCCCGGAACACCTCCAGCACCCACCGCTCGCCCGCCAGCCAGGCCAGCACCCGGGCCTCGATAGCCGAGTAGTCGCAGACCAGGAAGCGGCAGCCCTCGGAGGGGACAAAGGCGGTGCGGATCAGCTGGGAGAGCAGCTCCGCCGGGGCGCCGTAGGCCAGCTCTGCGAGATCAAATTCTCCCGCGCGCACCAGCTCCCGGGCCTGGGCCAGGTCGTGGAGCTCGTTGCGGGGGAGATTGTGTACCTGCACCAGCCGTCCCGCCCAGCGCCCGGTGCGGCCCGCCCCGTAGAACTGGAGCAGGTTGTGCAGCCGCCCGTCGGCGCCGAGGCCCCGCTCCATGGCCTCGTACTTTTTCACCGACGTCTTGGACAGGGCCTGCCGCAGCCGGAGCACCCGGCGGGTGGTCTCGTCCGGAGCAGCCGCCAGCAGGTCGGGAAGGGCCTCCTTGTCCAGGCTGTCCACGGTCAAACCCCGGCTCTGGAGCCAGCGGGTGAGCTGGGCGGGGCTGTTGGGGTTGTCCAGCCCGGTGAGCGCCTTTGCCTCCTCCTTCAGGCGGGCGGAGGAGCGGCGGTCCCAGGCGATGGCCTGCTGCACCAGCCCCGCGTCCAGCCGCACCCCCCGGTCGTTGATCCGCTGATCCAGCGCCCAGGCCGCCTGCTCCTCCCGGGGCCGGGGCCAGCGGGAGAGCCGGCGGCGGATGTCGGTCTCCACGTCCACGTCCCGGACGCAGTACCGGCGGAAGGTCTCCCACCGCTCCGGGGCGTCCTGGGGCAGATGCCGGACGCCGGCCCTGGTGGGCTTGCAGAAATAACGGATCAGCTCGGCCCCCTCGGTCATCTTCTGTTGATCCAGACCCAGGGACGCCCCCACCTGGGCCAGGGAGCCGGGGAGCCCCAGGGCGGCGGCCTGCACCATGGTGCACTGCCACTGCTCCGGGGGCATGGGCCGCCGGAAGTACCGGGCCAGACAGGTGCGCTCAAAGGCGGCGTTGTAGGCGGTTTTCAGCACTTCCGGGTCGGTCAGCAGGGAGAGAAAGGTCTCCAGCTCTCCCTCCGGGAGGGGGGACTCCATGGGAGGCAGCAGGCTTGGCTCTGCCTCCCCGGCGGTCAGGTCGATGAGCCGGGTGGGCTGGCCCTCCACCTGATAGGCGATGAGCAGGATGGTGAAATCCGCCGCCTCGGTGTAGGGACGGACGCCGGACCTGGCCAGATCCACGCTGGAATAGGTCTCAATGTCCACGCCCATGACGGTCATGGCGGTCGCCTCCTTTTGAGGTGTACGCCGCATCCGTAGGGGCGCGCAGTGCGCGCCCGAACGATGACGGCAATTTTCCGTTGCAAGCGGGCGCACAATGTGCGCCCCTACACGGGAGGTTGTGTCTGACGGAGTCACAGCAGGTCACTGAACTCGCCGGCGAAACCGTCGTCAAAGTCGTCCTCGGCGCGGCTGCGGCCGGAGAGGGGCGTATCGTCGGCCACCTTCTGCAGGTGGTTCAGGCCCACGGCCACGCCGTTGTTGCCGCTGGCGGAGAAGGGGTAGAAGCTCAGGGAGAACCGGCACCAGCAGCCGGAATAGACCTCCTCCCGATCCAGAATGGGGTCCCGGGCCAGATCCACAATGCCGGGCTGTCGCTTGCCGTTGGCGTTGAGGAAGCAGCAGCCGGCATAGGCCTCATCGTCCGGCCGCTCCTCGTCTCCGTCCCGGAGGGGGAGCTTCAGGTTGGCGGGCTTGCGGCCCTTCCACTTGTTCTTGATCCCCTCCTGGATGGCGGCCTCCATGGCGGATTTGATCTTAGCCAGGGTGGCCTTGTCGCTCTTGGGGATGAGGATGCAGGCGCTGTACTTGGGCTCGCTGCCGTTGATCGAGGCTGCCTCCCAGACGTGCTCATAGGAGAGGCGGCACTTGCCGGTGATGACCTTGGTGGGGTTGGTGTTCTGTTTCATGTTTCATTCCTCCATAAAATCATTTGCCGCCTGTGCGGCGGGGGTGTATGCGGGGCGCCGGTCGCCCTCCGGCACCAGAGTGGGAGCGCCGGCGGGCTTGATGATGTACTGCCCGGCCAGCTGGGTCAGCCGCTTGCGGCCGATCTTCTTCTCCATGGCGGTCAGGCCCAGCAGCTCCCGGGGCTTGTAGATGTCGTCTGCGGTGTAGCCCGCCCCGGTGAGGGCGCCGGCGATGGCGGCCTCGTCGGTATATCGCCGGTTGCTCCTGCCCTCCACCACCTTGAAGCCGGGAAAGACTGCGCCCAGGTTCAGGGCGGCGTCCAGGGCCCAGGCCTCCACCTGCCTGGCCCAGCCCAGCAGATCGGGAAGCCGGGCGAGCACCTGGGCGATCTCCTCATTGCTCAGGGTGGGCGGGTCGGCGAAGTCATAGGCGGCCAGCTCCTGCTGGTAGTCCGCCCGGGCCCGGCAGACGGGGGCCGCCCGGCACCAGCGGCAGGTCTCCTCGCTGGGGTGGTAGTCTCCTTCCCCGGCCCAGGCCTGGGCGGCTCTGGGCTTCAGCTCTCCCTCAGCCCAGTCCAGCAGGGCGGAGCGGGTGATAGTGTCGCTGGAGACGCTGTCCAGCCGGGGCTGGTAGATGGTCATGCGGATCTCCGGGACGTCGTAGGCCCAGCCCAGCGCCAGATAGCCTCCCAGAGCATACAGCTTCATCTGGGGGTTGTCCCCGGCGCGCACCGGGACGCCTGCCCCGTACTTCAGGTCGATGACCTCCAGAAGGCCGTCGGAGAGGAGCAGGGCGTCCGAGGTGCCGAAGCCGCCGGGGACGTAGTCCTCAAAATGGAGCTCCTGCTCGATGAACAGCCGGGGGTCTGCGCACCGGTTCCGGGCCTGGGCCATGCGCTGGGCCACAAAGTCGGCATAGCCGGCCATGTGCTCCTCCATGGCGGGAGACCAGTCCGGATCCCGGCGCGCCTCCTCCAGCGCCCGGGTGACGTCTGCGCCCTCCCAGTCCCGGCGTAGCAGCAGCTCTCCCAGCCGGTGGGCCAGAGTGCCCTCCCGGGCGTAGATGCTGCCCTTGTCCGGCAGGCCCAGGAACTCCTCCAGCCGGATGCTGGGCGGGCAGCTGAGCCATTGATGGGCCTTGGAGGGGCCCAGCAGGGCGTGGCGGTCAGGCATCGGCCTCACCCAGCTGGCGCAGGGCCTCCAGGAAGGGGGCGCGGTCCTCCTCGGCCAGGGCGGTCATGCTGTCCGCCCCGAACTGGTCCAGAATGGCCCGAACCGCTTTCTGCCCGTGGGCCCGGGCGGCCTTCAGACCCTCCGCCCGGACGTCCTCCAGCTTGGGAGGTCTGGGCTTTGCGGGTGCGGCTGGTTCCGGCTGAGGGGCGGGGGCGGGCTCTTCTGGGGGCGCCGGCGAGGGGCTGCCGTGGGGCGGCTCCTCTACAGAGGGCTCCGGGGGCAAATCCGCAACCGGCTGCGGATTTCGGGCGGCCTCCTTGGTCAGCTCCGCCTCCAGCATCCGGCTGGCCACGGTGTAGACGTCCTTGTCGCACTGGCAGCGCAGGCCGAAGGCGGCCACCAGGGACAGGGCCTCCAGCGGGGTGTCGCCGCTGATCTTGATTTCAATAGACATGGGTTAGACTGCTCCTTTCTGATATGCGGTTCGATCTTATCTGCTCTCTCCCACCATTCCGGCCACGGCGCGGATGTACCAGTCGGGGACGATCTCCCGCCAGCCCAGAGGCAGGGCGGACGCCCCGCCGCTGAGCAGCACGGCGGCCAGGTCGGCCAGCGGGGCGGAGCTGCCGGCAGCCAGGGACACAAGGCCGCTTGCGCAGCACAGCAGCAGGGTGCCGGCCACGATGGAGCAGCCCCAGCGCCAGGTGGTGCGGGCGGCCTGGATGTATTTGGGGGTGCGCTGGGGGTGCCGCTCCGGGTCGGTGCTCCAGCGGGTGATCTGGGCCAGCTCCCGGCGGCTGTTGTAGGTGTTGGCGATCTCCACCTCCTGCCAGACGGGCAGGGCGGGGAGGTTGGTGTTTTCGGTCATGGGGGTTCCTCCTTCATTCAAGCCATGCTCGGTCTGGCAGCGCCGCCAGCATGGCATTATAGTGTTTCACTGCTTCCTCCCAGTTGTAAAATCCGGCTTCTTCGGCTGCGTCATACGCTTGATCAATCTCCTTGACTTGCCGGAGCAAAGAAGTATTCGAGTCCCGAAGAATTTCAAAGGTGGCCTTAAGATAGTCGTACTGCTGGCGTAAATCCAGGAACGCTACTAGAATGCCAACGCACTGCCCGATGGTGGAAATTATCTCCGGCTTGGTGTGGCGCATCAGACGCTTACCGGCATCTGTTGTCGCCAGCTTCGCTTCATAGCCGCAGAGCGCGTAATAATCTTCCTCTTCTGCGTCATAGCCGACCTGGTTGTACTGGTTACCAATTAGAGCCACAGTGCAATCATCGTATTCCTTTTGGCAGACCAGCTCTTGGACAGAATCAAGCAGCTGTTCTGCCTTACTTGATAGGTCGGCAAAGGCCATCTTAAACTCCAAAGCTTCATCTTCGTCCCCGTCCAGAGCATTGATCAGCGTTTCCTCGTCGCCATCGATGTAATAGCGGACTTCGTCACATGTCTCGCTGATATCATAGAGCTCTTCGATGATGCTCTCATAGCCCATAGAAGCCAGTGCTGGTCGCTTATAGCGCAGATTTCGAGATCGTTCTGCTTTTGTCACTTTTGCCTTTCCTTTCCGCCGCTTCTGTGGTAAAATACACGCAAGCGGCTTTCGTATTGTGCCTGTCGCTTTCTCGCCCTCATCGGAGATTAGGCCCTCCGGTGGGGGCATTCTTTTGCACCTGGTCGGCCAGCCACTGCTTCAGGGCGTCCACGGGGATGAGCTTCCGGGTGCCCAGCTGGACCACAGGGAAGTCGGCCCGGCAGGTCAGGTCATAGGCGGTGTTTTCGCTGACGCCGATCAGGGCGGCCATCTCCAGGACGGACACGGCCAGCTTGCCGGGGGGCGGCATCTGGGGGGTGCGGCTCATGTGCTCACCTCCTTCCGGGGGAGCGGGACGGCAGGGAAGGGGGAGCCGTAGAGGTCGTCCCGCAGGGCATTCCATTCCAGGCGCAGTTCCCGGTTCGTATCGGACAGATTCAGGGCGATCTCGTCCAGGGCCAGATTCAGAGTGTGGCTATTATTGTTGAGCGGTTCGGCGGCGCAGCTCTGGGCGCACCAGATAAGGGCGGTGAGCCGGTCCAGCTTGCAGAGCAGGTCGTCTATCTGGCTGAGGTGGGGGTTTAGCATGGGTCACACCTCCTTTTCATACTTCACCGTGAACGTCTTACCGTTCAGGCGAATGGGGTTCGGATAGTCGTGGGCCGTCAGCCAGGCGGCAGCCTTATCCTCTACCGATTTGGTGTATTGGATCGACTGGTCATCGTGGCCGTTCCGGCTAAAGGGCGTCATGGCGGATTCCTCCGGCAGCAGGGTAAGCTGACTGATAATTGCGCCGATGGCCTGACTGTGGGGCAGCCCCTTTTTGGAAAATACACCCAGGTGCTTGGCGATGGTGGTCTTATCAAAGAGCGCCGTGGTCTGCCCCTTGAAGGCGATCCTGGGCACCTCCAGGCCCTCGTAGAAGCCGTTCAGCGCGAGCGCTTGATACTGGGGCTCCACCCCCGCCTTTGTCCAGACCTGGCGCATCTGCTCCGCCTGACGGCATCTTGCGTTCATCTCCATAATCTGGAGCCGCTTCTCCTGAAGGGCGTATTTCTGTGCCCTGCTCGGGTTGATGTAGCCGCCGGTCTTGCGGATGGAGGGCAGAACCTCCGACGTTATCCAGTGTTTGAACTCCCGCGCAGTGGGGAGCTTGCTGGAGAGGATGAGGGAGTACAGGCCGGATTCGTTGATGATGGTAATATTCTGTTTCCCTCCAGGGGTCACCATTTCTGTGACCCCTTTATCCTCGGCATCAACGTGGCGGGCAACTGCATTTGTTGCAGATTTTCCATCATCGCCGTAGCCCAAAGCCTTTGCAACGTCTCGTCCCACGAACCAAGGCTCGTTGTCAATAGACATGGTTCGCATCTGCCCAAAGGCAGGGTTTTCAAATACTTTCAGTTCGTTCATTTTTCGGTAGTTCCTCCTTGGAGTGGTTGGTGGTTTTATCCGGATTCAGTGGATTCACGGATTTGTGTGGTAGTAAGCCTCCGCTTGTCGTTGTAGGAATCCATGCGTCCTTTGATGTACATCTGTTCCTCCTTTGGCATTGCCCGGAATTGCTCATAGAAGTCCCTCATGTCATCCAGCTTTTTATCCGTGCTATGGGCGCGCGCCTTGCGGCGTGTCTTTTGTTCCATTGGTTGTCACCCCCTTTAACTTGGTTTAAGAATAGCACAACTGAGTAGTCGTGTCAATATAAAGTTTAAACTCAGTTTAAGAAAAACATTGACACAAGGGCTTTACCGTGATATGCTTATTTCTAAGAAAGGGGGGCCAAGAATGGGAAATATAGCCGCGAGATTTAAAGAAATATTTGATTCAGTCGGTATTTCACAGAGTGAATTTGCAAGACGAATTTCTGTTACTCCAGCCTATATCTGGAAACTGCTGAATAAGGTGGATGCGGTACCGAGTGACCGAACTATTTCTGACATCTGCCGAGAATTCAATATTTCGGAGACCTGGTTCAGAACAGGAGAAGGTGAGATGCACCTCCGGCTCTCTGAGGACAGCGAATTCATGCAGGTCATGGCCGAGATACAAGTGTCAGATGACAGTTTTATTAAATCCGCACTGAAAGCATACTGGGAGCTCTCAGACAGTGAAAAAGCCGTCATCAGAAAACTGATAGACGGCATTAAAACAAAAGAAAACGCCGGAGACTGACTCCGGCGAATCCTTCATTTCTTGACGATTTTCTCCAAAACTGCGGCATAAGTGAGGACTTGCTGTGCAAAGGAACCGTCATTCCGCTTGAGGATGGATTGCAGCTCTTTCATGCTACAGGTCTTGTCCGGTGCATCGGTTGGATGCGTTTTCATCTTGGGCTCCCCCTCCGGCTGCTTTTTTGATATGAGGAGATTATAAAACGTTTGTTCTATTCAGTCAATGCAAAAAGATTTGGATATTGCACAGTTCGATCCAACATTTGAAAAGGGGAGTGCAGCATGGGAAAGCGACCGCATAAGCATTTGGATTACGACTCTTACAAGCGAGACTATGACGCCTTCGTAAAGGAACAGAAAAAGAAGAAACGCGCTCCGATTATGAAGGTAGTCATCCCTCTTATCGTTGTCATTTTACTGGTCGGTGCTGGCGTAGTGGGCTACTATGTGGCAAGTCACCCGGATGCTCTGGAGAGTATTCTTCCTAAACAGGCAGCACCGGAAGCGGAGACACCAGAAGCTGAGCCGCAGGAGGACGAAGTACCGGCTGAGGCGGATACAGATTCAGTTCCTGCTCAGGATCCGCATGACCAAGACGGCGAGGATCCGGAGGTCGAGCCGCTGGAGCCGTTGACGCTGACTACTGGAGAGTATGTTGCCGGAGTGGATTTTCCAGCTGGGCGCTATGTGCTGACAACGGAGGAAGAGAAGTGTGAGTTCGCTAAGCCAGGCCAGAACTGGACACTGCGTAGAGGGGATGACGGGTATACCTGTACCTTTGACGCATCCGACCGTTTGACCTGCGGAGGAGTCATCACACTGACGCCTGTAGATGGATATAACCAGCCAATGGTGGAAGATGACGATGATGCAGAGAATGAGACTGCCGGCCCCGTTGAAGTGCAGGATGATGGAGTTATCAAACTCAGTGCAGGAGACTATATTGCCGGGGAAGACTTCTCTGCTGGAAGGTATATTATTACGTCAGAAAGTGAGCTTTGCATTTTTACAGCTGAAGATGAAGATGGAGACGGAATTTTTACGGTACTATCTCCTGATGATGGCAGCTATACCGGGACGCTGGAAAAGGGCTACAAGGTACACTGCTCTGACCCTGTCACTTTGACGCCATATAATCCTTAATCGTCCACATTTCATAACAATAAACAAGAAAACCGCCCCCGTGCTACCAACACGGAGGCGGAGAAACGGCCAAAGCTGCTACCAACAGCCGAGGCCAATGCAAAGCGACCCCTATCAACACCACTATCAAGGCACCACTATGCCCTTTTATCTTAACACACCGGGGCCGGGGTGCGCAAGGGAAAGGAGAAAAACATGGCAAAACGAAACGCCCACGGCAGCGGCAGTATCCGCAAGCGGGCAGACGGCACCTGGGAGGCCCGGTATACCCTGGGGCGGGATCCCGGCACCGGCAAGCCCATCCGCAAGTCGGTCTATGGTAAGACGCAGAAAGAAGTCCGGGAGAAGCTCCGAGCGGCTGCGGCGGCCGTTGACGAAGGCACTTATTTTGAACCGGCGAAGCTAACGTTGGGCCAATGGCTGGACACCTGGCTGGCGGAGTACACCATGGATCTGAAGCCCCGCACCCGGGAGAACTATGAGATGCACGTCTGCCGGAATATAAAGCCCTATCTGGGGGCGGTGCCCCTGGCGCAGCTCCGGGCGCCCATGATTCAGCAGCTCTACAACCGCCTGAGCAGGGGAGAGGCCCAGGATCCGGCAGACCGCCGGAAGCGCCGGCCCGCTCTCTCGCCCAAAACCCTCCAGAACCTCCACGGCACCCTCCACAAGGCTCTCCAGCAGGCGGTGGAGCTGGAGCTGCTGCCCCACAATCCGGCGGACGCCTGCAAGCGGCCCCGGGTCCAGAAGCCGGAGATCCGGCCCCTGGATGAGGGGGAGATGGCGGACTTCCTGGATGCCATCCGGGGCGATCCCTTTGAGGCGCTCTACCTGGTGGATCTCTACACCGGCCTGCGGCTGGGGGAGATTCTGGGCCTGTGCTGGGACTGCGTGAACTTCAGCGCAGGGACCATCCACGTCCGGCGGCAGCTTCAGAAGAGCCGGAAGGGGGGGCGATACTATTTCTCCACCCCGAAGAGCGGCAAGGGCCGGGTGGTGGCCATGCCGGAGACAGTTCGCCGGGCGCTCAAGGAGCTGCAGAAGGAGCAGCGGCTCCGCCGGCTCCAGGCAGGAGGCGCCTGGAT
This sequence comes from Candidatus Onthomonas sp., assembly GCA_051866815.1. Classification (GTDB taxonomy): domain Bacteria; phylum Bacillota; class Clostridia; order Oscillospirales; family Oscillospiraceae; genus Onthomonas. The sequence goes on along the minus strand of JBJDXS010000054.1, from coordinate 89,278 downwards.
GCCCTCAGGCGGCGTGTGGGCGGACAGCGGGTGCCAGGAGGTAAACAGACATTCCCTGGTCTTTACGGACGCTCAGGGCCGCCATGTGGCAGATCAAACGGTGTACCACCATTTCAAAAAGCTGGCTGCCACCATCGGCCGGCCGGACGCCCGGTTCCACGACCCCCGGCACAGCTACGCTGTGGCAGCGATCCGCTCCGGGGACGACATCAAGACAGTCCAGGGCAACCTGGGCCACGCCACGGCGGCCTTCACCCTGGACGTCTACGGCCACGTCACCGACCAGATGAAGCAGGACAGCGCCCGGCGCATGGAGCTGTACCTGGCCTCTCTGCGGAAGGAGAAGAAGGGGTGCTGATTGGGGTAGTATTAGGGGTAGTAAAAATCGTGTGCATTTTACGGATAACAATTTGAAGCTGATATAGGCTGAAAATACATAAAAACCCCGGAATCCACAACGGATTCCGGGGTTTCAAAATGGAGGCGGCGGGAATCGAACCCGCGTCCGAAAACAGATTCACAGAACATTCTCCGAGCGCAGACGGTTATTTACATTTCCTTCTGCCGGCGTGAGCCGTCACACTACGGCAGTTGGTAGCTTCATGATGCATGGCACGGGCAAAGCTTACCGTACTCACGTTCGCCACTCAAGTCACGCCCCGAACCGGCTCGTGGCCCTTCCGGCCGGGACGGCTGCGCCTAATCAGGCAGCAGCAGCAACGTAATTATCGTTGTTATTTGATTTATAATTGCCCGTTTTATGGCGGTCAGGCGCCGCCGCTCGCTAATCCTGCTTCACCATCCCCGTCGAAACCAGTACGCCCCCGTATCGCCCGGAGCGTCTCCGCTCCGGGATTTGGGATGCCCGGGACAGTGCCGCAATGGCAGGGGAGAGGCGCTCAGCACTTCTCCGGGGCGGGATACTCCACGCCGAAAGTCTCCACCGTCATCTGCTTGATCTTCTGCTCCACCCGGGGCCGGTCGTTCCAGTCCCGCTTGGCGGAGACGATCTTGTCGGCAGTCTCCATGCCGGCGATGATCTTGCCGAAGGCGGCGTAGTCCCCGTCCAGATGAGGGGCCTTGTCCACCATAATGAAGAACTGGCTGCCGGCGGAGTCGGGATCCATGGACCGGGCCATGGACAGCACGCCCCGGTCGTGGGCCAGGGAGTTGGCAAAGCCGTTGGAGGCGAACTCGCCCTTGATGCTGTAGCCGGGGCCGCCGTAGCCCGCGCCCATGGGGTCGCCGCCCTGGATCATAAAGCCGGGAATCACCCGGTGGAAGATCAGGCCGTCATAGAAGCCGGAGCCGGCCAGAGCCAGAAAGTTGTTTACCGTGTTGGGGGCCACCTCGGGATAGAGCTCAGCCACCATAATGCCGCCATTGGTCATCTCAATGGTGACCTGGGGATTTTTTGCCATAGGAAGAACCTCCTCATTGTGTCTTTTGATTCAGAAGCCGTCTAAAGGGATCGCCGCCGGATTATCCGCGGCCGTAGGACTTCATGGTGCGATCCATGTCCCGCTTGGCGGAGCGCTCAGCGGCAGAGGCCCGCTTGTCATAGAGCTTTTTGCCCTTGGCAAGGCCCAGCTCCAGCTTTACCTTGGAGTCCTTGAAGTACAGGGAAAGGGGAACCAGGGCGTAGCCGTCCTGCTGCACCTTGGCCTGGAGCCGCAGAATCTCCCGCTTGTGCAGCAGCAGCCGCCGGTCCCGCATGGGATCCCGGTTGAAGATGTTGCCCTTCTCGTAGGGGGAGATGTGCATGGCATAGACCATCATCTCGCCGTTTTTCACCTGGCAGAAGGAGTCCTTCAGGTTGACCTTGCCGGCCCGGATGCTTTTCACCTCGGTGCCGCACAGCTCAATGCCGGCCTCAATCCGGTCTTCAATAAAATAGTCGTGAAAGGCCTTCTTATTATTTGCAACCGTCTTGACGCCCTTTTGGATTGCCATCTTTTCCCACCTCCCGCCGGCCGGATTCTGAAGATTCAGTTCTTATATTATAGCATGGCTGTCAAGTGCTCAGACAGGGAGAGACGCCGGAAAGACGAGAAAAGAAAGAAAAATTTCTCACTTTTGACGGAAATTCATGAAATTGTTACAAATCTTACAGGTTTGTAACAATTCGTTTGGTTTTGACTTAAGAAAATTGGGATTTTTCCCGCCTTGACCGGGAGGAGACGGCGGTTTTTTCAATTTGCCTTTGATTTTATTGTAAACCAGTGTTATACTATAGACGCTTTCAAAGACACAAGTCTGCTTTTTCCCGGTGACGGGACTCCTGATATCCTTGTATCGGTTTGCAGTCTCTCCCGGTTTTCTTACATTCCTCCGCCGGATTTGCGGCGGGAAACTGGACAAAGAAGGTGCCTCCTTTGCAAAAATACGTCATCAATGGCAACAAGCCTCTCCATGGTTCGGTCGAAATCAGCGGTGCGAAAAACGCCGCTGTAGCCATTATCCCCGCCGCCCTGCTGGTGGAAGGGGTCTGCCGGATTGAAAATGTCCCTCAGATCAGCGATGTCACCCTGATTCTCCGCATTCTCCAGGAGCTGGGCGCCGATGTGCGCCTGGTGAATAAGCATACCGTACAGATCGACTGCCGCCATATCACCAGCTATCAGGTGCCGGATGAGCTGTCCCGCAAGATGCGGGCCTCCTATTATCTGATCGGCTCACTGCTGGGCCGGTTTGGCCGGGCAGTCGTCTCCATGCCCGGCGGCTGCGACCTGGGTACCCGCCCCATTGACCTGCACATCAAGAGCTTCCAGGCCCTGGGGGCCAGCGTAGAGGTGCTGGGGGGTTATGTCCACGCCACCGCTCCCGAGGAGGGCCTGAAGGGCACCGCCATCTATATGGATCAGGCCTCTGTGGGCGCCACCATGAACGCTATGCTGGCCGCCGTCCGGGCAGAGGGCCTCACCATCATTGAAAACGCAGCGAAAGAGCCCCATATTGTGGATCTGGCCAACTTCCTCAATTCCATGGGCGCTGACATCATGGGCGCGGGCACCGACGTCATCCGCATCCGGGGGGTCAAGGCCCTCCATGGCGGCAGCTATTCCATCATTCCCGACCAGATTGAGGCGGGCACCTATATGGCCGCCGTTACCGCCGCCGGGGGAGAGGTGCTGATCAAGAACGTCATCCCCAAGCATCTGGACTGCATCACCGCCAAGCTGGTGGAGATGGGCGTCCGGGTGGAGGAGCTGGGTGACTCCGTCCGGGTCTCCCGCAGCGGCCCCCTCAAGCGGGTCAACATCAAGACCATGCCCTATCCGGGCTTTCCCACCGACATGCAGCCCCAGATTGCCGCCTGCCTCTGCATCGCTCAGGGCACCAGCGTGGTCAACGAGGGCATCTGGGAGAACCGCTACCGCTATGTGTCCGAGTTCCGCCGGATGGGCGCCAACATCCAGGTGGACGGCAAGATCGCCGTCATCCAGGGTGTGGATAAGCTGACCGGCGCGCCGCTCCGGGCCTGCGACCTCCGGGCCGGGGCCGCCATGGTGGTGGCTGGACTGGCCGCCCAGGGCACCACCGAGATCACCCGCATTCACTACATTGAGCGGGGCTATGAGAAGCTGGTGGAGAAGCTCCAGGGCTTGGGCGCTGACATCCGGCTGGTGGAGTATGCCGACGAGGATTCCGGCCGGGAGAATCAGGCGGGCTGAGCCTGACCCGGCACAACATCTATTTTTCTCAGCGGCGGCAGACGCAAACCTGCCGCCGCTGCTTTCTGTCAAACTGCGCTGAGGGTAGAAAGGCGAGGATTCAGATTGCAGCTGCAAATGTACACACTGGCCAGCGGCTCCTCCGGCAACTGCGTGCTGCTCTCCTACGGGGAGAGCCATGTGCTGGTGGATGCGGGCATTTCCTGTCGAAAAATCACCACCCGGCTGAGCGTGCTGGGCCTGACCCCGGGGGATCTGGATGGACTGCTGGTGACCCACACCCACGCGGACCATATCTGCGGGCTCAACGTGCTGTGCAAGCGCTGGCCCGTCCCCATCTATGCCTCTGGAGAGACCTGCGCCGATCTGACCCGGCGGGTGCCGTCGCTGGCCGGGGGAGATACCCTACATAGCCTGATCCCCGGAGAACCGGTGCAGCTGGGGGAGATCGCCGCCCAGTCCTTCGCCACCCCTCACGACGCCCCGGGCAGTGTGGGCTATCTCTTCTCCGCCGGCGGGAAGCGGGCGGCGGTGGTCACCGACCTGGGCTATCTGGCCCCAACCGTCTCCGACGCCCTGACTCAGGTGGATCTGGCGCTGGTGGAGGCCAACCACGACGTGGACTGGCTGCGCACCGGGCCCTATCCCTATTACCTCCAGGAGCGGGTGCTGGGTAAGTACGGTCATCTTTCCAACGAGGCCTGCGGGGAGCTGTCCGTCCGGCTGGCCCGGTCCGGCGCCTCTACCCTGGTGCTGGCCCATCTCAGCCAGGAGAACAACACCCCCCAGCGGGCCAGGGAGACCGTCTCCCATATGCTGGAATCCGCCGGCTGTGAAGGGGTACAGCTCTATGTGGCCCCACGGGACGAGCTGAGTCAGGCCTACTGCGTATAAAACGAACGTTCCATTTGCTGGGACTATGATAGCACATGAAACGCTTGTTCGTCAATCGTTTGTTCGATAAAATTTTGCAGTCCGGGAGGGGAGCGCTATGCTGACTGTCACCCTGATCTGTGTGGGAAAGCTGAAGGAGAAGTTTTACTTGGCGGCGGCGGCGGAGTATGAGAAGCGGCTCTCCGCCTTCTGTAAGCTGAATCTGATCGAGCTCCCTGAGACCCGGCTTCCGGAGCGGCCCTCTCAGGCACAGATCGACCAGGCCCTGGAGCGGGAGGCGGGGCTGATTCTGGATAAGGTCCCAAAGGGCTCTGCCCTGATCCCGCTGTGCGTGGAGGGGGAGCAGCTGACCAGCCCCCAGCTGGCGAAACGGATGGAGCGCTGGGCGGTGCAGGGCCAGAGCGCTCTGACCTTTGTCATCGGCGGCTCCTTTGGCCTGCACCCCAGGGTGAAGGAGCAGGGGGTGTTCCGCCTGTCCATGTCTCCCATGACCTTTCCCCACCATCTGGCCCGGATTATGGTGCTGGAGCAGATTTACCGGGGATTTCAGATCAACGCGGGGACCCGCTACCATAAATAGAACATTATCTATGCCGCCGGAGAACCTGGCTTTCTCCGGCGGTGTTTTTTCTTTTCAAAACGAAACAAGACTTTTGGCAATCTGTACTAGACAAATGGAGGGAGGTACTGGTATAATAGCACTATCATCCAAATCCTGTGGAGGTGCATTTCACAATGTCTTATAAAGAAACCTATGAAAAATGGCTCAACAGCCCCGCGCTGTCCGCCGAGGAGAAGGCGGAACTGCAGTCCATCGGCGGCGACGAGAAGGAGATCGAAAGCCGCTTCTTCGGCCCCCTGGAATTCGGCACCGCCGGACTGCGCGGCACCATGTGCGTGGGCCTGCACCATATGAACCGGCACGTGGTGGGTCACGCCACTCAGGCCTTCGCCGAGGTCATCAAGGCCGAGGGCCCCGAGGCCATGGAGCGGGGCGTGGCTGTCGCCTGTGACTGCCGCAACCACTCTCAGGAGTTCGCCGAGCAGGCCGCCAGCGTCATGGCCGCCAACGGCATCAAGGTCAAGCTGTATGAGTCTCTCCGTCCCACTCCCGAGCTGTCCTTCGCCGTCCGCCAGTATAACTGCATCGCCGGCATCAATGTCACCGCCTCCCATAACCCCAAGGAGTACAACGGCTACAAGGTTTATTGGTCTGACGGCGCCCAGCTGCCCCCCGTCCACGCCGACACCGTGGCCGCCAAGATGAAGGAGCTGGACATCTTTGACGATGTCAAGACCATGGATCTGGAAGAGGCCAAGGCCAAGGGCCTGGTCACCATCCTGGGCAGCGAGACCGACGAGCTGTTCCTGGGCAACGTCCTGGAGCAGGTCATCGACCGTGACGCAGTCGCCAAGGTGGCTGACAGCTTCTCCATCGTCTACACCCCCTTCCACGGCACCGGCTACAAGCTGATCCCCGAGGCCCTGAAGCGGATGGGCATGAAGAACGTCATCTGTGTCCCCGAGCAGATGGTCATTGATGGCGACTTCCCCACCGTTAAGTCCCCCAACCCGGAGAACCCCGAGGGCTTCTACCTGGCAGTCGATCTGGCCAAGGCCAACAACTGCGACCTGATCGTGGGCTCTGACCCCGACGCCGACCGCGTGGGCATCATGGTCCGCAACGCCCAGGGCGAGTATGAGGTCTTTACCGGCAACCAGACCGGCGTCATCCTGCTGGACTACCTGATCGGCGCCCGCAAGCGCACCGGCCTGATGCCTGAGAATCCCTATGCCCTGACCACCATCGTCTCCACCCCCATGGCGGGCAAGGTGGCCGAGGTCAACGGCCTGGGCTTTGCCAAGACCTTCACCGGCTTCAAGTTCCTGGCTGAGAAGAAGGACAAGCTGGAGAAGTCCGGCGAGGGCAACGTGATCTTCTCCTTCGAGGAGTCCTACGGCTACATGCTGGGCAACTATGTCCGGGATAAGGACGCCGTCACCGCCGTGGTCTCCATCGTGGAGATGGCCGCCTACTACGCCTCCCAGGGCAAGACGCTGTTCAACGCCCTCCAGGAGTGCTATCAGAAGTACGGCTTCTACCGTGAAAAGACCCTCAACCTGGTGATGCCCGGCCTGGACGGCATGACCAAGATGGCTGAGATCATGAAGAAGCTCCACGCCGAGCCCAAGACCGAGGTGGCCGGGACTCCCGTGCTGGTGGCCAAGGACTATCAGACCGGCACCGCCACCGAGCTGGCCACCGGCGCTGTCTCCGAGATGGAGCTGAAGAACTCCAACGTGGTGGAATACGACCTGGAGGACGGCACCACCTTTATCATCCGCCCCTCCGGCACCGAGCCCAAGATCAAGGTCTATATCCTCTGCAACGACCCCGACGAGGCCGCCTGCGCCGCCAAGGTGGAGAAGTACGCCGCCTATGCCCCCTCCATTAAGGATCTGGCATAACCTTTCGGCTGAAACACAAAACACTGCCCCGGACTGCCTCTGCGGTCCGGGACGGATTTTTCAAATGAGAGAGGAAGGAAAGCTGCTGTGTCCTATAAAAATGTGCCCTTTGCCTTTTGCGTGGGCATGGCCCTTACCGTGCTGCTGATAGTACTCAGCCCGCTTTGGCTGCCGCTGTTTTTTATCGGCTTCGGCATCCTGATTTTGACCCTTCTCATGGTGGGAATCTTCTGGCACTGTCCTTCCTGCGGTCACAGACTTCCCACGAATGGACTGTTCACAACCACTTACTGCCCCGGCTGCGGAGAGAAGCTCTTTTGACTGGGCAGGAGAAAGCCGCCCTTCCGGAGCCTCAGATGAGGTTTTGGAAGGGCGGCTTGTCCTCTTTCACTGCCTGCGGCCATGCCGCTCTCTGTCCCCGCAGCAGCGCCCTCCACTGCCGGTTTGCCCAAAGGCCTAATCGGAGCGCTTGGTAAGCCACTGGCCGGTAGACCTGGATGTACTCTCCGCAGAAGGCGGTGAAGTCTCCGCCGAAGCCCTTTTTGAACCGGTACAGGCCGTAGAGAGGATTCTCAGGGCTGGTGTCCCCGGATACGCCCCGGAAGTCATAGACCCGGCAGCCCCCGGATACCGCCCAGCGGATCATCTCCCACTGGAGCAGATAGTTGGGCATGGCGTCCCGGTGCCGGTTGGAGGAGGCCCCATAGAGGTACCAGGTCTTGTCCCCGTACCGGACGGCAATCGTTCCGGCAATCGCCTCGCCGTCGAGATAGGCCAGATAGAGCCGGGCGTGGGGGCCCAGGGCCTGCAGCAGGGTGCGGAAATAATCCTTCCCCCGGATGAGAAAATGGTCCCGCTCTCCCGTCTCCTTCATAAGGGCGGAGAACTGGCTCAGGGCGTCCTCCGGAATCTCCACGTCGCCCGCCCAGCAGGAGATCTCCACCCCCTTACGGCGGGCCAGCCGCACCTGATACCGGGTCTTGGAGGAAAAGCCGGCAAAGATCTCATCCTCCGACTTCCCGGCGATGTCCAGGCGGAAGACAAACCGGGGCTGGGTTCCGTCAAAGTTGGAGACCTGCCGGAGCTGAAAGCCCAGGGCCTCCATATTCGCCCAAAAGGCGTGGTCGGACTCCAGAACGTCCGGGTCCAGCAGCAGAGCGCAGCCGCCGGTCTCCCGGGCGATCTGCCGGGCCCCCTGAAAGAGCTGCTCCAGGGTGTCCCGGTCTCCTGGATCGCACACGGGGCCCCGGGGGGCATAGAGCAGGGTGATCCCCGCGGGAAGCTTCCGGAGGAGGAGGGAGAGGGCACCGGTGATCTGGCCCTCCCGCCGGACCAGCACGCCCCGCCAGCCCCACCGGGCCTTGACCCTGCGCCAGGCGGGGGACTGGAGGAAATGGCCCTTGGGGTGGGAGCGGATAAAAGCCTCCATCGCGTCTATTTTGGCAGGCTGGTTTTCGGTAATCAGTTCGTACATGACAGGCATCTCTTCCTTTATTTATTTGACAGGCTTCATCCGGCGCGTAGGGGCGCACATTGTGCGCCCGCTGTGTCTGTCTATTTGTTCCTAAACATACCTCCGATGAGGCGGCGGCAGCATCATATCCACATTGGCGGAGACGTACTCCCCGCAGGCAAGGCCGCTGTCTCCTACGTCCACCAGGGTAAACTGGGTGCCGATCCGGCCCACCACCGGCAGAGCCTTGCCCTGATACCAGACCACCGGCTGCCGCCGGAAGGTGCGCAGCAGATGGCACTGCTGGCGAAGCAGATCCCGCAGCCGGAAGGACTGAGGCTGCTTGATCAGGCCGAAGCCGGACTGGCGGCCCAGGGAGACAATGGCCACCCGGGTGTCCTGCCGAACCCGGCAGAGGGCGGCGTAGCCGGTGGTGTCCCCCCGGTGGAGGGTTTTGCAGTCCACCACCATGGCCCGGCACAGCCCCACCGGGCGCAGGGACACCGGCACGTCCACCGGCAATCGCCCCACCAGGGCGGAGCCGATGCGCACCGCGTCCAGCCGGGTCTCCGGGAAGCGGAGGGCGGCGCAGGAGTTGGCGATGTGCCGCAGCCCCACCGGGAACCCCAATTGGGTCAGGGCGTCGGTGAGAAAGCGGAACCGCTCCAGCTGCCGGCGCACCTCCCGGCCGCTCTTCTGAAAGGCGGCAGAGAAGTGGGAGAAGATTCCCTCAAATTGGAGCCCCTCCGTCTGATAGACCTGCCGGAAGCCCTCCAACTCGGTCCAGCGCAGTCCGAACCGGCCCATGCCGGTGTCCGCCGCCACATGGACCCGGACAGGCCGTCCCTGGCCCGCCCGGGCATAGCGCCGGGCGCACTCCGGGCCGGTGACGGTGAGGATGACCCCCGCCTCCAGCAGATCGGAGAGCAGGGGAGGACTGACCACCGGGGTGAGGAGCAGAATGTCCTCCGACGTAAAGCCCGCCTCCCGCAGAGCCAGAGCCTCCTCCGGCTCAGAGACGGCAAAGGTTGTGACTCCGGCAGAACGCCATGCGGCTGCCGCCTCTGCGGTGGAAACGCCATAGCCGTCGCACTTGACCACGCCGAAAACCGGACAGCCCACATATTCCGCCACCGTCCTGGCGTTGTACTGGAGATCCCCCCGGGAGATCTCCAGATAGCTCTGGCTCCATTCCTGCTCCATACCAAACAGCCTCCTCATTTCTGACAGGGCAATTGTAGCGGGGCGGGGCATCCCACAAGCCGCAAAGCGGCATCCATTCTGCATCAGTTCGGGATGGAAGAAACTGTCTGAGCGGGAGGGAAAGGGGGCAGAATAGAAAATACCCCGCACCGGCCGGGTGCGGGGTATGATGCAGAAAACAGGGAGACGTAGGGCGGAGGCTTGCCTCCGCCGGGAAATCGGCGTGCAAATCAGCCGTTTTTGGCTTCGAACTCCTTCATGAAGTCCACCAGGGCCTGGACGCCCTCCATGGGCATGGCGTTGTAGATGCTGGCCCGCATGCCGCCCACGGTGCGGTGGCCCTTCAGGTTGGCAAAGCCTGCGGCAGTGGCGGCCTTGACGAAGGCGGCGTCCTTGTCGGGATCGCCGGTGACAAAGGGCACGTTCATCAGGGAGCGGTCCTGGGGCACCACGGTGCCGTGGAACAGCCGGGACTCGTCCAGATAGTCGTAGAGCACCTTGGCCTTGGCCTCGTTGCGGGCCTTCATGGCTTCCAGACCGCCCTGGCGCTTGAGCCACTGAAACACCTTGCCGCAGATGTAGATGCCGTAGCAGGGGGGCGTATTGTACATGGAGCCGTTGTCGGCATGGGTCTTGAACTGGAGCATGGTGGGGGTGCCGGGGAGAACGTCCTCAGTGATCAGATCCTCCCGGATGATGGAGATGACCACGCCGGCAGGACCCACGTTCTTCTGGGCGCCGCCGTAGACGATGCCGTACTTGCTCACATCCATGGGCTCGGACAGGAAGCAGGAGGAGACATCGGCCACCAGCGTCTTGCCCTTGGTGTTGGGCAGCTGCTTGAACTTGGTGCCGTAGATGGTGTTGTTCTCGCAGATGTAGACGTAGTCGGCGTTCTCCGAGATGGGCAGGTCGGAACAGTCGGGGATGTAGGAGAAGGTCTTATCCTCAGAGGTGGCAATCTTGTTGGCAGTGCCGTACTTTCTGGCCTCCTGCCAGGCCTTCTTGGCCCACTGGCCGGTGACGATGTAGTCTGCCACCCCGTTTTTCATCAGGTTCATGGGGATCATGGCAAACTGCTGGCTGGCGCCGCCCTGGAGAAAGAGCACCTTGTAGTTGTCGGGGATCTGCAGCAGGTCTCTCAGATCCTGCTCCGCCTGGTCAATGATCTGCTGGTAGGTCTTGGAGCGATGGCTCATCTCCATGACGGACATGCCGCTGCCCTGATAATCCAGCATCTCCCGGCTGGCTTCCTCCAGCACCTCTACCGGCAAAACAGCGGGGCCGGCAGAGAAATTCCAAATACGGCTCATAACAATACCTCCAATGTATCACTGCCGTCCGCCTTTGCAGCGACGGCGCTCCGTAAAGCGGGAAACGCCGCGGCGGACAGGCGCGTCTGCCCCATATCATATCACAAAAAAAGGAAATGGCAAGGAAAGGCCGGGCGCTTTTCCCGGAAAAGAAGAAAATTTCTCCCTTTTACACTAGAATTCTGCCGGGAATGACGAAATTTTCAGGAAGGAGAGAGAATGTGTAGATATTTGCTCCGGAATGTGATATGATACCAGTGTTTGAACACTGGAAAACGGGAGCGATCCTATGAGCAAGAAGAAAATTGGAATTATTGCGGGCGCCATCGCGGCCGTGGTTCTGATCGCTGTGGCGGTCAACCTCTATGCAAAGGGAGATCACAGCGGCCCCAGCATCACCCTGGCCTCCGATTTCGAGATTGGCTACGGAGAACGGATCGGCCTGTTTGATCTGGTCACGGCGGTCTCTGACGAGAGCGAGTACACCATCGCCATCACCGCAGGCGGCAATGTGGCCTCGGACGGCCGCTCCACCGTCTTTGAACGGGCGGGAGACGCCCAGGTGGAGATCACGGCGGTGGACGAGCTGGGCCATACCACAGTCAAGACGGCATCGGTCAAGGTCACCGATACCAAGCCGCCCATGCTTCAGGTCAAGGACATCGAGATCTCCCTGGGCGATCCGGTGGATTACCACACCGGCATCACTGCGGAGGATGAGATGGACGGCAACCTGACCAGCCAGATTCAGGTGGACCTCAGCCAGGTGGACGAGACCAAGGCCGGCATCTATCCGGTCATCTATACCGTCTCTGACAGCTCCGGCAATCAGGCCATCGTCCGCTCCGCTCTCACCATCCACAGCCCGGAGGCGGAGCAGATTACCTTGAGCCAACAGAACCTCTCCCTGGACGGCAACGGCCACTACCAGCTGGCCGCCACGGTGGAGCCCAGAGCCTGGGCCGGAAAGCTCCAGTGGTCCTCCAGTGACGAGAGCGTCGCCGTCGTCTCTGACGGCCTGATCTCCTGGGTGAGCACCGGCAGCTGCGTCATCACTGCCCGGGCGGGGGATGTGACCGCCGAGTGCCAGGTGACCTGCGGCTATGTCAGCGTCTCCTCTGTCAAGCTGAACTACAGTACTCTGACTCTGGAGTACGACGAGCCTGCGCAGCTCACCGCGACAGTCATCCCCTCCAACTGGAAGGGGGAGGTGACCTGGACCAGCAGCGACCCCACCGTCGCCACGGTGGAGAAGGGAAAGGTCACCTGGGCAGGCCCCGGCGAGTGCACCATCACCGCTACAGCGGACGGTCGGACAGCTGTCTGCACGGTCACCTGCAAGGAACCGCAGATTGAATCGCTGGATATCCAGGAGGAGGAGATCAACCTCTCCGCAAACGGCACCTATGCCGTGGTGCCCACCACCCTGCCGGAGATCTGGAGCGGTGAGATCACCTGGACCAGCAGCGATCCCACCATCGCCGAGGTGGAGAACGGCCTGATCCGCTGGGTCTCGGCCGGCGAGTGCACCATTACCGCCACCGCCGGCGAATGCACCGACAGCGTCACCGTTCACTGCGCGGAGCGGGGCACCCTGGGGGATTTGATTGACGGGATTCTGGGCGGCCATGAGAATGACAGCCAGAATCATCAGAATAACCAGAATAACCACAACGATTAACACTTTGCAGCCCTGAACGCGACCCCATGGGGCGTTCAGGGCTGTTTTCTTTCTATCATTCCGTTTGAGGAGGGATACCGTATGACCATAGAAATTCCGGCAATTCCGGCCTCTATTGTACAGAAGCTGAACCGGGCCGGCTACGAGGCCTATGTGGTGGGCGGCTGCGTGCGGGACGCAATGATGGGCCGGACGCCCCACGACTGGGATATCTGCACCAGCGCCCTGCCTGGGCAGGTGCTGGAGGTCTTTTCTGACCGGCAAGTGGCCAAGACCGGTTTGCAGCACGGCACCGTCATGATAATTGAGGACGGCGAGGGCTATGAGGTCACCACCTTCCGCACCGACGGAGCCTATACTGATCACCGGCATCCGGACCAGGTGACCTTCGTCTCCAACCTGGCCGCCGACCTGGCCCGGCGGGATTTCACCATCAACGCCATGGCCTATCACCCTGAGTCCGGCGTCCAGGACTTCTTCGGCGGACAGGCGGATCTGGCGGAGGGGGTCATCCGCTGTGTGGGCGATCCGGATCAGCGCTTTCAGGAGGACGGGCTGCGGATTCTGCGGGCCCTGCGCTTTGCCGCCCGGTTCGGCTTCCGGATTGAGGCGGAGACCGGCGCCGCCATGCACAGCAATCGGGCCCTGCTGGATCACATCGCCGCCGAGCGCATTTTTACCGAGCTGAAGGGCTTTCTGGTGGGGCAGGGGGTCTGCCCGCTGCTGCTGGAGTACCGGGATCTCTTTGCCCAGATCCTGCCCCCCCTGGCGAAAATGTTTGACTTTCCCCAGCGGAACCCCCACCACTGCTACGACGTCTGGACCCACACCGCCCACGCGGTGGAGGCGGCGCCTCCGGAGCTGGTGCTGCGGCTGACCCTGCTCTTTCACGACTGCGGCAAGCCGGACTGCTGGAGCCGGGACGAGGCGGGCATCGACCACTTCTACCAGCATCCAAAGCGCAGCGAGGCACTGGCGGCGGAGATGCTGGCCCGGCTGCGCTGCGACAACAGGCTCCGGGACCAGGTGCTGCTCCAGGTGCGCCATCACGACGCGCCGGTGCCTCAGAACGACCGGGCCGGCCGCCGCTTTCTGCGGATGCTGGGGGAGGAGGGGGCCTTCCAGTCCCTGGCCATCCACCGGGCGGACAACCTGGCCCAGTCTCCCAAGGAGCGGGAGGAAAAGCTGGCCCGCCTGGACGCTGCACAGGCGCTGCTGCGCCGGCTGCTGACAGAGCAGGCCTGCTTCGGATTGAAGGATCTGGCCGTCGGCGGCAGGGACCTGCTGGCTCTGGGCTATCCCAAGGGCCCGGCCCTGGGCCGGGAGCTGGAGCGACTGCTGGAGCTGGTGATGGACGGGGCCTGTCCCAACCAGCGCCAGGCGCTGCTGGAGCAGGTGCGGCTCCCGGCGGAGAACGGAGATTGATTCCTTCGGTTTTTGTTATTTCCCTCTTGTCAAGCGCGGAAAAAAAGACTATGATAATAATTGAGCAAACTACTTTGCGAAATGCAGAGAATGCAAAATACAAAACAGAATGCGAGGGATTCCTATGACGAATGCAGTAAGACGGATTGGCGTGCTCACCAGCGGCGGAGACTCTCCCGGCATGAACGCGGCGGTTCGCGCCGTAGTCCGTACCGCCCTTTACCGGGGCATTGATGTGATCGGCATCCGCCGGGGCTGGAACGGCCTGATCAACGGCGATGTTGTCCGTATGGACGCCAATTCTGTGGCCCACATCATCAACCGGGGCGGCACCATCCTCTATACCGCCCGGAGCGACGAGTTCCGCACCGAGGCAGGCCAGAAGAAAGCGGTGGCCACCTGCAAGCTGCTGGGCATCGACGGCATCGTGGCCATCGGCGGCGACGGCACCTTCCGGGGCTGCTTGGCACTGTCCAAGCACGGCATCTCCGTGGTGGGCATCCCGGGCACCATCGACAACGATATCGGCTGCACCCACTACTCCATCGGCTATGACACCGCCGCAAACACCGCCATCGAGGCCATCGACCGCCTGCGGGACACCATGCAGTCCCACGAGCGCTGCTCGGTGGTAGAGGTCATGGGTCACCGGGCGGGCAACCTGGCCCAGTATGTGGGCATCGCCACCGGCGCTACCGCCGTTCTGGTTCCGGAGCGGCCCTGGAACTTCCAGACCGACGTGGCGGAGCGGATCCGCGCCGCCCGGCTCAACGGCCGCACCCACTTTATGATCATCGTGGCCGAGGGCGCCTTCAACGATGACGAGATTATGAAGAACCCGGGCAGCGCCGTCAAGGTGGCGGAGATGATCCGGGAGGAGCTGGGCATCGATCCTCGGGTGACCGTGCTGGGCCATATCCAGCGGGGCGGCAGCCCTAACGCCCGTGACCGCGTCACCGCCACCCGTATGGGCTACTGGGCGGTGGAGTGCCTGGCGGCCGGCAAGACCAACCGGGTGGTCTGCCACCAGGGCGGCACCATCTGCGACATGGATATGGACGAGGCTCTGGCGGTGCCCCATACCCTGAACGCCTCGGAGGATCGTGTACTCCAGGCCATGATCGGCAGCGACCGCTGATCCATTATATCTCCCATTGCTCTGCCGGCATCTGTGCAAACGGATGCCGGCAGAGCTTTCTGTCTTTGGCAGAAGTTATGAACTTTCTTTTAAGACGGGTTCGGCGGCTTGACATTTGGGCGCAGGAACGTTAGTATGAAAAATCAGAAAACCGGAGGGGAGGAGCAATCCGGCCGGTTTTCCAACATTGCACTGAAATTGTACCGAATTTGACAGGCAAAAGAGGTGTTATTCATGATCAAACGCATATCTGCCCTGGCGCTGGCCCTGCTGCTGGCCCTGTCCTGCCTGACCGGCTGCACCTCAAAGGCGGCAGAGGAGTTCTATCAGACGGCGGAGGAGATGGCGGCTACAGAGGACGCCCTGGTCAACCTGGTGATCCCCTATCACGGGGCAAACCTGCTGGTCAACGGCTTTGTCTGCCGCTCCAGCCGGACAGCAGACCTGATTTTCACCTTTGAGGGAGCCGGCAGCGGCGACGGTGTCTGGACCGAGCTGCGGGTGGACGGCAATCAGCTGTGGCTGAACGTGGCTCAGGTTGCCCAGCGCACCCTGGCCTTTGACCTGCCTGCGCTGCAGCGGTCTGATATTGAGGATCTGCAGAGTGATCAGACGGCAGACTGGATAAGCTATACCTGGAACGGCGACTTCTGGGCCGGGATTTCCGGCTGGGGCGAGCTGCTGAAATCCCTCTGGGAGGGCTGCAAGTCGGATCTGAACAGCCATATCTCCGGAAGGGAAGGCAGCTATACCCTGGAACTGAAGGGGAAAAATCTCCAGACTGCGGAGAGCAACCTGCTGCGCGGCGTGATTGAGAAGACAGACCGCTTCCGGGAGGATTTCCTGGCCTGGGCACAGCAGCAGCCGGAGCTGGTCCGCTCCACCCAACTGGAGATGGATCTGGCCTTTGACAGCCATTGGGCGGGCTGGTCGGAGCGGCTGGAGGAGGTAGAGGGCCAGACGGACGGCAGCCTGACCCTGACCCTCTCCAGGAGCGAGAGCAGCTACGGCCTGGCCTGGACCCGGGATGAGGGGGATGGCTGGTCGATCACCGTCACCCCCACGGAGGCTCAGCCGGTGGAGGCGCCCACACAGGTGATGGAATTTGGCGCCTATGCCGACTGCGTCTATTACCTGCTGACCTTTTCGAACAAATATATCGGTGACCTGTTGGGAGAGGTGGAACTGGATCCTGAGATTGAGCAATTTTTGCAGCAGGAGATCACGGAGCAGCTTCCCGAGCCGGTGCCCATGGAGACCGGCACAGCGGTGGGCTTCGACGATCTGAAGACCATCCAGTTTGTCCCCCAGGGGGGACAGGCCAGAACTGTCCCCATTCTGGGCGGCTACCTCTATAACTCGGTGGCCAGTGAGGACGGCAACGGCGCCCGGGTCACCGACCTGACCCTGCAGGGGGATGGCTGGCGTCAGGAGGTTTACTCCGAGGAACCGGAGGGCCGTGAGAGCAGCGTCTTCCTGGAGGAGAGCATCGGTATCTTCTATGATGCCTATATTAACCTCTCCGGCTACCTGCTGGTCCAGGATCTGTCTGAGCAGATCAGCTCCTCCGGCGGTGCCCTGGCCCAGGGCTTCAGCTACCGGGAGGACGACTACAGCGATCCAGTGGCGCAGATACTCATTGTGCTGTCCCGGGAGGGAAACGAGAGCCTTACCGTGCTGGATCTGGAGCTCCGTCTGGCGGAGTTGAGCCAGGCAGACCGGACTGCGGTGGAGCACCTGTTTGACTATCTGGGGCTGGAGCTGCCGGTGAGCCTGGAGGCCTGAAACTTGTAAAAGAAACAATGGGGATGTCGGTACGGCATCCCCAAGTTTCGGAGTTTTATTGGAAACGTTTTCAATAGTAAACCTCTTCCAGCATCAGGCCCTGAGGCGGCAGCGCCCCGGCGGCGCAGGCCCGATCCCGGGCCTCCAGCACGTCGGACATGGATTCCGGCGTCCGCAGGCCCAGCCCCACCTCCACCAGCGTGCCGGAGAGAATCCGCACCATCCGGTTGAGAAAGCCGTTTCCATGGAACCGGAGGGTGACCACCTCGCCTTCACGACGGATGGAGATGGAGTCAATCCGGCGCACCGTGGACTTTTTGTACCGGGTCAGGCCGCAGAAGGAGCGAAAATCATGTTCCCCCTCCAGCAGCCGGGCGGCCCGCTCCATGGCGGCCAGATCCAGAGACTGGGGCAGGGCATAGCGAAATTTCCGCCCGAAGACGTCCGGCAGCGGACTGTTCCAGATCCGGTAGGCATAGACTTTGCCCCGGGCGGAGAGCCGGGCGTGGAACCGGGGGTCGGCGGCGGTGACGGAGAGGGCGCCGATGTCCTCCGGCAGATAGCGGTTCAGATAGGCCAGGATTTCCGGGCAGGAGAGCCCGGTCTTCAGCTGGCAGGAGACCACCTGTCCTCTGGCGTGAACGCCGGCGTCGGTGCGCCCGGAGGCCTGAAGGGTCACCGGCTGGGCGCACATCCGCTCCAGTACCGCCTCCACCTTGGCCTGAATGGTATTTGACGTATTCCCCTGGCCCTGCCAGCCCTGATAGCGGCTGCCGTCATAGGCCAGGATCAATCGATAGTTCTGCATTTGGATCACCCAAGCCATTGTAACCGGAAACGGAAGCGCTGGCAAGGGGGAGAGAAAGGAGATCTTGTTATGAAGATCAATGAAACCGTATTTCGCGGACGTCCCAAGCAGCCCCGCACCCCGGTGGAGGAGGCCATCTACGACAAGCTGGATGAGCTGAATATCAGCTACCTGCGGGTCGATCACGAGCACGCCGACACCATGGAGGACTGCCGGGAGGTGGAGCGGGTGCTGGGCGCCCAAATTTGCAAAAACCTGCTGCTGACCAACCGGCAGCAGACCCGGTACTATCTGCTCATGCTGCCTGGAGACAAGGTGTTTAAGACCAAGGATCTCTCCGCCCAGCTGGGAGTGGCCCGGCTGTCCTTTGCGGGGCCGGAGGACATGGAGCGTTTGCTGCGCACCACCCCCGGCTCGGTGAGCGCCCTGGAGCTACTCTTCGACACCGAACATCAGGTCACCCTGGTGGTCGACAAGGAGCTGGCTGAGGACAGCTGCATCAGCGGCCATCCTGGCATCAGCACCTCCACCCTCCGGCTGTTCCGGGAGGATATGCTGGTCTATCTCTATTCGGTGGGCCACAGCCCCATCTATGTGGATCTGCCCCGGATTCCGCAGGAGACGGCGGAGCCAACCGACAGAGATTAAGTCAAAAGACAGCCCTGAACCGCTGCAGATGCGGCTTGGGGCTGTCTTTTTTCGGGATTACGAAACTTGAAATATTTCGTTTTTCAATTCTGTCCAGGCGTCCTCGTGCTCCACATAGTATTTGGGGCAGATTTTACCGGTCACATCATAGTGGCGGATCACGTCGTCGTAATCCAGCCCGTATCCGTGGGCTAAGTAGCGCACCAGGGAGACCAGGGCCGCCCGGGTTTCCTCGGTAAAAGCGCCTTCCTCGTCCGGGTGGCAGCATTCGATGGAGATCGTATCGGCGTTCCGGTGGTTGGAGCAGTAGGACTTCTCATCCAGGGGGATGCACTGAATGATGGTGCCGTCGGTTCCAATGACGAAATGGCTGCTCACCGACTCCTCGCCGGTTTCGGCCAGGGAGGCGAAATAGTCCCGGTTCTGCTGGGCGGTGGTGCCGGGATTGCCCACGTAGTGGACGACAATGGCGTGGACCTCTTCCAGGGGGACGCCGGGCCGGGAATATTCGTTGAGGGGAATCAGATCCACCGTTACACCCGCTACATCCTCCAGAACAACCGGAATCTCCGGATCAGCCGCCCGGGCAATGGCCTGGGCCTGAGCCTGAGCCAGAGCCAGAGCCAGATCCGCCTCGTTCGACGCCGTCGGAGCGGAGACAGCGGGCTCCGGTTCCGGCCCGGGCGCCTCTTGCCGCTCCAGGACGGAAAAGGCCAGCCAGAGGAAAAAGATCATCAGCGCTGCCAGCGCCAGCACCAGCGCCGACGTCAGCAGCCGGGAGAAGAGACGGCGCTCCTTCCGGGGGGCAGGCGCCAGGCGAGAGGGGGGGTGTTTCTGCACAAAATCACCGTCTTTGTCCGTAATACTTGAAAATCAAAATGATTTTATATTGTATCACGAAACTTGTCGAAAGGGAAGGGGAAAGCGGAAAAGAACGTTTTTTCCGCCGGACGCCGGCTAGTTCCCGAATTCCGCAGAAAAACTTTCAGAAACCCCCTATGCAAAAAGCGGAAAATGGATTAAAATATATGGAATACATGGGGTCTCCATGTGCAAAGAAAGTAGTATAGGAGAGGATCAAAACATGGATCAGCCAAAATATAAACGGGTGCTGCTGAAAATCAGCGGCGAGGCGCTGGCCGGCGGCCAGTCCCGGGGGCTGGACTTCGATGTCATCGGCCAGGTCTGCGACGTCATCAAGGAGTGCGTGGACATGGGCGTTCAGGTGGGCATTGTGGTCGGCGGCGGTAACTTCTGGAGAGGCAAGAAGGACGGCGGAGAGAAGATGGTCCGGGTTCGTGCCGACCATATGGGCATGCTGGCCACCACCATCAACTGCCTGGCTCTGGCCGACGTGCTGGAGCAGAAGAACGTGGAAGTCCGGGTGCAGACCGCCATTGAGATGAAGCAGATTGCCGAGCCCTATATCCGCTCCAAGGCGATCCGCCACCTGGAAAAGGGCCGGGTGGTCATTTTCGGCTGCGGCACCGGCAACCCCTTCTTCTCCACCGATACCGGCGCGGTGCTCCGGGCGGCGGAGATTGACGCCGACGTCATCCTGTTGGCCAAGAACATCGACGGCGTGTACAATGCCGATCCCAATGTGGATCCGGACGCGGTCAAGTACGACGCCATCTCCTATGACCAGGTGCTGGCCCAGCATCTGGGCGTCATGGACTTCACCGCCACGTCCCTGTCCATGGATAACAAGATTCCGGTGCTGCTCTTCGCCCTCAAGGATCCGGAGAATATCAAGCGGGCAGTCATGGGCGAGAAGATTGGTACCATTGTGAACTGATATAAGGAGGAAAAAACGATGAACGAGATTACAAAAGCCGCTGAAAGCCGCATGCAGAAGACGGTCGCCTCCGTCCAGTCTGATTTTGCCTCTGTCCGGGCCGGCCGGGCCAACGCCCAGGTGCTGGACCGGATCTCCGTGGAGTACTACGGAACCCCCACCCCCCTCAACCAGGTGGCCTCCATCTCCTCCCCGGATCCCCGCCAGCTGGTGATCCAGCCCTGGGACCGGAGCCTGCTCAAGCCCATCGAGAAGGCGATCAACACCTCCGACCTGGGCATCAACCCCCAGAACGACGGCAAGATCATCCGCCTGACCTTCCCCCAGCTCACGGAGGAGCGCCGTAAGGATCTGACCAAGCAGGTGCGTAAGTACAGCGAGGGCGGCAAGGTGGCCGTGCGCAACATCCGCCGGGACACCATGGACAAGATCAAGGCCATGAAGAAAAAGAGCGAGCTCACCGAGGACGACGTGAAGGAGCTGGAGAAGGATATCCAGAAGCTCACCGACGACTACTGCAAGAAGATCGACGCTCTGACTGCCGAAAAGGAAAAGGAACTGATGAGCGTGTAAGCCCTCTCCGGCTGAATTTTGACGATAGGAACGAGTTGCTATGCCACTATTTCGCAAGACACCGGACGTCCGGGAGGATGTGGATTTTGCCGCGCTGCCCCGCCATGTAGCCATCATTATGGACGGTAACGGCCGCTGGGCCAGGCAGCGGGGCCTGCCCCGGACTGCCGGTCATGCCGCCGGCGCGGAGACCTTCCGCACCATTGCCACCTACTGCAAGGAGATCGGCCTGGACTATCTGACCGTCTACGCTTTTTCCACAGAGAACTGGAAGCGTCCCCAGGAAGAGGTTGCGGCCATTATGGGGCTGCTGAAAAAATACCTGCTGGAGGCTATCGGCCAGATGGAGCGGGACCGGGTCAAGATGGCCTTCTTCGGCGATCTCACCCCCCTGGATCCGGAGCTGCAGGCCCTGTGCCGCCGGACGGAGGAGATCTCCACCCACTATGAGGGCTGCCAGGTCAATATCTGCCTCAACTACGGCGGCCGGGACGAGATCACACGGGCAGTGCAGGCGCTGGCGGCAGAGTGCGTCAAAGAGGGGAGAGACCCCGCCTCCATCACAGAGCAGGACATCTCCGGCCGGCTGTTTTCCGCCGGTGTGCCGGATCCGGATCTGATCATCCGCCCCAGCGGGGAGATCCGCACCTCCAATTTCCTACTCTGGCAATCCGCCTACTCTGAGTACTATTTCACCGACGTCCTCTGGCCCGACTTTTCCAAAGAGGAACTGCTCAAGGCCATCGCTTCTTTCCAGAAGCGTTCCCGCCGGTTTGGAGGTGTGTGACATGGCAAGCCGAATTCTGGTGGCGGTCATCGGCATTCCGATGATACTGGCAGTTTTGCTGCTCTGTCCGTCCATCTGTATGGCGGTGGTCATTGGCCTGCTCTCCGCCATCGGCGCCTATGAGCTGATGGGGGCCACCCATTTCCTGAGCAACAAGGCGCTGCTGGCGGCCTCCTGCGTGCTGGCCGGAGCCACACCCCTCTGGTTCTACCTGGGCTGCAGCACGGTGGCAGGTATGGCCGGTCTGCTGATCTTTCTGATCTTTGTCTTTTCCGTGGCCTTTGCCAGCCATGAGACGGTGACCCTGGGCCATGTGGGAGGCACGCTCCTGGCCGGCGCGGTGATTCCCGCCATGCTCTCCGCCATGCTGCTGCTGGCAGATCTGGAGCATTACCGGTACTATATCCTGCTGCCCGTTATCTCCGCCTTCTGCAGCGACGGCGCCGCCCTGTTTGTTGGAATGAAATTCGGCAAGCGCAAGCTGGCCCCGGTGCTCTCACCTCACAAAACAGTGGAGGGCTCCATCGGCGGCGTGCTGGGTTCTGTGGTGTGCTGCCTGATCTATGCCATCCTGGTGCAGGTCGGCACCGGCGTCACGCCCCACCTGGGGGTCTTCCTGGTCTACGGTGCGCTGGGCAGCGTGGTCAGCCAGTTCGGAGACCTGACCTTCTCCTACATGAAGCGGGAGTTTGGCCTGAAGGACTACGGGCGGCTGTTCCTGGCCCACGGCGGTGTGCTGGACCGGTTTGACAGCGTCATTTTCTGCGCCCCTCTGACCGCAGTTATGGTGCAGTTGCTCCCATTTTTTGAATTTTAACGGAATGATAAAGGAAGGTGCGAACCTATGCCGACAGTATCTCTGCTGGGTTCCACGGGCTCCATCGGGCGGCAGTCTCTGGATGTGATTGCCGCCTGTGGAATGTCTGTGGCCGCCATCACGGCAAACTCCAGCGTCGGCCTGCTGGAAGAGCAGGCACGGAAATTTCACCCCCAACTGGCGGTGGCCTATGACCCGGAGGCCGCGAAAGATCTGAAGGTGCGCTTGGCGGACACCGATGTGCGGGTGGCCTCCGGTATGGAGGGCCTGCTGGAGGCGGCCACGCTGCCCCAGGCGGATACCGTACTCACCTCGGTGGTGGGCATGATCGGCCTGCGGCCCACCCTGGCCGCCATCGGGGAGAAAAAGCGGATCGCCCTGGCCAACAAGGAGACCCTGGTCTGCGCCGGCGAGCTGGTTATGCGCTCGGCCCAGGAGGCGGGAGCGGAGATCATCCCCGTGGACTCGGAGCACTCCGCCCTCTTCCAGTGCCTGGAGTGCAGCCGGGACAGAGGAGAGGTGAAGCGGCTGATCCTCACCGCCTCCGGCGGCCCCTTCTTCGGCAAGACCCGGGCAGAGCTGGAGCATGTCACCCGGGCGGACGCCCTGAAGCACCCCAACTGGTCCATGGGAGCCAAGATCACCACCGACTCCGCCACTCTGATGAACAAGGGCCTGGAGTTTATCGAGGCCATGCGGCTGTACCGGATGCCCCCGGAAAAGATCACCATCACCGTCCATCGGCAGAGCATAGTTCACTCCATGGTGGAATACTGTGACAATGCGGTGCTTGCTCAGTTGGGCGTGCCGGATATGCGCCTGCCCATCGAGTACGCCCTGACCTATCCCCGCCGCTGCCAGGCGGTGGCCGGGGAGCTTGACCTGCTTCACTGCCCGCCCCTCACCTTTGAGGAGCCGGACTACGACACCTTCCGCTGCCTCGCCCTGGCGTTGGAGGCGGCGAAGAAGCCGGGCAATCCCTGCGCCGTCCTCAACGGCGCCAACGAGGCCGCCGTAGGCCTGTTCCTGTCTGACAAGATCCGTTTCCTGGAGATCGCCGACCTGGTGGAATACGCTCTGGAGAGAGTGCCCCAGGGCCCGGCGGAAACCCTGGAGCAGGTGCTGGAGGCGGACACCGCCGCCCGCGAGGCGGTGCGGGAGGGCTTCTCCCGCCGGTAATCCATGGCATTTTCCCTAATAGGAGTTTCATTTCATGTATATTATCATCTGCATTCTGCTCTTTGGCTTTCTCATCGCTATCCACGAATTCGGCCACTTTATTGTGGCCAAGGCCTGCGGGGTCAAGGTGAACGAGTTTTCCATCGGCATGGGCCCCCTTCTGCTGCACAGGCAGGGCGGAGAGACCCAGTACAGCCTGCGCCTGCTCCCCATCGGCGGCTTCTGCGCCATGGAGGGGGAGGACGAGGACAGCGACGATGAGCGGGCCTTCCGCCGGGCAGCGCCCTGGAAGCAGTTTCTCATTCTGGTGGCCGGGGCAGGCTTCAACTTTATTACCGGTCTGGTCATTGTCCTCTGCCTCT
Organism: Candidatus Onthomonas sp.; assembly: GCA_051866815.1. Taxonomy (GTDB): domain Bacteria; phylum Bacillota; class Clostridia; order Oscillospirales; family Oscillospiraceae; genus Onthomonas. The sequence goes on along the minus strand of JBJDXS010000054.1, from coordinate 65,271 downwards.
ACGCCTCCATGACCACCTACACCGAGCCGGTGCTCTCCGGATTTATGGAGGGCTTCCCTCTGGAGGGGGAGGCGTACCTGATGGAGGGAGATGAGATTGTGGCCATCAACGGCCGGCGGGTGCTGCTGACCGGGGACATCTCCACCATCCTCGCCCTGGAAGACAGCGAGACGGTGGATGTGACCGTCCGCCGGAACGGGGAGACCAGGGTCATTGAGGATCTGCCTCTGGTGCCCCGGGAGTATCAGGTGGACGGCCAGACGGTGACCCGGTACGGGCTGCTCTTTACTGCGAAAGAGGCCACCGTCTTTGACCGGATCAAGGTAGGATGCTATACGTCGGTCAACTTCGTCCGCAACGTGTTCTGGAGCTTTGAGATGCTCTTTGACGGCAGGGCGGGCTTTCAGGATCTCTCCGGCCCGGTGGGCATTGTCCAGACCATGAGCCAGGTGGGAGAGGCGTCCCCCAATGTGCTGGCGGCGCTGGAGAATATCCTCTACCTCTCCGCCTTTATCGCGGTCAACCTGGCGGTGATGAACCTACTGCCCCTGCCCGCCCTGGACGGCGGCCGGATTTTCTTCCTGCTCCTGAGCAGCCTGTCCTATCTGGTCTGCCGCAAGAAGATTCCGGAGCGGTTTGAGGGCGCGGTCCACTTCGCGGGGCTGATTTTGCTGCTGGCGCTGATGGTGCTGGTGGCGATAAACGATGTGTACAAGATTGTGGCCTAGCGGCACAGGGAGGAAAAACAGATGACAAAACAGATCATGGTGGGCAAGGTCCCGGTGGGCGGCGGCGCCCCGGTGGCCATTCAGTCCATGTGCTCCACCCACACTGATGATGTGGCCGCCACCGTGGCACAGATCCACCGCCTGGAGGCGGCGGGCTGCGAGATCGTCCGGGTGGCCGTGCCGGATATGGCGGCGGCCAAGGCCATCGGAGCTATTAAAGAGCAGATCTCCATCCCACTGGTGGTGGATATCCATTTCAACTACAAGCTGGCCCTGGAGTGCATCGCCGCCGGAGCGGACAAGGTGCGCATCAACCCGGGCAACATCGGCAGTGAGGATCGGGTCAAGGCGGTGGCCGACGCCTGTCGGCAGAAGAACATCCCCATCCGCATCGGCGTCAACGGCGGCAGCCTGGAAAAGGATCTGCTGGGCAAGTATGGCAGAGTCTGCCCCGAGGCGCTGGTGGAGTCCGCCTTCGGCCACATCCGTCTGCTCAACAAGTTCGACTTTGATGATATCTGCGTCTCCCTCAAGTCCTCCAGCGTGCCCATTACCATGGCCGCCTACCGGCTGCTGAGCCAGCAGAGCGACTACCCCCTCCATCTGGGAGTCACCGAGGCGGGCACGCCCACCATGGGGGTCATCAAGTCCGCCATCGGCATCGGCGGCCTGCTGGCCGAGGGCATCGGCGACACCTTCCGGGTGACGCTCACCGCCGACCCCTGTGAGGAGATTGTGGCTGCCAAGCGGATTCTCCAGGCGGTGGGCCTGCGTCAGGACGGGCCAAACCTGATCTCCTGCCCCACCTGCGGCCGCACCCGGATCGACCTGATCCCCCTGGCCAACCAGGTGGAGGAGCGGCTGAAATCCGTCCACAAGCCCATCACCGTGGCGGTCATGGGCTGCGTTGTCAACGGCCCCGGAGAGGCCTCCGCCGCCGACGTGGGCATCGCCGGAGGCAACGGCTTCGGCTTTGTCTTCCGCCACGGGGAGATCATCCGCAATCAGGTGCCGGAGGATCAGCTCATCGACGCCCTCTTTGAGGAGATCGAGAAAACCTGAAGATTGCCAACAGCCGGGCTTTCCCAATGGGGGAGGCCCGGTTTTTCTGTCTGTCCGGGCAGGCAATTTGCGGTTGTCCCGGCTTACTGCGCTGTGATATAATATACTGTCGATTTATCGGATCCGGGCCTCCGGCCCATGGCAATAGACAGGAGACACTATGGCACTGAAAGAACCCATCCCGCTGCTCCGGCTCTTCGGGCAGTGGCAGCCCACCGGTTATCTGGCCGAGCTGGCCCAAAACTGCATCATCCACTGCGCCCGCTTCCATCAGGAGGACCGGTCTGCCGACCTGACGGTGACCTTCGGAGACCTGTCCCCGGAGCCCGCCAGCCTGCGGGCCCTGGGCACCGTCCTGGCCGGGTGCTACGGCATGAGCCGGGTCAGCTTCCGGCTCAAGGATGCGCCCCAGCCTGTGGCAGCGGAGGAGGAACGCCCCCCACTCCCGGAGGAGCCCCCCTTGCCGGAGGAGCCGCCTCTGACCGAGGAGGACGTCTTTCAGCAGACCGCCGCCCTCCGGGAGGCCGCCCTGCGGGAGAGCGCTGCCCGGATGCCTCAGCCGGAGCCTGCAAAGGCCCGCCAGCAGCGCCCGTCGCCTGTGGTCACCGGGGACATGATCTTCGGTAAGGGAATTCACCGCCGGCCCATTCCCATGAAGGACGTGAGTCTGGACTCAGGGATGGTGGCGGTCTGCGGCAAGGTCTTTTTCATCGAGCACCGGGAGTTGCCCAAGCGGAAGGCCTGGGTGATCAACTTCTATATCACCGACAACACCAACTCCCTGATTGTTGCCAAGTTTATGGAAAACCGGGTGGCCCTCCCTGTGATTGAAAAGATCAAAAAGGGCATGTATGTGGTGGTGGAGGGCAAGCTGGGCATCAACAGCTACTCCGGCGAGATGGAGCTGACCCCCTACGCCATCGCCCCCGCCAAGGCCCCCGCCGGCCGTCAGGACCGGGCAAAGGAGAAACGGGTGGAGCTGCACCTGCACACCCGCTTTTCCACCATGGACGGCCTCACAGAGGTCAAGGACGCAGTCAAGCGGGCCATCTCCTGGGGTCATCCCGCCATCGCCGTCACCGACCACGGCATCGCCCAGGCCTTTCCCGACGCCTGGCACACGGCGGGGGACAAGATCAAGATCCTCTACGGCGTGGAGGCCTATTACATCAACGACGTGGACGACCGGGTGGTGGTCCATGGCCAGAGCGGCGCCAGCCTGGACGATGAGATCGTCTGCTTCGACATCGAGACCACCGGACTCAACCGGGATACCGACTATATCACCGAGATCGGCGCCGTGGTGCTGAAAAACGGAGAGATCGGGGAGCGGTACAACACCTTTGTCCGGCCGGAAAAGCCGATTCCCCGGGAGGTGGTGGAGCTGACCGGCATCACCGATGAGATGGTGGCGGACGCCCCCAGCCAGTCGGAGGCGCTGAACGATTTCCTGGACTGGGTGGGGGACCGGCCCCTGGCCGCCCACAACGCAGACTTCGACATGAGCTTTCTCTCCATAGGCTGTCAGCGTATGGGCCGGCCCTTCCCCAACACCTCCATTGACACCCTGATTCTCGCCCAGAATCTGCTGCCCGACCTGGGCAAGTACAAGCTGGACATTGTGGCCAACCGGCTGAACCTGCCGGAGTTCAACCACCACCGGGCCTCGGACGACGGCGCCACCGTGGGCTATATGCTGATCCCTTTCCGCCAGATGCTCGCTGACCTGGGGGTCACCCGCATCGACCAGATCAACCCCGCCATGCGCGCCCTCCGGCACAAGAGCAAGCGCCGCCAGAAGCCCCAGCATCTGATCGTCCTGGCCAAGAACCAGAGCGGCCTGCGCAACCTCTACAAGCTGATCTCCCTGGCTCATCTGGAGCACTTCAAGCGCTTTCCCATCATGCCCAAGAGCGTCATCGACGAAAACCGGGAGGGACTGATTATCGGCTCCGCCTGCGAGGCGGGCGAGCTGTTCCAGGCCATCGTGGACCGGAAGAGCTATGACGAGCTCAAGCGCATCGCGGGCTGGTACGATTTCCTGGAGATTCAGCCGCTGTGCAACAATAAATTCCTCATCGAGGCGGGCAAGGCCCGGGACGAGGAGGAGCTACGGGACTTCAACCGCACCGTCCTCCGTCTGGCCAAGGAGCTGAACAAGCCCTGCTGCGCCACCGGCGACGTCCACTTCCTGGATCCGGAGGACGAGGTCTACCGCCATGTCCTCCAGGCCGCCCAGGGCTTCTCTGACGCGGACAAGAGCCTTCCCATCTACTTCAAGACCACCGACGAGATGCTGGAGGAGTTCGCCTATCTGGGGGAGGAGGACTGCTACAAGGTGGTCATCGGCGATCCCAACCGGGTGGCCAAGTGGTGCGACAATATTCCGCCTCTGCCCCGGGGTCTGTTCGCCCCCAAGCTGGAAAACTCTGCCCAGGAGCTGGAGTACCTGGTCTACTCCAAGGCCCATGAGCTCTACGGCGATCCGCTGCCCCAGATCGTCCAGGATCGAATCAATCTGGAGCTGCCGGGCATCATCCAGCGGAAGTATGACGTCATCTATATGTCCGCCCAGAAGCTGGTGGCCGACTCTCTGGCCCACGGCTATCTGGTGGGCTCCCGGGGCTCAGTGGGCTCCTCTCTGGTGGCCTTCCTCTCCGGCATCACCGAGGTCAACGGCCTGGCCCCTCATTACCGCTGCCCCAAGTGCAAGTTCTCCGACTTTGACGTGGACAGCGTCACCTACGGCTGCGGCGCCGACCTGCCCGACCGGAACTGCCCCGTCTGTGGTACGCCGCTGAAGAAGGACGGCTTCAACATCCCCTTCGAGACCTTCCTGGGCTACGGCGGCGTCAAGGTGCCGGATATCGACCTGAACTTCTCCGGTGAGTACCAGTCCTCCGCCCATCGGTACACCTTTGAGCTGTTCGGCCAGTCCCACGTCTTCCGGGCGGGCACCGTGGGCACGGTGGCGGAGAAGACCGCCTACGGCTACGTCCTCAAATACATGGAGGAGCGGGGCAAAAAGGCCAACAAGGCGGAGCTGCTCCGGCTGGCCTCCGGCTGCGTGGGCATCAAGCGCACCACCGGCCAGCACCCCGGCGGCATGGTGGTCATCCCGGGGGACAAGGAGATCTACGACTTCTGCCCCGTCCAGCACCCGGCGGACGACCCCAACACCGACATCGTCACCACCCATTTTGAGTACCACTCCATGGAGGAGAACCTGCTCAAGCTGGATATGCTGGGCCACGATGACCCTACCATGATCCGCATGCTCCAGGACGTCTCCGGCATCGACCCCATCACCATTCCCCTGGACGACAAGGACACCATGTCCATCTTCTGCTCCTCCAAAGTGCTGGGCTATGAGAACGACCCCATTCTGGGCCCCACCGGCGCGGTGGCCATCCCCGAGTTCGGCACCGGCTTTACCCGGCAGATGCTGATCGACACCCAGCCCAAGGACTTCAACACCCTGCTCCGGCTCTCCGGCTTCTCCCACGGCACCGACGTGTGGCTGGGAAACGCCAAGGATCTCATCCTCTCCGGCACTGCCTCAGTCTCGGAGGCGGTGGGCTGCCGTGACGATATTATGATCTACCTGATTCAGAAGGGGATCGAGCCCTTCAAGGCCTTCAAATTCATGGAGGCGGTCCGGAAGGGCGTCATCCACAAGGGTAAGAGCTGGCCGGAGGGCATTGAGGAGGATATGCGGGCCCATGATATCCCGGAGTGGTACATCGAATCCTGCCGCAAGATCAAATATCTGTTCCCCAAGGCCCACGCCGTGGCCTACGTCATGATGGCTTTTCGCATCGCCTGGTTCAAGGTGCACGACCCCCTGGCCTTCTACGCCGCCTACTTCTCCATCCGGGCCAAGGCCCTGGACGCCACCTGCATGTGTCTGGGACAGGAGATCTGCATGAAGAAGATGGAGGAGATCAAGGCCAAGGACAAGACCTCCGACATCGAGGACAAGATGCTCACCACCCTGGAGGTCTGCTATGAGTTCTATATCCGGGGCTTCCACTTCGCCCAAATGGACCTCTACAAGTCCGGCGCCACCCGCTTCATTGTGGACCGGGAGAACAAGGCGCTGATTCCCCCCTTTACCGCCTGCCCCGGCCTGGGCGAGGCGGCGGCCCAGTCCATCGTGGACGCCCGCCAGGGGCGGAAGTTCATCTCGGTGGAGGAGCTCAACGCCTCCTGCCCCAAGCTGTCCAAGGCCCATATCGACCTGCTGCGGCAGATGGGCGCCCTGGACGGTATGCCCGATACCAGTCAGATTACCTTCTTTTGAGGAAAGCTGCGGCTCTTGTCTTACGCGTAGGGGCGCACATTGTGCGCCCGCCCGTTTTCGCTGTAGAGCGGGCGGCCACACAGGGCCGCCCCTACAGCGTGGAATCCCAATTGATGCTCAGGGCTAGGTTCCGACCAGCCCGTCCGTCGTATTTGGAATCACCGGCTTGCCTGTGTCGAAGCGCTGAACGGCTCTTTGCTGAGACGCCCTTTTTCGTGGGATTGCCCATTGACAGAGTTAATTCCATGTGGTAGTGTATTAGCGAATTAAAGTGCCGGAGGCAAATTGCGCCTCCGGACAAATTTGAGAGCAGAGGATTTTTATGATGCGTTACATTCCAAACACCCCGGAGGGGGCCAGAGACCGGCTGTTCGGCGAGTGCCAGGAGCGCCGCCGGGTGCAGGCCGCCCTGACCCGCCTGTTCCGCCAGCGGGGCTACAGCGAGATCATCACCCCGGAGGAGGAGTTTTACGACCTGTTCACCCTGGCCGGCTCCGCCCTGCCGGAGGAGGAGATGGTCAAGCTCATCGACCGCTCCGGCAAGATCTGCGTCCTCCGTCCGGACTGCACCACCCCCATCGCCCGGGTGGCGGCCACCCGGCTGAAGGACATCGTCCTGCCCTGCCGGTTTTACTACAATCAGACCGTCTACCGCTCCGGTCAGGAGCACCGGGGCCAGCGCCGGGAGATCCCTCAGTGCGGCATCGAGCTGATCGGCGCCAAGGGCAAGAAGGCGGATCTGGAGGTCATCGCAACCGCCGTGGACGCCCTGCGGGCTTGCGGCCTGGAGCAGTTTCACATCGAGCTGGGCCATGCGGACATTTTCCCCGCCTTTGCCCGGCAGCTGGATATGAACCAGGAGGATCTGGAGACCATGCGCCGCCTGGTGGAGGGGAAGAACTACGCCGCCCTCAGCGATTTCCTGGCTCCCTACGGGGACCGGCCCGGCAGCCGTGCCATCCAGCGCCTGGCCTATCTCTTCGGCGGGGTAGAGGTGCTGGACGAGGCGGAGGCCCTGGCAGGGGAGATGCCCGCCATCGGCCACCTGCGGGACCTTTACCGGCAGCTGGAGCAGTCCGGCTACGGCAAGTACATCCGCTTTGACCTGGGCATGGTGCACCATATCGACTACTACACCGGCCCCATCTTCCGGGGCTATGTGGAGGGGGCGGGAGATGCCGTCCTCAGCGGCGGCCGCTATGACCAGCTCTGCGCCAGCTTCGGCCGCCCCGCCCAGGCCACCGGTTTTGCCGTCAATGTGGACGCCGTGGCCCGGTGCCTGCCTCAGCCGGAGCCGGTGCGGCTTCAGGCGGTGATCCACTATCCCAACCATCTGATCGGCAAGGCCCTGGCCCTGGTGGACAGCAAGCCCCAGGGCAGTTGTGAGCTGTCCCCCTGCGGGCGGCTGGAGAGCACCCTCCAGCTGGCCCGGGAGAAGGGGATTCCCACCGTACTCATCCTCTCTGAGGACGGCATTCAGGAGGTGGAAGTCCTATGAGCGACCGTCTGCGCATCGCCCTGACCAAGGGCAGATTACAGGACAAGAGCGTGGCCCTCTTTGAGCGCTCCGGTCTGGACTGCGCCCCCATCCACAATCCCGGCCGCCGGCTGATCCACGCCCTGCCCAACTATCCCCTGGACGCGGTTCTGGCCAAGGCTCCGGACGTCATCACCTATGTGGAGCACGGCGTCTGCGACCTGGGCATCGTGGGCAAGGACACCATTCTGGAAAAGGGCGGCTCCTTCTACGAGGTGCTGGATCTGGGCTTCGGCAAATGCCGGTTTGCCCTGGCCGTCCCCGAGGGGCGGGATTTCTACGGCAGCTTCCAGGCTCGCACCATCGCCTCCAAGTATCCCAACGTCACCCGGGCCTTCTTTCAGAGCAAGGGCATGGACGTGGACATTATCAAGATCGAGGGCTCGGTGGAGCTGGCCCCCATTCTGGGACTGGCCGATGGCATCGTGGACATTGTGGAGACCGGAGCGACGCTGAAGGCCAACGGCCTGGTTCCCATTGAGACGGTGGCGGAGGTCTCCGCCCGGCTCATCGTCAACACCGCCAGCATGAAGCTGCACAAGAGCGCCATCGGCGACTTTATCGACCGGTGTCGGCGGGAATTGGAGGGTGGAAAATGATTCAGATTGTGACTGCCGGTGGCGGGGCGGAGCTGCGCCTCATCGCCAGCTTAAAGGCCCGGGCGGGCCAGGTGAACAGCGAGATCACCCAGAAGGTGGCCGCCATCCTGGAGGATGTGCGGGTGCGGGGCTATGAGGCGGTGCGGGAGTACTCCCTCCGCTTTGACCACGCCGAGCCCCGGGAGATCTCCCAGCGCGAGCTGGAGGCGGCCTACGCCGCCTGCGACCCCAAACTGGTCTCCGCCATGGAGCACGCCGCCCGGAATATCCGGGACTATAACGAGAAGCTGCTGTCCAAGTCGATGGAGTGGACCTCCCCCGACGGGGGCCGGGTGGGTCGGATTGTCCGGGGCCTCTCCCGGGTGGGCATCTATGTCCCCGGGGGCACCGCTGCCTATCCCAGCAGCGTGCTGATGAACGCCGTCCCCGCCCAGGTGGCCGGGGTGGAGGAGATCGTCATGGTCACTCCGCCTACAGAGAATCTGAATACCGCCGTCCTGGCGGCGGCGAAGATCGCCGGCGTCCACCGGGTGATCGCCCTGGGCGGCGCCCAGGCGGTGGCCGCCTTGACCTACGGGGCGGACTGGATCCCTCAAGTGGACAAGCTGGTGGGCCCGGGCAACGCCTTTGTGGCCGCCGCCAAGCGGCTGGCCTACGGCACATTGGACATTGACATGGTGGCCGGCCCCTCCGAGGTGCTGGTCATCGCGGACAAGACCGCCAACCCCAAGTTTGTGGCCGCCGACCTGCTGAGTCAGGCGGAGCACGACCGGCTGGCCTCTGCCTGGCTGATCACCGACTCCATGGAGCTGGCCCGGGCGGTGGACGCGGAGATGGAGCGGCAGACCGGCTATCTCTCTCGCAGCGAGATCATGGAGGAGTCGGTGGCCCGGTTCGGCGCCGCCATCGTCTGCTCTGACCTCCACCAGTGCGCCGCCATCGCCAACACGGTGGCCCCGGAGCACCTGGAGATCGTGACCGAGGATCCCCGGGCCCTGCTGCCGGAGATCAAAAACGCCGGCGCCGTTTTCCTGGGGGCCTGGTCTCCCGAGCCTCTGGGGGACTATCTGGCGGGGCCGGACCACGTCCTGCCCACCAGCGGCACCGCCCGGTTCTTCTCGCCGCTGAGCGTGGAGGCCTTTTTGAAGAGCATGTCGGTGATCCAGTTCGACCGGGACAGCCTGGCTCCCATCCAGGAGGAGATCGTTACCTTCGCCCAGGCCGAACATCTCACCGCCCACGCCAATTCCATTCAGGTTCGATTTGAGAAATGAGGTGACTCCTGTGGCCAGAACGGCATCTATTGAGCGCAATACCAAGGAGACCCAGGTGTCCGTCGTCCTGGATCTGGACGGCGGAGCGGTGGAGGTCTCCACCGGCATCGGCTTTTTCGACCATATGCTGACCGCCTTCGGCTTTTACGCCAAAATCGGCCTCACCGTCCATGTCCACGGCGACCTGGAGGTGGACGGCCACCACACGGTGGAGGACACCGGTATCGTCCTGGGCCAGGCCATCAAGCAGGCCCTGGGCGACCGGACGGGCATCCGCCGCTTCGGCTCCTGCTACGTCCCCATGGACGAGGCGCTGACCTTCACCGCCCTGGACTTCTCCAACCGGCCCTATCTGGTCTTTGACGCCCCCATGCCCCAGGAGCGGATCGGGGACTATGACAGCTGCCTGACGGTGGAGTTTATGCGGGCGCTCTCGGTCAACGCCGGGCTGACCCTGCATCAGAAGTGCCTCTACGGAGCCAACGCCCACCACATCACCGAGGGGCTCTTCAAGAGCCTGGGCATGGCCATCCGGGACGCCGTCCAGATTGGGGGCAGCGGCGTCACCTCTACGAAGGGTGTCTTGTGAGATGGGATATACAGCGATTGTCGATTACGGCGTGGGCAACCTGATGAGCGTAAAAAACGCCATGGGTTACCTGGGCCTGGAGACCAGAATCACCGGCGACGCCGCCGAGCTGGAGCGGGCGGACGCCATTATCCTCCCCGGCGTGGGGGCCTTTCCCGACGCCTGGGAGAAGCTCTCCGGCCCGGGGCTGGACAAGGCGCTGCGCCGGGAGGCGGAGCGCAAGCCCATTCTGGGCATCTGTCTGGGCATGCAGCTCCTCTTCCAGCAGGGAGAGGAGGTTCGCCCCTGTGAGGGTCTGGGCTTTGTCCGGGGCAGGGTGGCCCGGATTCCCACCGAGCTGAAGCTGCCCCACATCGGCTGGAACAGCCTGCGCTTTACCAACGATTCCCTCCTCTTCCGGGGGATTGACCAGGGCGAATATGTCTATTTCGTCCACACCTTCTGCGGCATGGCGGAGGATCCCGCCCAGGTCATCGCCGAGACCGACTACGGCGGGAGCGTGGTGGCCGCCGTCCAGAGCGGCAACGTCTTTGGCACCCAGTTCCACCCGGAGAAGTCCGGCGAGGTGGGACTGGCCATGCTGCGCAATTTTGGAGGGCTGAACCGATGATTATTCTGCCTGCGATTGATTTAAAGGACCAGAAGGTAGTGCGCCTGTTCAAGGGGAACTTCGCCACCGTCCATCAGGTGGCTCAGGACCCCCTGGCCACGGCCAAGGACTTCTACGCCGCCGGAGCCCGGCAGATCCACATGGTGGATTTGGACGGGGCCAAGAGCGGCCAGCGGGTCAACTCCGCCATCGTCTCCCAGATCGTCCGGGAGAGCGGCCTCAAGGTGGAGCTGGGGGGCGGCATCCGCTCCATGGCCGACCTGGAGGTGGTGAGCCGGATGGGGGTCAACCGTATGGTCATCGGCTCCGCCGCCGTCAGCAATCCAGAGCTGGTGAAAGAGGCGGTCTTCCGCTACGGGGAGCGCATCGCCGTGGGCATCGACACCCAGAACGGCCGGGTCAAGACCGCCGGTTGGGTGGAGGACTCCGGCCTGGACTACCTGGACTTTGCCAGATCCATGGAGGATCTGGGGGTCCAGACCATCATCTTCACCGATATTGAGACGGACGGCGCCCTCACCGGCCCCTCCTATGCGCGGCTGGCCGCTCTGCAGCGGGCAGTATCCTGCAATATCATCGCCTCCGGGGGCGTCTCCTGCAATGAGGACATTGAGCGGCTGAACCGGATGGGCCTCTACGGGGCGATTATCGGCAAGGCCTACTACGCCGGTACCATCGATCTGGCCCAGGCGGTTCGGGAGGGAGGCCCCCAATGCTAGCAAAACGCATCATCCCCTGCCTGGACGTCCGGGACGGCCGGGTGGTCAAGGGGGTCAACTTTGTCAATATCCGGGACGCAGGCGACCCGGTGGAGCTGGCGAAATACTACTCCGACCAGGGCGCGGATGAGATCGTCTTTCTGGACATCACCGCCACCCATGAGGCCCGCAAGACGGTGGCCGACGTGGTGGCCCGGACGGCGGCCCAGGTCTTTGTGCCCCTGACGGTGGGCGGCGGCATCCGCACCCTGGAGGACTTTCAGACGCTCCTTCGGGCGGGGGCGGACAAGATCTCGGTGAACTCCGCCGCCGTCAAGGACCCCACACTCATCTCCCGGGCGGCGGAGCGCTTCGGCAGCCAGTGCGTGGTGCTGGCCATCGATGCCCGGAAGAACCCGGATGGGCGCTATGAGGTGGTGGTGGCCGGGGGACGCATTCCCACCGGAATTGACGCTATCGAATGGGCCAGAGAAGGGGAGCGGCTGGGGGCAGGAGAGATTCTGCTGACCTCCATGGATGCCGACGGCACCAAGGCGGGCTTTGACCTGGAGATGACAAAAGCGGTGACTCAGGCGGTTCGCATTCCGGTAATCGCCTCCGGCGGCTGCGGCAGCCTGGAGCACTTTGCAGAGGTTTTCGAGGAGACCGGCTGCGACGCCGCTCTGGCAGCCTCTCTCTTCCACTTCGGAGAGCTGACCGTCCCCCAGGTGAAGGACTATCTCCGGGCACAGAATATCCCGGTGCGCCGGTGAGGAGAATGGAAATGTTTGATTTAGACCTGCTCTTTCAGAAATCCGACCTGATTCCCGTGATCATTCAGGATCGGGCCACCAAGGACATCCTCATGCTGGGCTTTGCCAACCGGGAGGCGGTGGAAAAGACGCTGGAGACCAAAACCGCCTGGTTCTGGTCCCGGAGCCGGAACCAGCTGTGGAACAAGGGGGAGACCTCGGGGAACTTCCTCCATGTGAAGAAGATGGTCACCGACTGCGACACGGACACCCTGCTCTACATTTGCGACCCGGTGGGCCCCACCTGCCACACCGGCATGCGGAGCTGCTTCTTTAACGACATCTGGGAGGAGGAAGGCCTGTGAGCATGCAGAGCGCCCTTGAGGCCCAGTATCAGGTGACTCTGGCCCGGAAGCAGGGGGGCGGAGAGAAGTCCTACACCTGCCACCTCTACCGGGCGGGCCTGGACAAAATCCTGAAAAAGTGCGGTGAGGAGACCTTTGAGGCGGTGATCGCCGCAAAGGGAGAGGACAACGCCGAGACGGTGGGGGAGATCAACGACGTTCTCTACCACGTCACCGTGCTCCTCTGCCAGCAGGAGGTGTCTTTCCCCAGCATGCTGGAGGCGCTGAACCTCCGCTGCCAGACCCAGGGGCAGCCGGTGGACGAACTGTATCAGGTGATTGACGCCCGCAGCCGGGAGGCGGTTACGGAGGACGGCAGCCACTACACTGCATACCTGTTCCAGCAAGGGCTGGACAAGATCCTGAAAAAGGTGGGGGAGGCCTGCAGTCTGCTGCTCATCGCCGGAAAGGCGGGGGACCGGGAGGCTATGGCCAGTGAGGCCGCCAACCTCCTCTATCACCTGCTGGCCATGATGCTGGCAAAGGGGATCACCCCCGCCGATGTGGAGGCGGAGTTGGACCGCCGGAGTCAGAAGGAGGGCAACCTGAAGCAGGTGCACACCACCGATCAGACCACATAAAGACAGAGAGACTGCGGCAGATTCTGCGGCAGTCTCTTTTTGCCGACAGGGGCTGACCGCTGGTATTTCCCGGGAAACTGTGGTATGCTGTCAGCAATGACCAACTGAACAAAGCGAGGGGAAAGAAAATGGCACAGACACTGCGCACCGTCAATCTGGAGCTGGGTATGCCCCAGGTCTCCGCAGCCCTCCGGCGGCTGAATGGGGAGCTCTATACCAGCAAGCGGATGGGGATTTCCGTCACCAAGCTGATTCACGGCTACGGCTCCTCCGGCGCCGGGGGCAAAATCCGTCTGGCCGTCCGCCGGGAGCTGGCAGCGAAAAAGGCCAAGGGGGAGATTGCCGACTTCATCCCCGGAGAGGAGTTTTCCATCTTCAACGAGTCCACCCGGAGGGCGCTGAGCAAGTGCGGTGACCTACGGCAGGACCGGGATCTGGACCGGTACAACAACGGGGTCACCTTTGTGGTGTTCTGAAGGAGGAGAGGACTACCATGCAAATTGAACTGGATCTGCACACCCACACCCTGGCCAGCGGCCACGCCTACGGCACCATTCTGGAGATGGCCCGGGGCGCGGCGGAGCGGGGCATCAAGCTGCTGGGCATCACCGAGCACGCCCGGGGCATTCCCGGCACCTGCTGCGACCTCTACTTTAAAAATCTGGGTGTGGTGCCCCGGGAGCAGGCGGGCGTCCGTCTGCTGCTGGGGGCGGAGATCAACATTCTGGATTACCAGGGGACGCTGAGCATGTCAGACAGCCTCATCCGCACCCTGGATCTGCGCATTGCCGGGATTCATGCTGAGTGCTATACCCACGGCACCAAAGCGCAGAATACCGACGCGGTGATTGCCGCCATCTCCCACCCTATGATTGATATCATCAGCCACCCCATCGATGGCAACTGTTCCCTGGACTATGAGGCGGTGACCCGGGCGGCTCTGGAGCACCATGTGCTGCTGGAAGTGAACAACCACGCCCTGCGGGGGCCCCGGCTGAAGGATCCCGCCGGTTGCTGCCGGGAGATGCTGAGGTGGTGCAAAAAGAGGGAGCTGCCGGTGATTCTGGGCAGCGACGCCCACCACATGTGCGACATCGGAAATTTTGACCACGCAATCCCCATGCTGGAGGAGGCGGGCTATCCGGAAGAGCTGGTGCTCAACCGGTCCGCCGAAGGTATGCTGGCCTGGCTGGCGGAGAACCGCAGCCGGGAACAGGCAGTTTGACTTCAGCATAGTAAAAGACACGGCCGCTCAGTACATGCTGAGTTGACCGTGTCTTTTTGCGGCAAATTCAGTTTTGCTCCTGCTGCTCCCGCTCCAGCTCGGCCAGGAGCTTCCTGTCCTGCTTGGAGCTGAGATCCAGCTTTTCATAGAGGTCGGGCCTCCGCTCCCGGGTGCGGAGGATGGACTGCTTGCGTCGCCACTTGGCGATGTTGGCGTGGTGGCCGCTGAGCAGAATCGGGGGCACCTGGCGCCCGTGCCACACCTCCGGCCGGGAGTACTGGGGATATTCCAGCATCCCCGCCCAGTGGCTCTCGTTCTCGTAGCACTCCGGGTCGGGCAGCACACCGGGCACCATCCGGCAGACGGCGTCGGTGATGGCCATAGCGGGAATCTCACCGCCGGTGAGGACAAAGTCCCCGATGGAAAGCTCCTCATCCACGCACTCATCGATAAACCGCTGGTCGATGCCCTCATAATGGCCGCAGACGATGATAAACCGGTCGTAGTCCTCCCGGAGCCGCCGGGCGTCCGCCTGGCAGAAGGTTTTGCCGCAGGGGGACATGAAGATGGTGTGCAGCCGTGCTCCCGCCTCCTCACAGATATGGGCCCAGCAGCGGTAGAGGGGATCCGCCTGCATCACCGCCCCCCGGCCGCCGCCATAGGGGTAGTCGTCCACCTGGTTCTGCTTGTTCACGGTATAGTCCCGGATCTGGTGGCAGTTGATGCGGATATAGCCCCGCTCCTGGGCCCGGCCCAGGATGGACTCGCAGAGCATATCGCCCACCGTGTCCGGGAAGAGGGTCATAATGTCCACCTGATACATCACTGGGCCATCCCTTCCAGCAGGGCGAAGAGGATATACCCCTCCTCCGGCGCCACCTTTTTCACAAAGGCGGGGACGTCCGGGATCAGGTAGGAGCGCTCACCCTCAACCACATAGAGATCCTGGGCGGGGTACTCCAGCACGTCCTTCACGGTGCCGAACACCTCGCCGGTGGCCTCGTCCCGGGCTTCCAGGCCGATGAGATCCACCACAAAATGGGCGCCCTCCTCCAGGACAAGCTCCTCCCGGCTGGCGGTCAGCACCTTATTCTTCAGGGGGAGGGCGTCATCAATGGAGCAGACTCCCTCCAAGGTGAGCAGGGCGAAGTCCCCATGCACCCGGCCGCCCTGTACCCGGTAGGGGCGGCGGTCAATATAGACGGTCTCCAGCTGGCAGAGATCCTCCGGCGTGTCGCACCAGGACTGCACCTTGACCTCGCCCCGGATGCCGTGGGTGTTGAGGATTTTGCCTACCTCTAACATAGAATCCTTCATAGTCTGCCTCCAAACGATGGAATGATATTGATCAAGGATGGGTGGAGCCTTATGAAAAAACGAGGTCGCCCTTGGGCAACCCCGCAATTTCATATCAGTCCACAATCTCCACAGAGACTCTGGTGTTTTTCCGCTGAGCCAGGGAGCGCACGATGGTACGGATTTCCTTGGCAATCCGGCCGTTGCGGCCGATCACCTTACCCATGTCCTCTGACGCAACACGAAGCTCAAGGATCACCTCTCCGTCGCAGTCCACTTCCTTGACCTGGACAGCCTCAGGGTTGTCCACAAGGCTCTTTGCGACGTAGGCCAAGAGTTCTTTCATGAATGATACTCCTCTCGGGGGATCACAGCACGCCGGCAGTCTTGAACAGACGCTTCACGGTGTCAGTGGGCTGAGCGCCGGTCTTGATCCAGGCCTGAGCCCGGTCAACATCCACCTTGATCTCAGCGGGCTCCTGCAGGGGATCGTAAGTGCCCAGCTGCTCAATGAAACGGCCATCACGGGGATACCGGGAGTCGGCAACCACGATGCGATAGAAGGGAGCCTTCTTGGCGCCCATACGGCGCAGTCTGATTTTAACCATTTATCATTCACCTCCAAATGAAATTCATAATCTATGAAATACGTCAGAAGACGTAAATCAGCGTTTCTTTTTGCGCTTGTTGTTCTTGCGCTGGCGCTTGGGGCCGGGCGTGCGCATCTGGCCGATGGCCTGCATTGTCTCTGGATCGTCCATCCCGGGCAGTCCCTTCATCTGCTGCATCAGCTTGCGGATGCCCTTGGGCAGCTTGCCGCTGGACATCTGCTTGGTCAGCTTCTGCATCATCTCAAACTGCTGGATCAGCTTGTTCACGTCGGAGACCTGCACGCCGGCGCCTGCGGCAATCCGCTTGCGGCGGCTGGCGTTGAGGATGGAGGGATTGTCCCGCTCCTGAGGGGTCATGGAGAGGATAATCGCCTGCAGCCGATCCAGATCCTTCTCGTTGATCTTGGCATCGTCAATCTGGGCGGCGTTGATGCCGGGCATCATGCCCAGAATATCCTTCACCGAGCCCATCTTGCGCACCTGCAGCAGCTGGTCGTAGTAGTCCTGGAGGGTGAACCGGTTTTTCCGGATCTTCTCCTCCAGCTCCTGGGCCTTTTTCTCGTCCAGGGTGGTCTGGGCCTTCTCGATGAGGGAGAGGACGTCGCCCATACCCAGAATCCGGCCAGCCATACGGTCGGGATAGAAGACCTCAATGGCGTCCAGCTTTTCGCCCACGCCCACGAACTTGATGGGCTTTCCGGTGGTGGCCTTGACCGAGAGAGCCGCGCCGCCACGGGCGTCGCCGTCCAGCTTGGTGAGCATGACGCCGGTGAGATCCAGCGCCTGATCAAAGGCCACGGCGGCGTTTACCGCGTCCTGGCCGATCATGGCGTCCACCACCAGCAGAATCTCGTGGGGATTGACCGCCGCCTTGATGTTGCGAAGCTCGGTCATCAGCGTCTCGTCCACATGGAGCCGGCCTGCGGTATCCAGGAAGACGATGTCGTTGGCGTGCTGCTTAGCGTGCTCAATGGCGCTCTTGGCGATGGTCACCGGGTCAATCTGGCCCATCTGGAAGACGGGAATGCCCAGCTGCTCCCCGACTACCTCCAACTGCTTGATGGCGGCGGGACGGTACACGTCGCAAGCCACCAGCAGCGGCCGGCATCCCTTTTTCTTGAACATACCGGCCAGCTTGGCGCCGTTGGTGGTCTTACCTGCGCCCTGCAGGCCTACCAGCATGACAATGGTGGGGCCGCCGTCCTTGGCCATATTCAGCCCGGTGGCCTCGCCGCCCATGAGGGCAGTCAGCTCCTCATTGACAATCTTGACCACCATCTGCCCGGGGGTGAGGGACTCCATGACATCCGCGCCGATGGCCCGGTCGGTCACCGTCTTGACAAAGTCCTTGACCACCTTGTAGCTGACGTCGGCCTCCAGCAGAGCCAGGCGGATCTCCCGCATGGCCTCCCGGACGTCCGCCTCGGTCAGGCTGCCTTTGCCCCGGAGCTTGGTGAATACGCTGTTGAGTTTTTCAGTCAAGCCTTCAAATGCCATGGGTTACTCCTCTAAACCGGTCAGCTGCGCTCTGATCTGACTGGTGAGCAGGCTCAGCTTGGGGTCGTGCAGATGCGTCTGATTCCAGTGCTCTGCCTCGTCGTTGAGCCGTCCGATCTCCTCCAGGGCGCTGCGCACCTTGAGAAAACGGGCCACAATGCCAGTCTTTTCCTCGAAATCGTTCAGGATGGCCTCGGCCCGCACAATCACGTCCCGAACCCCCTGACGGGTAATGCCGTAGTTTTCTGCGATCTCAGCCAGGGAGAGATCCTCATTGTGATAGAGATCGTAAAACTCCCGCTGACGCTCGGTGAGCAGATCACCGTAGAAGTCGTAGAGCATCGTCATGCGAAAGGCCTGATCCTTCATGAGCTTCCTCCCAAACCGGTTTTGTAAAGTAACGGCGCTTTACAAGCCGATACTATACTACAACTCCCCTCCGTTGTCAAGAGGAAAGGCGGTTTTTCCCCCGTATTTTTTCCAGCCTTTCCGGGGAAAATGGGAGGTAAGCGCGGGATTTTGTACCTTTGGAGGGTGAGATAGATGGAGAAAAACGGGATGCGCCGCCGGGGGAGGGAAGAGGCCTCCTCCTGGACGGTGGAGGGGCATCTGCCTGTCAGCCGGCTTGCGGGGGCAATCCGGGCGGATTTAAGCGCTCTGGAGGGCCTGTGCCGGAGGCTGGAGACGATGGAGCACGGAGACTGCCCCGCCGGGCGCTGGCTGCTGGACAACCGCTGGCTGTTCCGGCGGACAGGGACAGACGCCATCCGGCACAGCCGTGGCCGTATGCCGCTTCCGGCGCTCAGCGGAGGCCTGCTGCGCATCCAGCAGGTGGGTGCCGCTCTGGCCGGGGCGGAACAGCTCACTCCGGAGACGCTAAAGGATTATCTGGAGGGCATTCAGGAAACAGAGCCCCTCACCGAGGAGGAGCTGGAGCATCTCCCCGCCGCTCTGGCGGGGGGATTGCTGTCCGCTCTGCGCCGGGAGGGAGAGGCGGCGGAACTGCTGCTTCGCCGGGGGGAGGATCCCCAACCCCTGGAGGAGAATCTGCGCACCCTCTTTGCCCGGCTGCGGCAGCTGCGCTCCGGCGCCCTGGCCGGCATTCTGGAGGAGGTCAGCATGGCGGAGCGGTTTCTCCGCCAGGATCCCGCCGGGATCTATCCCAAAATGGACCCGGGCAGCCGGAGCGAATACCGGAAGGCCCTCTGCCGCCGGGCAAAGCGGGAAAAGCGCAGTCAGATGGCCTGCGCCCAGCAGCTGCTGGATCAGGCCCGGCAGGCCCCGGAGGGGGAGAATCACGTCGGCCGCTTTCTCTTCGCGCCTCCCAAAAGCGGCGGAGACTGGTATTTCTCCCTCCAGCTTCTCTGCACCACCGCCCTCTCCCTGTGGGCTGGCTTTGCCCTGGGACGCTGGTGGGGGATTGTCCTCTTTCTTCTGCCCGTATCCGAGCTGGTAAAAAACGGGCTGGACTTTTTCCTGCTGCGCACGGTGCCGCCCCGGCCGGTCTTCCGGCTGGAGCTGAAGCAGGGGATACCTCCGGAGGGCAAGACCCTCTGCGTCATCGCCGCCCTGCTCACCGGCCCCGAGTGCGCGGAGGAATATGCCAATAAGCTGGAGCGCTACGCCCTGGCCAACCGGGGGGCGGGGGAGCAGGTCTGCTACGGCCTTCTGGCCGACCTGCCTGACCGGAAGACCCCCATGACCCAGGAAGACAGGGCGCTTCTGGATGACCTGCAAAGAAAAGTGGAGGCGCTGAACCAGAAGCATAGCGGTCAGTTTGCCCTCTTTTTCCGGGAGCCGGTCTACCACGAGGCAGAGAAAAACTACCGGGGCAAGGAGCGCAAGCGGGGAGCCATCCTGGAGCTGACCCGCTACCTTCGGGGGCACCGGAGCAGTCTGGAGCTGCTGGCAGGGGAGGAGTCTCGGCTCACAGGTACCAAATTCCTGCTGGTGCTGGACGGGGACACCATTCTCACGGTAAACGCCGTCACCGAGCTGGTGGGGGCCATGCTCCACCCGCTGAACCGCCCGGTGATCGACCGGCAGCGCCGGGTGGTGACATCCGGGTACGGCATCCTGCAGCCCCGGGTGGAGACCGAGCTCTCCTCCGCCTCGGCCAGCGTCTTTGCCAAGCTCTTCGGTGGCCTGGGGGGCCTGGATCCCTACGGAGGGGCCACCAGCGACGTCTATCACGATCTCTTTGACCAGGCCAGCTTTCTGGGCAAGGGCCTCATTGACATCGAGGCCTTCGGGGTCTGTATGGACGGCCGGTTTCCGGAAAACCGGATTCTCTCTCACGACCTGTTGGAGGGCAGCTATCTCCGCACCGGCTGGGTCAGCCGGGTGGAGCTGATGGACAGCTTTCCCTCCAGCCCGCTGAGCTGGCTGAGCCGGTACCACCGGTGGATCCGGGGCGACTGGCAGCTCCTGCCCTGGCTGCTGCCCCGGGTGAAGGACGAGGCAAGAGAGTGGGTGGAAAATCCCATCTCCCGGCTGGCCAAGTGGAAGATCGCCGATAATCTCCGCCGCTCCCTGGCGCCGCCTGCCATGGTGCTGGCCCTGGTTCTGGGCATGCTGTTGGGCGGGCCTCTCTTCACCATCGCCGCCCTGGTGGCCCTGGCCTCCGCCGCGGTGCAGCTGCTCTACGCTATGGCGGAGCTGCTCTACCGCCACGGGGCGGGGAGCTTTCGCCGGTATCACGCAGGGCGTTACGCCGGCTTTTCCGGGGCGCTTCTGCGGACAGGGGCCCAGATTCTCTTTCTCCCGGCCCAGGGCTGGACGGCGCTGACCGCAGTCTGTACCGCCCTGTGGCGGATGCTGGTCAGCCACCGGCACCTGCTGGACTGGGTGCCCAGCGCCCAGGGCACGGGCGGCAGCTTTTGGGTCTGCTGCCGCCGGTTTCTCCCCAGCATCCTGCTGGGCCTTGCGGGGCTGCTCTGGGCGGTGCAGCCTTTGGGACGGCTGCTGGGGCTGGGCTGGCTGATTTCGCCCCTGCTCTTCTGGTGTTGGGGAAGGGCGCGGCGGCAGATCAAGCAGGTCTCCGACCGGGATCGGGCCTTCCTGCTCCACGAGGGGGCGCTGATCTGGCGGTACTATGACCAGTGGCTCCGGCCGGAGTACCACTACCTGATTCCGGACAATGTCCAGCTGCTCCCGGACAAGGGGCCCGCCACCCGCACCTCTCCCACCAATCTGGGCCTGGCCCTGCTCAGCTGCCTCTCCGCCGCCGACCTGAAGCTGACCTTTCCCCGCCATGCCCTGGAGCTGGTGGAGCAGCAGATCACCGCCCTGGAGGGGCTGGAGAAATGGCACGGACACCTCTATAACTGGTACGACATTGAGACGGGCAAGCCCCTCTCTCCCCGGTACGTCTCCACGGTGGACAGCGGCAACCTCTGCGGCGACCTGATCGCCCTGGCCCAGGGATTGGAGGAGCTGGACCGGCCTGACCTGGCCGGCCGGGCGCGGAAGCTGGCGGAGGAGATGGACTTTCGCCTTCTCTTTGACCCGGTGCGGCAGCTCTTCTATGTGGGCTACGACTGGGAGCACAAGACCTATCCCCCCAACCACTATGACCTGATGGCCAGCGAGGCACGGATGACCAGCTATCTGACGGTGGCCCGGGGTGAGGTGCCGCCCCGGCACTGGCGGCAGCTGTCCCGGGCTCTGGTGCAGAAGGGACGGTATACCGGCATGGGGTCCTGGAGCGGCACCATGTTTGAGTATCTCATGCCCCAGCTGCTGCTGCCCTGGTATGAGGACTCACTGCTCTCTGAGACGCTGGCTTTCTGTCTCCGGCAGCAGCGCCGGCTGGCCCGCCGGGCAGGAATTCCCTGGGGCATCTCGGAGTCCGCCTACTACGCCCTGGACCGGGAGCAGAATTATCAGTACAAGGCCCATGGCGTCTCCTCTCTGGGTCTGCAGCGGGGCTTGGCGGAGGAGCTGGTGGTGTCCCCCTACGCCTCCTACCTGGCCCTGCTGGTGGAGCCGGGGGCTGCCATCGCCAACCTCCGCCGCCTCCGGGATCTGGGCGCGGAGGGGCGTTACGGGCTCTATGAGGCGCTGGACTACACCCCCGCCCGGGGCGGAGACCGACAGAATCCCCTGATCATCCAGAGCTGGATGGCCCATCACCTGGGCATGAGCTTAGTGGCCCTGGACAACTGCCTCCGGGAGGGAATCTGGCAGCGGCGGCTGTTCCGGGATCCCGCCATGGCGGCAGCTCAGGAGCTGCTGCAGGAGAAGATCCCGGTGGGTGCCCCGGTGGTCAAGCCGGAGCCTCTGGAACCGCCCCACCTGTCTCTGCGCAGCGGCAAGCCCTGGAAGCGGCAGGGCTCCGGCTTTGACCCCGAAAACCCGGTATGGGGCATCCTCTCCAACGGGGGCTATTCCGTCTTTCTGTCCGCCGGAGGCCGGGGGGCCAGCCGGGCGGGGGAGAGCACCATCCTCCATCCGGAGGGGGTTCAGATCTCTGTCGCCCTGGAGGACAAGACCATCCCCGTCTTTCCCCGGGAGAGCAGCGGCCCGGAGCTGACCTGGCAGTACAGCTCCGGACGGGCCCAGCTCACCTGGCAGGGGCCGGAGCTGATTCTGACCCAGGAGGTGCTGGTAGACCGGCTGCGAAACGGGGAGTGCCGCAGCATTACGGTGACCGCTCGGCAGGCGCTGGAGGGGCATCTCACCCTGCTGCTCCGTCCCGTGCTCTCCCCTTGGGATGCCTACGCCGCCCACCCGGCCTTCTCCCGGATGTGCGTGGAGAGCCGCTATATCGGTTCCGGCGTCCAGTTTGCCAGAAAGCCGGGCCGGGGCAATCCTCAGCCGGTGCTCACCGTCCTGTGGGAGGAGCTGGAGGTGGGCTGGAGCACCAACCGGGAGCGGTATCTCACCACCGGCTCTCTTCGGCACACCGGCCGGGAGGGGGTGGTGCTGGATCCCTGCCTGGCCCTGGAGCTGCCCCTGGAGCTGGCGCCGGGGAAAAAGCGTACCTTCCGGATCGCTCTGGCCGCCGGGGCCCGGGAGAACAGCCTGCTCATGGCCCAGAGCCTGTTGGCCCTGCGCAAGACTGCCCCATCGCCTTTGACCGACCAGCTGGCCCGGCATTTGGAAGGGGGACAGATCACCGCCGCCTTTGTGCTGCTGGCCCGTCTGCAGGAGCCCCATGACCTGGGCCGGGAGGGCCAGGTCATGGGACAGCCCTCCCTCTGGCCCTTCGGCATATCGGGAGATCTGCCCATCGTCACCTGTACCGTCCCGGAGGGGGAGAGCGCCAGTGCCCTGTCTCTGGCGGGGCTGCACCGGCTGCTGGGACGACTGGGCTATGCCTTTGACCTGGCTCTGCTGCTGCCCGAGGCGGGGGAATACCGCCAGGCGATCCGAAGCGGCCTGACCCGGGCGCTGGAGCAGGGGGGGCTTGCAGACCGGATGGGCCAGCCCGGCGGGATTCACCTGATCTCCGGCGACCGGAACACCTGGGCCCCCATTCTGGGCATGGCCGCTCTCAACCTCCAGCCGGGAGACCAGCTCACCCAACCGGAGCAGTTCCGCCCGGCGCCCCGGCCCCCGGTGACTCAGCCCAAGGCGGGAAATCCCCCCGTCTGGCGGTGGGAGCCGGATACCTTTGTTCTGGAGTGCCAAGGCAGCTTGCCGCCTCTGCGCTGGAGCCAGCTGCTGGTCAGCGACCGGTTCGGCTGGCGCTGCGACGAGGCGGGCACTGGACATCTTTGGTACCGCAACGCCCAGATGGAGCAGCTCACCCCTTGGCAGAATGACCCCATTGCCCAGGCGGGACCGGAGGAGCTGGTCTGTACCTGGGCGGGGGGCGCCTGTTCCCTCTTTGCCCGGGAGGACGGCCTGCCGGTGACAATCACCTACGGCCCGGGCTATGCCCGGTGGGAGAAGCAGGCAGGACAACGCAAATTCACCCTCACCGCCTTTGTGCCGGTGGGAAAAGCGGTGCGGCTGTTTCTCCTCTCCTGCACCGGGGGCCTTCCGGAAGACCGGCTGATCTGGACGATCACCCCCAAGCTGGCCCACCGGGACAGTCAGATGCCCTGGGTGCGCTGGCAGCGGGAAGGGGAGCAGGTGCGGGTGGAGAACCCCGCCGGTTCCCTGGCCGGGGCGGCCATGCTGCTGGCGGCCTCCACCAAAATGGAGGCGGCGGACTTCACGCAGGGACGGGGTATGCTGACCTTTTCCACCGGCGCCCCCCTCGTCCTGGCCGCCGGCATGGCGCCCATGGGGGAGTGGGGCGATCTGCTCTCCTGGGAGGGGGCCAACCGTGCGCTGGAGGAGACTCAAAATTGGTGGCGGCGCACCGTCGGCAGTCTCCGGGTGGAGACCCCAGACGCCGCCCTCAACCACTATCTCTCCTTCTGGGGCCGGTATCAGGTGCTGGCGGGGCGGCTCTTTGGCCGCAGCGGCCTCTACCAGTGCGGCGGGGCCTACGGCTTTCGGGATCAGCTCCAGGATGTGTTGGCCCTGATCCCCTTCGCCCCAGAGCTGGCCAAAGCGCAGATTGAGCGGGCCGCCCGGCATCAGTTCCGGGAGGGAGATGTGCTCCACTGGTGGCATCCCACGCCGGGGACCTCCGGGGCTCAGGGGGTCCGCACTCGGATCAGCGACGACCTGCTCTGGCTGCCCTATGACCTCTCCCGCTGGTACCGGGAGACGGGAGATGAATCCCTCCTGCGGGAGGAGCTTCCCTGGCTGGAGGGCCGGCCTCTGGCGCCGGAGGAGCATGAGCGGTATGAGCACTGTCCGGCCAGTCAGGAGACGGCCAGCCTCTACCGCCACGCCGTCCGGGCCATCGAGTGCGTCCTCAACCGGGGCATCGGAGATCACGGCCTCTGTCTCATGGGGACGGGTGACTGGAACGACGGCATGGACCGGATCGGGGCAAAGGGCCGTGGGGAGAGCGTCTGGCTCACCTGGTTCCTGGCCCTGACATTGCGGCAGTTTTCCCCTCTGTGCAAAACCATGGGGGAGCCGGAGCGGGCGGAGCGCTATGAGACGCTGACCGGCAAGCTCACCGCCGCCGCCCACCGGGCCTGGGACGGCGGGTGGTATCTCCGGGCCTACGACGACGAGGGCAATCCGGTGGGCAGCCACCGGAACCGGGAATGCGCTGTGGACTCCATCTCCCAGTCTTTTGCCGTCCTGGCCCCGGGGCCGGATCCCGCTCTGGCCCGGCAGGCGGTGCTGGCGGCGGCGGAGCAGCTCTATGACCGGGAGCATCAGCTGGCAAAGCTGCTCTGGCCCCCCTTTGGGGAGGAGGGGGATCCCGGCTATATCCGCAGCTATCCCGGCGGCCTCCGGGAAAACGGCGGACAATACACCCACGCCGCCTGCTGGCTGGCCCTGGCCCTGCTGGAGGCGGGGGAGACCGAGCTGGGGGCCCGGCTGCTGCACGACCTGCTGCCGGAGAATCACACCCATGAGATCTATCGGGCAGAGCCCTTTGTGCTGGCGGGGGACGTGTACGCCGCCCCGGACCAGGAAGGGAGAGGGGGCTGGAGCTGGTACACCGGAGCTGCCAGCTGGTATTGTCAGGCGGCCACCGGCAGCCTGCTGGGCCTGCGGCTGGAGGCAGGTCGGCTGGTGATTCAGCCGAAGATTCCAGACTGCTGGCCGGGCTATGAGGCAGTCTGGCAAGGGGAGGGCTTCACCCTCCACATCCAGGTCACCCGGGGGCTGGAGCGGCCTCTCACGTTGGACGGAGCCTTCTGCCCGGAGGGGATTGCCCTCAATCAGCTCTCCGGCACCCATCTGGCCCAGCTGGTGCTGCCGGAAGGGACTGGAAAAAGGAGTGGAATAACCGGGGAAAAAGAGGTATAATGAATGGACACAGCGGCACGGGCCGGAAAAACATGGGTTCGGCGCCGATGAGAGAGGAGCAACGCCTATGAACGCCCCGGTGCGCACCGAGCTGATGCCCGGCGTGTGGCTCACCGCCATTCAGACCCGGAAATTCAAGAGCAGCTTTTGGTCTGTCCAGCTGCTCACTCCCCTGCGGCGGGAGACCGCCGCCCTCACCGCTCTGCTGCCCAGGGTGCTGGCCCGGGGTACCGCCCACTGCCCGGATCAGGAGCAGTTGGGAGCGGCTCTGGATCAGCTCTACGGCGGGGTGATCGAGCCCTATGTCTTTAAGCGGGGGGAGATCCAGTCCGCCGGTTTTCTCGCCACTTTCCTGGACGACGCCCTAACCCTGGACGGCAGCCCCATCGCCCGCCCGGCGGCGGAGCTGCTGGGAGATCTGCTCCTCCGGCCCGCCACCAAGAACGGGCGTCTGCGGACGGACTATGTGGACAGCGAGCGGAACAATCTGGTCTCCGACATCCGGAGCCAGTGCAACGACAAGCGCTACTACGCCCTCCAGCGGCTGATTCAGGAGATGTGCCGGGAGGAGCCTTACGGGGTGGACCGGCTGGGAGACGAGGCCTCTGCCAAGGCCATCCGGATTGCCCGGCTGGACAAGCACTACCGGACGCTGCTGGCCACCAGCCGGATTGAGCTCTATTACTGTGGCTCCGCCCCGGCGGATCGGATTCGCCGGGCCTGGACAGAGGCGCTGATGGGTCTGCCCCGGTGGGAGCTGACCGAGCTGCCGGAGCCCCAGGTGATCCGCCATCCCAACCAGGTGCGGCAGGTCACTGAGACCATGGACGTGACCCAGGCCAAGCTGGCCCTGGGCTTTCGCACCCAGATTCCGCCGGAGAGCGGGGAGAGTCCCGCCCTGCTGGTGTTCAATGCCCTTTACGGCGGCTCTCCCACCTCCAAGCTGTTCCAGAACGTACGGGAGAAAAAGTCCCTGTGCTACTACGCCTCCTCCAGCCTGGATCGGAACAAGGGCCTGATGACCGTCCAGTCCGGCGTGGACGGGGCCCGGGCAGAGGAGGCCAAGGCGGAGATTCTGGTGCAGCTGGAGGCCATCCGGGAGGGGGACTTTCGGCTGGGCGAGCTGGAGTCCGCCCGGCGCAGCGTGCTCCATCAGCTGCGGTCCACGCTGGACAGCCAGGGCTCGCTGGAGCACTTTTACAGCAGTCAGCTGCCCGGCCGGCAGCCGGTCTCTCCCGAGGAGCTGGCCGGCCTGGTGGAGGAGGTCACCGCCCAGGACGTGGTCATGGCCGCCAACCGGGTGGAGCTGGACACCGTCTATCTGCTCACCGACCCTGAGCACGCCGGAAGGGAGGAGGACTGACATGGAGCAGCGCACATTTCCCCGGCTGGGAGAGGTTTGCTATTATGAGCGGCTGGACAACGGCCTGTCCATCTATGTAGTGCCCAAGCCCGGCTATTCCAAGTGCCACGCCGTCTTCGCCGTCTCCTACGGCGGGATGGACCGGCGCTTCGACCTGGGGGAGGGGATGCAGGACACCCCCGCCGGCATCGCCCACTATCTGGAGCACAAGATGTTCGACATGAAGGAGGGCAGCGCTCTTCAGGCCCTCTCCGCCGCCGGAGCTTCTCCCAACGCCTTCACTGCCAGCGACGTCACCGCTTACTACTTCTCCTGTACCGACCGGTTCGCCGAGCATCTCCGGCTGCTGATCCGGTTTGTCTCCACCCCCTATTTCACCCCGGAGAGCGTGCAGAAGGAGCAGGGCATTATCGGCCAGGAGATCGGCATGGTGCGGGACAACCCCGACTGGCGGGTCTATCAGAACCTGCTCCGGGGCCTCTACTGCCATCATCCCCTCCGGGAGTCCATCATCGGCACGGTGGAGTCCATTTCCAAAATCACCGACCAGACCCTCTACGACTGCCACCGGGCCTTCTATCACCCGGGGAATATGGCCCTGTGTGTGGCGGGAGATGTGGATCCCAAGCGGGTGGTCTCCATCGCCCGCTCCCTGCTGCCCGGAGACCCGGTTCCCGTGGCCAAAAAGGACTACGGCCCGGCAGAGCCGATCAGCGCGGCAGCCCAGGAGATTGAGGAGGAGATGGCCGTCTCCGCCCCCAGCTTTCTGCTGGGCTTCAAGGCCCCGCCCCACGGGGAGGGCCGGGAGGATCTCCGCCGCACCTTATTGGGAGACCTCTGCGCCGAGTTGCTCTGCGGGGAAAACAGCCCCCTCTATGCCCGGCTCTACCGGGAAGGGCTGATCAATAAGAGCTTTGAGGCGGCCTACAACAGCTATCCCGGCGCCGCCTTCCTGGCGCTGGGGGGCGAGAGCGACAATCCCCGGGCGGTTCGGAGGCTGGTGCTGGAGGAGGCAAGGCGGCTCGCCGGGGGCATCGATCCCCAGCGGTTCCAGCGGGTGCTCCGAGGCGAGTACGGCGCTCGGGTGCGCAGCCTGAACGGCCTGGAGACCATCTGCACCCGTCTGTTCCGGGGCTGCTTCCGGGGCTATCACTACTTCGACTTTGGAGAGCTCTACCCCACCCTCACCCCGGAGGAGGCGGCGGAGTTCCTGGGCCAGGTGGTCCGGGAGGAGCAGAGCTGCCTGTCCATTATTCAACCAAAAGGAGCGACCTTTGCATGACACCCATCGTCTTTCCGGGCCTGGGCCTGGAATTCAACATTGACCCGGTGGCCTTCCACATTTTTGGAAAGGGCATCTACTGGTACGGCATCATCATCGCCTGCGGCTTTCTCATCGCCCTGGCCTTCTGCTGCCGTCAGGCCCCCAAGCTGGGGCCTACCACCGACAACCTGCTGGATCTGATGCTCGTGGCCGTCCCCTCCGGCATCATCGGTGCCCGGATCTACTATGTGCTGTTCTACCTGGATCTCTACCGGGACGCCGACGGCTCCTTCAACCTGGGCCGGGCGGTGGCCATCTGGGACGGCGGCCTTGCCATCTACGGCGGCATTATCGCGGCAGTTCTGGCGGGAGCTATCTTCTGCCGGGTGCGCAAGCTGCCCTTTTGGGCCTTTGCTGACTGCGCCTCCTACGGCCTGCTCATCGGCCAGCTGATCGGACGATGGGGCAACTTTGTCAATCAGGAGGCCTACGGCGGCCCCTGCACCGCCCTGTGGCGGATGGGCATCACCAAGGGCGGCGTCTACATGGAGGTACATCCCACTTTCCTCTACGAGTCCCTGTGGAATCTGGCCGGTCTGGCCATCCTCTTTTTCCTGGTGCGGCCCCGGCGGAAGTTTGACGGACAGCTCTTTTTGAGCTATGTGCTCTGGTACGGACTGGGCCGGGCCTGGATTGAGGGGATGCGGGCGGACAGCCTCTACCTCTTCGGCACCGGCATCCGGGTTTCCCAGGCGCTGGCCATCCTCTCTGCCCTGGCGGCGGCGGCGGTTATCGGATACCGGCTGTACCGGCAGAAAAAGAATCCCAAGCCCCTGTATGTGGAGCAGCTGGCGGAAGCTGCAGCGTCCCAGACGGAAGAAACAGAAGAGAAAGACAAGGAGTGAGCAGCTATGGCAATTATCATCGACGGAAAGGCTCTGGCCGCCAAATGGAAGGGTCAGATTCAGGAGCAGATCGCAGCCCTCAGCCAGCGTCCGGGACTGGCAGTGATTCTGGTGGGCAACAACCCCGCCTCCCGGGTCTATGTGACCAACAAGGAGAAGGACTGCGCCCAGTGCGGCATCTACAGCGAGGAGTTCGCTCTTCCCGAGGACGCCGGGCAGAAAGCGCTGCTGGAGCTGATCGACGGCCTGAACCAGCGTCCGGAAATTGACGGCATCCTCTGCCAGCTCCCCCTGCCCAAGGGCTATGACTACGACGAGCAGGAGGTGCTGCTGGCCATCGATCCCCGGAAAGACGTGGACGCCTTCCACCCCTACAACGTGGGCCGGATTATGATCGGAGACTACACCTTCCTGCCCTGCACCCCCGCCGGCGTCATGGCCATGCTGGATGAGTACGGTATCGACCCTGCCGGAAAGCGCTGTGTAGTGGTGGGTCGCTCCAATATCGTGGGCAAGCCCCAGGCCATGCTGCTGCTCCACCGCAACGGCACGGTCACCATCTGCCACTCCAAAACTCCCAACCTGGCGGAGATCACCCGTCAGGCGGACATCCTGGTCTCTGCCGTGGGCAAGCGGAACCTGATCACCGCCGGCATGGTGAAGGAGGGAGCTGCCGTCATTGACGTGGCCATGAACCGGGACGAGAACGGCAAGCTCTGCGGCGATGTGGATTTCGGACCTGTGGCCCAGAAAGCGGGCTGGATCACTCCTGTGCCCGGAGGCTGCGGCCCCATGACCCGGGTGATGCTGCTGCAGAACACCCTGGCGGCGGCCCGGCTCCACGGCAAGGGCTGATTTCATCTAAAAGACAAAGACAGCGGCAATTCCCCTCAATCGAAGAGGGCGATTGCCGCTGTTGATTATCTGCAGATCAGGCTTCCGTCTCCTGCCAGCCCTTACACACGTCCACCCAGCCGTCAAACCGGTCGGCGCACCGCTCCAGCTCCTCGCAGGTGAGCTCCACGGCGGAATTGGCGCTGCCGGCGGCGGGGAAGACGGTCTCAAACCGCTTCATGGAGACGTCCAGATAGGCCTTGACGCCGCTCTCCGGCAGATCAAAGGGACAGACGCCGCCGATGGCATGACCGGTGAACCGGATCACCTGCTCGGCGCTGAGCATCTTGGCTTTACAGCCAAAGCGCGCCTTGAATTTGTGGTTGTCCACCTTGGTATCCCCGGCGCAGGCCACCAGAATGGCGGAGTCTCCCACCAGGAAGGACAGGGTCTTGGTGATGCGGGCGGGGATCACCCCCACCGCCTGGGCAGCCAGCTCCACAGTGGCGCTGGAGACGTCAAACTCCCGCACACGGTTTTCCAGGCCGAAGGGGGCCAGATAGGCTTTTACATGGGAAACGGACATGTTATTACTCCTCCTGATTTGCGTAGGTTTCCGGAACCAGCTGATCCCGGTGCTGGGCGATGGTCTCCAGCTCCATGCTCTCCTGAATGAGCAGCCAGCGCACCTGGCGCTCCGCCCGAAGCTGTCCCTCCTGGCCCAGCAGGATGGGAAATTGTCCCACCTGCTTCGGATCCGGATAGGCCAGGGGATTGGCCTGCCAAGCGGAATCCAGCAGGTCGTAGGCCTCTGCAGACGGGGTGGAATAGCCGGAATAGGCCCCGTTTTTGGCCAGATTCTCCTTCCGGCAGAGAAAGTCCAGCAGCGCATGGGCCGCCTCCTGCTGCTCAGAGGCGGCGGGAATGGCATAGGAATACAGGGTGCGCCAGCTCCCCTCTGAGGGGATGACAAAGCTGAGCTCCGGAAGTCGGGACATGATGCCGATGGCGGTGCAGGCATAGCAGGGAGCCAGCACCGCTTTCCCTGACCCAAAGTAGGTCTCCAGCTGCTCCTGGGTGGAATAGGCCGCCACTTGAGGCTGCTGCTGGGAGAGATAGCTGGCGGCTGCCGCAATGTCCTCCGGCTGTCGGGTGTTCACATCCAGACCCAGGGCGGCCAGGGCTGCGCTGAAGGCCGTCCGGCTGTCGCTGGGCATCAGAATCTGGCCTTCCAGACTGCCGTCAAAGAGATTGACCCAGCCTGTGACCCGGGTATCCGTCTGGGCTGGGTTGAAAAGAAGGCCCATGGTAGTCCAGAGCGCTGGGGCAGTGTAGCGGTTGTCCGGGTCAAAGGACAGACCCAGGTATTCCGCGTCGATGGCCGCCCGCTGCTCCAGCAGACTCTCATCCAGCTCTGCCAGCTGATCCTCTGCCAGCAGCTCCTGCAGAACCTCGGCGTCCGCCAGCAGAAGGTCGCAGTCTGTGGGATCTTCGGCGGCTTTTTCGCTGCTGAGCAGACAATATTCGACTGTAATCCCGGTTTCCTTGGTAAAGGCGTTCAGCACCCGCTGGCTGACCAGATCCTCCTGGCTGTACAGTGTCAGGGTGGTCTGATGCTGGTGACCGATTGCCTCTGCAATTCCGATTGTCAGCAGCAGGCAAAACGCCAGACCGAAAGACAGCAGTTTTTTCAAATTGATTCCTCCATGAGGCAAAGGCCTCAGTCCAGGTCACACAGCCGGAAGTCAGGAAAATAGGCGTCCAGGAAATCCACCGACGGCACCCGCCAGGTTCGGCCGTTGAGATAGGCCAGTTCTCCTGCGTCCGTGGAAAAACGGAAGGTCAGCGACCAGGAGCAGAGCGCCTGCTGCTTTCGCCCGTAGCGGCGGTTTACCTTTTCGCTGCCGTACTTGCCGTCTCCCAGCAGGGGACAGCCAGCCTCGGCCAGCTGGGCGCGGATCTGGTGGGTGCGTCCGGTAATCAGCTCGCACTCAACCAGGGAGAGCCCGTCCTTACGGGCCAGCGTGCGGTATTTGGTGGCGGCGGAGCGGCCGTTGGGCACCGGCCGGTGGTAGACGGTGACCTGCTTTTTCGCCTCGTCTTTGAGCAGGAAGCCCTCCAGCGTTCCCTCCCGGGGCTGGAGGGAGCCCACGCCCACGCAGAGATACCGCTTTTCCATCTCCCGGTCCCGGATTTTCTGGTTCATCACCCGAAGGGCTTCGGCGGTCTTGGCGGCGATGACGATGCCGCAGGTGTTCCGGTCGATCCGATTGCAGAGGGCGGGGGTAAAGGCGTGCTCCATCCGGGGGCTCCACTCCCGCTTCTGGTAGAGGTAGGCCTGGATGTGGTTGATGAGAGTGTTCACCTTTTCCGTCTCGTCAGCGTGCACTACCATGCCGGCGGGCTTGTTCACCAGCAGCAGATGCTGATCCTCATAGAGAATGTCCAGCCGGGGCTGGAAGAGGGAGAGAAAGGCGTTCTCCTCGGTGGGCTGCTCAAAGAACTCGTCGTTGATATAGAGCTGAAGCACATCCCCCACCTGGAGCCGGGTGTCCCGCTTGGCTCCCTTGCCGTTGAGCTTGACCCGCTTGATGCGGATATATTTCTGCGCCAATGGAGCGGGGAGCAGGGGCATGGTCTTGCCCATCCAGCGATCCAGCCGCTGCCCGGCGTCATTTTTTCCGATGGTGAACTCCCGCATAGCCTGTCCTCCCGCAGTCATTGTCGCGTACCATTATAGCAAAAGAAGCTTCTCTCTGCCAATCCAATTTTGCACAGGAAAAAGGGCCATCCGCCCCGGATTTTGGAGCAGATGGCCCGAGAGGTCAAAGATTTACTTTTCCAGGCCATAGAAGGAGACCTTCCAGCTGCCCTCCTCCATGACTAACTCTATGGAGAGATATTCGTAGCTGTCCCCGCCCTCGGGGAGGAGGGTTACAGTAGCGCCGGCATAACTGCCGTCGGGATCGGTGCCGTCATGCCAGACAGATACCTCTTCCAGCTGCGCTGTGCCGGGATAGGAGGCAGTCCAGCCGGAGAACGTTTCGGACAGGTAAGGGATTATCGTCTCCAGATCTCCCTCCAGATAAGTTTTGGCGAAGCTTTCTACAAAAGAACGCAGCTCGAGCTCAAATTCTGCCTCCTCTGAGGACTTCAGTTCCGTTTGACGGCTGTCCTCCTGGGCCTGATGAACCAGCTCCTCACGTTCCTCTTCCAATCGCTTGAGCGTTTCTTCGGCGGAAGAGGGCTGCTCGAACCCCATTTTGGGTTCATCAAAAGAGATCACGCCTGGTGTGTTCATGCGTTCCGTATTCTGATCAAACTCATCCTGTGTCGCAAGGCGAAGTCCGATCAGCGTTGGTTCAGAATCCAGACCGTAATCCATATTCATATGGCAGTCGCTGTAATCACGAATTCCAATGACGTCGACTTCGCCATCCAAGGCAGCAAAGGTCATGCCCGCAGAACTGTACCATTCTTCACTTCGATAGGACGTATAATAGAAATCGCTGAAGTACCGGACTGGTTTTCCCTCAAAGTAAAAGAGATTGGATTCACTGTCATAGGTCAGACCGTATGCCTCGTACGCTTCCGTGTATACCTTAACATCGTATGAATCATAGTTTGTCCCACCCTTGATTTGCAGATAATCCATCATGGTTTCCGCATTATAATGTTCGATGTTCACATCAGACGGGTCGCGGGTCACAAATACATCCGTGGGCCCATCGCTTCCGCCGATTGTGCTGATGCCCTCAGTATCGTCCGTCTCCTGTTTCGGTGAGGTAGCGAACACCAGAATGGCTCCCACAACCAGTATCAAAGCCACAATGGTTGCCACCGCAGAAATTCGACGGTTTTTCATAATCGATTCAATTCGCTCTTTGATGGGATTTGTGGTAAAATGAGAAGGTATAAAGGGGAAGAACGTCCGCTCCTCCTCCAGCCGGATCAATGTGAGGGCATAGGCCTTCCGCTGCTCCTCGCCCAGGCGGCCCACCGTCCCCTCATCGCACCACAGCTCCAGATCCCGGTTGGCCAGCAGCACCATGATCCAGACCAAGGGATTGAACCAGTGGAGGCAGGCGGCGGCGAGCAGAACCAGCTTGCTCAGGCTGTCCAGATGCCGGATATGGGTATACTCATGGGTGAGGACGCACTCCAGCTCTGTCCGGCTCCAGTCCCGCCGGGCAGGGAGGAGGATCACCGGCCGGAACAGGCCATAGGTGAGGGGGCTGTCAATCCGGTCGGACTGGCGCACCTGCAGCCTTCGCCGGAGGGGATGCCGGCTGAGCCAGTCTTTTACCTCATCCGTCTGCACCGGCAGGGACTCCCGGAATTTTCTTCTGCTGTCCAGCCAGAACCAGAGCAGCGCCGCGGCGCAGGCGGCAAAGCCGATGGCCCAGAGAATGTGCCAGGGGACGGAGTGGGTGGTCACCCCCTGGACAGCCGCGCCTTGGTGGACAGCGACGGAGCTACTCTGTCCGACTGCCGCCGTGGCATCCGGCAGTGGAAGGGCGGTCTCTGAAACCGTCTCCCGCTCCAGCAGATTGTAGATGCTCCAGGGAGTGGGAATCTCAAAGGGGAGAAGCAGCCGGGCCGCTGTCGCCCACCAGACAGCGGGCATCAGCCAGCCGGGGAGCTGCCCCTTCAGACCAAACCGAAGAACCAGGGCCAATAAAATCATAGCCGAGCCGGAGAGGCTCATCTCAATGAGGCTCATTTCAGCTCCTCCACCATTCTGCGCAACCGATCCAGCTCCTCCTGAGGCAGCTTCTTCCCCTCCAGCAGAGAGGCGAACAGCAGGGAGGGGGAGCCGTCAAACACCTTATCCACCAGGGCGGCGGCCTCATACTGCCGCATCTCCTCCCGGGTGACCAGGGGATGACAGCGGAACCGGGGTTCCGTCCGCTGAATCGCCCCCTTGGCCACACATTTCTTGATGACAGTATAGGTGGTATTCACATTCCAGCCGATCTCTTCCCCGAGGATCCCGGCCAGCTCCTTGGCGGTCAGATCTCCCCGATCCCAGAGAACCTCCATCACTTTCAGCTCCGAGTCAAACAGCTTGATTGCCATCTGGGCCACTTCCTTTCCGTCCTTTACAGGGAAAACTATTGCAATAGTATGATAATAGCATACGCTGCACCGGGCAGATTGTCAATACTACTGGAGTAGTTTCAGAATTCGTTCAGAATTCCGCTGGCAGAAGGGCAGTGGAAAGGAAAAATACTTTCCAAGACCGGCAAAAAAGGGTTGACACCTGGAGATGTTCCGTTTATAATCTCAATTGTGTCGTTATGCGAGGTGTGCTATGCGTCTTGATCTGCGTGACATCATCCAAGTACCGGGTGGTGTAAAAAACTTTGACTTCTCTCTGGATCTTTCCGACCTGGACTTCTATGGGGAAAAGCCCATCTGTGAGCCGGTGCATGTCCAGGGACAGGTGGTGAACCGGGCGGGGCTTCTGGAATTGGAGGCTGTTGCGTCCAGCATTCTCCATTTCCGCTGTGACAGCTGCGGAAAGCCCTTCCAGCGGGTCAAAACAGTGGACGTGCAGCGGATGCTGGCCACTGAGCTGCAGGACGAGGAGGATGACGACATCATTCTCCTAGACGGCTCCATCTTAGATGTCGGAGAGGTTATGACCACCGAGTTCATTCTGGAGATGGACATCAAGAATCTGTGTCGGGAGGACTGCAAGGGGATCTGCCCCAAATGCGGCGCCGACCTGAATACGGAGCCCTGCAAGTGCAAGCCCGACATAGACCCTCGTCTGGCCGCTCTGGCGTCATTGCTGGAGTGACCGGCGAACCAAACCAGTCAATTTCCGAAAGGTGAATGAGGAGGTGTCATAGATGGCAGTCCCTAAGAGTAAAGTATCCAAGGCCAGACGCGACAAGCGCCGTGCCAACTGGAAGCTGGAGGTCCCCGGCCTGATCAAGTGCGAGTGTGGTGCATATCGCCTGCCCCACCGCATCTGCCCCGCCTGCGGTAAGTACAATGGCCGCAGCTATGCCAAGACGGAGTCCGCCGAGTGATTTGGCGTCTGCGGAAAGCAAAGAGCCTGCCGGAAAGCAGGCTCTTTACTTTTGCCCATTTTCTGGCTATAATACTTTTGATACTGGATTGTTTTACCCCTTCAGGGAGGAAGGACGTGATAGCGGATGAAACCAATGGTCGCCATTGTGGGACGGCCCAATGTGGGAAAATCCATGCTCTTTAACCGGCTGGCCGGCAAGCGGCTCGCCATCGTGGAGGATACCCCCGGCGTCACCCGGGACCGGCTCTATGCCGACTGCGAGTGGCTGGGGCACAGCTTCACCATTGTGGATACCGGCGGCATTGAGCCGAATACCGACAGCGAGATTCTGCGCTTTATGCGCACCCAGGCGGAGATCGCCATCGACAACGCCGATGTGATCATTCTGGTCTGTGACCTGCAGACCGGCGTCACCGCCGCCGACATGGACGTGGCGGGGATGCTCCAGCGCTCCCGCAAGCCGGTGGTGCTGGCGGTAAACAAGGCGGACAAGCCGGGGCACACCGACCCGGACGTCTACGAGTTCTACAATCTGGGCCTGGGCGATCCCATCCCGGTCTCCGCCATCCACGGCTTGGGGCTGGACGAGATGCTGGATGCTTGCCTGGCCCATTTCCCAAAAGAACAGGAGGCGGAAGAGGAGGAGGATCTCATCCGGGTGGCCATCATCGGCAAGCCCAATGTGGGAAAGTCCTCCCTGGTCAACCGGATTCTGGGAGAGGAGCGGGTCATCGTCAGCGATATGGCCGGTACCACCCGGGACGCAGTGGACTCCTACTTTGAAAACGAGTACGGCAAATACTGCTTTATCGACACCGCCGGCATGCGGCGCAAATCCAAGGTCACAGACCGAGTGGAGCAGTTCTCCGTCCTGCGGGCCACCATGGCCATCGACCGGGCGGACGTCTGCCTGATTCTGATCGACGCCCTGGAGGGGGTCACCGAGCAGGACACCAAGGTGGCCGGACTGGCTCACGAGGCGGGCAAGGCCTCCATCATTGTGGTCAACAAGTGGGACGCTGTGGAAAACAAGGATGACAAAACGATGGACAAGATGCGGGAGCAGGTGCGCACCGGCTTCTCCTTTATGCCCTATGCGCCGATTCTGTTCCTCTCCGCCCTCACCGGCCAACGGGTGCCAAAGCTCTATGAGCGGATCAACGCTGTCCGGGAGATGTCCATGCTCCGCATCCGGACCGGTAATCTGAACAGCGTCCTGGCCGACGCAACCAACCGGGTGCAGCCCCCCACCGACAAGGGCCGCCGGCTGAAGATCTACTATATGACCCAGGTGGGCATCCAGCCCCCCCATTTCGTGGTCTTCTGCAACGACGCCCGGCTGTTCCACTTCTCCTACCAGCGCTACCTGGAAAACCAAATTCGTAATACCTTCGGTCTGGAGGGCACACCCATCAAGCTGACCATCCGCCAGAAGGGGGATAAGGAGGACTCCTGATGTTAGGTCTCAACGCTCTGGCCATCACCGCTGTGGCCGTCATCTCCTATTTTCTGGGCTGCTGCAACAGCTCCATCATCATCTCCAAATATGTCCTCAAGGATGATGTGCGTAAGTACGGCAGCGGCAACGCCGGTCTCACCAACTTCTACCGGGTCTACGGCAAAAAGAACGTGGTCTGGGTGATTCTGCTGGACGTGCTCAAGGCAGTTGTCTCCTGCCTGATCGGCGGAGCGCTTCTGGGCGCGGTCATGGACTGGGCTATCCTGGGCAAGTATATCGCAGGCCTGTTCTGCATGCTGGGCCATGTATTCCCCTGCATGTTCGGCTTCAAGGGCGGCAAGGGCGTCCTCTCCGGCGGCGCCATCGCCATTATGCTGGACTGGCGGATCGCCCTGGTGGTCTGGGGTATCTTCATCATCCTGGTGGCCTTTTCCAAGATGGTCTCCCTGGGCTCCATGGGTGCGGCCATCTCCTTCCCGCTGATGACCTGGACGATTTACCACAGCGCGGTGCTGCTGGTTCTGTCGGTGCTCATCAGCGTGCTCATCTGCTGGCGGCACAAGGACAACGCCAAGCGCATCGCCCACGGAGAAGAAAACAAGCTGGAATTTCACAAATAACGGAGGCAATTTGCAGCCATGAATGTAACGGTATTGGGCAGCGGCGCCTGGGGTACAGCTCTGGCCCTGCTGCTGCTGGAAAACGGCAACGATGTCACCCTCTGGTCCTATTTCCAGAAGGAGTCTGACCAGCTCCAGGAGACCCATGAGAATCCCATGCTCAAGGGGGTACCCATTCCGGAAGCGCTTAAGCTGACGGCAGATATCTCCTGTGTGGTAGACAGCGATGTGATTGTACTGGCCACCCCCTCCTTCGCTGTCCGCTCCACCGCCCAGAAGCTGGCCCCTCTGGTCAAGACCGGGACGATTCTGGTCAGCGTGGGCAAGGGCATCGAGCAGGACACCTCTCTCCGCCTGAGCCAGGTCATTGGGCAGGAGGTGGGGGACAAGTGCCCCATTGTTGTCCTCTGCGGTCCCACCCATGCGGAAGAGGTGGGCCGGCGGATCCCAACCGCCATTGTGGCAGCCAGTCAGAACCGGCTGGCTGCCCATATGGTGCAGGAGCTGTTCATGAATGAGCGCTTCCGGGTCTATGCTTCTCCCGACGTGGTGGGTGTGGAGATCGGCGCCGCCCTGAAAAACGTCATCGCTCTCTGCGCCGGCGTCATTGACGGCATGGGCTTCGGTGACAATACCAAGGCCATGCTCATGACCCGGGGCCTCACCGAGATCGCCCGACTGGGCACCGCGCTGGGGGGCCGGGAGTCCACCTTTGCCGGTCTCACCGGCGTGGGCGACCTGATCGTCACCTGCACCTCCATGAACTCCCGCAACCACCGGGCCGGTATCCTGGTGGGCAAGGGCATGTCCATTCAGGACGCCATGAAGGAGATGGGCGGCGCCGTGGTGGAGGGCTACTATGCCGCCGCATCCGCCCGGGGCCTGGCCCAGAAGGCGGGCGTGGAGATGCCCATCACCGAGGCCGCCTATCAGGTGCTCTACGAAGGAGCGGATATCCACGACGTGTTCCGCCAGCTCATGATGCGCCAGAAAAAGGACGAGATCGAGGATACCTGGCTGTAACAAAATTTGAACGGCTCTGGAGCGCTGCGTGCTCCAGAGCCGTTTTCCATATGCGCAGTCTCTCAACCCGGCATCAGCAGCTCCATCTCCAGTCCCTGCCGCTTGGCGTATTCCAGAGTCTGGTGGGTGCCTCCGGTGGGATTGCCGTCGTAGACGCCGATGATCTTGCTGGCATGATCCACCAGATAGAAGTTTCGTTTCCGGAAGCAGTCCCGGCTGTAGCGGGGGGAGACGATGATCAGCTCCTGCTGACAGGCCTGCAAAATCCGCCGGTATTCCCGCTGCTCTTCCGCCGGCCACCGGTTCGCCTGGCCGGGGTAGGGGAGTACCGGAATCAGCCGCACCGACGGATCCTCCTCCTGCAGCTGTAGAACCAACTGGGCGCAAAGCAGGTCAACTCCCTGGGCCATACCGGAAAGAAAGCAGGTGTACCCCTGCCCGTAGCTGTACTGAATGCGCTCCCACAGCGCCCGGCACAGGGCCCGGGTGCGCAGATCCTCCGGCTCCCGCAGCCAGGGATAGCGGTTGGGCCGGTGACCGGTAAAGCAGCAGCTGTGCTGGACAGAATCCATGGAGCACGCCTCCTATCGAACGGTTGTTTTATTTATTGTACCCTCTTTTTCCGGCGTTGGCAAGAGAAATTTGCGCTGGACTATTGCAATTGCCCGGGATCGGCGTATAATAGCAGATGAACAATTTGATAGACGTCTTCAGGGCAGGGTGCAATTCCCGACCGGCGGTAATGCAGCAACGCTGACAAGTCCGCGAGCCTCAGGGTTGAATCGGTGTGATTCCGGTACCGACAGTACAGTCTGGATGAAAGAAGATGTGTGTGTAGGAGCTTCTTTTGCGGGGAGTTCCGACAGTTCACGCCTGTAGACCTATATCTGAGGCGTTCGAATCTGTCGGGACCGGGTCCCGGAAAAGGAGTCTTTTTTATGTACGCATCCAAAACTGTCTCACGCACCCGCCGCCTCACCGTCACCGCCATGCTCTCCGCAGTGGCCTTCCTGCTCATGTTTCTGGAGTTCTCCCTGCCCATGCTGATCCCCTCCTTCGTCAAGCTGGATGTGTCCGACCTGCCCGCCCTGCTTGGCTCCTTCGCCCTGGGGCCGGTGTACGGCGTGGTCATTGAGGTGCTGAAGAACCTGCTCCACATTCTGCTCAAGGGAACTACCTCCGCCGGCATCGGCGAGCTGTTCAACGCCTCCATGGGCTCTGTCTTTGTGCTGGTGGCCGGACTGGTCTATTGGAAGGATCACACCCGCCGGGGCGCTCTGATCGGCTCCATCGGCGGCGCGGTGGCCATGGCACTGGCCTCTCTGCCCATGAACTATTTCCTGGTCTATCCCTTCTACGCCACCCTCTTCGGCGGCATGGAGGCGATTATCGGCGCCTATCAGGCAATCCTGCCCAATGTGGACGGCCTGTTCCAGTGCCTGCTGATCTTCAACGTGCCCTTCACCCTGTTCAAGGGCCTGTTGGATGTATTCCTGTGCTTCCTGATTTATAAGCCCCTGTCCGGCCTGCTTCACCAATAAGGCTGGTTCGGTTTTACACTCCTCCCACAGCGGGTCTGCAGCAGTCAGACCTGCTGCTTTTTTGGGGGAACTTCTCCTGGTTTTTATAAAATCTTAACCCTTTCGCCTTAACAGCGGAGGAAAAATATGCTATACTAACCAAGGCCTGTTTTCGGGAATACGATTATTGATCAAAGGAGAGATTCTCTTTGAAGCTGTTAACCTTTGCCGTACCCTGTTACAACTCTGCGGCATATATGGATCACTGCATTGAGACCCTGCTGACCGGCGGGGATGAAGTGGAGATTATTCTGGTAGACGACGGCTCTACCGACGACACCCCAGCCATTGCTGACCGCTACGCGGCCCAGTATCCGGACATTGTCCGGGTCATCCATCAGCCCAACGGCGGACACGGCGAGGGCGTCAACCAGGGCATCCGCAACGCCACCGGCGTCTACTACAAGGTGGTGGACTCGGACGATTGGGTGGATACCGACGCCCTGCAGAAGGTGCTCTCCGTCCTGCGGGGCTGGGTGGATAAGAACACCCTTATCGACCTGATGATCTGCAACTATGTCTATGAGCACGTGGCGGACAACACCAGTCATACCATCCGCTATAAGAACGTCTTCCCGGAGGACATGGTCTTCGGCTGGGGGGATGTGGGCCACTGGCGGCCCTCCGAGTACCTGCTGATGCACTCGGTTTTCTACCGCACCCAGCTGCTCCGGGACTGCGGACTGGAGCTGCCCAAGCACACCTTCTATGTGGACAATATCTTTGTCTATCAGCCCCTGCCCTATGTCAAGACCATGTACTACATGGATCTGGACTTCTACCGCTACTTTATCGGCCGCCAGGATCAGAGCGTCAATGAGCAGGTCATGGTGCGCCGGGTGGATCAGCAGGTGCGGGTGACCCGGATTATGCTCCAGTGCTGCGACGTCATGGCTCTGCGGGAGACCAACCGCAAGCTGTACCGGTATATGTGCCGCTACCTCTCAATGATGATGACCATCTCCTCGATTTTCCTCATCATCTCCGACACCGAGGAGAACCTGAAAAAGAAGGACGAGCTGTGGGAGTTTTTGCGGAGCATCGACCAGCACCTCTATCACAAGATGAAGTACCGCTCCCTGTCCATGGTCTCCAACATCCCCGGCTACCAGGGCCGGAAAATCAGCGTCAAGCTGTACCGGCTGGCACAGAAGATTTATAAGTTCAATTAAAAATGGATCAGATCCCCTTCAGAGGGGTCCGACAAACAAAATCGCCTTCAGCAGAGTTGCTCCGCTGAAGGCGATCCTGTTCTGTTTTCTCTTGTGTTTCTCGCGGTGCGTACAGGCGGGTAAAGATTATGCGGTAAAGGAGCCGATCTCCACCAGGTTTCCCTCTGGGTCGCTGATGTAGCAGGTGCGCTGTCCCCAGGGCTCGGTGGTTGGATCCAGCACCGGCGCCGCCCCCTGGGCGACCGCCTGCTGAAACGCCTCGTCCACTGCGGCATAGTTCTCCACACTGAGGGCAATCTCATAGTGTCCGTTGACGCCGGGCGCATAGCCGAAGGTCCGTCCGGTCATCTGCTCAAAGTCACGCCTGCGGTAGAGCAGAAAGAGGGTCCCGTCCTTTTCCAGGTAGACGTTGGAGGCGTCCTCTGCCTCCTGAATGGCAAAGCCCAGCACGTCCCGATAGAAGCGGACCATAGTGGGCATGTCGGTTACAAAAATACCAAATCCGTCCAATTTCATTTTGCTGTTCTCCTTTTCCTGGGCCTTTTCGGCGCCCGCTCCGGCAGCTGGGGATACATGGCGGCCACCATCGCCTGAAGCGCCTCACGATGCTCCAGAATGGTCACCGGCAGCATGGCCTTGGCCCCCTGGTAGGGCGGTTCCGGGACGCTGTCCGGCATGGCCTGCCGGGCTGCCTCGGTGTCCTTTACCAGAAAACCGGGGCCATAGATCCCACCGAAAATCCGCTCCTGATAGTAGAAAAGGTAGCCGCCCATCATGGGGATATGGCGGACGCCCTCCAGACCCTCCAACTGCTCCATAATATAGGCGGCAAGCTCCCGATTTCCCATAAGCACCACTCCTTCCCGTTTCTGTGATCCGGGTTCACGGTGTCTATCAGTTTAGCATCCCGTCACAGGCTTGTCTTGTAAAAACACGCCATGTTTCCAGGCGTAAGCTCTGGCCTCCGGAATCGTCATGGTGTGAAATCGCTTGAACTCCCGGAGCAGGTGGGCCTGATCGGTAAAGCCATACCGGAAAACAGCGTCCTGCAGCTGAAAGTCCGGCTGAAAGAGGACGTCGTTCCAGAAGTACTGGTACCGCACAAGGGAAGAGAGCTGCTTGGGAGAGACACCGATGTACTCGTGAAAAAGCCGCTCCAGCTGCCGGAGGCTGATGTGCAGCTCCCGGGCCAGCGCCTCGGTTCGCAGGGTTCCCCGGTGCAGCAGCAATTGGGCGATCCCCTCCAAAACCAGCGGGGGACAGCCCTGGGGACGAAGGTGTGACAGCAGGTAGCGCTCCGCCAGTGTGGCTCTGGCGGAAAGGTCCTCCGCCTCCCACAGAAGCGGGGTCAGCGCCTTTGTCAGACTGGGAAAGTGGGCGTCAGCGTCAAAGAAGCCATTCTTTGTCTCGCACAGAGAATCCTCGGCAAAAAAGGCCGCAGTCCAGGCGTAGAAGCGGATGGCGAAGGTGGTGCAGGGCCTTGATTTTGGAGCGGCCTCCGGCGCGGAAAAGGAGTGGAGGTCGATCCCGCAGAACGTGCGGTCAATTTGACAGCTTATGGGATCCAGCCGAAAGATAATGTCCACACAGGTGTCCGGCGTGATGAGGGAGGAGGGGTCGACCTCCTCAGAAACGGGTTCTCCGCCCCAGAAGCACCGGACATAGGGCCGCAGCGCCTGGCAGGGGAGGACCTCCTGATAGGATTCGCTGCGGCGAAAAGGCGCGGCGGTGAGGGGATAATAGACCTCATGCAGGTTCATGGCGGCGCGCCTCCTCTTGATTGATTATTCCGCCCGCTTCCGGAAGCAGAAGGTCAGCACGAAGCAGGCTGCCAGCACCAGCGTAATGGAGGCGCCGGCCGAGGAGCCGATATAATAGCTCATCATCAGCCCCGCCACCCCCGCAAAGAGGGCTGCCAGCAGGGCCGCCAGGGTGTACTGCCGCAGGTTCCGGGACAGGTTCCGGGCAGCTGCGCCGGGTAGGATGAGCAGGGAGTTGATGACCAGCAAACCCACCCAGGTCATGGACAGGGTGACCACCACCGCCACCGCGCAGTTAAACAGCGCCTCCTGCTGCCACAGCCGGATGCCCCGGCTCCGGGCCAGGGCGGGGTGGATGGCGGAGAGGGTGAGATGGTTGAGGGAGGTCAGCCACAGCACCAGAACCAGCACCAGAATAACCGCCAGCACGGCGATCTTCTCCGGGGTGACCGAGAGAATGTCACCCACCAGCAGGCTGTTGAACTTGGTAAAGCTCCGTCCCCCCAGGGTGGAGAGGAAGATGCCCAGGGCCACCGCCGTAGAGGAGAAGACGCCGATCACCGTGTCGCTGGCCAGATTGGTCTTGTCCCGCACCCAGGTAAACAGCAGGGCGAAGCAGACTGCCAGCGCCACCGCGCACCAGCTGGGATCGGCAAAGCCGGCCAGGGTGCCGGCGGCGATACCGGTAAAGGCGGAGTGGCCCAGAGCGTCGGAGAAGAAGGACATCTTCTTCTCCACCACCATGGTGGAGAGCAGCCCGAACAGGGGAGAGATGACCAGAATGGCCAGCAGGGCGTTTTTCATAAAGTACATCTGGCCCGGCTCTGCCCACTCAAAGGGAAGCAGATCCACCAGCGCATACCACAGATTCATTCCCCATCCCCTCCTTTCTGCTGATCCGAGCCAAAGAGCGTCTGGAAGGGGGCGGAATGGAGCACGTCATCCGGCGTCCCCACGGCCAGGATGCGTTTTTGGAGCAAGATCACCTTGTCCACCCGGTTCAGGGTCTGGAAATCATGGGTGGAGAGCAGGATGGAGAGGTCGTACTTCTCTCGAATCTGATCCAGCAGCTCCAGCAGCTGCTGCTCGCCCTCCATATCCACGCCGCTCATGGGCTCGTCCAGAATGAGCAGATTGGGTACCGGCTCCAGCGCCATAGCCAACAGCACCCGCTGCACCTGTCCGCCGGAGAGGCTGCCCACACGCTTGTCGATCAGCTCCTCGCCGTTGACCCGGGCCAGGCACTCCAGCACCTTGCGCCGCAGCTTGGCCGGTACTGGCAGAAAGGCGGGCCACCGGGTGGTGGAGGCCACAAACAGATCCAGAACACTCACCGGATCCCCCGGGTCAAAGCCGGGGC
Organism: Candidatus Onthomonas sp.; assembly: GCA_051866815.1. GTDB lineage: Bacteria > Bacillota > Clostridia > Oscillospirales > Oscillospiraceae > Onthomonas. Next base: position 20,289 of record JBJDXS010000054.1, on the reverse strand, counting down.
TCTGGGGCACATAGCCGATCCGGGGCTTCTGGGCCCCCAGCACGGCGGACTGGAAGGAGATGGAGCCCTGATAGGGGATGGCTCCCAGAATGGACTTGAACAGAGAGCTTTTGCCCGCTCCGTTGGGGCCGATGAGGGCGATCAGCTCCCCGCAGTGGAGGTGAAAGCCCACATCCTCCAGAATCAGATCCTCGCCCAGCCGGACGGTCAGGTGCTCCACTTTGAGGCAGCACTTCCCCTGACAGCCGCCCCGACAGTTGCGATGCTTTATTATTTTCATCGATACGCCTCCCAAATGGTCTGGATATTCTCCGTGATTGCCTGCTCATAGGCGTCGATGGTGTCCCCCTGTGCTCCGCTCATCACCATGGAGAGGGAGTGGACGGTGACGCCGCACTCCCGGCTGATGGTGTTGGCTGCCTTGTCCGAGCCGTTTACCTCAGTGAAGACGGCGGGGAGACTCTGGGCCCCGACGATGGCAATCGTCTCCTTCAGCTCCCGGGCAGAGGCCTCGGCTCCCTCCTCCTCCTCGATGGCAGCGGCTATGGTCAGATCAAAGGCCTGGGCGAAGTAAGAGAAGCCGTCGTGGAAGGTGATGATGGACTGTCCCGCCAGTGTCTGGCACTGCTCGCTCCCGGCAAGCCTGTCATAGAAGTCCTCCAGCTCCCGGGCGCAGGCCTCGCCCCGGGTCTGATACTCCTCCGCCCGCTCCGGATCCATTTGGGCCAGCGCATCGGCCAGAGTCCGGGCCATCCGGGCATAGTTCCGGGGATCCATCCAGATGTGGGGATCTTCCTCCTCGCTGTCGTGGTCGTGATCCGTCTCCTCGTCGTGATGGTGGGCCTCTTCCTCATCGTGATGGTGACCGCCGTAGAGCAGGCTCACCTCCTGAGAACAGTCAATGACGGTGCGGCCCTCCAGCACGTCGTCCAGAAAGTCCTCCAGACCGGCTCCGTTGGAGACGATGACGTCCGCCGCCTCCACCGTCCGCATGTCCCGCATGGTGAGGGTATAATCGTGGAGACAGGAGACCTGCTGGTCAATGACCAGAGAGACGGACACTCCGTCCAGATCTCCGGCGATGGTGTTGGCCAGGAGGTAGACCGGGTAAGTGGTACAGGCAATGGAAAATGCGTCCTGGGCGGCCCCTGCGCTTTTGCCGCAGCCTGTCAGCAGCAAAAGCAGGGCCAGCACCAGGGCCAACAGTGTTTTTTTCATGCTCAATGATCCTTAAATGAGATGTGATCCGGCTGGGCCTCCAGCAGCCCGCCTTTCTTGGACAGAGTGGCCAGTGAGATGGCGTCCTGGCCGTATTTGGAGCGAATGCCGTCCATCGCCTGCTCCAGCCGCTTCAGCTTGTCCCGCTTGGGGGACTGTTCAGGAGCGAAGAGATTCAGCTGCTCCCAGCTCTCGCCCGGGGTCACCAGGTTCTGGCCGGTGACGGTGAGCATTCGGATGGGGACAGACAGTTTCCAAGAGGCCTGCACCAGTTCCAAAGCGGTCTGGGTGATCTCCCGGGAGAGGTCGGTGGGCAGCGGCAGCGTCTTCTGCCGGGTGATAGTCTTAAAATTCGCGTCCCGGATGGTGACCTGGACGCCGGAGCAGAGAAGCTGCTCTTTGCGCAGCCGCATGGCCACCTGGTCGCTGAGCAGCTCCAGGCCAATCCGTATCTGCTCCAAACCCACCAGATTTTCCCGGAAGGTCATGCCGTTTCCCACTGACTTGGGAGGCGGCTGCTGTCCGGCGGGGATGACAGGGCTGTCCTCCTCGCCCCGGGCATAGGCGGAGAGCTTGGCCCCCTGGCGACCCAGAATACGAATCAACGCCTCCGGGTCGAACCGGGCCAGATCCCCGATGGTGCGCACCCCGTACTGCTCCAGCAGCCGGGCGGCAGCCCGGCCCACAAAGAGCAGGTCGGTCACCGGCAGGGGCCAGACAATTGCCTGATAGTTTTCCCGGGTGATCACCGTGGTGGCGTCCGGCTTTTTGTAGTCGCTGCCCAGCTTGGCGAAGACCTTGTTGAAGGAGACGCCCACCGAGATGGAGAGCCCCAGCTCCTCCTTGAGCCGCCGGCGCAGCTCGTCCGCCAGCCCTTTCCCGTCCGTGCCGAACAGGTGCAGACTGCCGGTCACGTCCAGCCAGCTCTCGTCGATGCTGAAGGGCTCCACCAGATCAGTATACTGTTCGTAGATTTCGTTGACCTTCTTGGAATACGATCTGTATTTGTCGTGGTGCGGAGGGAGCAGAACCAGCTGTGGGCACTTCTTCCGGGCCTGCCAGACCGTCTCCGCCGTCTGGATGTGATAGGCCTTGGCTGCCTCGTTTTTGGCCAGAATAATCCCGTGACGGGCCTCCGGGCTGCCGCAGACCGCCACCGGCTGCTCCCGCAGCTGGGGGTAGTCCAGCAGCTCTACCGAGGCAAAAAAGCTGTTCAGATCGCAATGCAGAATCGTTCGCTCCATCTTCTCCCGTCACCTCCCGTACTCTATCATAAAATCGAACGGAAGTCAAACGACTGTTCGATTCATCACATGAGCATTTTCTCATAAATGCGCCGTCCTGTCAAGAGACAGGGCGGCGAGAGAGGGGAGAACCAAATATCTACAGCGCCAGCACCGGCTGCAGCTGCTCCCCATTGAGGGCGCACCGGGCGGCCTGAGGGATCAAATCCATCCGGGCCACCAGAGAGTTGGGCTTGCCAACGGGGTCATCCTGGCGGAAGGGGACGAAGTAATATCCCTTCCGGCAGAGCAGGTCGCCCAGATTACGCAGGGAGACGGACAGCCCGTCGTTGGTGGCAGGGGCCAGCAGCACCGGTCGACCGTTTCGCAGATGGGCCTTTGCCGCCATGGTCACCGCCGTATCGGTGACCCCGCAGGCCAGCTTCGCCAGGGTATTGCCGGTGCAGGGGGCGATGATAAGCAGATCCAGCAGCTTTTTCGGCCCGATGGGCTCCACCTGGACGATGGAATCCAGCACCGGGCTGCCGCAAAGGGTCTCCAGCCGGGCCCGGAAGCCGGCGGCGCTACCAAAGCGGGTGTCCCGGCAGCCGCTCTGCTCGGAGACAATGGGGATCACCTGTCCCGCCTGGGGGACCAGGTCCTCCAGGGCGGCAAAGACCTGGGCATAGGTACAGTAGGAGCCGCACAGGGCGAAGCCTACTCTCGCGTCTTCCAGCTTCATAGCTCCAGCTCCTGCAAAATATGATAGATCGTGTCCCGGATAATCCGGCCGGAGGTGGCGGGAGCCGCCTTGCCGGGCAGGGACAGGGCCCAGATCACTTTGGTGCCCAGCTGGGCAGCCGCCTTCAGGTTGACTCCGCCGGGCTTGGAGGCAAGGTCTATGACCAGGCAGTCCTCCTTCAGATCCAGCAGCTGGGGAAAGTCCAGCACCCGGGCGGGCACGGTGTTGATGATCAGGTCGTAGGCCCCCAGCCAGCCGGTGAGCTGTCCGGTGTGCTCGCTCTGATAGCCATAGGCCTCAATCCAGGCCAGATCGCCGTATTTCCGGGCGGAGACGGTGACCTTGGCCCCCAGTCCGTGAAGCCGGTGGGCCAGCACCTTGCCCAGCCGTCCAAAGCCGATGACCAGCACCCGCAGGCCATACAGCGTGGTGGGCAGCTCCTCCATGGCAATCTGAATCGCCCCCTCCGCCGTGGGCACGGCGTTGGCCACCGCCAGCTCCTCCCGGGCGAAATAGTCCCGGAGAATCAGGCCCTTCTCCTCGGCCAGCACCCGCATGGGAGTGGTCACCTTTCCGGCACAGACCAGCTGTCCTGGGCTCAGTCCCTCCAACAGGTCAGATACCGGCACCCGCAGGTCGGAGAGGGAAGCGTTGAGCATCCCCTGCTCCGCCGTCACCGGCAGGGGGAGGATGACGCAGTCCGCCTGCTCCATCCCCTTCATGGTATCGGAACCGGGCAGTTGGCCGGGATCCGGACGCCGCTCCATGGCATAGGTCTGGACACTGTGTCCGTCCTCCTGAAGCAGCTGGGCCAGCTTCACCTGGCGCAGGTCACCGCCCACCACCCAAAAATTGAGTGCGCGACGCATCTCGTGTTCCACCATCCTTTCTCATGCTGAGATAGGACAGTTTATGCCCGGGAGAGGGGAGCGGTGACAGGATAAGACCGCCTTTGCCCGGGAAGCTTTTCCGGAAAGGCAGGCTGACTGGCGGATTCTCCCACACCCACGGACCGCCTTAGACGGCTTTTTCCCGCCGGAGGGTCTATACTGTCTCTCACAGGCTGGACAGGCGGGGGAGGGGTTCTATGACGGTGGTATATGTGGATACGGTGTTTGCACTCAATGGGGCGATGGATTATCTGCTGCTGCTCTCAGCGGCCAGGCTGTCGGCGGCCCCTTTCCGGAGGCTGCGGCTGGCACTGGGGGCGGTTCTGGGAGGCATCTACGCCGTTTTAGTCTTTCTCCCGGGACTGGGCTTTCTCAGCCATCCCCTGTGGCGGCTGGGCTGGGCGGCAGGTATGGTGCTGACCGCGTATGGGCCCCGGCGGGGCAATCTTCGGCTGCTGCTGGTTTTCCTCGCCCTGTCCTGCGCCCTGGCGGGAGTGCTGATGATGGTCTCCCTCTTCGGGCCCCTGGAGCTGTCCTACCCCCAGGGGATTGCGGTTACCGCCCCGGACGCCAAGGCACTGCTGCTGGCAGGGGCAATCTGCTGCTGTCTCTGCGCCACTGTTCTGCGGCGGTTGGCTCCGGAGCGGGGCGGGGGGCTGATTCCGGTGAAGCTGCGCTGGGACTGCCGCCAGGTGAGCCTCACTGCCCTGCAGGACTCCGGCAATCTGCTCACCGACCCGGGAGGCTCCGGGCCGGTGCTGGTGGCCTACTGGCAGGCGGTGGCCCCGCTGCTGCCTACAGAGCCCCGAATCACACGGGAGGACGTGCTGGACCCGGTTCAGGGCATCAGCCGGATTGGGGCCGGCTGGGGCATGGGCCGGCTGCACCTGCTGCCCTATCGGGGGGTCGGTCAGAAAAACGGCCTTCTGCTGGCGGTACGGCTGGACAGCGCCGTGCTGGACCGGCAGGTGGTGCACCGTCAGCTGGTAGCGCTGGCCCCGGAGCCGCTCTCCGAGGGCAGCTATCAGGGTGTAATCGGATTATAGCGGGAGAAGGGAGCGCATATGAGTCTGGAACTGAGGCAGTGGGTTGAACTGAGTCTGAGCCGCCTGGCCGGCCTGCTGGGGACGGCGGAGGGGCTTCATTACATCGGAGGCAGCGATGTGCTGCCGCCTCCCATTGACCGGGAGCAGGAGCGGGAGCTGCTTCTTCGGGTCCGCGAAGGGGATCAGGAGGCCCGGAACAACCTGATTGAGCACAACCTCCGGCTGGTGGTCTACCTGGCTCGGCGGTTTGAGAATACCGGCATCAATCTGGAGGATCTGATCTCCATCGGTACCATCGGCCTGGTTAAGGCGGTCAACACCTTTAACGTGGAGAAAAACATCAAGCTGGCCACCTATGCCGCCCGGTGCATTGAAAACGAGATTCTCATGTACCTGCGCAAGAGCGCCAATCAGAAGGGGGAGGTCTCCTTTGATGAGCCGCTGAATACCGACTGGGACGGCAACGAACTGCTGCTGTCCGATATTCTGGGCACCGACAGCGACCTGATCAGCCGTCCCCTGGAGGACGATGTGGACCGGCAGCTGCTGGCATTGGCCCTTGGCAAGCTGGGAGAACGGGATCGTCAGATCATCGACCTGCGCTTCGGACTTGGAGGCCGCCGGGTGTGCACCCAAAAAGAGGTGGCGGATCAGATGGGCATCTCCCAATCTTACATCTCCCGGCTGGAAAAGCGGATTATCGCCCGTCTGCGCCGGGAGATCGTCCGCCTGGGCGGATAACAGGGGTAGATTTTTGAGAAAATCTGTGGTAAGCTGTCCCCACTGACTCCCAGAAAACCAGAGGCCAGGGAGGAAAAGGAGCTGTAGTAGAATGAAAGTGACACGGAAGTTGTTGACGCTGCTGCTGTCCCTGGCGCTTTGCCTGGGGATGCTGACCGGCTGCGCTTCGGACAATACCGTTCAAACGGACGGGGAAGGCGAAAACCAGCAGACGGAACAGGGACAGCCCGCCGAAGAAGCAGAGCAGGAACAGCTTGCGGAGGAAACAGAGATGCCTCCTGACGATGCGGAAATACCCTTCACTGATTTTGAAATTTACACAGTGAAAGACCTGGAATTGACCGCGGTAGACGATACAATTTCGACGATGGAATACGTCTCCTGCAATGGAAAGACCATGATTGTCCCTGTGCTCCAAAACGCCAATTGGGACAACACCGTCGTTGCAGAGGATAAGACCTTTGTAGAGATCACCAATACCACCGGAGAAGAGATGTCCAGTCTGGACGGCTGCTATTACTGCACATATTTTTCGGAAGAGCAGCCGTATTACGATCTGGATGACATGGCGCAGCAGTATAGTGATGTCTTCGAGGATGCTGAGATCTATCCGAAGACCGAATCAAAGGATGGCTCCGTTCAGGGAATTGCCGTCCATGGTTTCTATCAGGGGCATGAGATATATCAGTACATGATTACCATCGACTATGAAGACGAGTACGCTGTGATGGACCTGTCCTTCTACACCTCTGATCTGTCTGCGGCGGAGCCGCTTCTGGACTACTGGGGACTTCCGAATCCCGCTGCAGGATAAGCTGACTCCCGTTTATCTCTGCTCTGCCAAAATCCGCCCTTCTCTGCCAGCATAGGAAAAACCTCCTGTGGAGATACTGTTGTTACAAGCAGTACCACAGGAGGTTTTTACAATGCACGGCAAGGTAGAGATCTGTGGGGTCAACACCTCCAAGCTGAAGGTGCTGAAAAGCAGCGAGATGACCGAGCTGCTCCGGCGGGTAAAACAGGGGGATCAGGAGGCCAGGCAGCAGATGATTGAAGGAAATCTGCGGCTGGTACTCTCGGTCATTCAGCGCTTCGCCGGCCGGGGGGAAAATATGGACGACCTGTTTCAGGTGGGCTGTATCGGCCTGGTCAAGGCGGTGGATCGGTTTGACAGTGAGCAGTTTGAAGTCCGGTTCAGCACCTACGGCGTGCCGCTGATTCTGGGAGAGGTGCGCCGGTTCCTCCGGGACTCCTCCTCACTCCGGGTAAGCCGCTCCATGCGGGACGTGGCCTATCGGGTGCTTCAGACCCGGGAGCAGTACGCCAAGGAGCACCAGCGGGAGCCCACCCTGGACGAAATCGCCAAGCTGCTGGATCTGAAGCGGGAGGACGTGGTCTTTGCCCTGGACGCCATTTCAGATCCGGTGAGCCTGTATGAGCCGGTTTACTCCGATGGTGGAGACACCGTCTGCGTCATGGATCAGGTGCGAGACGACAAAAATACCGATGACAAATGGCTGGAGCACCTGGCCCTCCGGGACGCCATGGACAAGCTGACCGAGCGGGAACGGCACATTTTGGAGCTGCGCTTTTACCAGGGCAAGACCCAGATGGAGGTCTCCGCTGAGGTGGGCATCTCTCAGGCCCAGGTCTCCCGGCTGGAGAAGGGGGCCATCCAGCAGCTGAAAAAGAATCTGTAGCAGGAAAGGCTCCCCGGCGGAAGGCGATTCCACCGGGGAGCTGTGTCGTATCTTTATTTGTCTTCTGGCTCATTCGGCGCCTGATGCTGGGTGGCCTTGAGCTCGAAATGGATGAGGGCGCTGAGCAGGGCCCGGAGCAGGATGACGGCGCCCAGAATGAGCAGTTCGCTCATCTCCCGCACCAGAACGGTCTTTAAAATCTCAGCAGCCATCTTAAACTCCAGTCCGGTAGCCAGGCCGTTGGCCAGATTGAACTGGAAGGCGTACTGCTTGTGGCAAAATGTATTTTGCAGATACTGCCAGAACGCGGACAGGGCGGACCAAGCTACTACAAAGATACCCATCAGCTCCAACAGAGAGATGATATGGGGGAGGATAAACTCAATGAACTGCTCCAGCATAGGAAAACTCCTCTCGTACAGGCGATCAGCCGATTCCGCCGTAAACCAGGCCCAGGACGAATACGATTAAGGTCAGGGGAACATAGACATATCTGGCCAACGGACCGAACCAGCGGGGGAGGGACTTGCTCCGGCCCAGCTCCATCTCCTGATGGATCTCCTTCCAGCCCAAGACGTAGTAGATGGACACCGCGCCCAGCAGCGCCCCGAAGGGCACCACCAGAATGGTGATAAAGTCCATCCATTTGCCCACCACATCGCCGTTTTCCATCAGCAGGCCGACTGCCAGGGCAATTCCGCCGCAGAGCAGAGTCGCCTGCTTCCGGGAGAGCCGGAAGCGGCTCTGCCAAGACTCGCACACCGCCTCAAACATATTGATCAGGCTGGTGACGCCGGCAAAAGCCACAGACAGGAAGAAGAAGGCGGCGAACAGCCGGCTCATAGGCATCTGCTGAAAGACCTGGGGCAGGGTGATAAACATGAGGGAGGGGCCCCGGTCCGGCTCGATGCCGAAGGCAAAGACGGCTGGCATGGTGGCGAAGGCAGCAAGCAGCGCGGCCAGCGTGTCGAACAGGGCGGTATTCATGGACGCCTTCGGAATATCCTCATTCTTACCCAAGTAGGAGCCGTAGACGATCATGCCAGAGCCGGTGATGGAGAGGGAGAAGAAGGCCTGTCCCATGGCCATGACCCATGTCTCCGGCTTAAGCAGATACTCCCACTTGGGCACCAGCAGAAAACGGTAGCCCTCGGACGCGCCGGGCAGAAAGGCCACCCGCACCGCCAGAAACACGAAGAGCACGAAAAAGGCGGGCATCAGAACCCGGTTGATCTTCTCAATTCCCTTGGTCGCCCCAAACATGAGCAGCAGCACGGCAATGACAATCACCAGGGAATGCCAGCCCACATTGCCCAGCGTGGAGGACATCTCAGCGAAAAATGCGCTGGAATCCTGGGAAAACAGGCTGCCGGTCAGACTGCCCGCCAGAGATTTAACCACCCAGCCCACAATCACGGCATAGCCGATGGCGATGCCCAGGGAGCCAAACAGGGGAATCCAGCCCAACGCCTCGCCCAGCTTCCCCTTGCTGCGCTGTTCCCAGCATTTCCGGTAGGCGCCCAGCGTTCCGGTGCCTGCCCAACGGCCCACGGCAAATTCCGCCGACAGGCCTACCAGGCCGAACAGTACAATGAAGATCAGATAGGGGATGAGAAAGGCGGCTCCGCCATACTGGCCCAGCCGGTAGGGAAACAGCCAGATATTGCCCATACCCACCGCCGAGCCTACACAGGCCAGGACAAAGCCCAGCGAGCTGGAAAAGCTCCCGTTAACATGGCCTCGATGTTCCATAGTCGCACTCCTTATGCAAAGCATCGCTTTGCGTTTTTCTTTCCTGCTTTTCTGCTTTACAGCTTTATAGCATTATAGCGTTATCACAGGGAGCTTGTCAACGACTGTCGCCTTTTCGGTGCAGAAAGGGTGGTTCTTTGGCCAGGTTGCTCATTGCAATTTGCCCCTGCCTGTGCTACACTGACAATAGTTCGTTTTTGAACATGTTAAAAAGGAGGAGAACTGTGGTGGAAAGCCTCTGGAGCAATGTGGATCTGCTGCGCAGGGGATATATCCGGCGTCTGGAGTCGGTGTGCGGCCGGTTTGGGCTGACCCGAATGGAGCTGGACGTGCTGCTCTTCCTGGCCAGCAATCCGAATCGGGACACCGCGGCGGAAATGATCCGCACCCGGGGCTTTTCCAAGTCCCACGTCTCAGCAGCGGTCAAAGGGCTGATTCAGCGGGGCTGCCTGAGGGGTGTGACCAAATCCGGCAACCACAAGGCCATTCACCTCCAACTGCTGCCCGGGGCCGAAGAGGCCGTGCGGGCGGGACAGGCGGCCCAGGAGGAGTTTCTCCGGCTGCTCTTTCAGACCATCTCTCCGGAAGAGCGGGAAACTCTGGTCCGGGTGCTGGGCCGGATGGTGGCGCAGCTTGCCGCCGAGAATCAAAAGGAGAATCCATAATGCTCTACACCGTTCTGATCTGTTTCCTCGCCGGCATGGGGGCCGGGCTGGGCACCGGCTTTGCCGGTATGAGCGCCGCCGCCGTCATCAGCCCCATGCTGATCACCTTCCTGGACATCCCGGCCTACAGCGCTGTGGGTATCGCCCTGGCCAGCGACGTACTGGCCAGCGCCGTCAGCGCCTATACCTACGGGAAAAATAAGAACCTGGATGTCAAAAACGGTCTGATTATGATGCTCACCGTGCTTTGCTTCACCATGGTGGGCAGCTGGGTGTCCAGCCTGGTGCCCAGCCAGACTATGGGCGGCTTTTCCGTCTGCATGACCTTTTTGCTGGGCATCAAGTTCATCGTCAGGCCGGTCATGACCACCCGGGAGTCGATGGCCCAGGTGAGTCCCCGGAAGCGGGCTGTCCAGTCCGTTCTCTGCGGCATGCTGGTGGGCTTTATCTGCGGCTTTGTGGGGGCCGGCGGCGGCATGATGATGCTGCTGGTGCTGACCAGCGTGCTGGGCTATGAGCTGAAGATGGCAGTGGGCACCAGCGTATTCATTATGACCTTTACCGCCCTCACCGGCTCCCTCAGCCACTTTGCCATCGGCGGGCTGCCTGATTTCACCGTCCTGGCTCTGTGTGTTCTGTTCACCTTCCTGTGGGCCCGGGTTGCTGCACGGTTTGCTAACAAGGCCAGCCCTCTGGTGCTCAACCGGGCCACCGGTGTGGTGCTCACCGTACTGGGCGGAGCGATTATGCTGGTCAACTGGGTGGGATAAAGAGAAAAACTTTGGGCTATCTGCAGCTTCCCGAAAGAGAGAAAAGAGAGGTGCACCCCATGCAAGAAAAGAGTCGTTCTGAGAAAAACAAGCTCCAGGAGGAGCAGGAGCTGCTGCAGCAGCTGGTACAAAAGGGCAAGCGGGGCGTCCTGCGGGCCATCTTTGGCCGCACCACCGTGGTCATCGTGCTGCTGGTGCTTCAGATCCTGCTTCTGCTGGTGAATTTCCTGATTGTGGAGAAGTACGTCCCCCTCTATATGGGCGGCATGACCACAGTTGGGGCGGCCATGCTGATCTACCTGCTCAACACACAGGGAGATCCCACCGTCAAGCTGACCTGGGCCTTTGTCATCGCTATGTCTCCCGTCCCGGGCACCCTCTTTTACTGGTTCGTCCAGATGGATGTCGGTCATCGCCGGGAGCAGCGGGTATTGGCCCAGATGGAACAGGAGGCCAGAGAATACTATCCGGACCAGAGTGCGCTTACGAACCGGCTGAAAAAACAAGACCCAACTTTGTACCAGATGGGCTCCTACATGGGTAAATGCGGCGGATTTCCTGTCTATGAGCATACCGCAGTGAAATACTTCACTCTGGGCGAGGAAAAATATGCCGAGCTGTTAACCCAGCTCCGGAAAGCGGAACATTTTATCTTCCTGGAGTACTTCGCCATCGACAAAGGCGAGCTGTGGACGGAGCTGCTGGAGCTGCTGGCGGACAAGGCCCGGCAGGGGGTGGAGGTGCGTCTGCTCTACGACGGCACCTGTTCCATCTCCGCTCTGCCCCATGACTACCCTCAGCAGCTGGCCAGACTGGGCATCCGGTGCAAGTCCTTCGCCCCCATCCGGCCTCTGGTCACTACCCGGTATAATAACCGGGATCACCGGAAAATCTGCGTCATTGACGGCAAGGTGGGCTTTACCGGCGGCGTCAATCTTGCAGATGAGTATATCAACCGCAAGGTGGTTTACGGCCACTGGAAGGATACCGCCGTCATGCTGCAGGGCGAGGCGGTTACCAGTCTCACCCTGCTGTTTCTCCAGATGTGGAACGCCGGAGAGACGGAACGGGTCTATGCCCCCTATCTGCTGCCCCCGGAAGAGATCCGGGTGGACAGCCCCGGCTATGTCCTGCCCTACGGGGACAGCCCCCTGGACGACGAGCTGGTGGGGGAGATGGTCTACCGGGATATCCTCAACCGGGCCCAGGACTACGTCTATATCATGACCCCATATCTGATTCTCGACCACGAGATGATCACCGCCCTGAGCTACGCCGCCAAACGGGGGGTGGAGGTCAAGCTGATCCTGCCCCATATTCCGGACAAGCCCTACGCCTTTGTCCTGGCCAAAAGCCACTACAAGGAGCTGACCCAGGCGGGCGTGCAGATTTACGAGTATACGCCGGGCTTCGTCCACGCCAAGGTGTTTCTAAGCGACGACAGTCGGGCGGTGGTGGGCACCATCAACCTGGACTACCGCAGCCTCTACCTGCACTTTGAGTGCGCCGCTTATCTCCAGGATGTGCCTGCCATCGGCGACATCAAGGCAGACTTCCGGGATACCCTGGCCAAGTGCCAGCCGGTGACGCCGGAGACCATCCGGCAGGAAAAGCTCTCCGTCCGTCTGGCCGGTGCGCTGCTTAAGGTGATCGCGCCGCTGATGTGACAAACAGGAAGGATCATTGATATGAAATTGGAATGGAAAAGCGGCCTGCGTCTGGGCGTCTGCCTTTTTGGCCTTTTTCTGCTGATTCACTATTGGGATCAGTTGGCCGGTCTGGGCGTTCTGGCCCTCCAGGTGGCCTGGCCGCTGATGCTGGGCCTTGTCCTGGCCTATGTGGTCAATATCCCCATGGCCTTTTATGAGCGCCATTTTCCCGCCTCCGGCCCTGCCTGGCTGCAAAAGCTGCGCCGCCCTGTCTGCCTGGTGCTGTCGGTGCTCAGCGTGCTGGCCATTGTGGTGCTCATTGTCCGGATGATACTCCCTGAGCTGGTCTCCTGCGTCACCCTGCTGCTGGAACAGCTCCCCGGCGCCCTCAACGCGGTGGCCGTTCAGCTGGAGACCAATTTTCACCTGAGCGATTGGCTCTCCGGAGAGGCGGACAGTCTGCTTCAGGGGGATACCGACTGGCAGAAGCTGATCCAGCAGCTGGTAGACTGGCTGATCTCCGGCTTCGGCGGAGCCATGGCCTCGATCACCGGTCTGATCTCCTCCGTCGTCTCCGGCACCGTCTCTGTGGTGGTGGCCATGATCTTCTCCATCTATGTCCTCATGGGCAAGGAGCGGCTGGGCCGCCAGATCCATCGGCTGCTGGATACCTACTGCAAGCCCCGGTGGACGGAAAAGCTGTATTATGTCCTGGATACGGTGGACAACTGCTTCCACCGGTTTATCGTGGGCCAGTGTGTAGAGGCAGTCATCCTGGGGCTACTGTGCATCATTGGCATGCTGATTTTCCGCTTCCCCTATGCCGTCATGATCGGTACCCTCATCGGTTTTACTGCCCTGATTCCGGTTGCAGGCGCCTACATCGGCGCCATTGTGGGTGCGCTGATGATTTTTACCGTGTCTCCCATCCAGGCGGTGCTGTTTATCGTCTTCCTGGTGGTGCTCCAGCAGCTGGAGGGCAACCTGATCTATCCCCGCGTGGTGGGCAGCTCTATCGGTCTGCCCGGCATCTGGGTTCTGGCGGCGGTAACCGTGGGCGGCGGCCTGATGGGGGTGGGCGGCATGCTGCTGGGCGTCCCGCTGACTGCCGCCGTCTATCAGCTCCTCCGGCACGACATGAACCGGCGCAGCCTTCCCACTCCAGAGACTTGACCGGAAACACAGATCACGCTATGATATATCCATGATCTGTGAAATGGGGAATGTGATATGACAGCAGAGCAGCTGATGGCGCGCAAGTGGGTGGCCTGGTCGAAAGAGCTCCAGTCCATCGCTCAGTGCGGCCTGACCTACGCAAAGGATCCTTTTGATCTGGAGCGCTACGCCCGGATCCGGGACATCTCAGCGGAAGTTCTGGCGGAATACACCGACCTGCCTTTGGAACAGCTTACCGGTTTGCTCGCCGGTGAGCTAGGCTATCAGACCCCTAAGGTAACCACCCGAAGCGCCCTGTTTTTGGACGGCAAGGTGCTGCTGGTGCGGGAGAATGGGGCGATGTGGAATCTCCCCGGGGGCTGGTGCGACGAGAACCAGACCGTCCGGGCCAACGCGGAAAAGGAGCTGTGGGAGGAGACCGGCATCCGGGGCAGAGCCATCCGCCTGGTGGCCGTCCAGGATCGGAATACCCGCAACTATCCGCCCGCCCTGTTCAACATGGCAAACCATCTGGTGCTCTGTGAGCCAGTGGGGGAGATCGGCCCCTTCCGGCCCAATCTGGAGACCAAGGAGCGAGGCTTCTTTGAGCTGGATGCCCTCCCGCCTCTGGACACCAAGCGCACCACCGAGGATCAGATCCGTCTCTGCTGGGAGGCAAGCAAGGCGGAGACCTGGGAGACCAGATTCGACTGAACAAATTGACCCCAGCCGGAGTCCGGCTGGGGTTTTCGCATTTATGGATCCTCCTGCTCGTCCGGCTGCATTCTTGTGCGCCGCCAGATCCAGCGGACAATCGAGGTCACAAGAAAGGGGAGGGGAAAGCAGAGCAGCGCCAGGATGCCGCAGCCCCGCCAGGTGAAGCTGTCCTGCTCCAGCATCTGGAACAATACCAGTCCAAAAGTAACGCATTCCGCCGCCAGCAGCACCAGCTGCCAGGGCTCCCGGCGCTCCAAAAAAGACAGACGGGCAGGGTCCATGTACTCCATCACATCCACGCCGTTGGCCTGGGCCAGGTTGTGGGCTCCCTGGGTGAGGTAACTGTTGGTCACCACCAGCGCCCGCTCACAGCCGTAGTAGGCCATCCCGGCCACCGCCTCCTGGACGGCGAAACCGCCCACCGCGCCGGTATAGTATTTGCACTGGACGGCGTACCGGTGCCGCCCATGGGTGGCCAGCAAATCCACTCCGTAGTCCCCGGTTTTGGCGGTGAACTGAATGTCCCGGAAGCCCTGGCGGCGGAGCAGGTCGGCCACATAGGTCTCATATTCATAGCCGTCCATGGCTTTTTTCCGAAAGAGCAAGGGAAACAGCCTCCATTCATACGTTTGTTCTATTGTATCAATGAACGGCGCGTAATGCAATCCTTTTAACGAAAAACAGCTCTGACCGAAGCAGTCAGAGCTGTTTTGCAGAAAAAATCGATTTACTTTTTGAAGCTGTCCTTCAGGCTCACCGACCGGTTGAACACCAGTGCGCCGGGCTTGGAGTCCTTGTTGTCCACGCAGAAGTAGCCCAGCCGCATGAACTGGAAGGAGGCGGGAGCCACGGCGTCTGCCAGAGCGGCCTCCAGCTTGCAGCCCTGAAGCACCTCCAGAGAGTTGGGGTTCAGGCAGGCCAGAAAGTCCTTTCCGGCGGCATCGGGAGAGGCATCGTCGAACAGGTTGTCGTACAGCCGCACCTCGGCGTCCACGGCGGTGGCGGCGTCCACCCAGTGGATGGCAGCGCCCTTTATCTTGCGGCCGTCGGCGGGGTCGCCGCCCTTGGACTGGGGATCGTACTCAGCCAGCACCTCAATCACATTGCCCTGCTCGTCCTTGACGCAGCCGGTGCAGCGGATGACATAGGCGCCCTTGAGCCGGCACTCCAGGCCGTCAGGGGAGAGGCGCTTATACTTCTTCACCGGCTCCTCCATGAAGTCGTCCGCCTCAATGAAGAGATGGCGGGAGAAGGTGACGGTGCGGCTGCCCATAGAGGGATCCTTGGGATGGTTCTCAATCTCAAAGGTCTCGCTCTGGCCCTCGGGATAGTTGGTGATGGTCAGGGGCACGGGGTGGAGCACCGCCATCACCCGGGCAGCAGTGGCGTCCAGGTCGTCCCGGAGACAGTGCTCCAGGAAGGCAAACTCCACCGTGGAGGCCGCCTTGGACACGCCGTTGGCCTCGGAGAAATTGCGGATGGAGGCGGGGGTGTAGCCCCGGCGGCGCAGGCCGCAGATGGTGGGCATCCGTGGATCGTCCCAGCCGGAGACATAGCCTCCCTCCACCAGAGCCCGGAGCTTCCGCTTGCTCATGACGGTGTGGTCGATACCCAGGCGGGCGAACTCAATCTGCCGGGGCTTGTTGGGGCAGGAGATATTGTCGATGACCCAATCGTACAGAGGCCGGTGATCCTCAAACTCCAGGGTGCACAGGGAGTGGGTGATCCCCTCCAGGGCGTCCTCAATGGGGTGGGCGTAGTCGTACATGGGGTAGATGCACCACTGATTGCCGGTGCGGTGATGGGCCTGGTGCTTGATGCGGTAGATGGCCGGATCCCGCATATTGAAGTTGCCGGAGGCCAGGTCGATCTTGGCCCGCAGGGTCATAGAGCCGTCGGGGAACTCACCTGCCCGCATCCGGCGGAACAGATCCAGAGACTCCTCAATGGGCCGGTCCCGATAGGGGCTGGTGGCCGGGGTGTTCACATCGCCCCGGTTGGCGCTCATCTCCTCAGGGGAGAGTTGGCAGACATAGGCTTTGCCCGCCAGAATCAACTCCTCGGCAAACTGGTACATCTGCTCAAAGTAGTCCGAGGCGTAGTAGAACCGGTCCTCCCAATCGTAGCCCAGCCACTTAATGTCCTCCTGGATGGCGTCCACAAACTCCACATCCTCCTTGGTAGGGTTGGTGTCGTCCATCCGCAGGTTGCACAGGCCGTGGTACTTCTGAGCGGTGCCGAAGTCCACATAGATGGCCTTGGCGTGGCCGATGTGCAGATAGCCGTTGGGCTCCGGCGGGAACCGGGTGTGCACCCGCTTGCCCTCATACCGGCCACCGGCGGCGATATCCTCATCGATGAAGTCATGGATAAAGTTCTGAGCCATCAGGCTGTTATCCTTGTCTGCCAAAGGAATCACTCCTTCTCTCTTTTGTATCGGATCTCAAAATCGAGTGGGATTGAGATCAATTCTCATCAGAATATGGATTATTATAGCCTAAAATTTACCGTTTGAAAAGAGGGGAGAGCTCTGGCGAACTCTTACAGAACCACGGCGTTTTCCTGCCAATTCTTGTCTAAAATGCCCGGAGGGGCCGGAGACCGCCTTTCCGCCCAGCCGGTGGCCGCCGGAGAACAGCGCGAAATTCATCACTCCGTACCAAATTCCGCCTGATCGGCGCGTGAGGTTTGGCTCAATTTCTCACTTGCTTTTTCCGACATCTATGGTATCCTATCGATGGTTAGCTAGAACTAATCTTGAGTCAGTGACACTGACACTGCCGGATGACTGCCGAAAGGGGAGCGTCCGGCCGGAACAGACAGACATCACCACTTAGTAGGAGGAACTTATGACTGATTTTCGGCAGTGGGACGGCTTTGAAGGCCGTATCTGGAAGGAAGAAGTTAATGTCCGCGACTTCATCCAGAAGAATTACCATCCCTATGACGGCGACGAGTCCTTTCTCGCCGGTCCCACCGAGGCAACGGATCAGCTGTGGGGGGCTTTGCAGAGACTGCAGAAGGAGGAGCGCGCCAAGGGCGGCGTTCTCGAGTGCGAGACTGAGGTAGTCAGCGGCCTGACCGCCTATGGTCCCGGCTATATTGACGAGTCCCTGAAGGATCTGGAACAGGTAGTCGGCCTGCAGACCGACAAGCCCCTGAAGCGGGCCTTCATGCCCTACGGCGGCATTAAGATGGCAGTGCAGGCGGCAGAGACCTATGGCTATCAGGTCAATCCGGAGCTGAAGAAGATCTTTACCAACTATATTACCACCCATAACGACGCCGTCTTTGCGGCCTATACCCCTGAGATGCGTCTGGCCCGGAAGACCCATGTGGTTACCGGCCTGCCCGACACCTACGGACGGGGCCGGATCGTCGGCGACTACCGCCGGGTCGCCCTGTACGGCATCGATTATCTGATCAAGGCCAAGGAGGACGATAAGCGCAACTGCGGCTGCGGCAATATGTATGATGACGTCATCCGCCTGCGGGAAGAGATCCAGATGCAGATCGATGCCCTCAAGGGGATGAAGGAGATGGCCAGTATTTACGGCTATGACATCTCCAAGCCCGCCAGCAACGCCAAGGAGGCCTGTCAGTGGCTGTACTTCGGCTATCTGGCCGCGGTCAAGACCCAGAACGGCGCCGCCATGAGCGTAGGCCGCATCTCCACCTTCCTGGATATCTACTTTGAGCGGGATTTGGCCAACGGCGTACTCACCGAGCAGGAGGCCCAGGAGCTCATCGACCATATGACTATGAAGTTCCGCATGGTCAAGTTTGCCCGGATTCCCTCCTATAACCAGCTCTTCTCCGGCGACCCCACCTGGGCCACCCTGGAGGTGGGCGGCATCGGCATGGACGGCCGCAGCATGGTCACCAAGACCGACTTCCGTTTCCTGCACACTCTGGAGAACATGGGCCCCTCCCCTGAGCCCAACCTGACAGTGCTCTACTCCTCCGCCCTGAACGACAACTTCAAGCGGTATGCCGCCAAGATCTCTGTGGACACCAGTTCCATTCAGTATGAGAACGACGACGTGATGAAGCCTGTCTGGGGGGATGACTACTCCATCTGCTGCTGTGTCTCTGCCACCCAGACAGGCAAGGAGATCCAGTTCTTCGGCGCCCGGGCCAACTTGGGTAAGGCGCTACTGTACGCCATCAACGGCGGCTTTGACGAGAAGCACCGTATCCAGGTGGGCCCCAAGATGGCCCCCATCACCAGCGAATATCTGGACTACAACGAGGTCATTGAGAAGTACGAGTTCTGGCTGGACTGGCTGGCTGACATCTATGTCAACGTGCTCAACCTGATCCACTACATGCACGACAAGTACTACTACGAGGCCGCCGAGATGGCGCTCATCGACACTGACGTCCGCCGCACCTTCGCCACCGGCATCGCCGGCTTCTCCCATGTGATCGACTCCCTGAGCGCCATCAAGTACGCCAAGGTCAAGGTCATTCGGGACGAGGAGGGCATCTCCAAAGACTTCGAGATTGAGGGCGATTTCCCCAAGTACGGCAACGACGATGACCGGGCGGATGAGATCGGCGTCTGGCTGCTCAAGACCTTCCTGGAGAAGATCAAGCGCCGCCACACTTACCGGAACAGCGAGCCCACCACCTCCATCCTGACCATCACCTCCAACGTGGTCTACGGTGAGGCCACCGGCGCCATGCCCAATGGCCGGCCCGCCTTCACTCCCTTCTCTCCCGGCGCCTCTCCCTCCTATGGTGCGGAGCAGAACGGTCTGCTGGCCTCCCTCAACAGCGTGGCAAAGATCCCCTATCACTGGTCTCTGGATGGCATCTCCAACACCCAGACCATCAACCCTGACGCTCTCGGTCACAGCGAGGATGAGCGAAAGGAGCACCTGGTCCAGGTGATGGACGGCTACTTTGACCAGGGGGCCCACCACCTGAACGTCAACGTTTTTGGCACGGAAAAGCTGCTGGACGCAATGGAACACCCGGAGAAGGAGGAGTACGCCAACTTCACCATCCGTGTCTCTGGCTACGCGGTCAAATTCATCGATCTGACCCGGAAGCAGCAGCTGGACGTCATCGCCCGTACCTGCCATGCAGTCATGTGATCCCTTAGGCCGGGTCCACTCTCTGGAGAGCTTCGGCTCAGTGGACGGACCCGGCGTCCGGTTTGTCATCTTCCTCCAGGGCTGCGCCATGCGCTGCCGGTACTGCCACAACCCGGAGACCTGGGCGGTCGGCGGTACCGAGTATACCCCTCAGGCCCTGCTGGATAAAGCCTGGCGCTACCGGAGCTATTGGGGGAAGGGCGGAAAGCAGGGCGGCATCACCGTCAGCGGCGGGGAGCCGCTGCTTCAGATGCCCTTCCTGATCCAGCTCTTCCGGCTGGCCCATCAGCGTGGGATTCACACCGCCCTGGACACCGCCGGACAGCCCTTCCGGGAGGATCCGGAGTTCCTCGCCGCCTTCGACGAACTGATCGCCAACACCGACCTGGTGCTGCTGGATCTGAAGGAGATGGACGAGGACAAGCACAGGGCCCTCACCGGTCACAGCAACCGGAACATCCTGGCCATGGCCCGGTATCTCTCTGATCACGGCGTGTCTATGTGGATTCGCCATGTGCTGGTGCCTGGCCTCACCGATGACGAGGATGGTCTGAGGGAGATGGACGCATTCATCTCCAGCCTGAAAACGGTGGAGCGGGTGGAGGTGCTGCCCTATCACACTCTGGGCCGGTTCAAATGGGAGCGGCTGGGCATCCCTTATTCCTTGGACGAGGTGCCTGTTCCCACAAGGGAGCAGGTGCGGCGAGCAGAAGAGCTGCTCCACACGGACCGGTATTGACACAGATCAGTTTATTCCAATACAGCGCCCCCTCGGAGCAGGTTGAGCTGCTCTGAGGGGGCAGAACTATTCTGTTGATTTATCGCCCGGAGGCATGGGAAGCACACAAAACGCACGAAAATGTAGGTTTGTCAATGATGTGTTACACATTTGGGAATGCGGATAAGACCTGTTTGGGAG
>JBJDXS010000053.1:0-32605 GCA_051866815.1 Candidatus Onthomonas sp. | reverse complement strand
ATACCTATACTGTCTATGTGCGCAGCTACAAGACGGTCTCCGGGGTGAACTACTATTCCGCCTGGAGCAGTTCAAAGACAGTCAAGATCTCTAAATAGCTCACAACCAGCCCGAACAACCAATGCGGCGCCCCTGACGGGGCGCCGCATCAGCGTTTCAAAGGGTGCTCTGCCGCAGATACGGCCCACTGTTCAGAGACGCATTAGCGGCAGCGGCCAGCCGTCTGGGCGAAAAGATAATCCGCCAGGGCCAGCTCTGAGCTCAGCATGCGGGACAGGCTCCGCTCCAGGGTCCGGTCGGCCTCCAGAAGGCGGCGGACATTCTCTGCCTGGGAGACTGTCTCCAGCAGCCGACCGGCCTCCGCAGTCAGCCGCTTGGCCGCCCCACAGCTCCGGCAGGCCGCATAGCGCAGAGCCGGCTCAGAGGCACAGGGGCATTGCTCCCGGATCCGGCAGCAGGGGCTGCAGGGCAGGCTGCCGCCGTCCCAGGGGGCCGAAGGTTCTGAACGCAGGCAGCTCATGAGATGGTTCTCCTTTTTGGCTCCGGAGGTTGGGGCCAAGCCCCGATCTCCGGTTGGTTTATTTGTGGCAGGGGGGGCAGTCGCCGGCGCAGGGCGTACCCGGGCAGAGGCAGTCCCGGAACAGATCCAGCTTGAGCTGAAGGGCCAGCTCAAGGCGGGTCACAGCGGCGAGGACTCGCTCTACGCTTTTGTCGATGCGGACCAGGTCATCCACATCAGAGCTGCACAGCTCGGCGGCCTTCTCGATCTTTTTGTGCTCTGCCTCCAGAATGCGGGCCAGGGCCTCCTGCTGCTCGGCGACAGCTTCGATCAGCTCGGTGATCGCCTTGCAGCGGTTGTCATCGTGGTGGCGGGGCGGGCAGGTTTGCATGGGTTCCATAGAATCAAGCTCCTTTGATAGTTTGTCGTGCCTGACGGCACGGTCTATCCTATGCGCCGCAGTCGAAATTTGACCGGGGCTGTCTGGCCGCCCTATCAAAAAACCGGGCCTGGACGAGCCGCTTCGGCTCATCCCAGGCCCGGAAAATCCGTCTCTGTCTTATATTTCCTTTCCATCTTTGCCTCAGCCGCCCAGCAGGGCCAGGTAGTGGCTTTTGACCTCTCCCATCTTGCTGCGGCCGATGGGCAGGACGACCCCGTCGTCCAGGGTGACCTGATTGGCGTGAATCCGCTGGATGTAGCGGTAGTTCACCAGATATCCCTTGTGAATGCGGATAAAGCCATGGGGCCCGGTGAGCGCCTCCAGCTTTTCCATGGTCATCTTGACCTCCAGCGGTGCGCTCCGGTCGGTGAGGTAGAGCAGCTGATAGTTTCTGCTGCCCTCAATATAGCGGATCTGCTCCCGCTTCAGAGAGAGCAGGCTGGTACGGGTGGCAAACTGGATGTAGGCGCCGTCCTGGTTCTGGAGACAATTTTTCGCATACAGCTTGAGTACGTCGGTAATATCGTTGAGAAAGTTGCTCTTTCGGACAAAGCCCAGAGGACGCACAGCAAAGGACTCAAACACCCGGCTCTCGCACTCAGAGACATAGATGATCTCCGTCTCCGCCTGCCGTTCCCGGATGCGCTTGCCCACTGCGATTCCGTCCAACTCCGGCATGTCGATGTCCAGCAGCACCAGCTGGAAGGGAGTCTCCTCCATGGCCTCCAGCAGCGCCTTACCCCCGGAAAAGCGCTGAAGCTCCGCCCCGATGCCCTGGGCCCGGCAGGCCGACTCCACCGCCCCGGCAATCACCGGCAGCGCGTTTTTGTCGTCGTCACACAGCGCGATTCTGATCATAGCTCTCCCCCGCCATCATATCCAGCAGCACCTTTGCCACAAATGTTCCCTCTTTCAGGCTGTACTCCACGCACCCGTTGTACCGCTCCGCAGCCCGGGCCACGATGCGGGTTCCGAAGCCGTGGAGGCTCCGGTCCTTTTTCGTGCTCCGCAGCCCCTTTTCACAGCGGTCCAGCCTGACTCGGTCGGTGGTATTCCGGCACAGGATGTAGAGGTAGCTCTTCTGTGGATAGATTTCCAGCCGGATCTCGGTATCCTCCCTGCCCTGCGTCTGGAGCCGGCGGCACTCCTCAATGGCGTTGTCCAGCAGATTGCTCAGCACACTGCACACCGCGTCGTCATGGAAGGGCAGCACCGGCGGCACCACCAGCTGATGGCTGACAGCGATGCCCGCGCTCCTGGCCTTGCCAAGTTCCATGTTCAGAATGCCGTTGACCGTCCGATTGCCGCAGTCCACGCTGGTCAGCGGCACCGGCAGGCCCTCGGACACCCCGGCAAAGTAGGTTTTCAGCTCGTCATAGCGCCCCTCGTCCAGCAGGATGCCCATATAGGCGTACTGGTTTTTCAGGTCATGGCGGATGCTCCGGAGGGTCTCCAGGTTCTGCTGGATGAGATCCTCCATCTCCCGCTCCCCCTGAAGGCGCTGCCGCTCGGTCTGGAGCATGGCCACCTCCGCCTGCTCCTCACAGATGGAGTACAGGACGGAGATGGAGAGCAGCATCAGAGTAAACAGGCAGATATACATCACCGCGAACACCACGGAAAGCCGGTAGTCCGACCCAAACCAAAGGGCCTCCACCCCGGAGAGCACCAGCATCACCCCGTCCTCCGCAATGATCAGGGCAAGGCCGTTGGACGAGATCTCCCGGAACCGGTCAAAGTTAAAGGCCCGGAGATAGAGGGCCAGTGGGATGGTCAGCAGGCTCACCAGGCAGCGGATGATGCCCCCCTGAAAGGCGCCCAGGATGAAATCCTCGCTCAGGGTGCCCATCTGCCGGGCCAGAGCGGAGATACAGCAGGTGCCCGCAAACATGGAGCACCAGAGGGCAGCCTTGGGCAGCAGATGGAAATCCAGCCGGACAAAGAGATAGATCGCCGTGATCACGCCCAGCATCACCCCCCAGAGGGGCTGATAGCCTCCGCCCAGCACGATGCTGAGTACCATACTGGCAAAATTGGCCGCGCACAGCAGCGCCAGCAGGCCGGCAAAGTCCAGCCAGTTCCGGAGGCGCCGCTCCTTCTTTCCGCACAGCAGAACCCAGGGCAGGGTGATCAGCGCAACCTCAATCAGCCAGGAAATGCCCACCACATCGGCAATAAATTTCCCTATGGCCTGTGCCATACGCTCCTCACACTCCTCAAAACGCTCCGCAATCGGTATCGCTCCTCAAGCATCGATGCACATTTTCCAAAAAACTATATCATGAATCCGTACCTTTGTCAATTTTGACGGCAGCGCAAAGGCCCCCGGCTGCACAGCAGCCGGGGCACAGACTGTCAAAAAGTATGTCTGGCGATTTTAAATGAGGGCTAAAAGTTCAAAAAGCCCTCCGCAGGAGTTTTGTTGCGTCAGCAACAAAATGAAGTGAAATATCGTTTTTCGGGCGGACATGTGCCGCCCGAAAAACACAGGGAGGCCGGGAGTGTGCGAGCGAAGCGAGTGCGCGGACGGCCGCATTTTCGAACAAAATCGTAGATTTTGTTCGAGCGTGTCGATCTTTATCGACACGCAAAGGCCCCCGGCTGCGCAGCAGCCGGGGGCATAAACGGGAACGGTAAAGAGATGTGAGCTGTATTGCTTAGGAAAGAGGAGTCAGGAAGGGGTTCTCAGTCTCTTTCCGCTCGGAAGGAATGGGCGGATGTTGCTTATTTCTTCGCCTTGCCTGCATCCTGCTTCCTGCGGGTGGCGGCCACAAAGCCAACAGCGATCAGACCCAGAGCGACCACATCCACGCCGCCCAGCAGCCAGAGCCACCAGGGAGCATCGTAGTTGATCAGAGCGTAGGCGTTGGAGTTGGCCACAGCGTAGAGGATGTTGTGGCAGGCGGTGCGCATCTGCTGCTGCACTGTGTTGCTGTCGGTATTGCGGATGGTGATGCCGCCGGTGATGCTCAGCGCCAGGTCGTTGCCGGCCGCGATACCGGAGGAGATATCCATGCCGTTGCCGTAAGCGTCGGTGATCACCATGCCGCGGAAGCCCCACTCATCCCGAAGGGTGGTGGTGCAAAGCGCCTTGGAAGCGCCGACCCAGTCAGTGCCGATGTTGTTCATGGCGCTCATGACAGCGGTGGTGCCGCCCTCCTTGACCGCGATCTCAAAGGGCTTCAGGTAGATCTCGCGGATGGCCTGCTCGTTGGCCCAGGTACAGACGTTGCTCCGGTTGGTGTCCTGGTCGTTGAGGGCATAGTGCTTGACGTAAGTGTAGCAGCCTCTGCTCATGGCGCCCCGGATCTCGGCAGCGGCCATCTTGCCGGCCAGCAGACCGTCCTCGGAGAAGTACTCAAAGTTACGGCCGCCGAAGGGAGAGCGGTGGGTGTCGGCGCCGGGGCCGTAGAGGCCGGTGACGCCGTTGGCCAGCGCCTCGTCGCCCAGGCACTCGCCCATCTCCTCCACCAGCTTCTGGTTCCAGGTAGAGGCCATGACCACCTCACTGCAGAACTGGACGCCGCTGATACCGTTGACCAGGCCGTTCAGGCCGGCAGGGCCGTCAATGTCCACAGTGGCAGGCTTGGAGACGGAGGCGATGCTGATGGTCTGATAGCCGCCGGTGGTGATCAGGTTGGCCATATCCTCCACAGAGAGCTGCTCCAGCAGCTGCTCCCACTTGGGATCGTCGTAGTCCAGGCCGATTACATCCGCCAGGGTGAGGCCGTTGTCCTTGATTACGATGGGCTCCGCGTTGGGATCTTCAGGTACGGAGCAATCCTCAATGGCGGCAATCAGCTCGGCAGAGGCCTCCCGGTCAGCAGTGCGCTCGGTGGGCAGGGTGCCCTCCCAGTCGGCGCGGGAGACATACTGCACGTCGCCTGCATACTCGGCAAAGGCGGTCTCGGCGGCAATCAGATCGCTGGCGCGGCTGTTGTCGCCGTTGTAGGTAACAGTGCTGTCTACGGTGTAGGTCCGGGAATCGATGACGTCATGGGCGTTGGACATGAGCTTGATCTCGTAGTCGCCCGCGTCCAGGACATAGCAGCCGGCGCCCAGGTAGTCGAAGGAGGCCATGTCATCCACAGCGAAGGTAAGGGTCAGCGTCTGGCTCGCGCCGGGCTGCAGCAGATCAGTTTTGTCGAAGGCGGCCAGAACCACATGGCTCTTCTCAATGCCGCCCACGGTGTAGGGCGCGGTGTAATAGAGCTGGACAACCTCCTTGCCGGCCACGTCGCCGGTGTTGGTGACGGTCACATCCACGGAAATATTGCCGTCGGACACAGTCAGATCGCTCATGGTCTGCTCAAAGGTAGTGTAGGACAGGCCGTAGCCGAAGGGGAACTGGACGGCAGCCTGATAGGCCTCCTCGTCACAGACGCCGGTCTCGTTGTCGACGTAGCGGGTCTCATAGTAGCGATAGCCCACATAGATGCCTTCGGCGTAGTCCAAAAACTTGTAGTAGGCATCCTCGGAGCCCATCATACCCTGAGTGGTGTGCAGGGTGTTGCTGTAGGAGAAGTCGCCGAAGTTGTAATAAGAGGGGGCGGAGGTGGCGTCATAGGCGTAGGTATCCACCAGACGGCCGGAGGGGTTCACCTTGCCGGAGAGCACCTCTCCCACGGCATTCATGCCGGTGGAGCCGGGGCAGCCGATCCAGATAGCGGCGTCAACGGCCTCGTCTTCCAGGAAGCCCAGCTCCACGGCGTGGCTGGAGTTGACGATGACGATGACGGTGCCGAAGTTCTCCTCCACCATGGCAAGCATGTCTTCCTCGTTCTCGGTCAGCTCCAGATAGTGGCGGCCCGGGGTGCCGCCGGTGTAGCCGGCCATATCCATGGGCAGGTCGGCGCCCTCGCCGCCGGCCCGGGAGATGACCACGATGGCGGTGTCGGAGAACTCCTTGGCGGAGTCAATCAGATCCCCATACTCGGAGACAGCGGGCTCGTAGATGTTAAAGTCGTTGCCCATCATATTGAATACGTTTCCTTCGTATTCCCCGGTATTTACCTTTCCGTAAAACGCCACAAGATCCTCGTTCACGGTGAAGCCGGCAGCTTCCAGGCCGCCTTTCACAGAGACGTTCTTTGTCTCATCACCGGCGCCGGAGCCTGCGCCGCCGTAGGCGGGAGCATAGGAGCCATAGCCAAAGACGTTGACCTTCTTCTCAGACAGAGGCAGGGAGTCGCCCTCGTTCTTCAGCAGGACGATGCCCTCGCCCTCCAGCTCCTGGGTCTTGGCCTTGGACGCCTCTTCCGCCGCGGTGATCTCGTCCGAGGAGCCCTGGCCGGAGAGGAACTGGTTGACGACCACGTTAAAGCGGGCCACGGCGATGTTGAGCACCAGCAGCGCCACCAGCACCACACACAGCAGGGCAGAGGCCACCTTCCGCACGCTGCGGATGCGCACCGCCCGGAAGATAAACAGGCCCAGCACAGCCACTGCCGCCACGGCAAACACAATGGCAATGATCATGGTCGCCTTTTCGACGTTAAAGCCCAGGTCGACCTCATCGCCCTCTGCCAGCTGGATCTGCGGGGGACCCATTTCCGGCATCGCGTCGCCCTCGGCCGCAGCGCCGTCCTCGGGCATCTCTGCCATCTCTTCCGTCTCAGCCGGGGCGTCGGTGGGCGCCGCGGCGGTGTCCGCTGCCCAGCAGGGCAGGGCGGCCGCCATCACCAGCGCCAGGGACAGCGCCAGCAAGGAGAGCCGTTTCAGTACATGCTTCATTCTAAAACCTCCTGTTCAAATGGTTGGCCATGGCTGCGTCGGAGCAGGGATACGTTCCGGCCCATGGCCCGCGCCGGTTCGCATCCGCCATGGTGTCGGGAGCGGCTGCACGCCGCGGTCTGCCGACCCAAGGGGCTCCGCATGCGCCGCGGCAGCGCTCCGCCGCAGCTTGATGCCCTTATTTAACCATTTGTTTAAATTTTCGCAAGTAGGGCTGGAGGTTCGGCATGCAATTGTGCAAAACAGCATTTCCCCTGGATGAACCGCACTGTAAAATGACAAACCGCCGTTCGTCCAGGGACGAACGGCGGTCCGGCAGGGGAGCATTTCCCTGCCCCTCTTCTGATGCAGTTTGCATTCTTCCGCGCCCAAACGCGGAACCGGTTACGTGTGTCTGTCCTGCCGGGAGGGCAGGGCGGATCCCCTGCCGGTCTGTTCCACACTCCGGCAGGGGGCGGAGACCGGCTCCCGCAGCTCCCGCTTCCGGGGCGGGGCCCCCTCCAGCTCCCCCTTCAGCTCGGTCATGTGCTGCCAGTAGCGCTTGGGAACGTTGTTCATGCGCAGCTTGGGGTTGTACCGGCCCTCGATGGCGATGGTGTCGTAAAACCGCTGCCACAGACGCTGATAGTCCTCCTCCCGGGCGTCCGCCTGGGGAAATTCCATGTGCTCCACCGGCACAATCGCCCATCGGCCCTTCTGATAGACCAGGGCCTCGTGGTGGGTGTGGTCATAGAGCAGAAAAGTCTCGGTATTGAACCGCTGGCAGAAATGGGGCCGCAGCAGGGGCAGCACCCGGTTTTTCGGGCTGATCTCCCCCCACAGCAGGCCCCGGCAGTCGGCAAACCGGGTAAAACCCTTGAGCAGGTGGGCCTCGTTGTACAGGTGCCCCACCGCCTTGTTCAGCCGGTCCACCCGGTCGTCCGCCAGCCAGTAGGTCACCCCCGGCCCCACATCCCGGGCCAGCCGGATAAACTGCCAGATGGCGCACTCCTTCTCCGGCATGCAGGTGAGGAAGGCGTGGCTCACCAGCCGCTGGGCCTGCTCAGACACCTGCTCCCGCAGTGCCCGGTAGACCCCTTTGGCCCGGGTCTGATCCGTCTCCACCGTCCGCTGGGGATACAGGGAGATCTTCTCCTCCTCCGGGCCGGCAAAGGCCATGGGCGTCTCAAAATAGCGAAAGCTCTCGTCCACGCAGGTGAGAAAGCCGGCAAAGCTGCCGTCGTAGGAATAGGACACCTGAGTCCACTCCGGTTTCATAGGCCGCCTCCTCCTTCAAACAGGGAGAGCTGCTCCGGCTGATAGGGCAGCAGGTTGGGCCGCTCCAGCTCCACCAGATGGCGCAGCACCCCGTCCGGCCGCACCCGCAGTCCGTCGGTCATCCGGCCGGAGCAGGTGATAAAGTACTGGGCCCGCTTGAGCACCACTCCCAGCTTTTTCAGCCCCTCATAGTCCAGCTTACAGGCCCGGCGGGCGGTGAGAATCCGCTTGGCCGAGGTGACGCCGATCCCCGGCACCCGGAGCAGCGCCTCGTAGTCGGCGGAGTTCACCTCCACCGGGAAGAACTCCATATGCCGCAGGGCCCAGCAGCATTTCGGATCCAGCTTGGGGTCAAAGTTGGGATTGTTTTCATCCAGCAGCTCCGAGGCGTCAAAGTGATAGAACCGGAGCAGCCAGTCCGCCTGATACAGCCGGTGCTCCCGCAGCAGGGGCGGCTGAAAGCCCTCCGGGGCGGGCAGCAGGCTGGAGTTGGATACCGGCATATAGGCGGAGTAGAACACCCGCTTGAGCCGGTATTTCTGGTAGAGGTTCTGGGTCAGATTCAAAATATGCCGGTCATCCTCCGGAGTCGCCCCGATGATCATTTGAGTGGACTGTCCCGCCGGGGCGAAGCGGAGGGCCTGCCGGGCGGGGAGCTTGCGCAGCTCCTTCCGGCTCTCGGCGGAGCCGTCCCGGATGAGGGCCATGGGCTTCAGAATCGCGTCCTTCTTCTTGTCCGGGGCCAGCAGGCTCAGGCTCTTGGCGGACGGCAGCTCGATATTCACGCTCATCCGGTCAGCCAGCAGCCCCAGCCGCCAGGTGAGCTGGGGGTCCGCCCCGGGAATCGCCTTGGCGTGGATATAGCCTCCGAAGCCGTATTTCTCCCGCAGCAGGGACAGGGTCCGGATCATCAGCTCGGTGGTGTAGTCCGGGTTGCGAATCACCGCGGAGCTGAGGAACAAGCCCTCGATATAATTTCGGCGGTAGAACTGGATGGTCAGTTCCGCCAACTCCTCCGGGGTGAAGGCGGCCCGGCGGGTGTCGTTGCTCCGGCGGTTGACGCAGTACTGGCAGTCGTAGACGCAGCAGTTGGTCAGCAGCACCTTGAGCAGCGTCACGCACCGGCCATCGGCAGAGAAGGTGTGGCAGCAGCCGGGGGCCATGGTGGAGCCCATCCGCCCCTGCCGGGCCTTCCGGTCCAGGCCGCTGGAGGTACAGGCGGCGTCATATTTGGCGGCGTCGGTGAGCACCTCCAGCTTGTCCATCAGCTCCACAGCCGCTCCCTCCCCTGCTCAGAATTCGAACATCCGTTTCTGGAACTGTTGTTCTAATTATGACAGCGCCGCTCCTGTTTGTCAAGAGGAGATTGCCGGTTGGGGGCAGCGCGGGATTGCTTCCAACAAATGCTCCTCTGCTGTGGGGCGGGTGGGGTGGGCCGCCCCGCCCCAGGCGGGGACGGCCTCCCGCTCCTGTCCATGCTCAGGATCAGGGTCAGGTTCATGTTCAGGATCACGGTCATGATCGGCCCCCAGTGGGGCCCAGTGGGTCGTTTGGATATATTTTCCAGAAAAAAGAGGAGGCCCCGAAGGGTCTCCTCCAAACAAATTCTCTGACCGGCCGGTCATCTGGCGCCCCGGCGCAATTCTCCCTCTCCCCGCTGGAAGCTGCGCTTGATGGGCTGCTTCTTCTTTGCAAAGGGGCAGGGGAGCTTTCCCAAAACGCCCAGGATGCCGAAAAAGATGCCGAATACCGCCACAAAGAGGGATACGGCCAAAACCAGGCCGGAAGTTTTCTTCTGCTTTTGTTCCATAACTGCCTCCTGTTCTTTGGTTCTGTCCTCAGGGCATAGTTTACACGATTTTCCCCCCTGAAACAATAGCCATTTTGTAAAATCTCTTGAAACAATCTCCAGCGGCCCCGCCCTTGACAGCGCCTCTTTCGGGCCGTATCATGGAGGCAGCGTTTTGAAAAAGGGAGGCAGTTTCAGTATGGAAGAGCAGCTTGTCCGCACGGAGATTCTGCTGGGCACGGGAGCTATGGAACGGCTGCGCCGGGCCAGAGTGCTTTTGTTCGGCCTGGGGGGCGTGGGGGGCTACTGCGCCGAGGCGCTGGCCCGCTCCGGCCTGGGCCGGATTGACCTGGTGGACCGGGACCGGTACAGCCTGAGCAACCTGAACCGGCAGCTCCACGCCACCCGGGAGACAGTGGGCCGGCTCAAAGTAGAGGTGGTGCGGGAGCGAATCGCCGCCATCGACCCGGAGATTCAGGTGGAGGTGTTCCCTATCTTCTACCTGCCGGAGACGGCGGAGCAGATCGACCTGGGCCAATACGACTACGTCATCGACTGCATCGACACGGTAAAGGCCAAGCTGCACATTGTCACCGCCTGCCACAGTCTCGGGGTGCCGGTGATCTCCTGCATGGGAACGGGGAACAAGCTGCACCCCGAGCTGCTCCGGGTGGCGGATCTCTCCAAGACCTCAGTCTGCCCCCTGGCCCGGGTGATGCGCAGGGAGCTGGGCAAGCTGGGCATCCGGCACCTGAAGGTGGTCTACTCCACCGAGGACGCCCTGACTCCCGCCCCGGTGCCGGGGGAGACTCCCGATGAGGGGAGACGGTCTATCCCCGGTTCGGTCTCCTTTGTGCCGGGCACCGCCGGACTGCTGCTGGCCGGGCAGGTGATCCGGGAGCTGGCCGGGGTGGAATAATCTGCATGTGAACGAAAAATGCGCCTCCTGCCCTATTTTTGGGGCGGAAGGCGCATTACTATGTCTGTCATCAAATGAGGGTCTGCTGCATTGAAACGCATCTGTCAACGGCGGGCGCACAATGTGCGCCCCTACGGCCCGATCAGACGATATGCCGTAGGGCAGGGGCTTGCCCCCGCCGAACGATTGCGTTCACTCCTCCATCAATGCTTCCATCTCCCCGATCAGCTGGTCAAACAGCTCCAGGGCCTGATTGATGGGCTCGGCGGTGGCCATATCCACCCCGGCCCCCTTGAGCAGGGTGATGGGGTCGGCGGAGCAGCCGCCGGAGAGGAAGCGCAGGTAGTCCTGGACAGCGCTCTCGCCCTCCCTGAGGATGCGACGGGACAGGGCAATGGCGGCGGCGTAGCCGGTGGCGTACTGGTAGACGTAGAAATTGTAGTAGAAGTGAGGGATTCTGGCCCACTCCAGGGCGATCTGGTCGTCCACCACAATGTCCGGGCCGAAGTAGTCCACATTGAGCTGCCGGTAGATATCGCACAGGGCCTCCGCCGTGACACCCTCGCCCCGCTGGGCCAGCTCGTTCACCTTCAGCTCGAACTCGGCGAACATGGTCTGGCGGTACAGGGTGGTACGGAATTGCTCCAGGAAATAGTTGATGAGATAGGCCCGCTCCCGGCGGTCGGTGGTCTTGGCCAGCAGATGCTCCATCAGCAGCGCCTCGTTGCAGGTGGAGGCCACCTCAGCCACAAAGATCACATAGTCGCTGTAGGCCACCGGCTGATCCCGGTTGGAGCGGTAGGAGTGGATGGCGTGGCCCATCTCGTGGGCCAGGGTGAACACGTCGTTGAGGGTGTCGTGGTAGTTGAGCAGCACATAGGGATGCACCCGGGCCCCGGCGGAGTAGGCTCCGGAGCGCTTGCCGGTGTTCTCATAGACGTCAATCCACCGGTTGGTGAAGCCCTCGTTCAGGATGGCGGCGTACTCCTCCCCCAGGGGCTTGAGGGCCTGAAGCACCGTCTCCTTGGCCTCCCCGAAGGGGATCTTCATCTCCACATCCCCTACAATGGGGGTGTACAGGTCATAGAAGTGGAGCTCGTCTACGCCCAGCAGCTTTTTCCGCAGGGCGGTGTACCGGTGGAGCTTGGGCAGGTTGGCCCGGACGGCGGAGATCAGGTTGTGATAGACCTCCACCGGCACCTCGGTGCCGTCCAGAGCGGCGGCCAGGGAGGAAGGGTACTTCCGGGCCCTGGAGAAGAAGAGCAGCTGCTTGACCTGGGCGGACAGGGTGGCGGCGCAGGTGTTCCGGTACTGGCCGTAGACGGAATACAACGCCTCAAAGGCGGACTTGCGCAGAACCCGGTCCTGGCTGTACAGCAGGGGGACAAAGCTGCCGTGGGTGACGGCATGGTGCTCTCCCTGGCTGTCCACCGCGTCAGGGAAGGTCATGTCCGCGTCGCAGAGCATGGAATAGATGTTGTCCGGCCCCTGGGCCAGCTCTCCGGCGGAGGCCAGCAGCGCCTCCTCGGCGGGGCTGAGGATGTGCTCCCGGCGGCGGCGCACCTGCTCCAAGCGGCGGCGATAGCCCTCCAGCCGGGGCTCCTGGGCATAGTAGCCCTCCAGGGTCTCGTCGGGGATAGCCAGGATCTCGTTGCTCTCATAGGCCCCGGCGGTCTCGATGTCCACCAGCAGGGCCATCAGCTGGGCGTTCATGTCCTGGTATTTGGCCACCCGGGTGTCCTCGTCGCCCTTACGGCTGGCGTAGTGGGCCAGGGCCTCCACGTCCACAGACAGCTGATCATCCAGCTCCATTCCCTCCAGCAGGGTCTGGGCGCTCTCTCCCAGCCGGCCCTCCAGAGCCCGGATTTTGGGCAGATAGCCCTTGGCCTCCTCCAAGGCGGCCTTCCAGGCCTCGTCGCTGGGAAACAGATCCTCTGTGGCCCAGGTATTCTCTCTGACTTGCTCCTTGCGTTCCATAGCTGTTTTTTCCTTTCCATATTTGTCCCCGCTCAGAGGGCGCGGACGAGTTTGGTGGCGACTCCCACAATCCGGGCCTCCCCCGTCTCAAAATCTCCCACAGGGACGATTCTGGGCTCATAGGCCGGATTTTCCGGCTGGAGGATGACCCAGTCCCCCTGGCGGCGGAACCGCTTGAGGGTGGCGTCCTCCTGCTGCACCAGGCAGACCACAATCTGGCCGTTTTCCGCCCGGGGCTGCTGGTGAACCAGCACCAGATCCCCCGTCTGGATGCCCGCGTTCTTCATGCTGTCCCCGGAGACCTCCAGGTAGAAGTATTCCTCCGGCCGGGAGACGTCCGCCGAGGCGTAGCCCTTAACCTCCTGCTGGGCCAGGGTGGGAATCCCCGCCTTGATCACTCCCAGGATGGGGATCAGCTGCTCCCCCGGCACCCGCAGTTCGTCGCTCCGGCTCTCCCGAGGGGCGTCGTAGCCCTGGAGCCACAGGGGATCCACCCCCAGGCGCATCGCCATGTCGGTGACCACCCCCGCCTTGGGCTCACGCTGGCCCAGCACATACCGGTTCAGGGTCTGCGGCTTCATCTCCAGCAGCCGGCCCAGAGCCTCGTAGTTCAGCTGCCGCTCCTCCATCAGCGTCCGAAGGCGCTTTCCCAGGCTCTCCTGTTTGTCCACGGGGTTCCCTCCTGTCTCCAAACGGTGGGGTTTTTCCTATCTTTTGTCATTATACCACGGCTTATGCCCCGCTTCAAGCAATCCCGGCAATTGTCATATTTCAATTTTGTCACCAATTGAGGATTTTTGTTTTTTGCACTTGACAGTCTCTCCATTCGGTGATATTATACCCTCAGCAAATCGAACAACCGTTTTAGTTTTCTCTATGATTTCCCCAATTGGTGCGAGGTGTTTCCCTCTCCGGGCCGGCCGGCAAAAAAACAAGTGCGCGTGTTGTAAGCAACACGCGCACAGGATGGAGGAGAATGGATTCGAACCATTGTAGGCGCAAGCCAACAGATTTACAGTCTGCCCCCTTTAGCCACTTGGGTACTCCTCCATATGAAGTTGGGCTGAAATCAAAATCCAAACCAAAGAGCTGGTAGACGGACTCGAACCCCCGACCTGCTGATTACAAATCAGCTGCTCTACCAACTGAGCTATACCAGCAGATTTTCGCGTTCGGAATTCAGCAAGGAGTATATTACCAGACGGAAGCCGGTTTGTCAATAGCTGTGCAAAAAGTTTTTTGAAATTTTTGCTCCGGCAACCTCCGGAGCACAAGGAGGAGTTCTTTTGTCCAGACCTGTCTATCGCCGGGGCGGCCCCTACGCCGCCCGTACCCGCCAGCTGCTCCGTCTGGCCGTCCACCCCGAGCTGGACAGCAGCCAGGACCGCTACACCCTGGCCCTGATCCAGTCCATCCGGGAAAAGCTGACCGAGCGGGAGCTGCAGTGCCTCACCGGCTACTACGTCCAGCGCCTGCCCCTGGCCGAGCTGGGGCCCCGGCTGGGAATCAATCCCTCCACCGTCAGCCGGAACATCCACCGGGGCCAGAACAAGCTGGATGAGCTGGTGCATCTGGCCATCCAGATCAGCCCCATCCGGTTCGATCAGTCTGCCTGAGCTGATTGCTCCAGAATCACCGGCCCCCGCAGCCACTCCCGGCCCCCCCGGTGCTGCTCCGGCTCCGGCAGGCAGAGCCGCCAGAGATCGTCCGCCCGGGCCTCCAGAGAGAATACCTGCCGGGCCGACTCGTCCAGGTACCGCACCTGGCTGGGCTTGGTGAGGATGGGCAGGCTGGCCGACTTTTTCATGGCCCGGAGCAGGCTCCGGCCCCGGTTATTGCAGCCCAGCACCCGGAGATAGGGCACCCGCTCCGGCCGCCGCTCCGGCGTCAGCCCCAAAAAGGCCCAGAGCACCATCCGCCGCACCCGGGCCTCGGGACAGCGCCGGGTCTTGGCCCTGTCGTAGAGCTCCGCCAACGTCACCGCCTCCCGGGCGGCCCGGGACAGGCGGCGCTCCAGACCCGGTTCCCAGTCCGGGAGCCGGGTCAGCTCGTCCTCGGTCATGGCCCGGAGCCGGGCCAGAATGCCGCTGCCGCACCGCTCCAGCAGGGCGGGGCAGCGGCCCTGCTCCCGTTCTCTCAGGAGGATCTCCAGGCTCTCCGGGGGCAGGCAGCCCTCCAGGCGCTCCCATGCCCCCTCTGCCATCCAGGCCCGGAGCCGGGAGGCGGAGACCATGGGGCTCTCCTCCTCCAGGCTGCCGTGGGCCGCTCCCCGGCGGGGGACGGTGAAGGCGTTCAACCCGGGCCTGCCCCAGTACCGGAGGGCCCGGAGATATTCCACCCCCAGGTTGTTGTTGGCTCCGGCCAGGCAGCTCCCTGCGGCCCCGGAGAGGCTCTCTGCCGCCCGCTGCCGGGCGGCGGCAAAGGAGAGGCCCTGATCCAGTCCCGCCCGGAGCAGGGGCTTGTACGCCGCGCTGTCCAGGGTCTCCGCCGTCTGACGGAGCTGGGACAGCTCCCCCAACTCGCTGCCGAAGGCCAGGGTGTCCACCACCCCGGTGTCCAGCAGGCACTGGACGGCCCCCCGGGCGAAGGTCTCCGCCGAGGCGGAGGCCCAGAGCACCGGCAGCTCCAGAATCAGGTCGGCGCCCCCCCGGAGGGCCATCTCCGCCCGGGCCAGCTTGTCCACCGCGGCGGCAGAGCCCCGCTGAGTGAACTGGCCGCTCATGACGCAGATGATTCCCTGCTCCGGAAACGCCCGGCGCACCGCCCGGAGCAGATACCGGTGGCCCAGGTGGAAGGGATCGAATTCTGCCACAATTCCCAGGGATTTGTTAAACATTTCACGATTGTTTTCCACCTTTTTCCCTCCCGGAGCGGAATTTCTTTCCTGAAATAGTTGTCCTTTTCGGAAATCTGTATTAAAATAGTGTCATCTTATTATACCGTCTCCAGCCCCGCTTTACAAGGGAAGGCGCCGGTATGTAATTTGAGTCAAAGGAGAAATGGACAATATGAATATTCTGGTCATCAATGCGGGCAGCTCCTCTTTGAAGTATCAGCTGCTGGATCCGGATACCGGCGTTCTGCTGGCCAAGGGCCTGTGTGAGCGTATCGGCATCGACGGCAAGTTTACCTATAAGCCCCAGGTGGAGGGCAAGCAGACCCTGAACGCAGTGGATGTGGCCATGCCCACCCACTCTGAGGCTATCCAGGCGGTGCTGAGCGCCCTGGTGGACAAGGACAACGGCGTGATCTCCTCCATGAGCGAGATTGACGCTGTGGGCCACCGGGTCGTCCACGGCGGCGAGTCCTTCGCCTCCTCCGTCCTGCTGACCGACGACGTCATGAAGGCCATCGAGGAGTGCAACCCCCTGGCCCCCCTGCACAACCCCGCCAACCTGATCGGCATCAACGCCTGCACCGCCGTGCTGGGAGACCAGGTGCCCCAGGTGGCCGTGTTCGACACCGCCTTCCATCAGACCATGCCCCCCGTGGCCTACACCTACGCCATCCCCTACGAGTACTACGAGCAGGACAAGATGCGCCGGTACGGCTTCCACGGCACCTCTCATCGGTTTGTCTCTCAGCGGGCTGCCGCCATGCTGGGTAAGCCCATTGAAGAGCTGAAGATCATCACCTGCCATCTGGGCAACGGCTCCTCCATCGCCGCCATCCAGAACGGCAAGTGCGTGGACACCACCATGGGCCTCACTCCCCTGGCCGGTCTGCCCATGGGCACTCGCGCCGGCGATATGGACGCAGGCGTGCTGGAATTCCTGATGCACAAGTACAATTACTCCATCGATGAGATGATGACCATTCTGAACAAGAAGTCCGGCGTTCTGGGCATCTCCGGCGTTTCCTCCGACTTCCGGGATCTGGAGGCCGCCTCCAAGCAGGGCAACCAGCGGGCTCAGCTGGCACTGGACATCTTCTGCTATGATGTGAAGAAGTATATCGGCTCCTACGCCGCCGCCATGGGCGGTGTGGACGCCATCGTCTTCACCGCAGGCGTGGGCGAGAACGGCCCCGACACCCGCAGCATGTGCACCTCCGGCCTGGAGTTCATGGGCATTGCCCCCCTGAACGACGTGGAGAACCACAAGCGGGGCGCCGAGGTGGACGTCTCCGGCGAGGGCTCCAAGGTTCGGGTGCTGGTCATCCCCACCAACGAGGAGCTGATGATCGCCATGGATACCGCCGAGATCGTCAAGGCGCTGTAAAGCAATGGTCAAATTGTGATTTGTCAACGGGCGTCCCCGGGTACGGGGACGCCCGTTTGCCGCCGATTGGGGGATATGCCGTGGGGCGCACATTGTGCGCCCACCGCCATCTCTTTGCGCATTGACGGAACGTTTCCCCTTCTGTATAATGGAAGTATCCCCCAATACAGAGAGGAGTATCATAATGTCTGATCAGGAAAAGGATCTGATGAACCCGGAAGCGCTGGCAGAGGAGGAGCTGGACAATCTGATTGAGCTCACCGACGAGGACGGCAACCCCGCCACCTTTGAATTTCTGGATGTGATCGAGTATCAGGGCAAGGAGTATGTGGCCCTGCTGCCCACCGAGGAGGAGGAAACCCCCGAGGTGGTCATTCTGGAGATTCAGCCCGTCGAGGACAGTGAGGACGAGGAGGCCTATGTGGCCGTGGAGAGCGAGGAGATTCTCGCCGCCGTCTTTGAGATTTTCAAGGAGCGGTTCCAGGATGTCTTCACCTTCGAGGACTGATTGCGCCGTGCAAACAGTGCCGCCCCGGCAGCTTGCCGGGGCGCATTTTTATTCGGAAGGCAAAACCCGGGCCTGCTGTGTTATGACAGCAGACCCGGGTTGATTTATTTTTCAGTTCGCTTACAGCTCGATGTCCATGCCCTTGACGACCTTGGCGCAGCGGGGGCACAGCTCAGGATGCTCCGCATCCTGGCCAATGGCCTCGTGGTGCAGCCAGCAGCGGGGGCACTTGGGTGCCTGGCTCATGGCCACCTTGACGGTGACGCCGGGGAAACTCTCGCCCACAACGCCGTCGCCCTGACCCTCGATCGTCTCCACCTTGGAGACGATGAACAGCTCGGCCAGATCCAGATCCGCCAGATCCTGGAACTCCTTCCAGCCCTCCTCGGTGAAGGAGAGGGTGAGATGGGCGTCGGTGGACTTTTTGACCTCTTTGGCGCCACGGGACTGCTCCAGCGCCTTGTTCACGTCGGCGCGCAGGCCCAGCAGCTTCTCCCAGCGGTAGCTCTCCTCCACAGACAGCTCCCAAGCGGGATTGGCCTCGGGCATCTGGTTGAGCAGGACGCTCTCGCCCTCCTCGTCGGCCAGATGGGGCATGGCGGCCCAGATCTCCTCAGAGGTGAAGGCCAGGATGGGGGCCAGCAGCTTGACCAGGGCGTCCAGAATCTGATAGATGGTGGACTGGGCCATACGCCGCTCGGTCTCCTCGCCGCAGTAGAGGCGATCCTTGATGATATCCAGGTAGAAGTTGGACATCTCCACCACGCAGAAGTTGTAGATCGTCCGGTAGACCACATGGAAGTCGTAGCTGTCATAGGCCTCCCGGCACTTGGCCACCAGCTTGTTCAGGCTGGCCATGGCCCAGCGATCCAGAGGCTTGCGCTCGGCCACCGGCACCAGGTCGGTGTTGGGATCGAAGCCGTCCAGGTTGCCCAGGATATACCGGGCGGTGTTGCGGATCTTCAGGTAGGCGTCGGACAGCTGATTCTGGATGGCCTTGGACAGGCGCATATCCTGGGTGTACTCGGCGGAGGCCACCCACAGGCGGAGAATGTCCGCGCCGTACTCCTTGATGGTGTCCTGGGGGGAGATGGCGTTGCCCAGGCTCTTATGCATGACCTTGCCCTCGCCGTCCACCGTCCAGCCGTGGGTGACGATCTGCTTGTAGGGGGCCACGCCGCTGGCGGCGATGGAGGTCAGCATGGAGGACTGGAACCAGCCGCGATACTGGTCGCCGCCCTCAAGATAGAGATCAGCGGGATAGGTCAGCTCAGGCCGCTCCTCGCAGACCGCCTTCCAGGTGGAGCCGGAGTCGAACCAGACATCCAGAATGTCCTTCTCCTTGCGGAAGTCGGTGCAGCCGCAGTCGCACCGGGCCCCCTCGGGGATCAGCTCCTGGGCAGAGCGGGCCCACCAGGCGTTGGAGCCCTCCTTGGCGAAGATGCCGGAGATCTTGGCGATGGATTCCTCGGTGCAGTAGGGCTTGCCGCACTGCTCACAGAAGAACATGGGGATGGGCACGCCCCAGGTGCGCTGACGGGAGATGCACCAGTCGGAGCGCTCCTGAATCATGGAGATCATCCGCTCCTTGCCCCACTCAGGCTTCCAGGTGATGCCGTCGCAGGCCTTGACCGCCTGCTCCTTGATGGCATCCACGCTGGCGAACCACTGCTGGGTAGCCCGGAAGATGACCGGCTTCTTGCAGCGCCAGCAGTGGGGATAGCTATGGGTGATATCCTTGCTGGAGAGCAGGGCGCCGGAGTCCACCAGATCCTTGAAGATGACCGGATGGGCGTCCTTGAGGACGTGGAGGCCCTTGTAGGGGCCGGCAAACTCGTTCAAATAGCCCCGGGCGTCCACCGAGACCTCCATGGTGATGTCGGTGGGGATTTCCGGGTAGCGCTGGCAGACATAGAAGTCGTCCAGGCCGAAGGAGGGGGCGGTGTGGACGCAGCCGGAGCCGGCGTCCAGGGTGACATGGTCGCCCAGGATGATGAGGGAATCCCGGTTCATGAAGGGATGGTGGGCGGTCATATACTCAAACTCGTTGCCGTAGAGGGTGGCCACCGTCTCGTACTCGGTGATGCCGCTCTCCTGCATGACATGCTCCACCAGCTCGGTGGCCATGATGAGGATTTCGCCGGTGCCGATCTTGACCAGGGAGTACTGGAAGTCGGGGTTCAGGCAGATCGCCATGTTACCGGGCAGGGTCCAGGTGGTGGTAGTCCAGATGACGAAGTACATCTTGCTGAGATCGCCATACTGAGCCAGCTTGCCCTTGTCGTCGTGAACCCGGAACTTGACAAAGATGGTGGTGACCGGGTCGTCGGCGTACTCCACCTCGGCCTCAGCCAGGGCGGTCTCGCAGGTGGGGCACCAGTAGGTGGGCTTGAGACCCTGATAGATCAGCCCCTTCTGGGCCATGGCGCCGAAGACCTCCACCTCTTTCGCCTCAAACTCAGGCAGCAGGGTGACGTAGGGGTGATCCCAGTCGCCGATGACGCCCAGGCGCTTGAAGCTCTCCCGCTGGCGGTCCAGCTGCTCCAGGGCGAACTCCCGGCACTTGTTCCGGAACTCAGGTACCGGCATGGAATTGCGCTTGACGCCCTTCTTCTGGACAGCGGTCTCAATGGGCATGCCGTGGGTGTCCCAGCCGGGAATATAGGGAGCCTGATAGCCGGTCATATTCTTGGCACGGACAATGAAGTCCTTGAGAATCTTGTTCATGGCAGTGCCGATATGGATATCACCGTTGGCATAGGGAGGGCCGTCATGGAGCACGAAGCGGGGCTTGCCCTCGTTTTTCTGCATCAGCTTGCGGTAGATGTCCTTGCGCTGGAACTCCTCCAGCATACCCGGCTCCCGCTTGGCCAGAGCTGCCCGCATGGGGAACTCCGTCTTGGGCAGATGGATGGTTTTGTTATAGTCTGGCATATCCTTCGTCTTCCTCTCTGGTGGAGAATACAGCACGATCACATAGCCGGTCTTCGAGGCGGCTGTACCGGCCTTCGGGGCGGCTATGTGATCGAAAGCGGCGTTATGTTACAGGATGTTTACTTAATCTCGTAGTCCTTGCCGAACTTGAGGTTGGAGAAGTCAATCCGGCTGGTGCTGGTGAAGGGCTGCTCCACAGGGGCCTGCTCCGGCTCGGCGGGAGCCTCCTCCGCAGGGGCGGGGGTCTCCTCCGCCTCCTGGGCGATCATCTCGCCGATGGTGTCTCCCTCCTGCTCCGGGGCCGGCTGCTCCGCCGGAATCTCCTCGGCGGGGGCGGCCTCCTCCACAGGGGCCTCTTCTGCGGGCTCTTCCACATCGCCTCCCTGACCCAGGTCGGGCAGCCTGGACAAAAACGCCTGCTGCTGGTCGGTGAGGTCCTGAATCATGGCGATGTACTCGGTGGTCTTCTCCCGGGCGCTGGCCAGCTGGGCACGGCAGGCGGCAATCTCGTCGTCGTAGGCCTTTTTCCGGGCCCGGATATCCTGCTCCAGGGCGTCCAGAATGGCCTCCCGCTTGTTCTCTGCCTCAGTGACGATCTCGTTGGCCGTCTTCTGGGCGTTGTGGAGGGTGGCCCGCATAATGTCCTCGGTCTCCCGGTACTCATTGATCTTGTCTGCCAGAACCTTCAGCTTTCCCTTGAGCGAGGCGTTCTCCTCGAAAAGGGCGGTGTAGTCCCTGGTGATCTGATCCAGAAAATCGTCCACTTCCTGCATGGTGTAGCCGCCGAACTTGGCCTTGGTAAAAGTG
This sequence comes from Candidatus Onthomonas sp., assembly GCA_051866815.1. GTDB lineage: Bacteria > Bacillota > Clostridia > Oscillospirales > Oscillospiraceae > Onthomonas. Next base: position 11,520 of record JBJDXS010000053.1, on the reverse strand, counting down.
CGTTCCGCTACTGCTTGAGGTGTCAGCACAGATAGTCCCCCTTCTGTCGTCTATTTGGGTGGCAGCTGATTAAAAGCGCATGCCGTTGCTCTCCAGCTCGTCAATCAGATCCCCGATAATGTCCACATTGTAGGGAGTGATGATGTAGGTGGAGACAGCAACCTTTTTGATCTTGCCCTCCAGGGCGTAAGCCACACCGGAGAGGAAATCCACCAGGCGGCGGGCAATGTCCTTATTGGCAGACTCCAGATTGAGCACTACCGTCCGTTTGTCCCGCAGATGGTTGGCAATGCTGGAGGCGTCGTCAAACTTCTCCGGCTTGACCAGCACGACCTGCAGCTGGGTGGTGGTGTTGATGTTCACCACATTGTCGCTGCTGCTGCGGCGCTCCGGAGCGGGGGAGGAGAAATAGCCCTCCTCCTTGCGGGGCGCCTTCCGGGGACGCTCAGCCTCCTCCTCGGGAGCTTCGTCCTCCGCCTCTTCCACGAACTCCTCGTCGTCCTCATAAGGGTGAGCCAAGCGTTTCAGTTCATCCATAAAGCCCATTGCATATTCCTCCTGTATCAGGTGTGTTTTATCTCTATCCGGTATTGTCAGCCGTTGGCACGCATGGGCGGCCGCGCCCCGAAAAGGGCGGTGCCGATCCGCACCTGGGTGGAGCCATAGGCGATGGCGTCGGCAAAGTCGCCGCTCATACCCATGGAGAGACAGTCAATACTCACTTTATTATCGTACGTTTTGCTCTTGATGTCAACAAAAAGCTGTTGCATTTCGGCAAAATATCGGCTGTTTCCCCCGGAAATCTCTGCCACGGGGGGAATTGCCATCAGTCCCCGGGGATTTACATGGGGCAAAGCCGCCGCGGTTTCGAACAGGGCAGGCAGTTTTTCCGGCTCGATACCGGATTTGGACTCCTCGCCTCCCACGTTGACCTCGATCAGAATATCCTGGACAACGCCCAGCTTCTCCGCCCGGCTGTTGATGGCCTCCAGCAGAGCCAGGCTGTCCACCGACTCGATGAGATCCACCTTGCCCACCAGATATTTCACCTTGTTTTTCTGCAGGTGGCCGATAAAATGCACCTTCGCGCCCTCATAGGCATTGTCCGCCCAGTGGGCGTTGAACTCCTGCACCCGGTTCTCCCCGCAGACGGTGATACCCGCCGCGATGGCCGCCCGGATGGTCTCCGAGGTCTGCACCTTGGTGGCCGCCTCCAGCGTGATTTCCGCCGGGTTCCGGCCCGCCCGGAGGGCCGCCTCGTCAATCTGCCGCCGGACAGCGGCAATGTTCTCCTGGATCGACATCACTTGATCACCTTTCCGTCATAGATATTCTTGCCCCGCACCAGAACCTCGTCTCCCGGCTTGAGGCGCTCTGCCTCCTGCAGCTGGGACATGTTCTCTTCGGTCACCGAGCGCACCAGATAGTAGTCGCTGCCGGTAAAGATCAGCTCCACCGGCACCCACTGGGCCTGGGCGCCGCTGATGCGGTAGACCCCCAGCTGGCCGGTCTGCTGGTCCGCCCGGAGGGCCCTGGCGGGGATACGCAGGCCCTCATAGGTGCCGTAGGCCACATCCACATTCTGCTCCCGCAGCAGGGTGGTGGATGAGATATTCCGGTTAGAGGTAAAGACCACCACCACCTTGCCGTCCTCGTCTGCCGAGCTGATGGACTGCACCGTCATCTTCTGGGCTCCGGTGGAGCCTTCAAAATTAACTGTGGCTGTATCCCCGGAGGAGAGATGCTTGGTCACGTTCTGAGACATGACGGCAACATAGTACCAGCGGAAGTTGGTGATCACCTTGCCCAATTCCTGTCCGGAGACATTGGCCCGGTTCCCGGCCAATTCCCTCAGGACGGAGGGGGTCAAGTCTGTCAGTGCATCGATGGTCAGGCAGCTCTCATAGCCGTCCACCAGGCCGGAGAAGATGCCTGCCACCGGAGCATAGACGGTGGAGACGGCGCTCTCGGTGGCGCTGCGCAGGTCGTCAATCTGCGCCTCCACCGCGTCAATCTGGTCTGAGAGGGCGGAGCTGGTGCTGTAAGTAAAGTCCCGGCGGAAGATCAAATCCTGCAGGTTTTCCACCTTGTCTCCCAGGTTGGAAAACTCCTGCCGGGCAGCGTTCGCCTTCAGATCGGTCATAGCCTCCACAATCTCCCCGTTGAGCCGCATGGCGTCCGACTCCTCGGTGCCCCGGCTGCGGATGTACTCCAGCCGCTCCAGCTCGGTCTCCAGCGCCTCCAGACGGCGGTGCTGCTCCAGAGCGTTCTCCGAGCGGTAGACCCGGGCCACCACGTCGCCCATGGCCACATTCTCGCCCTCAGCCACTACAATCTCTTCCAGACTGCCCCCGTCGGAGAGAACGGTCTCCTCCCGGACCAGATAACCCTCAGCCGGGAGGGTGCTCTGGCTGGTGTAGTTATAGATAGTAGCGGTCTCGTAGCCGCCGAAAAAGATATGGTAGGCATAGACGGCGAAATAGGCCACTGCGCTCAAAAAGAGCAGCAGCATAATCGCCCGTACCACGTTTTTGCCTGGCTTCATGGTTGCCTCCTTATGTCTCTCCCCCGCCAGGCAGCTGCCGGATTACTGGGCGGCTCCCTCCGGGACGGCGCTCTCCCGCAGATCCACCGGCCGCTCGGGCACGATGGTGGAGATGGCGTGCTTGTAGATCACCTGCTGCCGCCCCTCGGTGATGAGCACCACGGTGAAGGCGTCAAACCCGGTAATCACTCCCCGCATCTGGAATCCGTTGACCAGAAAGACGGTGACGTTCAATCGGTTCCGGCGGGCCTTGGCGAGAAAGATTTCCTGCAAATTGTTGCTTTTTTGCATTTGGGACACATCCTTTTCTGTATGATTGGACACGTCCCACAGGTTTTGACGGCGGGGCCTGTCCTCCCCGTCATCCTATACCCGATTCCCCTATTTTTTCTGTCGCAAACTGGCAGGCCGCCTCAAAATCGGGCTGGCTATCCCAGAGATACCAGTGAATGGCCGGATTTCTCCGGAACCAGGTAAGCTGCCGCTTGGCATACTGTCGGCTGCGGAGCTTGACCTCCTCCGCCGCCTGGGCCAGGTTTTCCCCGCTTTGGACCGCCTGGGTCATCTCCTTGTAGCCGATGGCCTGCATGGCGGTGCACTTGGGGTCAATCCCCCGATCCAGCAGGGATTTTACCTCCGCCGCCAGACCCTGGGCCAGCATCTCATCCACCCGCCGGTCGATGCGCCGCCAGAGATCCTGCCGGTTTTGGAAATTGAGGCCGATCCAGCAGCCCTCATACCGGGGCGGGATGGCCTGGGTCTCCCGGTTGTGCTGGGAGATGGTCTTGCCCGTCTCATGCCAGACCTCCAGGGCCCGGATAATCCGCTTTTCATCGTTGAGATGCAGCCGGTTGGCCGCCTCCGGGTCCACCCGCTCCAGCTCCTCCATCAGCACCTGGACGCCCTCTGTCTCAGCCCGCTGCTGCAGCCGTTCCCGCCAGCCGGTGGCGGGATACGGGGCGAAGGTGCGCCCGGAGAGGAGAGAATCCAGATAGAGGCCGGTGCCCCCCGCCAGAATGGGTACTCTGTCCCGGGCGAGAATGTCGTCTACCGAGGCGGAGGCCAGCTCCACATACCGGGCCACTGAAAAGTTCTCCTCCGGGTCGGCCACGTCCAGCATATGATGGGGGACACCCTGCCGCTCTTCCAGGGTTGGCTTGGCTGTGCCGATGTCCATGCCCCGGTAGATCTGCATGGAGTCGGCGCTGACCACCTCCCCGCCGAAGCGCTTTGCCAGGGCGATGGAGAGGGCGGTCTTGCCCGAGGCGGTGGGGCCGGCGATGACGATCACTTTCGGGGGCATCGTTGAAGCCTCCTTTCCATGGTTTAGAGCGCGGTCATATTTTGTGTAGGGGGCGATGTACCCATCGCCCCACCAGAACACAACAGCCTGCCGGGTAGGGCCGATGAGTACATCGGCCCCTACACGGTTATTTGTCGCAGGCGGGAGACCAATCGGGACGGGTAGTTTTAGAACCCGCCCTTGCGAATGGGCGCAATGATCTGTCCTTTACGCCCGCTTGAACTGCTTTTCCAGCTGGGCCTTTGTCAGCTCGATGGCCACCGGCCGGCCGTGGGGGCAATATTTCACTTCCCCGGACATGACCGCCCGGGCCACCACCTCCAGCTCGGCAGGGTCGTTTTTCCAGCCGCCCTTGATGGCCGCCTTGCAGGCCATGGTGTGCAGCAGCTGATCCCGGGCAGCGGCAGGGTCGGCGGTGCCGTTTTCCAGCAGCTGGGCCGCCAGCTGGGTGAGCACCCGGTCAGCCTCCTCCGCCTCCACATAGTCGGGCACCTCCCGCACCAGGATGTCCCCGCCGCCGAAGTCCTCCGCATCAAAGCCGAATTCCCGCAGCAGGTCCAGGTGCTCCAGCAGCGCCTCGCTCTCCGCCGGGGCAGCCTTGACCACCACCGGGGTCAGCAGCAGCTGCCGCATAGGCGTATAATCCCGGGCTTTCATTCTGTCAAAATTCATCCGCTCATGGGCGGCGTGCTTGTCGATGAGAAACACCGAGTCCCCCTGCTCCACAATCAGATAAGTGTTCAGCACCTCTCCTGCCAGACGCCAGGCGGGGGTCTCCGGGGTTACCGGGCTCTCCTCCGCCGTGGTCAGCTCCGGCTCCTCCGGAACCGGCGGCTCCGTGGACACAGCGGGCTGGTCCTCCGGCCCTAATACCGGCTCCGGCTGCGGGTCAGGCGCAGGGGCCGGGGACTCTGGGGCTTGGCGCCGCTCCGGCGCCGCCCAGGCCAGCTCCTCCGGCAGGGGGGCAGGCTCCGGAGCGGGAGCTGCCTTGCCGGTGTTCTGAAGGGCCAGGGCGTCCAGCACCACCTGTACCTCCCGGCTCTCCTGCTGCTTCTGGGCCCGGCGGGCCTCCTCCCGTTGGCGCTGCCGGGCCAGCAGCTCGGCGGCGTTGCGGCTGGTGGCCGCCTGCCAGGGGGTGATCGTCCGATCCGGAGCGGTCTGGACGGCGGGAGAGCGGAGGATGTTCCCCTTATTCTCCCGGTACTCCTGGCTGGTCATGCTCTTGAAGAAGGTCTGGTTGGGGGTCACCGTGTCCTGCCGCTGGGGCTTGGGGGGCTGCTGGGGCAGCACCGCCCGGACATGGCCGCTCTCCCGCTCCAGGACAGACTTGGCGGCGTAGTACACCGCCTCAAAGAGCTGCTTTTCGTTGGTAAACTTGACCTCGGTCTTGGCGGGGTGGACGTTGACGTCTACGGCGTTGAGCTTGGTGGTCAATTTGAGGACGCAGCCGGGGAACTTGCCCACCATCTTCTGATTCTGATAGGCCTCCTCCAATGCTGCGGTCATGGTCCGGGACTTGACGTATCGGCCGTTGACAAAGAAGAACTGATAGGCACGGGTACCACGGCAGCAGGCGGGGCGGGAGAGATAGCCCTCCACCCGGATGTCATCCCCGTAGCCGGGACACTCCAAAAAGCCCAGGGCCACCTCCCGGCCCAGGACGGCGTAGAGGGCGGACTCCAGCCGCCCGTCTCCCGGGGTGAGCAGCTCCTCCTTCCCTTCCCGGAGGAACCGGAAGGAGACCTCCGGATGGGCCAGGGCCTCGTGCTGCACCACGGTGTAGACGGCAGCCCCCTCGGCGGCGTCCCGCTTCATAAACTTCAGCCGGGCGGGGGTGTTGTAAAACAGGTCCCGGACGATCATAGTGGTGCCCTCCGGACAGCCCACCTCCTCCTGCTCCCGGAGGACGCCGCCGTCCAGCAGCAGGGCGGTGCCGAAATCGGCGGCCCGGGTGCGGGTCATCAGCTCGATTTTGGACACGGCGGAGATGGCAGCCAGGGCCTCCCCCCGGAAGCCCAGGGTGCCGATGGCCTCCAGGTCGTACTCGGTGCGGATTTTGCTGGTGGCGTGGCGAAGGAAGGCGGTGGGGGCGTCCTCCGGGTCGATGCCGCAGCCGTTGTCGGTGACCCGGATGTAGCGCATGCCCCCCGCCTGGATCTCCACCGTCAGGGCGGTGGCCCCGGCGTCGATGGCGTTTTCCACCAGCTCCTTGACCACGCTGGCGGGGCGTTCCACCACCTCGCCGGCGGCGATCAGGTCGGCCACATGGGGGGAGAGTTGTTGAATCTTGGGCATAGGGTACTCCTATCTATGGGAATCGTTTACGGCAATTGACTGCCTGTAGGGGCCGATGTACCCATCGGCCCTGTCCAGCAGACCTGCGCTACCCAATGGGGCGATGAGTACATCGCCCCCTACCTGATTACATCGGCAGAATCTGCGGGGCTTTATAATTTTTTCTTCCACTCAAAGAGCAGGTTCATGGCCTCGATGGGGGTAAGGGTGTTGACCTCGGTGAGCCGGAGCTGGTTCAGAATCTCCTGACCGGCCATGTCCCCCAGGGAGATCTGCTCTTCCTCTTTGGGCTTCTGCACCGGAACCTGGACGCCGTTTCCGCTCTCCAGCTCCTCCAGAATCTTCTTGGCCCGGTTGATCACCTTTTGGGGCACGCCAGCCAGCTTGGCCACCTCGATGCCGTAGCTCTGGTCGGCCCCGCCCCGGACGATCTTGCGCAGGAAGATGATGTCGTCCGCCCGCTTTTTGGCGGCGATATTGTAGTTGCGCACCCCGGGGATGGTCTCCTCCAAGACGGTGAGCTCGTGATAGTGGGTGGCAAAGAGGGTCTTGGCCCCCAGCTTTTTCTTGTCCGCGCAGTACTCCAGCACTGCCCGGGCGATGCTCATGCCGTCATAGGTGGAGGTGCCCCGGCCGATCTCGTCCAGAATGAGCAGGGAGCGGCTGGTGGCGTTTTTCAGAATCTCCGCCACCTCGCTCATCTCCACCATAAAGGTGGACTGGCCCCCTGCCAGGTCGTCGGAGGCGCCGATGCGGGTAAACACCCGGTCCACCACTCCCAGCCGGGCGGAGCGGGCGGGGACGAAAGAGCCGATCTGGGCCATGAGGCAGATCAGGGCCACCTGGCGCATATAGGTGGACTTGCCCGCCATATTGGGGCCGGTGATGATGGCCAGGGTCTCGTTCTTCCCGTCCATCAGCGTGTCGTTGGGGACGAAGAAGCTGTCCTTGAGCATCTGCTCCACCACCGGGTGGCGGCCGTCCACGATCTCGATGCCGGTGGAGTCGTCCACCACCGGCATGGTGTACTGGTTGCGTACCGCCACATCGGCCAGGGCGGCCAGCACGTCGATCTGGGCCAGGGCGTCCGCCACCGTCTGAATCCGCTCCACCTGGGCGGCGCACAGATCCTTCAGTTCCGCAAAGAGCTGATACTCCAGGTCGCCGATCCGCTCCCGGGCGTTGAAGATGGTGTTTTCCAGCTCCTTCAGCTCTGGGTTGATAAACCGCTCGTTGTTGGCCAGGGTCTGCTTTCGCACATAGTCCTCGGGCATCTGGTCGGACTGGGCCCGGGGGACTTCAATATAGTAGCCGAACACCTTATTATAGCGCACCCGGAGCTGACGGATACCGGTGCGCTCCCGCTCCCGGGCCTCGATGTCGGCGATCAGGCTCTTACTATCCTTGAGGACGTGGTTGAGGTAGTCCACCTCTTCATTGTAGCCCTCCCGGATCATGCCGCCCTCCCGGACCAGGAAGGGGGGCTCATCCACGATGGCGGCCTCCAGCCGGCAGCGCAGCTCGGGCAGGTCGTCCAGGGTGTCCCGCAGCTTTTGGAGCAGGGGTGCGGTGGTATCCCCCAGCAGCTCCTTGATTCTCGGCACCTTGGAAAGGCCGATGCCCAAGGCCTGGAGATCCTTGCAGTTGGTGTTGCCGTAGGCGATGCGGCCGATGAGCCGCTCCAGATCGGTGACCTCCCGGAGGGTGAGCAGCAGCTCCTGCCGCACCACCAGCTTGTCCACCAGGGCGGCCACGGCGTTCAGCCGTCCGTTGATCTCCACCGGGGAGAGGAGGGGCCGCTCCAGCCACTGGCGGAGCTTGCGGCCGCCCATGGCGGTGCGGGTCTTGTCCAGCACCCAGAGGAGGCTCCCCCGCTTCTCCTTGCCCCGGAGGGTCTCGGTGAGCTCCAGGTTCCGCCGGGCGGTGAGGTCCAGCTCCATAAACCGGCCGGCGGCGTAGTATTCGATGGTACGGATATAGCTGAGATCGGTCTTCTGGGTTTCGTGAAGGTAGCTCAGCAGGGCGCCCGCCGCCTGCACCGCCCAGGGCCGGGCGGGAGGGATGGCGCCGGGATTGTCAAACTGGCTCTCCACCTTGGCCTTGGCGCTCTCCAGCTGGAACCGGTTTCCTCCCGGCTCATAGCAGCAGCTCAGCTTGTCCTTCAGGAAGGTCAGCAGCGGCTCATTTTCCATGCACAGGGGGGAGAGCACCGCCTCCCGGGGGGCGAAGCGGCCCAGCTCGTTCATCACATGGGGGAGCACATCCTCCCCGGCAAAGCCGGTGACCGACACGCCGCCGGTGGAGAGGTCGCAGAAGCAGATGCCCGCCCCCGCCGGCTCCAGGCAGATGGCGGCGATATAGTTGTTCTTCCCCTCCTCCAGCATGGAGGCGTCCACCACGGTGCCGGGGGTCACCACCCGGATGACCTCCCGCTCCACCAGGCCCTTGGCCAGGGCGGGGTCCTCCATCTGCTCGCAGATGGCCACCTTGTAGCCCTTGGCGATGAGCCGGGCCAGGTAGGACTCGTAGGAGTGGAAGGGGACGCCGCACATGGGGGTCTGGTCCTCCTGCGGCTTGCCCCGGTCCCGGGTGGTCAGGGTGAGATCCAGCTCCCGGGAGGCGGTTTTTGCGTCCTCGTCGAACATCTCGTAGAAGTCGCCCAGCCGGAAAAAGAGGAGGCAGTCGGGATATTGTTCTTTGATTTGCAGGTACTGCCTGCGCATGGGGGTGAGTTCAGCCATTCCACCCGCTCCTTATCTGAAAGCTGCCGTCTGCCGCCGCGCGGGCCGGTCAGTCGTCCACATCCATCTGCCGCACCACATAGCGGGGCAGCTTTTTCGCCTCATCCAGGGTGTGCATTAAGTACTCGCCCAGAATGCCGATGGCCAGCAAAATCAGGCCGTTGTAGGCCAAAAACAGCAGCACCAGGGTGGTGAAGCCCTCCACCGGCATGCCGACAAAAAAGTATCTGATAAAATAGAACAGTCCCAGCAAAATGCTGACGATAAAGCTGATGACGCCGATATTCCGAACAATAATCAGCGGAATCAGCGAGTTGGTGGTGATATCGTACACCAGATCCTTCACCAGCCGGATAAAGGTATAGCCGCTGTGGCCGTACTTTCTGGCGTCGTGATGGATGGGCACATTGACAATCCGGTTGGAGGTCTGGACCAGCAGGTTGCCGATCTGAGGCAGATGGGTGGTGGTGGCCATAATGCTGTCCATCAGGAAACGGCGCATCATGCGGAAGCTGGTGATCTCCAGATCCGGATCCTTCTTCAGCATCTTGGTGGTCAGCCACAGCTGCACCTTGGTTCCCATACGGCGGATAAAGCTGTGCTGCCGCCCCTCGTATTTGCCCAGCACGGCATCCACCTCGGGATGATCCTTCAGATACTGGGCCATCTTGGGCAGCTCCTCCGGCGGATGCTGGAGGTCGTCGTCCATATTGACGATAATGTCTCCCTTCGCCACAGAGCAGCCGCAGAGAATGGCCGGATGCTGGCCGAAGTTTTTGGCCTGCTGGATGATCTTCACCCGGCGGTCCTTTGCCCGCAGCTGCTTCATGACCTCCCAGGACCGGTCCTTTGAGCTGTCGTCCACCAGAATCAGTTCAAAGGGCTCCTGCATCACCTCGTCAAACACATGGCAGAGCCGGGTATACAGCTCCTCCAGGCTGTGCTCCGAGTTATAGACCGGTACCACAACAGAATACAGACTCATGTCCGCTTACCTCCATTTTGATTCTCGCTCCCGCAGGAGCCTGTGTGTAATGCCTCCGCCGTCACAGCAGCGCCTGTACCGCCTGAGCCAAGGTCTCCATCTCCGCCCCGCCGTAGCGCTGGTCACAGGGCAGGGGCAGCAGATTGGCCGCCAGCCGGTGCTCCGGGCTGTCCTCCGGCTCGTCCCGGATGACGTTGTTCCAGTAGGTGGGGACGAAAATCTTCTGAGCCGCCAGCTCCTTCTTCAGCGCCGCCGCCCGGGGATGATAGAAGGGATAGACAAAAGGCCCCTCGGGCATCGGCCAGTTCAGCGGGTTCTGCGCCCCCAGCAGCTGGTGCAGGCGCTTCCAGTTCTCCTCCCGGCGGGCCTTGACCTGCTCATAGGGGATGGCCCGCAGCAGATTTTCCGTCAGCCGGGACATGGTCTTGACCGGCTCGTCATAGAAGGTATGGGCGTTGGCCAGCATCTCCTGGTAAAAGGCCCCGGCAGAGGCCTCATAGCGGCCCAGGAGATGGCCCATTCTGGTCCGGGAGCTGTCCCGATCCAGCGCCTCGTACAGGGCCCGGTCGTCCACCTGCTCCGGCAGATAGAGATAGGCGCCGTCCGGCAGGCCGAAGAACTTCCGGATGGAATAGAGGGTGGGCACGCCCTCCACCGGAGGCTGGAAGAAGGCCTGGGTGTTGTCCACAATAATCCGTCCGTACCGGGCCTGCCAGTCCAGGATCTGCTCCTGGCTGTACTGGCCGTAATAGTTCACCAGCAGCAGCCAGCAGTCCGGCCGGGCCTGCCACTCCTCCAGCCGGGGCTGGAGATCGTCTCCGATCTGGTACATGTGCAGCCGGCAGTCCGTCTTTTCACAGGCCTCCAGCATGGAGTCGCACAGGAATCTGGGCACCCACAGCTCCCGGGCGCCCAGCGCCTTCAGGGCATACTGGATGGCCGTACGGCCCAGGTTCAGCCGGCGCACGCCGGTGTAATACTCCCGGCCGGCAAACTGTTCCAGCTCCAGGTATCCGCCAATCTCTCCCATTGCTTTCCCACCCTTTCCGTTCTGTTCCAATCCTATGAAACAGGCCATATTTTTTGGTATTGTATCATTTCCCGGCATCCGATTCAACCGGTGATCCCCGGGTCCTGCGGTCACATCCGGCTCACACCAGCTCCCCGAACAATGCCCAGTTGGAAGAGCCGGTGATCTTCGCCTGCTGCCAGGTGCCAATCAGCTCCGGGGCGCCGTCCAGATGCACCAGGCGGCCTCCGTCGGTGCGGGCGGTCAGGGTGTGCTTTCCGTCGGCGTTCTCCCCGTCCACCAGCACCCGCACCGTCTTGCCCACATAGGCGGCGTGCTTTTCGGCGGAGATCCGGTTCTGGAGATTCACCAGCCGCTGGAAGTTCCGGTTCTTCTCCTCCTTGGACATGGGATCCGGCATTTTCGCCGCCGGCGTCCCCTCCCGGGGGGAGTAGATAAAGGTGAAGAGGGCGTCATAGCGCACCTCCTCCAGCAGGGAGAGGGTATCCTCAAACTCCCCGGTGGTCTCCCCGGGGAAGCCCACGATGATGTCCGAGGTGAGGACGATGTCGGGAATCAGCGCCCGGAGCCGCCGGATCTCGTCCAGGTAGGCCGCCCGGTCATAGTGCCGGTTCATGGCCT
>JBJDXS010000052.1:0-5361 GCA_051866815.1 Candidatus Onthomonas sp. | reverse complement strand
ACCGCCGACGCCAAGCTGTATATCCCTCTGGCTGAGCTGGTGGATCTGGACGCCGAGCGCAAGCGCATCGCCAAGGAGCTGGAGAAGAAGGAGAAGTACCTCAAGGGGATTCAGTCCAAGCTCTCCAACGAGAAGTTTGTCTCCAAGGCCCCCGAGGCGGTCATCCAGCGGGAGCGGGACAGCCTGGAAAAGACCCAGCGGGAGATCGCCCAGCTCACCGAGAGCCTGAAGGCGCTGGGCTGACCGGAACAACTGCATCATTTTCAAAAAGCAAGGCCGCTTCCCTGATGGGAGGCGGCCTTTCCTGATAAAAATCTCCGTACATCCCGGCATTCGCCAAACTTTTCAAGCAAATAAAGCTACAATCACCCTGTACCCACCCGAAAGGGGCCGGTACAGGGTGATTTTTACATCTCACACAGGAAAAGACTGGAGGAATCGCTATGCCTGCCACCTGCCAAAATGAGGGGCGCCAGCTCTGCTGGAGTCTGGAGGGGGAGATCGACCACCACCGGGCCCAGAACATCAGCCAGGCCCTGGAGCGGGAGATCTCGCTCCGTCTGCCCCAGAGCCTGGAGCTGGACTTCTCCCGGGTCACCTTTATGGACTCCTCCGGCATCGCCCTGGTGCTCCGGGCCCACCGGCTGATGAGCGAGCTGGGAGGCAGTCTAAAGCTCAAGGCGGTGCCCCGCCAGGCGGCCCGGGTGCTCCGGGCGGCGGGCCTCCACCGGCTGATTCCCATGGAAACCAGATAACGTCCAGGAGAGGATGATACATATGAAACCGATCAACAGCGCAAAAATCGAATTTCTCAGCCGCAGTGCCAACGAGGGCTTTGCCCGCTCCAGTGTGGCCTGCTTCGCCGCTCAGCTGGATCCCACCCTGGAGGAGCTGGGGGACATCAAGACGGCGGTCTCCGAGGCGGTGACCAACGCCATTGTCCATGGCTACCCCGACCAGTTGGGCCGGGTGCTGATCAAGCTCCGGCTGTTCCCGGAAAATCTCCTAGAGATCACCGTCCAGGACTGGGGCGTGGGCATCCCGGACATCCAGCAGGCCCGTCAGCCCATGTACACCACCGGCGGGGAGGAGCGCAGCGGCATGGGCTTTACCATCATGGAGAGCTTTATGGACACCATTCGGGTTCGCTCCACCCCGGGTCGGGGGACGGTGGTGATTATGCGGAAAAAGATCTCCCTCCGCACCCGGCCATGACCCTGCGCAGGGGTGAGCTGCTGGCCGCCGCCCAACAGGGGGACAAGGGGGCCTGCGAGATTCTGCTGTCGGAAAACGACAAGCTGATCTGGAGCATCGTCAAGCGCTATGCCGGCCGGGGGGCGGAGACGGAGGACCTGTTTCAATTGGGCTGCATCGGCTTTCTCAAGGCGGTGCAGAGCTTTGACCCGGCCTACGGCACCCAGTTTTCCACCTACGCCGTCCCTAAGATCGCCGGGGAGATCCGCCGCTTCCTTCGGGATGACGGGGCGATCAAGGTGAGCCGGGGTCTGAAGGAACAGGCGTTTCAGCTGCGCAGCGCCCGGGAGCAGCTGGCCAATCAGCTGAATCGGGAGCCTACCCTCTCGGAGCTCTCCGCTCACACCGGTCTCTCGCCGGAGGAGATCGCCGCCGCCGACACCGCCTCCAGCGCCGTCACCTCCCTCCAGAGCGAGACGGCGGAGGGGCTGACGCTGGAGTCTCTACTGGGGGATCAGGGCATCGAGGGGGCAATTGTGGAGTCGGTCTCCCTGCGCCAGGCGGTGCAGGAGCTGGAGGAGCGGGAACGGATGGTAATCCTGCTGCGCTATTTCCGGGGCTTCACCCAGGACCGTACCGCCAAGATCATCGGCGTGAGCCAGGTGCAGATTTCCCGCATTGAGCGCCGGGCGGTGGAGCATCTGCGAAAAAAGCTGGAATAGGAGAGAGGGCCGTGCTATAATGCTGCCGAAGGAAAAGGAGGCAGTGTTATGGGCTATACCGCAGTGATTTTTGATATGGACGGCACCGTCCTGAACACTCTGGAGGATCTGGCGGACGCCGTCAACGCCATGCGCCGGCACGAAGGGCTGGAAGCACTGTCTGTTGACCAGGTGCGCCAAAGCGTGGGCAACGGGGTGGCGGTGCTGATGGAGAAGACCCTGCCCGGTGGGCGGGCCTATCCCCGGTACGAGGAGGCCACCGCCTTCTACCGGGCCTATTATGAGAGCCATTGCCGGATTAAGACCGCCCCCTACCCTGGCATTCTGCCTCTGCTGGACGAGCTGAAGGGCCGGGGAATTTCACTTGCGGTGGTCTCCAACAAGCAGGACGCCGCGGTCAAGCCCCTGAGCCGGGCCTTTTTCGGGGAGCGGATGGCGGTCTCCATGGGCGAGGCCCCCGGCCTCCGGCGCAAGCCCTACCCGGATATGGTCTGGGCAGCCATCGAGCAGTTGGGCAAGAACCGGGAGGAGTGTCTTTATGTGGGAGATTCGGAGGTGGATGTGGCCACGGCGCGAAATGCAGGATTGGACTGCTGCTCGGTGACCTGGGGGTTCCGGGATCGGGAGATGCTTCGGTCTTTGGAACCGGATTACCTCATTGACTGTCCGGAGGAGCTTTTAAATCTGTTATAGCAAGACGTCCCGATGCGGAATCAGCAGCCGCATCGGGACGTCTCTGTTTTTTGTAAAAGTGCGGGGCAGACATTTCGGCCAAGTGATCAGTTCCCAGCGGCGGCCGCAATCAGGAAACGGAAGAATTGATTGCAGATATCCTGATCAACATCAACCTCCGTCGTATCTCCCAAGGCATCCCGTTCCGGATGAAACTGAACGCCCAGTGCAAAGCGATTTGCCTGGTACTCAACCGCCTCGATCATGCCGTCGTCTGACCACGCCACCACTATCAGCCCCGGGGCAACCCGGTCCGGATCAATGGCCTGGTGATGGTAGGTGGCGGCGTTGGTCAGGGTTGTGCCGCCGACAATGTCACTGAGCCACTTGGAGTCGGGGTCAATCTGATTGATGTCGTGGTATGGCATGTCGCTGTTTTTGTGGTAGACGCCGGTTTCATCGGCGGAGGGAAGATCGTTCTCCTCCAAATAGTCGTTGATATCCTGAATCAGCCCGCCGCCCAGGGCCACATTGAGCACCTGCTCACCACGGCAGATGGCCAGCAAGGGCACATCCAGCCGGATGGCCTGCTGGGCCAGGTGGTAATCCGAGATGTCCCGGACAGGATCAATGTGATAAGAGCCGTCTACCTCTTCTCCATAGAACGCTGGGTCAATGTCTCCGCCCCCGGTCAGCCAAACGCCGTCCACCTGAGAGAGCGCTTCCACAGCTGAGGCATCATCTGTAATTTGAGGCAGTTCCACCGGTATGCCGCCGTTGCGCTGGATATCCTTTTTGTAGGAGGTGAGATCCTGATCATCCGATTCCCAGGAAATGCCTATTTTAGGCCGAAGAGTCCGTTCAGTGAGGCAGACTGCTGCGGCCTGCCCCTGAGTATCCAGAATCAGGTCCGCGGTAAAGGCCCAGGTCTGCTCGTCCAGAACGGCAGTCAGCTGAGACAGTGAGGCAATTTGAGCTCCGGTGAGGTCAATTACCGTGGCATGTTCTACTGAGATGGTGTGAACTGCGTCGTATTCCAGCAGATTGTCCTGAATACAGTAAAGCAGAACAGAGCCCAATGTGTGAAAGGCCGGCTCTGATTCCTCCTCTTCCGGCGAAGGGGAGTCCGGTTCCGGCTGAACAGAGGCAGGGTGAGAGGTAGGGGACGGGGACGCAGGAGGAACCAGAGTGGTCCTCTGACGCCGGGCGAGAATCACATTTCCCAACACCAGGGCCAGCACCACGGCGACTGCGGCCAGAACACAGCACAGACCCACCAGCCAGCGGGGTGCAGACTGTCGCTTCATAAAAATACCTCCGCGAGATGATAAAAAAAGTGGGTTAAAACAGCAGAAATCCTCAGCCTGTGCAGAGCACATTCGGAAAAAGCAATACAAAAATACTGATCGGAAAAGGAAATAATTGGATTTTCTGGAGAAAACGGCAGATGCGGAAGCTGGTAGACATAATTGTAGCGGAGGAGCACGGCGGTTGCAAGGGAGTTTGGTCGTTGTCAGGAGAAGTAAGATTTCTGGCTGGCCTGTGAGAGCCATATCTTAGAAAAAGGATTAAAACGGAGACAGACCCTTGACAGTGCTGTGTGACTGTATTATTATCTTAATACAGCATTTAAACGATACAGAAAAACCAATGCTGGTTTGAACCGCAAGAGCGGGCTGCCCAGGGAGCCTGCTTCCTTAGCTGGTTCGAGCGGAAAGGAGCGAATGCAATGCCCTGGAATTTTGCAACAGACGCGCCCATCTATCTGCAAGCGGCAGAGGTGATCCGGCTGCGGATTCTGACGGGGGAGTACCCGCCCGGAAGCAGCATCCCCTCGGTGCGGGAGCTGGCCCAGGAGGCGGCGGTGAACCCCAACACCATGCAGAAGGCGCTGGCCCTGCTGGAGTCCACCGGCCTGCTCTATACCCAGCGCACCGCCGGCCGGAGGGTGACGGAAAGCCAAGAGCTGATCCACTGCCTGCGGCTGGAGCAGGCGCATACCCATATTGACCAGTGCCGGCGGCAGCTGGCTGCCCTGGGCTTCTCCCCGGAGGAGATCCGGGAGATGCTGCAGAGTTGGACAGTGCCGGCGGAAGAGACGGAAAAGGAGTAAAACTTATGGAAGAGAGACGAAATGACACGGTTTTGCTGTGCAGCCAGGTGGAAAAGAGCTACGGCAAGACCCAGGTGCTCAGGGGGGTGGATTTGACCCTGCCCAAGGGCAAAATTGTGGGGCTGCTGGGCCCCAACGGAGCGGGCAAAACCACCCTGATTAAGCTGATCTGCGGCCTGCTCACTCCGAACAGCGGCCTGATTGAGGTGGCGGGGATGCCCATCAGCCCGGAGACCAAGGCGCTGGTGAGCTATCTCCCGGAGCGCACTTATCTGGGGGACTGGATGACAGTGAAGGACGCCCTCAAGCTGTTCCGGGACTTTTACGCTGACTTTGACTGGGACAAGGCCATGGATATGCTGGCCCGGCTGAAGGTGAGCCCGGAGGCCCGGTTCAAGACCCTCTCCAAGGGTACCCGGGAGAAGGTCCAGCTAGTGCTGGTCATGAGCCGCAAGGCGCTGCTCTATGTGCTGGATGAGCCCATTGGCGGAGTCGATCCGGCGGCCCGGGAGTACATCCTCTCCACCATTTTGAACAACTACAATGAGGAGGGCACGATTCTCATCTCCACGCACCTGATCTCCGACATTGAGACGGTGCTGGACGAGGCGGTGTTCCTCAAGGACGGTCAGATCGTCCTCCACGAGAGCGTGGACAGCA
>JBJDXS010000051.1:0-33016 GCA_051866815.1 Candidatus Onthomonas sp. | reverse complement strand
AGACGGTGAACGCCCCCTTTGACCACACCCCGGTGCGCAAGCTGTTTCAGCAGCTTTGGGACGTGCCGGTGTACCTGGAAAACGACGCCTGCTGCGCCGTCCTGGCCGAGGGCCTGGCGGGCTGCGGCAGGGACAGCTCGTTCCTCATGATGTTCACCCTGGGCACCGGCGTGGGCGGCAGCTACCTGCGCAAGACGGGCAACGGCATCCAGCTCCGGGGCACTGAGATCGGCCACATGGTCATTCAGGCCGGGGGCCAGCCCTGCTCCTGCGGCCGGAGAGGCTGCTGGGAGCAGTACTCCTCCGCCACCGCCCTCAAGCGGATGACCCGGGAGGCCATGGAGCTGCACCCGGAGAGCAGTATGTGGCCCCTGTGCAAGTGGGACATGGCCAACGTCAGCGGCAAAACCCCCTTTGTAGCCATGCGCCAGGGGGATCCCACCGCCAAGCAGGTGACGGATACATACCTCTCCTATCTGGCCGACGGCCTGGCCAACGCCATCAATATCTTCTCCCCGGAGCTGATCTGCCTGGGCGGCGGCATCGCCAACGAGCGGGAGGAGGACCTCCAGTACCCCCTCCAGGAGCTGGTGGCTGAGCGCACCAAGGCCCGTCAGGGGGCCCAGAGCACCCGGTTCGTCAAGGCCCAGCTGGGCAACGACGCCGGTATCGTGGGCGCGGCGCTGCTGTATACCCCCAGGGTGTGAGGGCCGCCCCCTGCGGCGGGCTTCCGCTTTCATGCTCTGATCAATGACAAAGTTTGCCCCGCATCCATAGGATGCGGGGCTTTTCTGTCAGAATTGCGCTGTATACCGTAAAATTGCCTCCTGCAGGAATCGGGCGCAGCCCTGCTCTTCCCGGTCATAGTAGGCGGTGAACCGCTCGTCCGCCGTATAGAGCTGGGCCAGGCCAGCGTGGCGTCTGGGGTCGTAGTCTCCCAGGGTGTAGGAGCACCAGTCCCGGTGGAGTGCGGCGATCGCCTGCCCCTCCGCTCCGGCCGGATCCGCCCCCGACCGCACTGCCTGGGCCAGCCGGTTCAGAATCTCATCCTCCAGCGCCTTCCAGCGGCGATACTGCTCCTGAGTCAGGCCCATGGCCCGGGCGTTGGCCAGGTCAACCGCCTCGTCGCCGTATTTTGTCCGGCTCTCCCGGCCGTAGCGGGCCTCATTTTTCCGGACCATGTCCGCCTTGAAGCCCTGAAATCTTTCCTGATCTGTCATTGCAGACCCTCCTTCTATTTCACGAAGCGTTTTTTCTACCGTCAGGATCAGCGCTTCTGTCCGGGCCTTCCGCCGGTTCAGCTCCGCCAGGTGGCTCTGCAGCGCCGCCTGCCGGTCAAAGGCGGGATCGTCCAGCACCGCCCGGATCTCCCCCAGGGGCAGCCCCAGCTCCCGGTAGAAGAGAATCTGCTGCAGCCGCTCCACCTCCGCCGGGCCGTAGAGCCGGTAGCCCGCCGGTGTGACGGCTCCGGGCCGGAGCAGGCCGATGCGGTCGTACCAGCGCAGGGTGCGGGTAGTCACCCCGGCCAGGTCGGCCAGGGCCTTGACGGTGTATTGCATTGCGCTCCCTCCTGACAGGATTCAGTATAGTGGTTGACGCTGCGGCAAGGTCAAGGGGTTGGAGAGCATTTTTTTTCGGAAAGAGCGGGGGATTTTTTTCTGCCCCTCTTTTTCGAAAAAAGCCCCGTCACGCACAGACACCCACAGGAGAAAATTCCCGTGGGTGTCTTTGTGTGTCAAAACTCAGATGGTCTCCAGGGCCTGGGCCACGTCGGCGATGATGTCGTCCACGTTCTCAATGCCCACGGACAGACGGATCAGGTCGGGGCTGACGCCGGCGGCCACCAGCTCCTGGTCGGTGAGCTGCCGGTGGGTGGAAGAGGCGGGATGGAGGACGCAGGTGTGGGCGTCGGCCACATGGGTGGCGATCATGGCCAGCTTCAGCGCGCCCATGAATTTCTCCGCCGCGGCCCGGCCGCCCTTGACGCCGAAGGCGATGACGCCGCAGGTGCCGTTCGGCATATACTTCTGGGCCCGCTCATAGTACTTGCTGCTCTCCAGACCGGGGAAGTTGACCCAGGCCACCTTGTCGCTGCTCTCCAGGAATTTGGCCACCTGCATGGCGTTTTCGCAGTGGCGGGGCATCCGGACGTGGAGGCTCTCCAGACCCAGGTTGAGCAGGAAGGCGTTCATGGGGGCGGGGATGGAGCCCAGATCCCGCATGAGCTGAGCGGTGGCCTTGGTGATGTAGGCCCCCTCCTTGCCAAAGCGCTCGGCGTAGGTGATGCCGTGATAGCTCTCGTCCGGGGTGCACAGGCCGGGGAACTTGTCCGCGTGGGCCATCCAGTCGAAGTTGCCCGAGTCCACGATGCAGCCGCCCACGCCGCAGTCATGGCCGTCCATATACTTGGTGGTGGAGTGGGTGACAATGTCCGCGCCCCACTCGAAGGGCCGGCAGTTGATGGGGGTGGCGAAGGTGTTGTCGATGATCAGGGGCACCCCGTGGGCGTGGGCGGCCTTGGCGAACCGCTCGATGTCCAGCACCACCAGGGCGGGGTTGGCGATGGTCTCACCGAAGACCGCCTTGGTGTTGGGCCGGAAGGCGGCCTCCAGCTCCTCGTCGGAGCAGTCCGGATCCACGAAGGTGAAGTCGATGCCCATCTTCCGCATGGTGACGTTGAACAGGTTGTAGGTGCCGCCGTAGATGGCGGCGGAGGACACCACATGGTCTCCCGCGCTGCAGATGTTGAAGATGGAGAAGAAGGAGGCCGCCTGTCCGGAGGAGGTGAGCATAGCTGCGGTGCCGCCCTCCAGGGCCGCGATCTTGGCCGCCACGTGGTCGTTGGTGGGGTTCTGGAGGCGGGTGTAGAAGTAGCCGCTGGCCTCCAGGTCGAACAGCTTGCCCATCTCCGCGGAGGAGTCGTACTTGAAGGTGGTGCTCTGAATAATGGGGATCATCCGGGGCTCGCCGTTTTTCGGCTCATAGCCGGCCTGGATACAGTTGGTCTCAATTTTCCAGTTGGGATTGCTCATATCGCTCAGCTCCATATCTTTGATTCAATCCGGCCCTGCCGGGTCTCGTATTCTTTAGTGTAGCACAGTTTCCCGGAAATGGACAGCCCATTTTCCCTACAGATTTAAGGGAAAATTAAGAGCTTCTTAACCCGTCGAAATTTGCGGTTTTCCCCGGCGGATGCTATACTGGGTGTCAAGAGAGGAAGTGTCATCCCATGCCCGTGTCCGATCAGCCGGTTTACCAGCCTGTCCGCCGCCACAAAAGACGCCGCCGCAGAAGACGGCGGCGGTCTGTTTCGCCCCTGCCCCTGCTGCTGCTGGCGGCAGTGCTGGCGGGAGGCGTTTGGATTTTCACCCAGGATCCCTTCTCCTGGTTCGGCCCTAAGGAGCCCCCGGAGCTGCCGGAGTGGGTGACAGAGGACCTGATCCCGGTGAACCAATACTCCCGGCCCGGAGAGAAGCTGGGCCAGGTGGACGGCATTGTGGTGCACTATGTGGGAAACCCGGGCACCACCGCCCAGAACAACCGGGACTACTTTGCCTCCCTGGCCGAGACCGGGGAGCGCTCCGCCAGCAGCCACTTTGTCATCGGCCTGGAGGGGGAGATTCTCCAGTGCGTCCCCCTGGACGAGATTGCCTACTGCTCCAATGAC
This sequence comes from Candidatus Onthomonas sp., assembly GCA_051866815.1. GTDB lineage: Bacteria > Bacillota > Clostridia > Oscillospirales > Oscillospiraceae > Onthomonas. The sequence continues at coordinate 29,349 of JBJDXS010000051.1, read as the reverse complement.
CGGAACTGGGACACCATCTCCATCGAGTGCTGTCACCCGGACGAGGAGGGCCGCTTCACCCAGGAGACCTATGACAGCCTGGTGCGGCTGGTGGCCTTTCTGGCGGACTACTATGACCTGGACCGGGAGCAGATCATCCGCCACTACGACGTCACCGGAAAGCTCTGCCCCATCTACTATGTGGAGCACGAGGATGCCTGGGAGGCCTTCCGGGATGCGGTGCAGAGCAGCCGGAAATCCGGCCTGGCGAAGCTGTTTTCCTGAACCAATGCAAATATCCCCGATGCCCGGATGCAGGCGTCGGGGATGTTGTTTTGTTCTGTATAGCCTTTGCGCAAAACGGCGGGCGCGCAATGCGCGCCCCTACAGTGATATGCGATAAACGCCGTAGGGGAGGGCCTCTGCGCCCTCCTGGACGACCATAAAAAGTATCCGTAGGACGTGGGCTTGCCCCCGCCGCAGACATTCGCCGTTTACCCCTGCCCCAGCAGCACCCGGGCCTCCTCGTGCACCAGGCCGTTGGTGCAGAGAATATCGGCGTTTTCCACCACCGGCAGAACGCCGCCGTCCAGGGCGGTACACATACCGCCCGCCTCCCGGACGATGAGCTGACCGGCGGCGTAGTCCCAGGGCTTCAGGTTGTACTCAAAGTACACCTCCGCCCGGCCTGCCGCCACCCGGCACAGGTCCAGAGCGGCGCTGCCGCCCCGGCGGAGATCCTCGCTCCTGAGGTACAGCGCCTTGGCCTGGGCGAACACCTGATCCGCCCGCTCCTTCTCGTAGGGGGAAGTGCCGAACAGGGCCAGGCTGTGGGCCAGGTCGGGCCGCTTGCTCACCCGGATGGCCCTGCCGTTGCAGCGGGCGCCCTGGCCCAGGGAGGCGGAGTAGGTCTCCCGGAGGAAGGGGTTGTAGACCACACCCATTACCACCCGGCTCCCGTCCCACAGGGCCAGGGAGACGGCGCTCTCCCGGTAGTCGTGAATCAGGTTGTTGGTGCCGTCGATGGGGTCGAGAATCCACATGGGTCGGTTCCGATCCTCCGGCCGGGCGCCCTCTTCTTCGCCCATGAACTGGATGCCCGGCCAGCACCGGGCCAGCAGCTCCTGGAGGGTGTGCTGGACGGCCAGATCCGCCTGGGTGACAAAGTCCGCCAGGCCCTTTTCCTTCACCTGATGGATCCGCTGTTCGTCGTAGATAATGGGCCGGACCTGCTCCACCAGCCGGATCAGCTCCCGCTCCCGAATAGATAATCTCATGGATATGCCTCTTTTCTGTGGAAATGGATCAATCAAACGCGGCAGGGGACAATATGCCCGTCAGCCGGCCTCAGAAAAACGCCGTAGGGGAGGGCCTCTGCGCCCTCCCGACCGATGCCGGAAAGGGTCTGCCAATTACAGCAGCCCCTCCTCCAGGGAAAAGCTGCTCTCACCGAAGTCAAACCGGTCCATATTTTTGGCCTGGAACAGGTCGAAGGCGATCTGCTCCAGCCCGTCGTCCTCCACCGGGGCGTAGCTCTCCGCCTTTTCCTCGTCCTCGCCCACCAATTGGAGGATGGCCACATCCCCCTCGTCCTGTCCGGCAGGGAGGAAGATGCCGAAGGTGTCCTTCAAATATTCCACCAGATCCACCAGCTCATAGGTCTGGGTATTGCCGTCCTCGTCCTCCAGGTCGATGAGCACCCGCTTCTCGTCGGTATCCAGAAACATCCCTGTCTCCTCCTTATCCCTGGGGGTGGAGCCGTCTGTAGGTCAGAAACCCCTCCAGAATCAGGGTTGCCGCCACGGCGTCCACCGTGTTTTTCCGCTTTTTGCCCCGCCGGCCGTTGTCGGAGAGGATCTGATGGGCCTCCACCGTGGTCCGCCGCTCGTCCCACATGGTCACCGGCAGCCCCGTCTCTTCCCGGAGCCGCTGGCCGAAGGCGGCGCTCTTCTCCGCCCGGTCCCCCAGGGTGGCGTCCATATTTTTGGGCCAGCCCAGCACCAGCTCCTCCACCCCGTGCTCGGCGATGAGCTGTTTCAGCTCCCCGGTCACCACATCCTGACTGCGGCTGTGGATGACGGTGGTGTACCCCGCCAGCAGGCCGAAGGGGTCGGAGATGGCCACCCCAGTCCGGGCATCCCCGTAGTCAATTGCCATAATGCGCATCGTTCACCGCGCCTCCTTGTCATAGCTTGGAATCCAGCCCTTTGTGACGGGCAGCCAGAGCTGGGCGCAGGGGCCCACCAGAAAGGCGGCCACCAGGGTGCCCACCCCCACTACGCCTCCCAGGGCGAAGCCCACCGCCAGAAAGCACAGGTCGCAGCCCATCCGCACCCAGCGGAACTGGAACCGGCCCAGCTTGTCGGTGAGAATCATGGCCACCAGGTCGTTGGGGCCGGTGCCCGCGTCGCTGTTGATGACCACGCTCATGCCCAGGGCGAGAATCACGCAGCCCAGCACCACCCCGCACAGCCGCAGGGCCGTGGGGGAGTCTCCGGAGAGATAAGGCCCCAGCAGCCAGGAGAAGCAGTCGATAATCGGCCCGCCGCAGAAGGCGCAGATGACGGTGCCCGGCTTGACATAGCCCTTTGTAAACAGCAGCATCAGCCCCATGAGCAGGCAGGAGACGATGACGTGCATCGTCCCCACCGTCAGACCGGACGCCCGGGCCAGCCCCTGAATCATAACGGTAAAGGGATCGGAGCCCAGATCGGTGAGCAGAAACAGGGTGATGCCCAGATGGGCCACAATCAGCCCCAGAGTGAGTACCACCAGCGCCTTGACCCAGCCCAGCAGGCTGCGTCCGGAGGTATCGCTGGAAAACTGCGCCATAAAAACCCGCCCTCTCTGGCAATGTGTTTTCCACATTGTATCACAGAGAGGGCGGATCTGTCTATCTTGCGCTTCCTCAGATGGCGGCTGCCTGGTTGCCGTTTTTCCGGGCGTTGACGCAGTAGGCGATCTGGAGCACCAGCCAGATAACACCCACCGCCAGAATGGCCCCCCAGTTCAGCCAGCCGATCATGCCGGTCAGCACGGTGACCATCCAGACGGACAGACAGGCATAGTGCCCCGCCCGGTAGGCCTGGAAGCCCGCCCGGTAGATCTGGCTCAGCTCCGCCTCGTCGCAGCTCTTCATCCAGACCTTGTTGAAGTTCACCTGGAAGACGGAGCCCCGCTTCTCCGGATTCTGCTCCTTGATGGTGTTGACCACCCACCGCTGAATAGCCACACCGGACACCAGGGAGAACACCAGACCCAGCAGATCCAGGGCCAGGGCGATGAGAAAGCGGATGGGATCCAGCAAATCTGCCTGCACCGCCTGCATGCCTCCGGCGGCGGTGATGCCGAAGCAGGTATAGACCACGACAACCTGGACGGTGGTGGCGGTGAGGGCGGCGCCCTGCTTGCGCTCCACGATCTCCCAGCCGCTGTCGGCGCTGTCGGCGGTCTGGGCCAGGGCTTTGGCCTGCCGGCAGTTGACCAGAGCGGTGATGACGGTGACAATCAGCGTCAGCCACAGCACCCCCAGCGCCCCCAGCGGTACCGCGCAGCCAGCCAGCCAGTCCAGCCAGTGCGGGTCAATGCCGTCCAGAATGCCCAGACTCAGTCCGGCAAGAATGCCCACAAAGATGCTGGCCACAATGATCAGGGCAAATTTCCAGCTCCACTTCCGATCCTCCTGACGGATCTCTTCCTTGCGCTCGTCTCTCATTCTTTATTCCTCCTCGTACTCGAAAATTTCTTCTACGGTACAGTTGCACACCTTGGCGATCTTCAGGGCCAGGGTGACAGAGGGGGAGTAGTCTCCCCGTTCGATCAGGCTCACCGTCTGCCGGGATGCCCCGATCAATTTGCCCAGCTCCTGCTGGTTGACCCCCAGCCGGGCCCGGTACTCCTTCAGGTGATTTTTCAGCGGCAAGCTGCATCCCTCCTTTGACCAGGATTTGCGTCAAAATGACAATGATCTTTGTCATCTATAGGATAGCATTGACAAGGAAAGTTGTCAATAGGGGAGGGGAAAATATTTTTCCGCCGGCGGGGGAGGGGGCAGGCCCCTTCGGAGATACGAATGAAAATGTATAAATATCATGAAAATCGAGACTAAAATGAATATTCATCCATAAATCCGTGGAAATATACAGGACGGAACGGGGAGAAAACGAAAAATTATGCAAAATGGGGATTGTCAACAACAGGGAGGGGTGGTATGATTATCCACGACAAAGAAAGAGCGCTGCGGCGTGCCGGATTGACCGTGCACCCGGCACCTGAGCCGCAGTCCAATAGGAGGCAGTCAACATGAGCGAAATCAAGAAGGTAGTCCTGGCCTATTCCGGCGGACTGGATACATCCATCATCATTCCCTGGCTGAAGGAGAACTACGGCGACCCTGAGATCATCGCCGTCTCCGGCAACGTGGGCCAGGCCGACGAGCTGGAGGGTCTGGAGGAGAAGGCACTCAAGACCGGCGCCTCCAAGCTGATTGTGGCCGACCTGACCGACGAGATGGTGGACGACGTGATCATCCCCTCCATGAAGGCCGGCGCCAAGTACGAGAACTATCTGCTGGGCACCGCCTTTGCCCGGCCCATCATCGGCAAGAAGCTGGCGGAGATCGCCCTGGCCGAGGGCGCTGACGCCATCTGCCACGGCTGCACCGGCAAGGGCAACGACCAGGTTCGGTTCGAGCTGGCCATCAAGCGGTTCGCCCCCGGCATGAAGATCATCGCCCCCTGGCGGGAGTGGGACATCAAGAGCCGTGACGAGGAGATCGACTACGCCGAGGCCCACAACGTCCCCCTGAAGATCACCCGGGAGACCAACTACTCCAAGGATAAGAACCTGTGGCATCTGTCCCACGAGGGCCTGGATCTGGAGGATCCCGCCAACGAGCCGGATCTGGACAAGCCCGGCTTCCTGGAGATGGGCGTCTCTCCCTTCAAGGCTCCCGACAAGCCCACCTACGTCACCATCGACTTTGAACAGGGCGCGCCTGTGGCCGTGGACGGCGAGAAGATGAAAGCCTCCAAGATCATTGAGAAGCTGAACGCTCTGGGCGGCGCCAACGGCATCGGCATCATCGACATCGTGGAAAACCGGCTGGTGGGCATGAAGGACCGGGGCATCTACGAGACCCCCGGCGGCACCATCCTCTATGCCGCCCACGAGCAGCTGGAGATGATCTGCGTGGACAAGGACACCCTCCACGAGAAGCAGAAGCTGGCGGTGGACTTTGCCGACCTGATCTACAACGGCAAGTGGTTCAGCCCCCTGCGGGAGGCCCTGTCCGCCTTCGTGGACAAGACCCAGGAGTATGTCACCGGCACCGTCAAGATGAAGCTGTACAAGGGCAACATCATCCCCGCCGGCATGACCTCCCCCTACAGCCTGTACTCCGAGAACCTGGCCACCTTTGACGAGTCCGACTACAACCAGAAGGACTCCGAGGGCTTTATCAACCTGTGGGGCCTGCCCACCAAGGTGCAGGCGCTGCGGGAGCTGGGCAAGCTGAACTAAGCTGGCGGCAAAGCCGCCAGCTTTCCCGGAAAATGCAAGCATTTTCCGGGAGTTTGCAGCCCTCCCACGCGCACTCGCTTCGCTCGCACACTCGTCGGGCTGAGAGGAGTCATTTTGCCGGTACATGCCCGGCTAAAATGACTTGATTGAATGCATTCCGCCATCTGCGATGACGGAACTCTGCGAGGCTCCAATACGCCAGAAGCGAGAGAGGGCTTTTAGCTGATTGAATGTAAGAACAAATGCAGAATGTGGGCGGCTGTTCCACATTCTGCTTTGTCCGTTTTTCCGCGAAAGCAAACACAACGGATTTTGGGGCCGGAACCGGCCTCTGGAGGGATACCTATGAAATTATGGGGCGGCCGCTTCGACAAGGAGACCGACTCTCTGGTCAACGATTTTAACTCTTCCATCCAGTTCGACTCCCGGATGTACCGGGAGGACATCACCGGCTCAGTGGCCCACGCCACCATGCTGGGGGAGCAGGGGATCATCAGCCCCGAGGAGTCCCGGCAGATTGTGGCCGGACTGCAGGAGATTCTGGCGGATATCCAGGCGGGGAAGATTCAGTTCTCCGAGGACAACGAGGATATCCACATGAACATCGAGACCTTCCTCACCCAGCGGCTGGGGGCCGCCGGCAAGCGGCTGCACACCGGCCGCAGCCGCAACGATCAGGTGGCGGTGGACTTCCGGATGTACGTCCGGGAGGAGATTCCCAAGATCATCTCCATGCTGCTCCACCTGGAGGAGGTGCTGATCAAGCAGGCCGAGGCCAATGTGGACACCGTCATGCCCGGCTACACCCACCTCCAGCGGGCCCAGCCGGTGACCTTCGGCCACTATATGATGGCCTACGCCAATATGCTCCGCCGGGACATCACCCGTTTTGAGGACTGCCTGGAGCGGATGGACGAGTGCCCCCTGGGGGCAGGCGCCCTGGCGGGCTCCACCCATCCCCTGGACAGGGCGCGGACTGCCCAGTTGCTGGGCTTTTCCAAGCCCACCGAGAACTCTCTGGACTCTGTCTCCGACCGGGACTTTGCCATTGAGTTCCTCTCCGCCTGCTCCATTTTGATGATGCACCTGTCCCGGTTCTCCGAGGAGATCATCCTATGGTGCTCCTGGGAGTTCAAGTTCATCGACCTGGACGATGCCTATTCTACCGGCTCCTCCATCATGCCCCAGAAGAAGAACCCCGACGTGGCCGAGCTGGTCCGGGGCAAGACGGGGCGGGTCTACGGCAGCCTGATCACCCTGCTGACCGTGATGAAGGGCATCCCCCTGGCCTACAACAAGGACATGCAGGAGGACAAGGAGTGCGTCTTTGACGCCATTGACACCGTAGAGATGTGCGTCCCCGTCTTCGCCGCCATGCTGGACACCATGACCGTCCGGCCGGAGAACATGGCCAGAGCCGCCGCCGGAGGCTTTATCAACGCCACCGACTGCGCCGACTACCTGGCCAAGAAGGGGATGCCCTTCCGGGACGCCTACACCCTGGTGGGCCGGCTGGTCAACCACTGCATCGCCACCGGCCAGACCCTGGACAGCCTCCCCATGGAGGAGTACAAGGCCCTGTCCCCCATCTTTGAGGAGGACGTGTACCAGGCCATCAGCCTGAGCGCCTGCGTGGGCCAGCGGAAAACCATGGGCGGCCCCGCCCACGACGAGGTGCTGCGGCAGATCGCCTATATCAAAGCCTTTGTGGAGGAGCGGAAGGGCAAATGAGCAAGCCGAAAATCTACATCGACGGTCAGGCGGGCACCACCGGCCTGCAGATTATGGACCGTCTCACCAAGCGGACAGACATTGAGCTGCTGCTGATCGACGAGGACAAGCGCCACGACAACGCCGAGCGGGCGAGACTGCTCAACGCTGCGGATCTGGCCTTCCTGTGCCTGCCCGACGCCGCCGCCGTGGAGGCGGTGTCTCTGGTGGAAAATCCCAACACCCGGATCATCGACGCATCCACCGCCCACCGCACCAACCCCGCCTGGGACTACGGCTTTCCCGAGCTGTCGGCGGAGCACCGGGCGGCAATTCAGCACTCCAGGCGGGTGGCCAACCCCGGCTGCCACGCCTCAGGGCTGATCTCCTCGGTGTATCCCCTGGTGCGAATGGGGATTCTGCCCAGGGACTACCCCCTGACCTGCTACTCCCTCACCGGCTACACCGGCGGGGGCAAGAAGATGATTGCCGAGTATGAAAACCCCGCCCGGGATCCCCGGCTGGCCTCGGAGCGGATCTACGGCACCGGCCTGAAGCACAAGCACCTGCCCGAGATGGCCGCCGTCTGCGGCCTGGAGACCGCCCCGGTGTTCTCCCCGGTGGTGGGGGACTTTCCCCAGGGCATGGCGACGACCATTCTGCTCCATAACCGGCTGCTGAACGGCAAGCCCACGGCACAGGAGATTCACGCCCGGCTGGCGGAGTACTATGCCGGACAGACCTTTGTCCAGGTGGCCCCCTTCGGCGGGGAGGAGCCGGTGATCTTCGCCAATACCCTGGCGGGCACCAATTACCTCAAGCTGATTGTCTGCGGCCACGAGGAGCAGACCACCGTCACTGCCCTCTTCGACAACCTGGGCAAGGGCGCATCGGGTGCGGCAGTACAGAATATGAATCTGATGCTGGGCTTTGCGGAGACAGCGGGGCTGATCTGAGAGGTGAGAGGATGAAATATTATACCAAGGAATGGTGCGCCCTCTGTGACCGGTGCGGCTACCAGTACGATCTGACCCCGTCCCCTTCCGCCAAGCGAAAGAGCGAGTCCTTCTTTCAGAGCCTCTACACCCGCAAGCTGGAGGAGAGCCTGAAGGCGGCAGAGGCCCTGTCCAAAATGACCGCCGAGGAGTATTTTGGGACGGCGCCGGAGGCGCTCACCACCATGGATGACGACGGCAACGTGCACAATCTGGCGGACGTCATGGATCCGGAGGAGTACCGCCGGATGACGGACAAGCACCGCCGCCGGCGGGAGGCCCTGATCCGGGACTATCAGCCCCAGCCCTTTGACCGGGAGGCCAGCACCGCCCAGTTCCGGGCCGAGTGGGAGGCCACTATGGCGGAGCTCTCCGCCGTCCTGCCCCAAAAGATTCTGGATCAGGTGGCCGACCTGCGGGTGCTGGCCCTGGGCGTGTCCACCAAAGAGGTCAAGCGGGACATCTCCCGGTTCTGCAAGGAGAACGAGGCCCGGGTGGAGAAGGCCAACCAGGACTACGCCGCCTTTTTGGAGCGTAAGCAGAACCGATATCCGGACGCGCTGATGGAGCATTACGGCTTCCAGGACTGCGTTGTCACCGGCCTGGAATGGCAGGGGACTGACCTGGTGCTCTATCTGAACAATGAGTTGAGCTTTTGTCAGGTCAATACGGTGATCTGGCATCAGGCGGAGATCCTGGAGGAGGAGCCCGGGCTGGTGGGCAGCGAATGGTTCCGGGAAGAGATCTATCCGGAGGAGGGAGGCTTTGCCTTCCACAACCTGCTGGAGACGGAGGATGGGACGCCCATCTACTTCACCCTCCGGGCGGCAGGAGTTGATTTCGTGTTTGACGCTCCGGCGGAGGCAGAGTCCGCCCCGGAGCAGGAGGAAAGGGGAACCGAGAGATGAAAGAGATTTCCGGCGGCGTCGTCGCCGCAAAGGGCTTCCGGGCGGCGGGCATCCGGGTGGGGGTCAAGGCCTCCGCGCTGCCCATGGACGGTCAGGCGAAAAAGGATCTGATGCTGCTCCTCTCCGACCGGCGCTGCGCCGCGGCGGGGATGTTCACCACCAACCAGGTGAAGGCCGCCCCCGTCTATGTGACGAAAGACCATATCGCAGACGGCGCCTGCTGGGGCGTCATCGCCAACTCCGGCAACGCCAACGCCTGCGCCCCCAACAGCAAGCTCCACGCCCTGGAGATGTGTGAGGCGGCGGCAGAGGAGACCGGTCTGGAGGCAAGGGACTTCGCCGTAGCCTCCACCGGCGTCATCGGCCAGGAGATCAATATCGGCGTCATTGTGCAGGGCGTCCCCGCCCTGGCGGCGGCCCTCTCCGACGACGACAGCGCATCCGATGCCGCCGCCCGGGCGATTATGACCACCGATACGGTGAAAAAGGAGATCGCCTTTGAGACCGAAATCGGCGGAAAGACCGTCCATATCGGCGGCATCGCCAAGGGCTCCGGCATGATTCACCCCAATATGGGCACCATGCTCAGCTTTGTCACCACCGACTGCGCCATTACGCCCATGATGCTAAGTGAATTGGTTCACGAGGTGGTGCCCCGCACCTTCAACCGGGTGACGGTGGACGGAGATACCTCCACCAACGACACCTTCCTGGTGCTGGCCAACGGCGCGGCGGAGAACCCGCTTATCGACTGGAAGGGCCCGGACTATGAGGCCCTGAAGGAGGCTCTGATGGCGGTCTGCACCTATCTGGCCCGGAAGATGGCCGGAGACGGAGAGGGCGCCTCCCGGCTGGTGACCTGCACCGTCCGCGGCGCGGAGAGCGAGGCCAAGGCCGAGCGGCTCAGCCGCAGCGTGGTGGGCTCCTCTCTGGTCAAGGCGGCCATGTTCGGCGCCGATGCCAACTGGGGCCGGGTGCTCTGCGCCATGGGCTATTCCGGAGCCCAGTTTGACCCGGAGACGGTGGACGTGACTTTCCGCTCCCAGGCGGGAGAGGTGGCCGTCTGTGCACTGGGCGCCGCCCTGGACTTTGATGAGGATCTGGCCAAGCAGGTGCTCAGCCAGGACGAGGTGGTCATTGACGTCAAGCTCCGGGAGGGAGCGAGCGAGGCCACCTGCTGGGGCTGCGATCTGACCTATGAATATGTGAAGATCAACGGCGATTACCGGAGCTGAGAAAAACAAGGCACGGGCGGCTGCTTGCCCCCGCCGGCAACGCAAAGAGGGAAAAAGAGGGAAAGAGATGGCTTACAATCATATCGACCGGGCGAAAATCCTGGTAGAGGCCCTGCCCTATATCCAGAAATACAGCGGCAAGACCATTGTGGTAAAATACGGCGGCAACGCCATGATCTCAGAGGATCTGCGTACCGCCGTCATGAGCGACATTATCCTGCTCCGGCTGGTGGGCATCAACGTGGTGGTGGTTCACGGCGGCGGACCGGAGATCAACGAGATGCTGAAAAAGATCGGCAAGGAGTCCCGGTTTGTGGACGGCCTCCGGTACACTGACGGGGAGACGGTGGACATCGTCCAGCAGGTGCTCTGCGGACGGGTGAACAAAAATCTGGTGTCCACCCTCAACCGGATGGGAGGCAAGGCCATGGGCCTGTGCGGCATGGACGCCTCCCTCTTCGAGGCCAAGGTGAAGGATCCCAAGTACGGCCTGGTGGGTGAGATCGTCAAGGTCAACCCCCAGGTGGTTCAGGACTGCATTGACAACGGCTATATCCCGGTGGTCTCCACTGTGGCCCAGGGTATGGACGCCCAGACCTCCTACAATATCAACGCCGACACCGCCGCCGCCAAGCTGGCCACCGCCCTCAAGGCGGAGAAGCTGATTCTGCTCACCGACGTCCGGGGCCTGCTCCGGGATCCGAAGGACGAGGAGACGCTGATCCACATCGTCCACATGTCCGACGTACCCATGCTGAAAAAGACCGGCGTCATCCAGGGGGGCATGATCCCCAAGGTGGAGTGCTGCGTGGAGGCGGTGCGCTCCGGTGTCAAGCGCAGCCACATTCTGGACGGACGGATTCCCCACTCCATCCTCATCGAGATGCTCTCCGACAAGGGCATCGGCACCATGCTGCTCTGAGCGGCAGGAAAGAGAGAGAGACAGATGACTTTTACAGATCTCAAGGCGCTGGACCATGAATATACCATGCAGACCTACGGCCGCTTCGATGTGGCCATTGACCACGGCGTGGGGGCCACCCTCTACGGCCCGGAGGGGGAGCGGTACATCGACTTTGCCAGCGGTATCGGCGTGAACTCAGTAGGCTATGCCAACCCCAAGTGGGTGCTGGCGGTGGCGGAGCAGGCGGGCAAGCTGGCCCATATCTCCAACCTCTACTACTCCGAGCCCTACGCCAGGCTGGCAAAGGAGCTGTGTGAGCGCTCCGGCATGGCCTGCGCCTTTTTCGGAAACTCCGGCGCCGAGGCCAACGAGGGCATCATCAAGCTGGCCCGGAAGTACAGCTACGACAAATACGGCGAGGGCCGGAGCACCATCATCACCCTGAAAAACTCCTTCCACGGCCGCACCATCACCACCCTCAAGGCCACCGGCCAGGAGGTGTTCCACCAGTATTTCTTCCCCTTCACCGAGGGCTTCCGCTACGCCCGGGCCAACGACCTGGACTCTGTCAAGGCCCAGGGGGGTGAGGACGTCTGCGCCGTGCTGCTGGAGCTGATTCAGGGCGAGGGCGGCGTCAACCCCATGGAATACGATTTCGTCCAGAGCCTGGCCGCCTACTGCGCGGAGCGGGACTGGCTGCTGCTGGTGGACGAGGTGCAGACCGGCGTGGGCCGGACAGGCTCTCTCTTCTGCTTCCAGCAGTACGGCATCCAGCCGGACGCCATCACCTTCGCCAAGGGCATCGCGGGCGGCCTGCCCATGAGCGGCGTGCTGGCCAGTGAGAAGTGCCGCGGCGTCCTGGGCCCCGGCACCCATGCCACCACCTTCGGCGGAAACCCGGTGTCTGCCGCCGCCGCCCTGGCGGTGCTGGAGATTCTGGACGACCGTGCGCTGGAGCAGGTCAAGGCCAAGGGAGAGCGGATCCGGGGCGAGATCGCCGGCTGGAACCTGCCCTGCGTCTCCGGCGTCCGGGGCATGGGCCTGATGATCGGCGTGGGCATCCGGGGGGAGAACGCCCACCGGGCGCTGGCCGCCAAGTGCATTGAAAACGGCCTGCTGGTGCTCACCGCCGGCGAGGACACCATCCGTATGCTGCCCCCCCTCACCATCTCCGATCAGGAGCTGGCGAAGGGCCTGGCCATCCTGAAAAAGACCCTGGAAAACGCCTGAAAGAGTGAAAAAGCCTGTTAAGGAGCGTGTATTACCATGACCATGAAAAAAGACCTGCTCAAGCTGCTGGACCTGTCCGGGGAGGACATCCTCAAGATTCTGGATCTGGCTGACCAGCTCAAGTACGACCAGCACCACGGCCTGCCCCACAAGTATCTGGAGGGTAAGACCCTGGCCATGATCTTTGAGAAAAACTCCACCCGCACCCGGGTCTCCTTTGAGACCGGCATGTTCCAGCTGGGCGGCCACGCCCTCTTCCTCTCCGGCAAGGAGAGCCAGATCGGCCGGGGCGAGCCCATCCAGGACACCGCCCGGGTGCTCAGCCGGTACTGCGACGGCATTATGATCCGCACCTACGGCCAGGAGGAGGTTGAGACCCTGGCCAAGTACGCCACCATCCCCGTCATCAACGGCCTGACCGACTTTGCCCACCCCTGCCAGGTGCTGGCCGACCTGATGACCGTCCGGGAGAAGATGGCCCACCTGAACGGCCTGAAGATGTGCTTCATCGGCGACGGCAACAATATGGCGAACTCTCTCATCGTCGGTGGCCTCAAGGTGGGCATGGAGGTGGCTATCGCCTGCCCCAAGGACTACCAGCCTGACCAGCAGGTGCTGGACTTCGCTGCCTCTGTGGAGGGCGGCAGCAAGTTTGTGATGACCGAGGATGTGCTGGCTGCCGCCAAGGACGCCGACGTCATCTTCACCGACGTCTGGGCCTCCATGGGCCAGGAGGAGGAGCGGGCCAAGCGGGCCAAGGCCTTCGAGGGCTACCAGGTGAACCAGGCGGTGATGGACGTTGCCCACCCCGGCTGCATGGTGCAGCACTGCCTGCCCGCCCACCGGGGGGAGGAGATCACCGAGGACATCTTCGAGTTCCACGCAGACGAGATCTTCGAGGAGGCCGAGAACCGGCTCCATGCCCAGAAGGCGGTCATGGTGCTGCTCATGGGCGGCGAGATCTGAGCCTGACCGGATTGAAAACTTGCAAAAGCCCTGGATTCGTCAATGGAATCCAGGGCTTTTTGCATGCAAAGACGGTAGGACGGGGACTTGTCCCCGCTGCCTGCGTTTCATCCTTCCGGGCGGTCGCACAGGCCCGCCCCACGCCAAAGAGGCGCCCTTGCGGACGCCCCTTTGGTGCTGGGGTAACATGTATGGGAAATGGAAAGGAAGCTTATTTGCCGGCCTCGCTGCCGTTCTTGGCCTTGCCCTTGCGGCGGATGGAGCGAACCAGCATGACCACGCAGGCCACGCAGCCCACGGCAACCAGGGTGTCGACCACATAGAGGGCGGTCTGCCACCAGGGAGTGACGGCCACAATCTCGGTCTTGTCATTAAAACCGTTCATGGCGTTGGAGTTGGCCACGGTGTAGAGAATGCGGTGGGTGGCCTGACGCATGGCGTTGGCGATGGCGGGATCGTCCTGATAGAGGTTGTTCAGATCGTCTGTCCACTGAGCGGCAGAGGAGTCCCAGCCGTCGGTGCCGGCCAGCAGGCCGTAGGCCACGTCAAAGGACTTCATCATAATGCCATAGGAGGCAAAGACGGAGTTGCCGGAGAAGTCGGTGAGGGAGAAGCCCTTCATGCCCCACTCGTTGCGCAGCACCTCGGTCTGCAGGCCGTAGTGAGCGCCGGACCACATGGCGCCCAGACGGGCGAAGGAGTTCATGACGCACATGGCGTTGCCCTCCACAACGGCGGTCTGGAAGGGCTTGAGGTAGATCTCACGGATGGACTGCTCGTTGGCCCAGGTGGAGATGCAGCGGCAGGCGGTCTCGTTGTCGTTGAGGGCGAAGTGCTTGATGTAGACGTAGACGCCCTTGGACTGGATGCCCCGGACCTCGGCAGCGGCAATCTTGCCGGAGAGGAAGCCGTCCTCGGAGTAATACTCAAAGTTGCGGCCGTTGTAGGCGGTGCGGTGGGTGTTCATGGCGGGGCCGTACAGGCCGGAGGCGCCCAGATCCAGGCAGTCGCCGCCGATGCAGCGTCCGACCTCCTCCATCAGCTCCTCGTTCCAGGTGGCGGCCATAATGTTCTCGTCGGAGTAGGCGCAGTGGCAGGTGGAGACGCCGGTCAGGCTCTGAGTGAAGCCCTGGGGACCGTTGTCGTCGGTGGTGGCGGGCTTGGAGACCGACATCATCATGGCGGTGTTGTGATAGCCCTTGCCGATGAGGGTGGCCATCTCCTCAAAGGTGGCCTGATCCAGCAGCTTGTCCCAGTCGGGATCGTCATAGTCCTTGCCGATCATCATGCCCAGAGTCATGCCGTTTTTCGCGCCCATGGTGGGCATCTCGTCGGAGAAGGCGGGATTGCCTGTGGCCTCCGCCAGAATGCTGTCCATACCGGAGTAGGTCTGATAGATATTCAGGCCGTCGGCAAACATCTGGTCGGTGGCCTCCAGCGCCAGCTCAGTGGGCCAGGTGCCCTGCCAGTCGGAGCGGGACAGGTAGGTGATGTCATAGCCGTACTGGCTCAGGTCGGCGCTGTCGAACTGGTTGGTGATGGGGTTGCCGGTGGCGGAGGAGACGGCATAGGTGGTGGTGTCCAAAGTCTCGTTGGCGTACTGGAAGGTCATGGCGGCGTCGCCGTTGGCGGTCATGCCGTCAGCCTCGGTGTAGCCCTTGGCGGCCAGCACGTTGTTGAGGGCCTCGTGGGCGTTGTGGGCGGCGGTCAGATAGTAGTCGCCGGCGTCCAGAATGTAGGTCTTGGCGGCGACGGAGTCATAGGCGGCCAGCTCCTCCCGGGGGATGCTGACGGTGACCGTCTCAGAGGCGCCGGGTGCCAGCATACCGGTCTTGTCAAAGCCGCACAGCTCGATGGCGGCCTTTTCCACGCTGTTCTGCTTGTCATAGTCGGTGTAGGGGGACTGGAAGTAGATCTCCACGACCTCCTTGCCGGCCACGCTGCCGGTGTTGGTGACGGTGACGCTGACAGTGAAGCTGTCGCTGGCGGCGTCATAGGCGGCCTGGAAGTCAGACCACGCGAACTCGGTGTAGCTCAGGCCGTGACCGAAGGGGAAGGCCACGATGTCGCTGTAGCTGTAGTCGCCGGCGTTGCCGGTGCCCATGACCACATCCTCATACCGGGTTTCGTAATAACGGTAGCCCACATAGATGCCGTCCTGATAGGTGATGTACTGGTGGTTGCCGTCCAGGCCGCCGCCCATCACGTCGTACCAGCGGGCGTCGGTCTCGTCATAGTTGGTGTAGGTGCTGCCGTAGATGCCCACCAGGGCGGGGGTGGTGTTGTTGTCGAAGCAGTAGGTGTCCACCAGGTGGCCGGAGGGGTTCACGTTGCCCACCAGAATGTCGGCCACGGCGTTGAGGCCCCAGGTGCCGGTGTAGCCGATCCACAGGGCGGCGTCGATGTCGTAGTCGTCCAGGAAGTCGCACTCCAGGGCGTTGGTGGAGTTGATGAGGATGATGACCTTGTCAAAGATGGCGCACACCATCTCCAGCATGTCCCGCTCATCCTGGCACAGGGCCAGATAGTTGGTGCCGTTGGTGTAGTCGCCGATCTCCAGGTCGGCGCCCTCGCCGGCGATGCGGGAGATGACCACGATGGCCGCGTCGTTGTAGCTGGCGTAGCTGCTCTTCACCTCATCGGTGTAGACAGAGACAGGCACCTCGTTGACGGTATACTGATCCCGGGTAGCGCCCTCTGTCTGGTTGGCCAGCTTGCCGGGGTAGCGGATGTAGGAGCTGCCCGCCCCGGTGTCATAGAAGTCCCACAGGGTGGGGTTGACGGTCAGGCCCACGGTTTCCAGGGCTTCCTTCAGAGAGGGGGCCTTGGAGGTGTCGATGTCGGCGGAGCCGATGCCACAGGTGACAATGTCCACCGAGGAGTGGCTGAAGGCGCTGACGGCAGAGCCGGCAGACAGGGGCAGGGCGCCGTTGTTTTTCAGCAGCACAGCGCCCTCACCGGTCAGCTCCTCGGCCACCTGCCGGTCATAGGCCTCCAGCTCCTCCACGGAGGAGAAGTCGTTTGCGAAGTAGACGGCGCTTTCATCGGCGTTTTTCACCTTGTTGGTGGGGGTTTTCAGGGCGATGTTGATGGCCTGGGCGCTGGAGAAGGCCAGATTGCTGGCGAAGATCAGCACGGCCAGCAGCACAGCGGTGACGGCGGTCAGAACCGACCACTTCACCACGCCGGTGCCCTTTTTCTTTTGCTTTGCCATAGAGGACTCCTTTCACATTTCCTGTTTTTCCTGCCATGAGAGCTGACAAATTGTAAACTCCCATAATAGCTATTATTATAAAATGTTTTCAGGCTCTGTACAGGGCCAAAAGTGCCTCAGGTGTGACAGGGAAGAACCAAATTCCTGCGGTTGTTTTTGGATAGATTGCCGAAAACAGGAAAAATAGATCCTGAATGGAGCAGAAAGAATTGTGCAGAACGCCGTGTACCACCTGTTCCAGGAAATGGGGTATACTGGAAACAGAAAGGGGAGAAAGCGGATGTATAAGCATTGCCATACAGAACAGTCCATTCAGCGCCAGCGGCATATCGCCCTGACTTTTGTGGAGCTGCTTCAGACCCGGAGCTTTTCTCAGGTGCAGGTCAGCGAGCTCTGCCGCAGGGCACAGGTGCCCCGCAAGGCATTTTACCGGTATTTTGACAGCAAGGAGGACATCATCCGCTACCTGGCGGATGGGATGGTTTCTGTCTGTGCCCAGGTGGAACTGGAGCCGGGCGCGGCCCTGGGGCCTGAAGGACGGGAGCAGTGCATCCGGTTTTTCCGGCTCTGCCAGAGCTGGACAAATGAGCTGCGGGTGCTGACCAGTCAGGAGTGCTTTGGCCTTTTTTCCAACACATTTGTCATCAGTGTGGTGGACCGACAGTTGGGCTATTCCCGGAGCAACGTTGACCAGAAGCAAAAGCGGCTTGCCACGATTTTTTCCACCGCCGGGTATCTGAACCTGCTGGTCTACTGGACCCGCCACGGCTTCCAGGAGTCTCCGGAGGAGATGGGCGGCCTGCTCTACCAGATGTTCACTGAGCCTCTGTACAAATGAGAAAGCAGCAGATGAACAGGCTTAGTAAAAACAGATAACAGACAAAACACCCCCAGGTGTAGAAAATAATGTCAATAAAGAGGATAAAGTAAATTAGAAAAAATAAGCTCCGGGTGTCAAACTGCTGCAGCACCCGCCTGCCTGCCTGCCGCCTCCAGATCCGCCTCAGGTGCCTGACAGTAGCTGACGACATCCGAATCCTGATTCACCGCGTCCATCAGACTGACCGGCAGGCATTGGCTGGCGCAGAAGAGCACGTTTTCCGGCTGTCGGTGATGCCGTCAAAGGTCTCCACATGGCCGGGGACGTACTCATCCTCAAGAAAGGGAATCTCCGGGTCCTTGCTTACCTAGAAGGCGGCCAGTTCAGCGACATCGTGGAATTTATAGGTGCTGGCGGCGCCCAACCCCTTGTCCGGTTTGACGATCACCGGGTAGCCCACCCTTTGGGCAAAGAGCTGGGCCTCCCGCAGGGTTTTGGGCAGCTTCCACCGGGCGGTGGTGATATTGAAGTCGGTGCGGATGCGGGCGGGCGTCCAGGTCCAGCCAGTATTCGTTCTCGCTCTCCACAAAGTCGATATGGCCATAGTAAAAGATGTAATCCGCCACCGCGTGGTAGACGGCGTCGTAGTCCCGGAGGCTGGGCACAGAGCGGTAATCGGTCAGGGCGTTCCGGCAGCTTTCACCGATGCTCTCCCAGGGACAGTCACCGATCCTCAGCACCTGCACGCCCCGCTCCTTAAGACGGGCGCAGAACTGATAGAAGTGGCGGGGGAAATGGGGAGAGATAAAGATGACATTCATTTTTCTGACCTCTATTCAAATAGATTCCAGTGTGACGCGATGAGCGGCCCGGGATGTCCCGACAAGACTGGAAAGCGGCTTTGCCAGCGCAGAGACGAGGCCTGTATCCATAAACATACCGTAATGGTAGTTTTTATCATCATATCTGTTTCTAACCCTCTTGTTAACAACTAATCTACTATGTTTGTTTGTATTCCTTGGAAAAATCAGCTGCTTGTTGAATAGAGCACTCTCTGTCATCTCTTGTCTCCTGAGTTAACACACTTGTCCACTTCTTTTCTGGGATATATCCAGATTGCACAGCTATAGACAACCCGGCCCAGCTCTGACAACATTCACGCCCTGCGGGCGCGCATATTGCCGAGCTGAGCCGGGAAATGAATTCTTGACATTTGCTGAATATCGTTTACATCAAATTTTAGCAGTGCCGTGAATGGAAAGGCTCCGCTTGCCCATTACCCACAAAACTGATGATGGGGAGGGCGGCTGCACTAAGGTTCTGTTTTCATGCAGACAGGGGGCAAACCGTCTTACATTGCCTGGAATGAGGATCAGTCCACGAACAGTCCCTCATTGCACCGGGTCATATCCTTGTGCAGCAGCTGCTCCACCTCCTGGAAGAGCACCCGCTGGTGCATGCCGGCCCCCAGGATCAGCTTTTCCTTGGGAATCACCAGCACATAGGCGTCCCGGCCGTCCGTGGCCTCGGCGGTGGAGATGGCCTCGCCGGTCTCCGCGTCCAGGGTGCAGATCAGGTCGGGGAAGGTGGCCACCCGCTGTCCGTCCCGCTCAGCCAGCATGTACTCGTTCCAGAAGAGCAGCTCCACGCAGCCGGTACCGTCCGCCACCTCCAGGCGGCCGATGTCATAGCCGCCCTCCATCTTCAGGCTGTAGTTCCGAATGACGCCCCGGAGCAACACTCTGGCGTCCATCTGCTGCTCCAGCGCCCGGACAAATTCAGCGCCGTTTTTGCAGGAGCGGAAGATTCCGCCGATCTCCAGGGCCTGGGCGATGGCGCCCACGGCGGCGTTTTTGCCCAGATACTCCGCCGACACCGGGTTGCGCAGCACGCCCACCATGCCGCCGTCCGCCACAGCGGTCTGGCGGATGACGTGGGAGACGGCGTTCAGGGCGCCTCTGGAGACCGTCTCCACATAGCGCTCGCCCTTGCCGCCGCAGGAGGACTGGGTGGTCACATAGTCCGGCAGCAGGTTGAGTCCGATGCTGCCCATGGTGCCGGTGGGGTGGGCCCGGCCGTTGCTGGGGGCGTCCACCAGGGGGATGCCGGTGAGGGCGGAGATCACCCAGCCGTTGGCGGTGGAGATGGCCCCGTTTTCACAGGAGGTAAAGCCGGCGATCTTTTTGCCGTAGTTCAGCTCGAAGTTCTTCAGTGCCGTCTTCCAGTGCTCGGCGGTCAGGTGCACGTCCTTTGCCGAGGGGGCGCCCAGGGTGGAGACGTTGACCACGATGTCCTCCGGGCTCAGCTCGGAGACGTCCAGCATGGTCAGCGCATCGGTATACCGGAAGGTCTCCTCCAGCGCCTCCCGACCGGCGGTCAGCGTTCCGCCGCCGCCGCCGCCCAGCAGCAGACCGCCCATCAGCGCTTGCTCGCACAGTTCTTTTGTCAAACGAATCATGGCAATTTGCTCCCTTCTGTTTACCGGTGCCGGATGGATTCAAAGTAGGCGAAGGTGCCCTCGGCCAGCACCGGGTCGATGACCGGAATGCCAACCTCCCGCTCGATGAGGGAGGCAACGCCGATGGTGGTCAGGCCGGTGCAGCCCAGGGCGATGACCCCGGCGCCCATGGCCTTGATCTTCTTGGCGCAGGCCACGCAGTTGGCCTTTCCGGCGGGGGTCATCAGATCCAGGGTGCTGTTGACGCCCTCCGGCTTTTCCACCGCCACCAGCTTGTCCCTGGCCATGCGGAGGTAGGCCTTGGGAGCGTAGTCCACAATGCCCAGCACGCCGATTTTGTCGCTGTACCGGCTGGCCAGGGCCACGGTGGTTTCGCCGCCGCCGGTGACCGGCATACCCGGAAGGGCCGCCCGGATCTCTGCCACGCCGGGGTCGTCGGCGCAGCTGACGATGATCATATCCTTGTCCCGGAACTCTTTGGCCAGGGCCACGATTTTCGGCACGGCAATCCGCTCCAGCTCGTGGCTGTGGATGCCCTCCCACTGGTCGGGGATGCAGCGGCTCTCCACCTCAATACCGGGGAAGTGCTCCATAATAATCCGACCGTGCAGGTCAACAAAATCCTGATCCTCAGAGGTCAGCACCCGGATCAAACCCACCTGAAAAGGCTTTTTCTCGCTCATCTTCACACCTCACACCAGAAAGACGCCGTCCTGAATGACCAATGTGTCGTCCAGATACAGGGTGGGCTTGAGGATAATGCCGTCCATGTGGCAGTCCGCCTTGTTGACGCCGCCGAAGGAGGTGTTGGTGCCGAAGGCGACGTGGACGGTGCCGTAGACCTTCTCGTCCTCCAGAATGATGCCGTTGAGCACGGCGGCCTCGTTGGTGCCGATGCCCAGCTCCGCCACCGTCCGGTTCCGGTCGTTGGTCAGCAGAATGTCCAGCTTTTCGCTCTGCTCGCCGGAGATGGACTGAATCTTGCCGTCCTGGATGACAAAGGTCAGGGGAGAGGACAACTTGCCGACGCCCACCATAGAGCCGTCGGCGATCATGACGCCGTTGACCCCGTCCTCCAGGGGGGCGATATAGGCCTCACCGGAGGGGAGGTTGCCGCACTGGCCGGGCTCCCGGTAGACGCCGGGGCTGGGCACGCCGATGCGGCCCTCCAGCTTCAGGGTCAGCTTCTGGCCGTTTTTCAGAATGGTGGCGGTCTTGGCCCGGGTCAGCATATCGGTGACCTTTTTGGTCAGCGCCTCCACCTTGTTGTAGTCGGCGGTCATGGCCCCCTGTCGGAACATCTCCTCAGTGATGCCGGGCATGGTGGCCACCCGGGTGCCGGTCTTTTGGGCCTCGATTTTGGCGTTGGTGTGGGTCAGCGACTTTTCCGTGGGGCAGATGACCACGTCGGCGGCCTTCATGGCGGCGGCAATTGCCTTGGGGGGCTCCTGACCGGAGACCTCCCGCTCCCGCATCACCATGAGCATCGCCTCACAGCCCAGCTCCTTGGCCCCCTCGTACAGGGCCTCGCCGATGGTCAGCCGGCTGTCGTCGGTGACAATGAGGACCTCCTCCCCCGGCTTGACGGCCAGACAGGCGGTCATCACATTTTTTGCGATCTCTTTCAGTTCCATGAAACCAATATCCTTTCTTTCCAATCCTCCGCAGGAGGGGCGGATTACACGTCGGTGACCTCAGAGATGACCCGGGCCAGCAGCGTCCGGGGCAGCACCACCAGCTTGCCGGTTTTTTCGGCAAACATCCGCTTCATCTCCTGGGTAAAGCCGATGCAGTCCAGCACCACCACATCCACGTCGTCCATCCCTTTGATCTGCTCCGCGGCCCGCTCCAGGCTGGCCCAGTCCCCGTAGGGGGAGGCGGCCACGCTGACGCACCGGTCCACATAGCCGGACCATTTGGCAGTGTTCTGCTCCAGCTGCAGGGGAGAGGGGGTCACGGCGGCGATGCTGGAGCGCTTGCTCAGCAGGGGGACCACCTTGTGCAGCACGTCGCAGGGGAACACCATGGGTACATGAGCCCGGAGGGAGGCGGGGAAGGCGCCGGTACAGAAGACCATGATCAGGGTCACCCCCGCCGCCTCCAGCTCGTCAATGCCCCGCTGCAGATTGTCCAGAATGTAGCGCTCGGCAAAGGTCACCGAGGTGCCGTCGGTCAGCCGGGAGACCAGCACATAGTCCCCCTCCTGAGGGGCAAACTTGGCGATCTCCTCCCGGGAGAGGCCGTCCAGGCCGCCCCGCTGCAGCAGCTCAATCTTGCCGTCAAAGATATCCATAATGTCGCAGGTCACGTCCACCCGGGGGGCCTGCCCGATGGTGATGGCGCCAATCTTCATGACGATCCTTCCTTTCCGGAAAGCGGAAAAAGGCGAAGGGGGAGTCTCCTCGCCCCTCAGCCTCTTTGCCGCACAATATTGCTTATTCCTTGCCCAGGGTCTGGAGCTGGGCCATGCTGCCGTACAGCTTCTGCAGCCGGGCAAACTCCTCCTCGTTGTAGAAGGAGACCTCGCCCCGGCCGAAGCTCTTGGCCACCTCCAGCATGAAGCGGGCGGCCTCCTCCACGTCGGCGAAATGGCTGGCGCCGGTGGCGCAGCCGGGCACCGGGGTCTCGGTGGTGATGGCCACGCCCACGCAGGGGGCGTCGGTGGCGGTGCTGGGCTGGAGAATGCTGTTGAGGTGATAGACGTCATTGCCGTAGGGGGTGATGTCCTGGGTGCTCAGGGGGAACACATAGGGCAGCTTGCCGGTGGTGCGCTGCATCACGTCCAGCAGAGACTCGGAGACGGGCAAAATCCAGCCCTGCTTCACCGTGTTGGAGATGGCGAAGCCCCGGGTGTTGATGACACGGTTGCCCTTGGTGGTGTCCACCGTCAGGATGGCGTCCAGCTCCGGGCTGACCTCCTCCCGGTTGACCTGGCTCATCTCCACGGGAGAGCCCATAAAGGGCACCGGCTTATGGGGGGCGGTGGGGGCGTGGGGGCAGATCTGGGTGGAGATAAAGACGTCGCCCTCCAGGTAGTCGCCCTTGGTCTGCATGTCCAGCAGCTTGGAGGCCACCGCCAGGGCGGCCAGCGCGCCGTCGCCGTCGGAGACAAAGCCGATCATTTCAGGCCGGGCGCCGATGCCGCCCAAACGGCCCAGAATGCCGGTGGTGGGGGCGCTGCCGCCGCTGCTCTTGCCATTGGTACCGGGGATGCGGACCTTGACCATGTCGGTGCTGCCCTTGGGCCCCACCAGCGGATAGACCTCCACGTTGGCCTTGGGATTGACAGACTCCAGATATGCCTTGACGGCGCTGCCGTCTACGGTGCTGCTGTCCAGAACGTCGAACAGCTCAATGACCTGCTTAATCAACATTTGAGATGACCTCCAATGCCCTGAAAGGGAAATTTGTGCTTGCTGCAATTTCCGTTTGCATGCTGTCTGTACTCAACTTGTATTATACGATGCACGATACCGGAAATCAATACAGAATTGACTGATATTTGACATATACCCGGGTTTTCTCGCTTTTCCGCTCTGATTTGTCCGGAAATGGACAAAAAAGCGCCCTGTTGGGGCGCTTTTTGACAAAGAGCAACAGAAATGAAGCGGATGTGCGGAGAAATTGCATTGACCGGAGCTGCAGCGGGCTCAGAAGGAGGGGGCCTCCAGCTGATAGGCCAGCCGCTCGCTGCCGTCTGTGACATGGATAATGCCGCAGTACCGGAAGCCGTTTTTCTCCAGCAGATGCCGCATGGTCCGGTTGTCCCGGTGGGTGTCCGCCCGGAGATTGGGAATGACGCCCCGGCAGAAGTCCAGGCAGCAGGAGAACACCCCCTGCCGGCTGCCGTCGCTGCCCAGCCGGTGGATGGTGCCGTAGGGCAGCTCATTTTTCCAGGCCCCCTGCTCGATCACCTGATAGGTGGGCTCCGGTCCCAGGCACAGGGCGAAGGCGGCGCAGATGCGGCCGGCCTCATCGCAGAGCACATAGCCCTCCCCCCGCCGGATGTCCTGAAGCAGCAGGGGCCGGGCCGGGGCGGTATCTCCCCACTGGGCGGGGTTGCCGCTCCGGCGCATGTAGTCCCGGGCCGCGGCGTAGACGGCCTCCATAGCCTCCAGATCCGCCATGCGGGCGGGGCGAACAGACAGCATCTCCCTCACCTCACATCAACCCCAGGCCCAGGCCGTCGGAGAGCAGCTGCAAAAGGACGGCGGCCACCAGGGCGGGCAGGAGATTGCCCACCCGGATCCGCTTGCCGAAGCAGATATTCACGCCCACGCAGAAGATCAGGGCGGAGCCCACGAAGGAGAGGGCGCTGATCACCGTGTCGCTGGCGAAGGAGCCGCAGAGCATGGCCGCCAGGGTGATCGCCCCCTGATAGACAAAGATGGCCAGGGCAGAAAAGACGGCCCCCAGACCGTAGGTGGAGGCAAATACCACCACAATGATCAGATCCAGCACCGCCTTGGCGGCCAGCATGCTGTAGTCGCCGCTGATACCGTCCTGAATGGAGCCAACAATGGCCATGGCTCCCACGCAGATGATCAGAGAGACGTTGACAAAGCCGTCCACAAAGCGGCTGTCATTCTCCCGCTTGACGGCGGCCTTGATCCTTTCGCCCACCGTCTCCATCCTGGCCTCCAGGTCAATCCACTCGCCGATCAGACCGCCGAAGACCAGGGACAGGATCAGCAGCATGGTGCCCTGGGTGGAAAAGACCCCATCGGTCACAGTCAGCATCTTTGCCAGAGCCCCCGCAGTGCCGATGAAAATCGTCGCGATGCCGCAGGACTGCATCAGGGTGGTCTGCATCTTTTCGGACAGGCCGGACTGAAAGCGCATGCCGATCAGACCGCCCACAATGACGGCCAGCGTGTTGATAATCGTTCCCAAACCGCGCATAACTGCGCCCCTCTCTCTTCTTCAAATCGCCGTAACGCGAGGACATAATATCACAATCTCCCCGCTCTGTCACGGGTTTTCAGCCCGGCATCCGCTCAAAGCAGATCCACCGACGCGGCGGCGGCCTCCTGCAGCATGGCGCAGAAGCCGTCAAAATCGGTCATATTCTTGCCCTTGCCCGCCTCGATGACGTCGATCAGATTTTGCAGCGCCGCATCCTCCGGATGCTCCTGCCGCAGCAGAACGGCCAGCCGCTGGGCGGACTCGATCAGCCGCAGGGGGCCGTAGCTCTTGGGCTCGCCGGGGAGGCCGGCGGCGCTGGTCACCATATAGATGAGCAGCTCCTTGCATTCCATCTCACGCATGGGAATCCTCCTTCCAATCGTTCCAGAACAGCACCTGCTCCATTGGCTTGCGCTTTGGCGCCCGGGGCTCACCCGCCGGATAGCCCACCGAGATGAGCAGCTCCAGCCGCATCCAGTCGGGCAGGCGGAGCAGCTTGCGCACAGCGGCGTCGTTATAGCTCTTGATGGCGCAGGTGCCCAGGCCCAGATCTGTGGCCCGGAGCATCAGGTTCTCTGCCGCCATGGAGGCGTCCATCATGCAGCCGTAGACCTTGCTGTTCTCGCTGCCCCGGCGGGCGACCTCGGAGAAGTCGCTGGCAATGGCGACGATCACCGGGGGCTTGCCGCTGAGGCCGGGGCTGAACAGGTCCACCTTGTGGACCAGCTCCGGGTCGGTCAGGACAAAGAACCGCCAGGCCTGCAGATTGCTGGCCGTGGGAGCCAGGGCGGCGCAGCGGATCAGCTCCTCCAGCAGCTCCTTTGGCACCGGGCGGCTGTCAAATTTGCGGATGCTGTGCCGGCCTTCCAACACTTGCAAAAATTCCATGGTAATCCTCCTCAATACAGGCACTGCCGCCCCGCCGCCCTACAGAAAGGAGATGAGCAGAAACAGCAGCGGAATGGTGATCAGACAGCTCAGGGTGGTGAGAAATACCGCCGTGGCCGCGTAGTCGGCGTTGAGCCGGTGCTCCTCCGCGATCATGACGCTGGTGGTCATGGTGGGGGCCCCCATAATCAGCATGAGGATGACGCTCTCCGTCTGGGGCAGAAAATGGGAGGAGACCCAATACAGGAGCAGGGGTACCAGCAGCAGCTTGGTCAGGGGAATCAGGCAGACGTGCCGGATCAGCCCCAGGCTGGCCTTTTTCAGAAAACACATATTGCACCCGATGTAAATCAGACCCACCGTGTAGCAGACATTGCCCACCTGAGAGCAGAGGTCGGAAACCGCTCCGGGCAGGGTCAGATGCAGGGAGTTAAAGAGCAGCATCCCCACGATGGAGAGCATAATGGGGTGGGTCAGCTGCCGGAGCAGCGGCTTCCAGAACGGCTCGTTCCGCCTGTCCGCCCCCCGGGTAAACAGGTGCAGGCCCAGAGTCCAGACTACCAGGGTGTCCACGGCGGAGCAGATGGGGATGTATTCCTGTCCGCCGTCCGCCGGGTAGAGGGCCATGATCATGGGGATGACCACAAAGGCGTAGTTGCCGCCCACCATGCAGCCGGCGTGGACGTTGGACTCGGGAAACCGCAGTCCGGTCAGCCGGATTACCAGCAGGCCGACGGCGGCCAGCACCAGGTAGCCCAGCAGCTGCCAGAGAATGATCCGGTGAAAGGACAGCAGGTCGGAAAAGGTGGTGCCCCGCTGCTCCATCAGCGAGATGGTCAGGCAGGGGAGGGCTACCTTGAGCATCAGGCCGGAGATGGACGGCAGGCCCTCCCGCTTGACCGCGCCGAAGCGGGCGGCGCAGAAACCCAGCAGAATCAGCAGCAGAAAGCTGACCAGCTTGGGCAGGATGATGACTAAGTAATCCATCGCGTTCTCTCTCTTTTCGACAGACTGAGCGCCAGACCGCATGGTCTGGCGCTCTTGTCTTGTCTGAGGCTTGCGCTCCTCACAGACAGGGGCTCAGTCCTTCTTGAACAGACCCAGCGTGGCGGTGAAGAAGCTGTAGATTGCCGCACCAGCCAGCGCACCGGCACCCAGGATGTTGAGCGTCTGCTCGTTCTCCTTGTTGACGCGGACGGCGATGAAGCGGATGAGCAGGCCGACGAAGATGGTCAGGCCGTTGATGATGTTGCCCACCAGCAGGCCGGTGGCGAACAGAATGCCCAGCTGGCGGTGACCGCCCACCAACTGAATGATGGCGCCGGGAATCGCCCAGATCAGCAGCCACATGGCCACGTCACTGCTGGCGCCGGCCTCGATGGTGGTGACAAAGGTGTTGGACACGGCCACATACATACCCTGATCAAAGTAGCTGTGAGCGAAGAAGATCATCATGATGAAGGCCACGCCGAAGCCCATGAGCTCGGCGAAATACTGCTGCTTGCGGCCTTCCTTTTCCAGCTCGGGATTGGCGCCGTTGCCGCGGAGGATGTAGCCGCACTTCAGGTCATAGGCCATATCGGAGAAGCAGGGACCGGTGGCGGCGGTGAAGCCCACCAGCAGGCCCAGAGGCAGCATGGGGAAACCCAGCAGCATGCCGATGATCAGGAAGATCAGCGCGGTGGCGAAGCCGGGGAACCAGCCGGAATACATGGCGGAGACGCCCACGATGAGCTCAGAGGCCTCAGCGGCCAGAGCGGCAAAGAGCAGCCAGAGGATGAACTGAGGCACGCTCATCTCACTCATGATACCGCCGACGATGGCGATGAACAGGGCGACGACCAGATAGGCGCCGAAGCCGATGCCCAGGGTCTTCTTCATCTTGGCGCCGCTGACGGTCAGCTTGGAAGCGTCAACCTGAGCGGCCTTGTTCTTCTTGAAGAGCATGACGCCGCACTGAATCAGGGAGACGATGCCGGCGCCGATCATGACGCCGTGGGCCATGTACTTCAGAGCGGTGACGCTGTTGTAGTCAAAGCCCTCGCCAAACAGGTTGGAGACAAAGGTAAAGGCGTGGTTAAAGAGAGTGAAGCTGAAGCCGTTGGCCTTGAAGATGCCGATGACAATGGAGCCGGCGGCCAGAGCGGCCATGGCGCCGAAGTCACCGAACCAGGACACGCCCAACAGGTCCATGGGGATGCCGGCAATCTTGCCGACCCAGCCCAGGGCGATGCCTACCAGCAGCAGGACGGACTTCTTGCCCTTTTCCACCACAGCCTTGATGGACTCGGCGGCGGCGACGCCCGGAGGCCACGCGCCCTCAGCAGGGAACATCTCGGAGCCGAAGCAGTTGTACAGGATGGTGGCGTCCACAATCGTGGCCAGGGTGACGCCGATGAGCATTGGGATCATCAGGTCGGTGCGGCCCATAATCAGAGGAATACCCACAGGCAGCATCATGCAGTTGGCCACGGAGAAGGTAGCTGCGGAGATGGAGGTCTGGAGCAGGTTCTGACGGTGGATGCTGCGATACTTCTTGAAGACAGCGACTGGGATGCGAGAGAGCAGGATGGCGAACAGGGCGCCGATGATCGAGGTGTTGGGCGTCACGCCGGTACGCACGATCAATTCCATGCCGATAATGCAGCCGACCAGACAAAGGGGAATCGCCAGGACCAGGGTATAGGGCTCCCAGGCCTTGGGGTGCTCGGCGGCACTGATCTGCTGTTCTCTCAGAAGTTCAGGATTCTCGTTTTCTTTCATAGCTCAAAAATTCCTCCCTCTGAATAATGAATAAAGCCATGGAACGGCTCCCAAGCCACGCCCTTCCATAGCTTTCTCTTAGTATAGTGCTTTAATGAAATGTTGTCAAGAAGCAATTCGACATTCTGGTGCCGGATTCGCCCGATTAAGACTCTCTCTGCCGCCGTTGCCAGCGGATTTCTGAGGGAAGAGAGCTGCAGGGTGGGCTGCCCCTCCGGGAGGCCAGAGGGGCGGGAGCCGCTGAAAAACAGCATGATCCCCCGGCAAAGCTGGGGGATGCAGACTGTCAAAGTACCTTTTGCAAATTCAGAGTCGGGATAAAAGTTCAGGAAGCTCTCCGCAGGAGTTTTGTTGCGTCAGCAACAAAATAAAATGAAATATGTGCTTTTAGCCGGACCTGTGCCGGCAAAAAGCACACAGGGAGGCCGGGAGTGTGCCCGAAGGGCGCGCGGCTCGGCCGCATAATTCCAAACGAATGCAACGCATTTGTTTGGGGAGCCTGTCGTTTTACGACAGGCTCCCCCCGGCAAAGCCGGGGGATGAAAACAGGCGAATGCTCGGAAGGGGAGCGCTCATACTGAGCTCTGATCCGACGGTGTGTTCCCTTTTGACAGCTCGGAAAGCGCGGCAGAGACCGCATGAGGCGTCTTTTAAAGGAACAGCGCCGTCAGGCAATGCCTTTCTGATGAAAAGGAATCAGGATCAGAGCGCCCGGCGGTAGATTTCCGCAATCTCCTCCTGGGAGAAGACCACCGGGTTGTTGGCCACACTGGCGGCGGAAACCTTCATACAGTTTTCGGCCATCCAGGGGATATCCGCCTCGGTGATGCCCAGGTCGGACAGGGTCAGCTCCA
>JBJDXS010000050.1:0-5398 GCA_051866815.1 Candidatus Onthomonas sp. | reverse complement strand
AGCTGCTGAAACAGCTTGCGCACCGGGGTGTGGTCAAAGGGGGCGTTCACCGTCTTGACCGCCACCCCCGCCAGGTCGTCCACCATGCCGGGGATGCCGATGCCCACCGAGGCGATCTGATCCGGGGTATAGCCCCCGTTCTCCGCCGCCTGCCGGGCGATCTGCACCAGGCCGGCCACCGTGGTCTCTCCGCTGGGGAAGCTGGCAGCCCGCACCTTGGCCCGGGCAACGATGCGGTTGCGCTCGTCCACCACGCCGGCCACCAGGTTGCTGCCTCCTACGTCAATGCCAATGCGTACCATAGTCCCACCTCACTGTTTTATTTTCACAGGGGCGCTGTCCGTCCCCTGCTGTCATGTCGGGAAAGACGGTCCTGCCCGGTCAGAACATATGCTGCTGATGCTCCGCCATCTGCCGGTCAAAGTGGGCGTTGATCTGGTCGTTGAACTCCTTGGCGGCGTTGTAGCCCATCTTCTTGTGCCGGTTGTTCATGGCGGCTACCTCGATGACCACGGCCAGGTTGCGGCCGGGCTTCACCGGGATGGTCAGGGTGGGCAGCTGGACGTCGAGGATGGAAGTGTACATGCTCTCCAGTCCCAGCCGGTCATAGAGCATGCCCTCCCGCCAAAGCTCCAGGTTGATGACCAGATTGATCTCCTGGCTGTCCTTGACGGCGGCCATACCGAACAGTCGGCGCACGTCCACCACGCCGATGCCCCGCAGCTCCACATAGTAGCGGATCAGCTCAGGGGCGGCGCCCACCAGGGAGTTGGCACCCACCCGGCGGATCTCCACCGCATCGTCGGCGATCAGCCGGTGGCCACGCTTGATCAGCTCCACGGCGGTCTCGCTCTTGCCCACGCCGCTCTCGCCCAGCAGCAGCACGCCCTCGCCGTAGACCTCCACCAGCACGCCGTGGCGGGTGATCCGGGGGGACAGATACCGGGTCAGGGAGGTGATCAGGGTGGTCTGGAGCACGCCGGTGTTCTGGTCGCTCTGGAGCAGCACACGGTTGTATTTCTCCGCCGCCGCCAGGCACTCGGGGAAGATATCCAGGTTCCGGGCCACGATGACCGCCGGCACCGGACGGGAAAACAGATCGTCAAACCGCTTCTGCCGCTCCTCCGAGGACAGGCCGGTCAGGTAAGTCCACTCCATCATGCCCAGGAGCTGCACCAGATCACTGTCAAAATAGTCGTAAAAGCCCACCAGCTGCAGGCCGGGCCGGTTGATGCTGGATCTGCGGATGCGCACCCGCTCATAGTTGGCGCAGCCCCGGATCACCTTCAGGTTAAACTCTTTGATGATGACGCCCAGTTCAACGTAATAGCCTTGATCCAAGAGACTCCCTCCTTCTTCGGGATTCCATTTGTATGTTCACTTTAGTATATCGTCTTTTCAGATGCTTGGCAACGCTTTTTCCGTGATTCTCCCCCTTTTTCGGGGCCGCTCCCCTTCTCTTCCAGAAAAAAACAAAAAAAATTTGCTCAGGGGCTTGATTTTCCCTGCCTCTTCTGATAAAATCATCAATGCTGTCTTTCAAGATTTTTTAGCGAGGAGGTTATGCAAAATGGCTAAATGCGACTTTTGCGGCAAGGCTGTTGCGTTTGGTATTCAGGTTTCCCACTCTCACCGCCGTTCCAACCGCCCCTGGAAAGCCAACGTGAAGCGCGTCAAGGCGATCGTGAATGGCACCCCCACTCACGTGTACGTCTGCACTAGATGCCTCCGTTCTGGTAAAGTCGAGCGCGCCTGAGTTGCGTGCTGACCGCAAATCCCCTCTGCCCGGGAAGGCAGAGGGGATTTTGTTTTTGAGCGAGTTGCCTTAATGGGACGGGCGGGCACAGAGGCCCGCCCCTACAAACAGATTTCGACACCCCGCCGTAGGGGCGGCCCTATGTGGCCGCCCTGTCCCACAGGCCCGGCAATCGGTGGAGGGCAAAACTCCTATAGTGGGAAGTACTCCCCCGTCATGGGCTGGAAGAACAGTCGCCGCTCCTCCTCCCCTTCCCGGCAGATCAGAATGTAGCCCCGCTGCACCAGAGGGCTTAGCGGCTGTTCCATGGGCATGGTGGGCAGCTTCTCTGACAGGCTGACCTGGGTGAAATGTCCCTCCGCCGTAACCTGCTGAATCGCCCGGCCGGTGGTGTAGGCGGGCTTACACCACCAAAACAGCGCCGCCATGGCAGCCGTCAGCGCCAAAGCCAACAGTTCAGCCCTTCTGGCTCGTATCACTGCGCCGCGTTTCTCGCTCTGACGGGCAGCATGCAGACAGACACAGACACCGAAAAAGCCGCCCCAGAACAGGTTCAGTTCCACCACCCCGGCATAGAACAGCAGATCCACCGCAATCAGGGTAAACAGCACCAGACCAGAGAGAAGCAGAATGCCCCGGCCCAGATTTCTTTTCACTGCGTTTGGCATGTCGCACTCCCCTTTGCCTTTTTATCACAGGATACCGCGGCGCGATCCTTCCGTCTATCTCCCTCCTGACAAATCTTTGTATGCTTTTTGTATTATCCATATGAAAACGCACCGCAGAGGGCCTGGGCCGTCCGCGGTGCGTCTTTTCGGTTACCGGGCGGTCCGGCTCTCCGGTGTCACGTCCCGCACGCCGTTGCGGACGCCATTTGCGGCGTTGTCCACCCCGTTGATCACGTCATCGGTGACGTCCCGGGCGCCGTCCACTACGCCGTCCACCACGTCCCGGGCGCCGTTGATGACGCCGTCGGTCACGTTCCGGGCGCCGTTGGCCACGCCGTTCGTCACATCTTCGGCGGCATCGGCGGTGCCATCCACCACGTCATGAGCCCCCTCGGAGATGCTCCCATCCCGATACTCCTCCCCCGGGCGTTCGGTGACGGCCCCGTCCGGCTCGGCCTCGTAATGCCCGTCGGGATTGACTACGTCCCGGTCTCCCACTGTACCGGCGGCTGTGCCGTTGTTTTCCGCAGCGGTGTCCGTCCGGTCTCCCGCAGTCTGATTGCCGTTCTGGGTAGATGCGGGGGGATTGGCCTGTCCCGTGGGGTAGTTGTTGGCCGGATT
Organism: Candidatus Onthomonas sp.; assembly: GCA_051866815.1. Lineage (GTDB taxonomy): Bacteria > Bacillota > Clostridia > Oscillospirales > Oscillospiraceae > Onthomonas. The sequence goes on along the minus strand of JBJDXS010000050.1, from coordinate 2,353 downwards.
CCGGCTGCCGCAGCCGGTGAGCAGCAGCGCCATGGTCAGGGCAAGCGCTGTCACAAGTCCTTTCATCTTATTACCTCCCTTTCTGCGCGCCGGCGGCAGTTTTTTCGCCGGCGGTCATTCTAGTTTTCGTTCTCCGTCGGCAAAATACGCTGGAAAATCCCTGCAAACCATTTTTGACAATTTTCCCCTGGCGCACCCGTTGCTTTTTTGAAGCAATTGTGATAAAATGAGAATCATTCTTATACAAAACAGACAGGAGTTTTCATGATGACCAGAAAGCGCTACTCTCCCCAGCGGGATCTGATCTGCACCTATGTGAAAAACTCCGCCTGCCACCCCACGGCGGAGACCATCTACCAACAGCTCAAGCTCACCACGCCGGGACTCAGCTTGGGCACCGTCTACCGCAATCTGGGCGTTCTCGCCCAGGAGGGGCACATCACCCGGATGCCCTTCACCGTGGAGCGCTATGACGGCAACACCGATCCCCATCCCCATCTGATCTGCATCCAGTGCGGCGGCGTGTCCGACCTCCAGCTGGACTATGACGCCGGGCTGGACGAGACGGTGAGCCGGCTGTGCGGCTGCCAGGTGCTGCGTCACGACAGCTATTTTTACGGGCGGTGCGCCGCCTGCATGGACTGATACGCAAAAACAGACAGAAAGAGGATGTGTCAAAATGATGGAAACCATTCACTATCGCCCCCGGGGCGTCTGCTCCCAGGCGATGGAGATCGACGTGGAGGACGGGGTTGTCCTGGCCTTCCGCAGCACCGGCGGCTGCAACGGCAACCTGAAGGGCATCGGCCAGCTGGTCCGGGGCATGAAGATCGAGGACGTGATTGAGCGGCTGGAGGGCACCACCTGTGGGTTCAAGGCCACCTCCTGCCCGGATCAGATCGCCCGGGCGCTGAAGGAGTATCAGAGCAAGTAAATTCCGAAAATATGCGAAAACGCAGCCTTCCCCTGTTGGGAGGGCTGCGTTTTTTGTCTGTCAGTTTCCGATGCTGCCGGCGGGGGCAAGCCCCCGCCCTACGGCAGGGTTCGGGTTTGTCAGCGCTCCCCCATCCGCCGCAGAATCTCGTCCAGCAGGGCGTCCGCCGCCTGGGCTTTGGTCATCATGGGCAGCTCCCGGGCCCCCTCCGGGCCGATGAGGGTGAGGATGTTGGTGTCCACCCCGAAGCCGGCCCCCGCCACCTTGACATTGTTGGCGGCGATGAGATCCAAGTGCTTCTTCTCCAGCTTTTTCCGGCTGTTTTCCAGCATGTGCTCGGTCTCCATGGAAAAGCCGCAGAGGAACTGGCCGGGGCGCTTGTTGGCCCCCAGCTCTCCCAGGATGTCCCTGGTCCGGGCCAGGGGGATGGACAGCTCCCCGTCCCCCTTTTTCATCTTGTTGTCCGCCACAGTGGCGGGGCGGTAGTCGGCCACGGCGGCGGCCTTGATGATGATATCCATCTCCCCCGCCCGGCTGGTGACCGCCTCATACATGTCCTGAGCGGAGACGATGTCCACAGTCTCCATGTAGTGGGGCCGGGGCAGGTTCACCGGGCCGGAGACCAGGGTGACCTTCGCCCCCCGGTTACTGGCGGCCTTGGCAATGGCATAGCCCATCTTGCCGGAGGAGTGGTTGGTGAGATAGCGCACCGGATCCAGGGCCTCCCGGGTGGGGCCGGCAGTGACCAGCACCCGCTTGCCGGTCAGATCCTTCTCGTGGGCCAGGGCGTGGATGCAGGTCTCCAGCAGCTGCTCCGGCTCCGGGAGCTTGCCCGCACCCACCGCGCCGCAGGCCAGGCGGCCGCAGGCCGGCTCCACGATCTCCCAGCCGTAATGGCGGAGGGTGGCCAGGTTGTCCTGGGTCACCGGGTTCTCGTACATCTTGGTGTTCATGGCCGGGGCCGCCGCCTTGGGGCAGTTACAGGCCAGGACAGTGGTGGTCAGCATGTCGTCGGCGATGCCGTGGGCCAGCTTGGCCAGCACATTGGCGGTGGCGGGGGCGATGAGGACATAATCCGCCCGGTCGGCCACGGCGATGTGCTCCACGCTGTGCTGAAAATTCCGGTCAAAGGTGTCCACCAGGGCCTTGTGGCCGGTGAGCTGCTCAAAGGTGATGGGCGTGACAAACTGGGTGGCGTTCTCGGTCATAATGACCTGGACGTCGGCGTGCTGCTTGACCAGGGCGGAGGCCAGGGCCGCCGCCTTGTAGCAGGCGATGCCGCCGGTGACTCCCAGCACCACTGTCTTTCCGGTTAACATAAAAATCTCTCCAATCCCCAGGGGATGTTTTCTTCGCCTCATCATAGCATAAATTCGTGGGGATGGCAATTGGGGGGCAACATGGGCATACAGAGTTCCT
>JBJDXS010000049.1:0-33734 GCA_051866815.1 Candidatus Onthomonas sp. | reverse complement strand
GCATCCAGTTGGAGCGGCTCAAGCGGCTGACGCAGCTGTCCAATCAGATTCTGGCAGCGCCGCCGGAGCCGGAGGATCTTGCTGTACTCCTGCGCTGGGGCAGAGCGGTGGAGGAATATCCGCTCCCGGTTATCCTGCTGGGCTATGTGATCGCGGTTGCGTGTCTGTGCCTGATTTTTGGCGGAACGGTGGGGGACACGGTGTCCTCTGCCATTACCATGCTCGCGCTGTTCGGGCTGCTCCGCCTGCTGAACCGGGCGGAGATGAACAAGATGATCAAAAACGCGCTCTGCATGTTTTTAATCGGCGCACTGTCGGCTTTTATGGTCAAGACAGGCATCGGGGATCATTTCAACACCATTCTGATTGCCACAACGCTGATTGTCATTCCCGGTATTCCAATGGTGAACGCCGTGCGGAATCTGCTGTGCGGCAATGAGATGAACAGCATTCTGGAGCTGATCAAGGTTGGGCTGGAGACGGTATCTCTGGTGGTCGGCCTGTTTGTCAGCGTGCAGCTGTTTGGAGGGATGTTATAATGGAAGAAGCGGTGAAGCTGGTGCTCCTGTCCTTTTTGGCCTCGATCGGCTTTGCGATTATTTTCCGTATGCGGGGCAGAGATCTGCTGCTGGCCGGACTGGGCGGAGCGATTACCAGAGGGGCTTATCTGCTGCTGTTGACCGGCGTAGAATCGAGGATTCTCTATTCTATGCTGGCGGCTTTGGTGGCTGCCATTTACGCGGAGCTGGTTGCAACCCACCAAAAGGTTCCGACCACATATTTCCTCTATCCGTCTATTATCCCGCTGATTCCCGGCGATTTACTTTACAATACGGCGGTGGGATTTTTGACGCGGGACGTTACGGCTACCATGGAAAACGGACAGAGCTGTGCGTTGACCCTGATTGGCATGTGCATCGGGTTTGTCCTCAGCTCAACCGTCATCCACTACATCAGATTGTATCAGGACCGTCTGGTACAGGCGGAAAAGAAATTGTCCGTTCAGTTTAAGAGACGGTAACTGTACCTGTTTCCCGATAGAAATACCGCTGTCTGACCTGAAAATGTACAGAGAGCCGCAGGCTCCGGAATGTTCCGGAACCTGCGGCTCTGTCTGCTTCTGAAAATGATCGAGCTGCGGGCAAAACGCTTGCAATGACAGAACAAACATGATAGAATACTTTTATAAATAACATTTTTGTTTATTCTGTCAAACTGGAGGCTTGCGATATGACGAAGGATGAATTTGCGGCGCGCTTGAAAAACGCCTGTGCGGCTGTCATTGCCGCAGAAGCGGAGCTGACGGAGATCGACTCCAAATTCGGCGACGCAGACCACGGACTGACCATGGCCAAGATTGCCCATGCCGTCACTGCCGCTGTGGAGGAGTCGGGGGGAGGCATTCAGACCATGCTGGATGACGCGGCTATGGCTGTCATGTCCCTCAACGGCGGCAGCGCGGTTCCCCTCTGGAACAGCTGGCTGGACGGCATGCAGGAGGATGCTCCGGAAGCGGATGAAATTGACCTGGCAGGCATTAAAGCCATCTTTGCCCGGGCCTTTGAAGAGATCGATGATATGTCCGGCGCCAAGGTGGGGGACAAGACCATGATGGACGCCCTGATTCCCGCCACCGAAGCCATTGCGGCCTATGAGGGAGACAGTGTGGATGAGCTGTTCTCTGCCGCTGCCGAGGCAGCAGCCGGAGGCGCGGAGGCCAGCAAGCAGTTTGTGTCCAAATTCGGCCGGGCCAAGAGCTACGGCGCCAAGACCATCGGCACGCCGGACGCCGGCGCGGTGTCTATGGCCTGCTTCTTCCGGGGCCTGGCCAAAGCATAAGATCTGTTTTTTCTCCCGCCTGTGCGGGACAAGATACATGAAAAACGACGAACTGGAGGTAGCCTGTATGAAGATGAAAAAGTTTATCAACGCACCTGAGACAGTCACCGACGAGGAGCTGACCGGTCTGGGCCTGGCCTTTGGCGACATTCTGGATGTGGACGGCCATCTGGTCATCAGCAAGGATCTGGCCAATGCTGACCGGGTGACCATCGTCACTTATGGCGGCTCCGGCCATGAGCCCGCCCAGGCCGGCTTTGTCGGCAAGGGCATGCTGGATATCCAGGCGGTGGGCGACATCTTTGCCGCGCCAAACGGCCAGCTGGTCTTTGAGGCCATGAAGCGGGCCGACAAGGGCCACGGCGTGCTGCTGCTGACGCTGAACTATGCGGGCGACCAGTTGGCAGGCAAGCAGGCCATGAAGCTGGCCAAGCGGGCCGGGCTCAATGTCCGTCAGGTTGTCACCGGCGAAGAGATCCAGTTTGACCCCAACGGCGAGGACAACAAGCGCGGTCTGGCCGGCGCAGTGGCCCTGTATCACGTCGCCGCTGCCGCCGCCCGGGAGGGCAAGAGCCTGGATGAGGTGGCGGAGATTGCCCAGCGCTATGCGGACAATATGGCCTCCATTACCGTCAAGTCCACCGACGCCACCCATCCCCAGAACGGCATGTCCTTCGGCGATCTGGGCGAGACCGATCTGATGGAGATTGGCGCCGGCCAGCACGGCGAGGGCGGCGGCGTCCGGGTGCCCATGATGTCCGCCAAGAACACAGTGGCCACGGTGGCCGAGGCGCTGTGTAAAAATCTGGATCTGAAGGCCGGCGACAAGGTCTTTGTCATGATCAACGGCTGCGGCGCCACCACCATGATGGAGATGCTGGTGCTGTTCAAGGATACGGTGGAGTTCCTGAAGGGCAAGGGCGTTGAGGTCGTCGCCAATATGGTTGGCGAGATTCTCACTGTGCAGGAGGCCGGCGGCTTCCAGATGAACATTGCCAAGTGGGACGACGAGACGCTGCGGCTGTGGAACACGCCTGTCCATACCCCCGCCTACAGTAAGGAGTAAATGCCATGGCGGACGCAATCGGAAACAAGGTAGCGAAAGACTATCATTTTGACGTGCCTGTCCCGGAGCAGGGCTTTTTCGCCAAGGGTCTGGGCCACGGCGACTGGGGCATGAAAAACCGTCTGTCCCGGCTGTTCAACCCCAAAAGCGGCAACACGGTGATGCTGGCCTTTGACCACGGCTATATTATGGGCTCCACCGCTGGCTTGGAGCGGATCGATGTGACCATCGCCCCCCTGTGCCAGTACGCCGACGTGCTCATGGGCACCCGGGGCGCCATCCGCTCCTGCATCCCGCCCATGGTGAGCAACCCGATCTGCCTCCGGGCTACCTATGACGCCAGCGTCCTCAAAGAGGATCTGAGCACCGGCAACGGCCTGGGGGCCGACATGGAGGCCGCCATCCGTATGAACGCCTCAGCGGTGGCCATGCAGTGCTTTATCGGCGGCGCAGGCGAGGCCCGGTCCCTGGAGACCCTCTGCCGGGCGGTGGACGCTGGTGAGCGCTATGGCATCCCCGTCCTGGGCGTCACCGCCGTGGGCAAGGAGATGGCCCGCACCACCCAGTATTTCCTGCTGGCCACCCGCATGCTGGCCGAGCTGGGCGCTTCCTTCGTCAAGACCTACTACTGCGAGGATTTTGAGAAGGTTGCCGCCGCCTGCCCCGTCCCCATTGTCATCGCCGGCGGCAAGAAGCTGCCTGAGGATCAGGCGCTGACCATGGCCTACCGGGCCATCTCCGACGGCGCCCGGGGTGTGGATATGGGCCGGAACATCTTCCAGAGTGAGCACCCGGCCGCCATGTGCCAGGCGGTCGCCAAGATCGTACACGAGCGGTTCACCGACAAGGAGGCCTACCAGTTCTATCTGGAGCTCGCCTCCAAATAAGCAGACAGGAGGGTTTGCTATGGCAGCGGAGTATATGCATATCGGTATCCCTGTGCTCAACAAGAAGCCCAACATGGTCTACAATGAGTGGGGCCGTTTTTGGGTCAACGAGAGCGTGGACGAGTACGACTACAAGATCGAGTATCTGAAGTTTGAAGAGGGCACCCGGTTCCCGGAAATCCTCTCCAAGCAGCCCCACGTCGCCTATAAGGTGGACGATATGGAGCCCTACATCCGCCAGGCCCAGCAGGTTATCTTTGGGCCGGAGGTGCTCAGTGACACCGTCCGCCTCGCCTTTGTCATCCACGACGACGCCATCATTGAGCTCTACGAGGAGAAATAAACGCCTGGCGAAGCAGCGCTTCGGATTGCAGGCCCACTGAGTGCTGACAACAGACCGGATCCCCCTGATGCAGAAGGTCAGAAATGCTGCATCAGGGGGATCTTTATGTCTTACGGTCAGAGGCGGAATTCCTTCCACACAATCAGAAAAAGTGTCAGAACAGGCAGAGCACGCCCAGTACGGCGGTTGCTGTCAGAGGGACGGTGACGGTATCGTTTCCGTTGTGGGAATAAAGTTCTGCCGCTGCGGAGAAGGGCGCTGTGCACAGGGAGAACAGGACACATTTCCACCAGGCAAGGGGACTGACCAAGAGCAAAACCACCGCGCCTGTTATAAAAGAGGCGGCAGCCATGGCGGCGGTGCCCTCCCAGGTTTTGTGAGAATCGGCATGGGGCAGCTTGATGTGGTGTGCTCCGAACCGCTTTCCAAACAGCGCCGCAGCCGTATCTGCGACGCCCCAGATAAGGATGGCCGTGGCAGCGACAAATGGCTTGTTCAGCAGGCCGCAGCAAAATGCCGCCAATCCAATATGTGTCCCGAACAGGAGGAACAGGCTCTTCTTTACCTCCCCTGGCCTGCGCTCCATGAACAGATTGGAATAGCCAGACCATCGTTCCAGAGCGCAGAGCACGGGAAAGACTGCAAGGCAGAAAATCGCGGCGCACAGAAGGGCAGATACCCATGTCTCGGCAGCATACAGCATAAAGATGACAGACGTCATGGCGGGAAATTGCAGCAGCTTTCGGGCGGCCTCCCCGGGCAGCCGGAAGCACAGGCGAAGAAACAGAATGACCGCGATGTTTCCAGCGATAAACAGCAGATACCAGCCCATACAGCGAAGCGCCTGCATCAGCACCTGGCAGGCGGCCAGCTGCTCCCGGTATTGTATGCCCAGCATGAGGATACCCAACACGGTCAGAACTGCGCCGGTCACAAGTCCAACGGTGCGGTTGTTTACTCTGTTTGCAAATTGAGCGGATATGATGGAGGCGGCCGTCTCTGTCACGACACAGAGCACCAGAATTGGCCAGTCCTGCAAAAGGATCGTCGGGTCAATCAGGGTATGGCTGGAAAAGGCGATCAGGGCGGTAAAGGTCATGATGAACGTGCTCGTCCCCACTGCCGGCTTCCGGTCCATGCCCAGAAAGGCGGTAAATACGACGAGCATCATCATTCCGCCGCCGGAGCCGATAAAGCCGGTGCCAAAGCCGATGGTCAGTCCGAAAAACAGGGAGATGACAACGCCCTTCCAGTCCAGCTTCGCGCCCGTTGCCACCGTCTCTTCCCGCTGGGTGTCCGGTTTTATCAGAAAACGGATGCCGATGCCCACACAGAGAAAGAGCGAAAAGCTGCCCAGCACCACATTCCCAACCTGAAAAGCAGCAAAACTGCCGGCAATGCACATGGCGATGATGCAGGCCATCATAATCCAGCCCCGTTTCAGGTCAATGTTTTTGTGTCGGATGTAAATGCCTGTGGTAAAGGCAGAGCCGAGAATGTCTGACGCCAGAGCAATCGCTGTGGCATGATAGGCGCCGGTCTCTCCGAAGAAGGACGGGCATAACACAATCAGAATCGGCACCATAACGGTGGCGGCGGACAGCCCCGCCAGCCCAGTGCCCACACCAGCCCCGAGCGCCGCGATAAAAAACCAGAAGTATTCCATACCTGCCTCCTTGACAACTGCAATTTCTATTGTAAAATTGTACTCAACAGATGTTGAGTTTGCAACCGACAGATGAACGCAAAATGTTGATCAGGCAAGAACAGGAGATGCTTTTATGGGAATGAAGCCAAACCAGCGCATTGCACTGACAAAGCAGCTGATACACAGGTCGTTTCTGGAGCTGTTAATGCAGAAGAGTATTCATCAGATTTCCATTCGGGAGCTGTGCGAGAAAGCTGGGATCAACCGAACTACCTTCTATAACCACTACGGAAGCCAGTATGACGTGCTGGCGGAGATCGGGGACAATTATCTTGGAGCGATTGCGAGAACCATTGCGTATGCGGACGTGGAGGATAAGGAGAGCGTTCACAGCAGGGTTGCGCTTGTCCTGCAATTCATACAGGATAATCTGGAGCTCTCGGCCATGCTGATGAACAACAACATCGATGAAACCTTTGCAGAGCGGCTTTTTTCCCTGCCGAAGATTGAGGAGATGCTGAACACAGCCCTGGCGGATATTCTGGATGAAAAAGAAAAGGCCGCCACAGTCGCGTTTGCGATTTACGGCAGCTATAAGGTTTTGCAGGACTGGATCAATGACCCGGAGCGTATCGGCCCTGCTGAGGAAGCAGAACTGATGCTCGGCCTTGCGGGAAAGGCCTGCGGCTGGCGGGCCTCAGAAGATGCGAAAAGCCAGCGTTGGGTGGAAAGCGGGGAGTGAAGCGATGAACATCACCAATGACCAGCTTGCACCGGAGGTGCGCACAGTAGGACGTATTGTCCGCAGCATTCTGCCCTGTTTTCAGGAATCCACCTTCCGCCGCTGCAACCGCATGCAGAAATGGATGAAGGGCCGCGGGGGAAGGGGAATGCGGTACAGCCAGATTTTTATAGACCGTCCGGGCATCCCGGAGCAGCCTTTGCGGCTCTGCGTCTATCAGCCGTTGCAGCAGGAAACGGCGGCTCCCGGCGTGCTGTGGATCCACGGCGGCGGCTACGCCATCGGCGTGCCGGAACAGGATGAGGGTTTTATCCGACGGTTTGTAACAGGATATGGCTGCACTGTCGTTGCGCCGGACTACTGCCTGTCAGTGGACAGGCCCTATCCGGCTGCGCTGGAGGACTGCTATATGGCGCTGCGCTGGATGAAAGAAAACGCAGAGGCTTATCACATCCGCACTGACCAATTGATGGTAGGCGGAGACAGCGCGGGCGGCGGCCTGACGGCGGCGCTGACAATCTGTGCCCGGGACAGAGGGGAGATCGCCATAGCCTTTCAGATGCCGCTGTATCCCATGCTGGATGACCGGATGATCACCCGAACGGCCCAAAACAACGACGCTCCGGTGTGGAATACCCGATCCAACGAAGCGGGGTGGCGGCTCTACCTGGGGGAGCTGTATGGAACGGAGGAGGTGCCGCCCTGTGCCGCACCCTCCCGCCTGACTGATTTCTCCCGCCTGCCTCCGGCAGTCACCTATGTGGGCAGTATTGAGCCCTTTCATGATGAAACGGTGGAATATATGGAGCATTTGAAGCAGGCGGGTATACCTGCGGAGTATCGTATCTTTGCGGGATGCTTCCACGGCTTTGATCTGATGGCGCCCAGCGCCCCGCAAGCCAGGGAGGCGGCGGCTTTCCTGATGGAGCAATTTGATTATGCGGTCAACCACTATTTTGTCCCGCAACCAAAAGCAGTGGGGAGTAACTAAATGGGAGGAATTGAATAACTGCGGTTTTACAAAACTTGTCATACACTTGAGATGCTGTCGCTTTCCTGCAAAATGAGAGCATTATGCCGAAAATGTGCGAAAAGGCAGGTAGGATTCTCCTGCCTTGTGTGGAAGTGAGAATTGATAAGGGCTGCCGTGGTAGAAGATGATCCGGGCTGTACCAGGCAGCTGGTGGGGTATGGGGTGTATGATCGGGCGCTGTTCACCTGCACCTACGGTGGCGGAAGCCGGGCGGCTGTGCGCTGCCAACGAACAGGGAAGAACTGAGCTTTGTTGCAATCCGATGGCGATCCATGTGTCCGGCTGCCTGCCGAGGGGTTCTGCCGACATAGAAAAACAGAAAAGGACATGGAATACAAGAGCGCTGCGCTGAAGTATTTATGCCCTTTTTCTGTATCTTCGTAATGGATTCTGCTGAACCGGCAGGAGACGCTACCGAAAAAGGCCGAAAAAGGCGGATGGATGAATTTACCAAAAATGAAAATGAAGATTTGTTGATATTAACAATATTGACTTGCCGTTCGTGCAAAAAAACAAGCAGTTTGTGCAAAAAAGATTGCCAACAAAAGTAAAGTATGTTATGATAAGTCAGCTTAGGAAAGCAAACTTTTTGCAAAGAGGAGGAAAACACATGAAAAACTGCAAGAAGCTGCTGGCGCTGCTGCTGACCCTGCTGATGGTGCTCGCTCTGGCGTCCTGCACCCCCAACAAGTCTGAGGCGGAGCCCGCCGAAGAGACCCCCGCTGCAAGCGAACCCGCTGAGACCCCCGCCGAGGAGCCCGCCGAGGAAGCTGAAGCTGACGCTGCCGATGCTGCTGCCGACGCCGCTGCTGCTGAGGACCCCTATGCCGATCCTTATGCTGATCCCTACGCTGATCCCTATGCCGATCCCTATGCTGGTGGCGCCGCCGCTGCCGACGATGCTGCTGATCCTTACGCCGATCCGTACGCCGATCCCTACGCTGATCCCTACAAGCAGGGCTGATAGCAACCCTGCAGCGGCAGACTGACGAAAGCCCAGTCTGCCTGGAGATGGTATGCGAGAGCGCACAGAGAGACAGTGCGCTTGCATAGGAAAGCAAAATCAGACAAAGAGGAGGCAAAAACATGAAAAACACCAAGAAGCTGATTGCCCTGCTGCTGGCGCTGATGATGATGCTCAGCCTGGCGGCCTGCGGCGGCAGCGAAAAGCCCGCAGAGACCCCCGCCGAGGAGCCTGCTGCGGAAGAGCCCGCAGAGACCCCCGCTGAGGAGCCCGCAGAAGAGCCTGCTGCTGAAGAGGCCTATGTGCCTGTTCCCAGCGATGGCGCCAAGTACACCGTTGAGGTGACTGCTGACGGCTGGATCAAGATTGACAACGAGGACGGCGTGACTCTGGGCCTGTCCTCCAGCTCCGGCGTCAAGGTCATCGAAGTTGACGGCTACGCTTTCAAGGACATGAACCAGAACGGCGAGCTGGACGTCTACGAGGACTGGAGAGCTTCCACCGAGGAGCGTGCTGCTGATCTGATTGCGCAGATGCAGGGCGCTGAGAAGGCTGCTATCCTGGCCCACGGCGGCTGGGGCGCCTTCACCACCGAGCCTCTGGCTGAGGACGACGGCTCCTACACCTATCTGATGGCCGGCGGCCGCGGCGGCGTTACCCGTAACATTGGCCAGGGCGGCGCTGCCCACGCCAAGTGGACCAACGCCATCCAGGCTGTGGCTGAGAGCTGCTACTACGGCATCCCCGCCATGATCTCCATTGACCCCGCCAACATCTCCGGCATGGTCGAGACCCTGTCTCTGGGCGCCACCATGGATCCTGAGCTGGCCGCTGAGATCGGCGTCGAGACTGCCAAAGAGTATCGTGCAGCCGGCGTCACCGCCCTGCTGGGTCCCCAGGTGGATCTCGCCTCTCCCCAGATGCGTCGTACCGGCGGCACCTATGGTGAGGATCCCCAGCTGACCCTGGACATTGCCACTGCCTATGTCAACGCCCTGCAGTCTACCTTTGCTGAGGACGGCACTGATCTGGGCTGGGGCAGCGAGTCTGTCTATTGCTTCACCAAGCACTATGCCGGCGCCGGCGCCACTGAGGGCGGCCGTGACGACCACCATGTCTCCGCCCGTTACGCCGTGTTCCCCGGCGATAACCTGGAAGCTCACCTGATCACCTACTTTGACGGCGTATTCAGCCTGCCTGGCCTGACCGGTTCCTCCGGCATCATGACCGAGTACTCCATCAACACCGACGGCGAGGGCACCCCCTACGGCGGCGAGTGGTCCGGCGCTTACAACCCCTATATGTATGGCATGCTGGATGCCTTCGGCTATGACAGCCTGAAGATCACCGACTGGGGCGTGTTCTCCTTCGCCGGTGTCTGGGGCGCTGAGGATCTGCCCAGTGAGGCTGACCGTATCGCTCTCGGCTGGGAGCGCGGCGTTGAGATCCTGGGCGGCTACGGCACCATGGAGAATGTTGTCGCTGCCTATGACATCCTGGTGAACAACGTTGGCCAGGAAGAGGCTGACGCTATCATCGACCACGCTGCCACCAACTATGTCACCGTCATGCTGAACCTGGGCATGTTCGATCAGCCCTACAACGATTCCGCCTATGCTGACTCCATCATCTCCACCGGCACTCCCAGCGAGTTCGGCATGGCGACCCAGGAGAAGTCCGTTGTCATGCTGAAGAACGACGGCACCATCGCTCAGAAGGAAGCTTCCGCTGAGAAGCCCACCGTCTATGTCCCCTATGTCTACAACACCGGCTTCAGCGTGAGCTGGATGCAGGGCATCAACCCCGGCACTCCCAGCTGGAATCCCGGCATGGATCTGGACACTCTGGGCAACTACTTCAATATCGTGACCGACACCCTGGGCGATCCCACTGGTGATCCCGATGCCAATGGCAACGCCACCTACACCAAGGACGACCTGACCCGCGCTACCGCCGAGGAGATCGCTGCCTGCGATTACATCCTGGTTGGCATGACCGATCCTTACAGCACCTCCTATGACGCCAACTATGTCAACGCCTGGGGCTATGCTGATGTCTGGGCCAGCGGCACTCTGGCTACCGCTGAGGATACCTGGTATCCCACCTCCCTGCAGTACGGCGAGTACACCGCTGACACTGCCCGCGAGGTCTCCATCTCCGGTCTGCCTCTCGAGGACGGCACCCGTCAGAACCGCTCCTACAAGGGCAACACCGCTCCTGCCGCCGCCAACTACGGTGAGCTGGAGGCTCTGGAGTATGCCAACTCCGTGGCTGGCGACATTCCTGTGATCGTCTCCATGAAGGAAGAGCATACCATGGTGTGGTCTGAGGTCGAGCCTCTGGCTGACGTCATCCTGGTCTGCTACAACAGCCAGCGCACCGACGTTGTTGCCCGGATCATCCTGGGCCAGGTCGAGCCCACTGGTCTGCTGGTTCAGCAGCAGCCCGCTTCCATGGAGACCGTCGAGGCTCAGCTCGAGGACGTGCCTCGCGACATGGAGTGCTACAAGGATGCCAACGGCAACGTCTATGACTTCGCTTTCGGCCTGAACTGGTCCGGCGTCATCAACGACGAGCGCGTGGCTACCTATTCTGCTGATCCGATCAGCGAGCTGCAGAACTTCGACTATGATGCCTACGCTGCGGCTTACACCCCCGCTGAGTAATCCGTTCTGATACGGAAGTATCCGTAAACTCCCCTGTGCGGAGCAGCTTCGGCTGCTCCGCACAGCTCATTTCACCACTGCGCAAAATAGAGCCCCTGTTTTCATGTGCTGAAAACAGGGGCTTCAGACTGTCAAAAAAATATGTTTGCCAATTTCTAATAAAGGCTAAAAGTGCAGGAGGCTCTCCGCAGGAGTTTTGTTGCGTCAGCAACAAAAGAAAGTAAAATACGTGCTTTTAGCCGGACCTGTGCCGGCAAAAAGCACACAGGGAGGCCGGGAGTCCCCCAGGGGACCTTCTCTTGCCCCTGCGGGGCAATTCACCTTGTGCGCCCGAAGGGCGCGCGCGCCCGAGCCGCCGTAGGCGGCGACAAAGTGCCCTTGGGGTAGTTCGGCCGCATAGTTCCAAACAAATGCAACGCATTTGTTTGGAGAGCCTGTCGTTTTACGACAGGCTCCAAGCCCCTGTTTTCATGTGCTGAAAACAGGGGCTTGGCTTTTTGAAAGGCAGACTTACAGGAGATTCAGAAGGTCGGAGAAGGAAGACAGGTTGTAGTCCTCCAGGCCGCAGCCTCTGGCGTCTCCGAAAAGAGCCAAAGCAGTCATGCCACCGGCTTTGGCCGCCTGAATGCCTGCCTTGGCGTCCTCAACCACAGCGCAGTCCTCTGGGGCGATGCCCAGCTTTCCGGCGGCCTTCAAAAAGACCTCCGGATCCGGCTTGGAGTGGGTGATATCCGTCCCGTCCGCGATGGCGTCGAAGAAATCCCCCAGGCCGATCTGCCCCAGGATAAACTTGGTGTTCTTGCTGGAAGAGCCGATAGCCAGCCGGTAGCCCCGGCGGTTCAGCTCCTCCAGCGTATCGCGCACCTCATCGCTCAGATCTGCCGGAGACATGGTCTTTAGCAGCTCCCGATAGCGGTTGTTCTTCTCCTCCGCAAAGGCATCCTTTTCCGCCTGTGTGTAGGTCACCGCCGACCGCTCCAGAATGATCTCCAGGCTGGCCATGCGGCTGACGCCCCGGAGCCGGTTGTTGATCTGCTCGTCAAAATAGATGCCCAGCCGGTCGGCGAGGTTTTTCCAGGCCTGATAGTGAAATTTGTCCGTAAAGCAGATGACGCCGTCCAGGTCAAAAATGACCGCCTTGCAGTTTAGTTTCATGATTTGTCTCCTCCTTGTTGCGTTTTTGGTTGGGTAGAGAAAAAGCGGAGATGCCAAAGGGAAAAGGGCATCTCCGCTGATCCTGTATCGGTTTTGTCTGCGCCGGGGTTACAGCCGGGTGTCGTACAGACCGCAGAAGGGATCCACCGGGCTGACGCCGGTAAAAGAACTGTCTCCCAGCAGCTTTTCCAGGGCTGCGGTGATGGCGGCCCGGGTTGCAGTGTAGGCGTTGATGTAAGTGCGAACCCGGGGGATATCCTGGAGATGATAGGGATTGGCGAAGGAGATGAAGGCTGTCGCCTCTTCATTGACAAAGCGGGGAATCTCCAGGGCGTGCTTGGGACACCAGTTGATGCGCACCGCAGTCTGGTTGCTGGCCGCCGGCAGATTGCAAAGAATAAGGGTCAGCCGGTCTTCGGGCAGCTCCCGGGTGCCGTGCAGGTCGTCCTTTAGAGGCTGATAGCGCTGGACCGTGAAGCCCCGCTGTTCCAGAAGCCCGGCCGCAAGCCCGGTCAGGGAGCCGTCATAAGTCTCATCCTCGCCCAGAATGACCAGACGGATGCGGGGATACTGCTCCCGGCAAAGGGGCACCAGCTGCTGGGTGTCCTTGACCAGGGTGACCGCCTTCTGCGCGCAGACGCGCTGGCTCTCCTTGGCGTCCACCTGAGGCAGGGGGTAGGTCTCTCCCAGCTTGGCCTTGAGGGCCAGGATACGGGCAACCGCCTCGTCCAGTCGCTCCGGGGTCAGCAAGCTGCGCTCCAGTCCCTCCAGCACATAGGAGATATCCTCCCGGATGTCGGTGCCGAAACAGAGCATGTCGCAGCCTGCGGCGATGCTGGTGGGAATAGCCCGACTCCGCTCCATGGCCATGGTGTAGCCGCCCATAATGGTGGCGTCGGTGATGATGACGCCGTTGAAGCCAAACCGCTCCCGGAGCACGCCAGTGAGCAGCTCCTTGGAGAGGCTGCCGGGGAGCAAGTCCTCCTCTGCGGCCTGGGGGTTTACCGCACGGATTACGTTGGGCTGGACGATATGTCCCGCCATGATGCTCAGGAGGCCCTCGTCAATCAGTGTCTGATAGATCCGGCCATAGGTGGCAAACCACTCCGCTGAGGAAAGGCTGTTGTAGGTGGGGTGGAGGTGCTGATCCCGGAAGTCCACCCCGTCCCCGGGAAAGTGCTTGCAGGCGGCGGCCACACCGCTTTCCTGGAGGGTGCGGACGAAAACCCGGGCGTTTTCCAGCACCCGATCCGGGTCGCTGCCGAAGGTGCGCACGTTGGTGATGGGGTTGCGGAAGTTCCAGTCGATATCTACCACCGGGGAGAAGCTCCAGTTCACGCCAGCGCTCCGGCCCTCCAGCGCGCAGACCTGGGCAAACTGCCGGGTACAGGACAGATCATCGGCTGCGGCGACCTGTAGATTGGAGCCGAAATAGGTGCCGTCCGTCAGCACCCCTGCGCCCCCTTCCTCCAGATTTGCCGCTTTCAGCAGGGGCACCCGGGCGTACTTGTCCAGCGCCCCATATTTCTCTGCCGCCTCCTTCTGAGGGCAGGGGCGAAACAGAACGCCTCCCACGCCGTAATTTTGTACCAGGTCGATCAGCCCTTCGGGTGTGCTGGCATCTCCCAGCACACAAAACAGCTGAGCCGCCTTTTCCCGTACGGTCAGACGGTCAAGCGTCTGCCGAACCCAATCTGCCTGAGAGACACTCAGGTAGAAGGGTTTTCCTTGCAATCGGTTCCAGTCCATGCAGATCTCCCCGTTCAGCTCAGGGCGCCGTCCAGGAAGGCGAAGACCTGGGCCAGATTCTCATCCGTGTAGAACAGAGGATCCTCATGGGCGGCACCCTTGATGACAGAGAACCGGACATTCTCCGTCCCAATGACTTCGGCCAAACCGGCGGCAAAGTGTTCGGACTGGGTACAGGGGACGCTGGTGTCGCTGTCACCCACCTGAACCCAGGCACGCAGGGCGAAACCAGCGGGGAGCTGGTCCTGATAGGTGCCCCACCAGGTGGTGTAAGTAAAGTCTCTGTCTGCGCCCACAGCCTGGCCTACAAAGGCGCTCTCAAAGGAGCCGTCCGAGGAGAAGGAGGTGCCCTCCTGCCCCAAGGCGGCGGCCTCTTCATCCATGGTGTAGAACTCCACCGGGCCGTAGAAATCCACCAGGGCGGCCACAGAAGAGGATTGTTCCAGGTTGTCGGAGACGTCGCCGTTCAGTTCGGCCACTTCAGGCGTCAGGGCGGTCATCAGGGAGAGATAAGCGCCGGCGGACTCGCCCCAGATGACAATCCGGTCAGGATCGATGCCGTATTCCCTGGCGTTGGCCTTCAGATAACGGACGGCTGCCTTGACGTCAGCCAGAGCACCGGGGAAGACCGCCTCACCGGCCTTCCGGTAGTCCACAGAGGCCACTACATATCCGTTGGCCTTGCCGGTGTCGATCACCGGCCGGATGATCTCCATGGTTTGGCTCCCGAATTTGAAGCCGCCGCCGTGAACCACCACGATGACCGGATCAGAGCCGGTGGCAGCCTCCGGCAGATAGAGATCCATCACCTGAGCGGCAGAGCTGGAGGCATAGGTCACGCCGGGATAGTCGGCGTCCGGACTGCCGGTGCTGTCTCCGCCCAGGAGAGGCATGCCGCCGTCCATGGGGCCGCCGTCAGCAGGCAGCTCCCCGTCTAGGGGCGGCAGATCGCCGCCTGCCGAAGCGGCGTCATAATTGACCGGAAGGGCGGTTCCAGCCCCTATGTCCAGTGTCCACTGGCAACTGAGATCGTCATTGAAAAATTCCGCCTGGGGCGTTCCGCCCTCCAGAGGGCCAGTGGTCACGGTATCTCCGTCCGCGGTGTAGGTGCCGGTGTACTCGGTTTCGCCCATCATGGGGTTGCCCTCCACCAGGGTAAAGGTGCCGTCCTCGTTCAGGGTCAGCGTCCACTCCACTTCAAAGGCGCCGCCCATGACCGATTCCGTAAAGGAATAGGTACCGGCGACCTGACCGCCCTCCCCGGCAGGCACTTCTGCCACAGGCTCCTGAGCAGGGGTAGGTTCCTCAGCGGGCTGGGAGCCGCCGCAGGCGGTCAAAGACAGCGCCATAGCCAGGGCGAGCAGCAGTGTAAAAAATCGTTTCATTGAAATCTCCTTCTTCCCTCAGAAATGCTCGCTCAGCCAGCACCGAAGCACATTCAGATTCCACTGGCTGGAATACTCTTTGTCCTCATGGTCGGCGTTGGGCAGGGGGACGAATTCCACCCGGCCCTGGCCCAGTTTCTGATAGATGGCGTGGACAAAGTTTACGCTCTGAGCAAAGGGTACCAGCTTGTCCACGCAGCCGTGCTCCACCAGCAGGGGAGCCATATTGTCGTTGATATAGGTGGCAGGATTTGCCTTGGACAGCCATTCATCAGAGAGTTCCGGCAGGGGGCCGCCCATATAGCTGCTCTCCGCTGAGCCGGGCTGGTCATGGTCGGCAAAGCTGACTCCATTGGCCCGGGCCTGATCGTCCATATGGCGGAAGTCGATGGGCCCGAACTGGTCAACAGCCAGACAGACCTCACAGCTGCCTTCCAGCGTCAGATTCTCTTCGCCAGGGAACTGGCCGTTGGGAATGTTCATGCCCAGCAGGGCGGCCAGATTGCCGCCGGCGGAGCCGCCCAGTACGCCGATCTTAGCCGGATCCAGCATGTACCGTTTCGCGTTCCGACGAAGAAAGCGCACAGCTTCCCGGCAGTCCAGCACGGCGGCGGGGAAAAGGGCCTCGCCGCTGAGACGGTACTCCACCGAACCGACGGCAATACCCAGATCCAGCAGCTTCAGATAAGTGTCCATGTGGTCGTCCCGCTTGTCGCCCATGCCGAAGCCGCCGCCATGGATGTGCAGCAGCACTGGGAAGGGGCCGTCTCCCTCCGGGGGATAGTAAAGGTCCAGCCGCTGGGCGGGGGACTGGCTGGCATAGGGGACGTCCAGCTCCTTGCGCTCCACCCAACTGATGTCGGCCAGCTTCACCTGGAAGCCGGGAGGGGGGCCGCCGGGGCCCTTGGGGGGCTTGCCGTCCATAGGTGGCTTTCCGAATTGGAGAGAGCCCTCCAGAGCGGCAAAATCTTCGATACCAAAGGTTTTTTTCATTTCGTCCATAGTCATGCTCCTTTTTTGAGAAATAGGGCGCTGGGACAGCCGCCGGAAGCGGCACCGCTTCGTGGTTGGGCTGTCCCAGCATTGAGAAAGAAAAGAGAAAGAAACGAATGAGCTTGTCAGGGGTTCGCACTTACACAGGAGTGCCGGGCTTTCGGTCGCCCAGAGCGGCTCTGATCTCGGGGAGGTACTTCTCCACGTCCATCATCAGAACGCCGATCAGCAGCACCACGCTGATGATGGCACCCAGCCAGCCGTAGTCGAAGCGGATGGCGGCGATGACAGAGGCGGGCTGCTCGATCATGGGAGCCATGCCGCCCATAGCGCCGTCGGCGGGGCCGTCCATAGCCATATCCATGGCGGGCTGGATGTAACCGGCGGCGGCCAGGATCCAGGCGGTGCAGGCGGAGCCGAAGCCGATGCCGATCTTGGAGCCGATGGACTGGGAGGAGGCCATCAGGCCCTCGGAACGGACGCCAAACTTCCACTCGCCGTAGTCGGCGGCGTCAGCGCAGAAGGCGTACAGGCCGGCGAACATGGGGCCGATGCCCACGGAGCGGAGGATGGTGCCCAGCAGGATGAGGGTGCGGTTCTGGTCGGCAATGCCCACCAGGCTGAAGCCGATGATCATCAGAATGGCGCCGCAGCTCATAAAGGCCCGCTTGGAGAACTTATTGGCAAAGTAGGGCATGAAAAACAGAATAATGATGCCGGGCAGCATGCCGAAGCTCATCAGGGTGGTCATGTACATGGGATCGTTCAGCACTACGTTGCAGTAGTAGATCTGAGCACCGATGGCATTGGCGTTGGCGAACAGGGTCAGCGCGCCCAGTACCATGGCAATCCAGAAGTACTTGTTCTTGAGAACGGCGGGAAGCTGCTCCTTCATGGGTACAGTGTCCTTGGGCTTGCCGGAGACGTCCTCCATACCCACGGTTTCCTGACAGGTCAGGCCGGGAATCAGGATCAGAATGCCGGCAATGGCGCCCAGGATGATTCCGGTCACTGTCCAGCCAAAGTTGAGCTGGAGAGCGGTGATCATGGTGCCCACCACCAGGCCGACGGCGTTGTTGATGATGGAGGAGACGGTGGAGGTGGTGTTCCGATCCTTGAAGTCCCGGGTCATGCGGGCCAGAAGGGCGGTGTGGGCGATGCCAAAGATGGTGTAGACGATGCAATTCAGGAAGATGTAGGTGATGTAGGCATAGACCAGCTTCATAGCGCTGCTCCAGCCCTGGGGTACGCTCAGAATCAGAATGATGCCGATGAACATCAGGGGGGCGCAGATGATCAGCCAGGGACGGGCTTTGCCCAGCTTGGTGTTGGTCTTGTCCACGACGCCGCCCATGGCGAAGTCGGTGACGCCGTCCAGCAGACGGCAGATGACAAACATGGTACCGATGGCCGCGGCGGCGATGCCCGCCGTGTCGGTGTAGTAGCTCAGCAGGAAGGACGCCAGCAGCGTGCTCATGACGTTGCCGCCGCCGGCTCCGCAGCCGTAGCAGATCTTTTTCCACATGGGAATTTTCTTGCTCTCGTTCATTGTGAAACCTCCTCAATCTGTTTTCTGCAATTTTGCCAATATACGGACTGTGCCTGAATTATATTTCAAGCATTATTGACAAACAATTCTTTTTGGCGTTATAATCAATTCCGAAAAGGAATTGTTTTAAAGTGGATTCAGTAGAGGAGTGCCAACATGGAAATCGGGTATTTCAAGGAATTTGTCATTCTGGCGGAGACGCAGAACTACTGGGCCGCCGCCGAACGGCTCTTTATCGGACAATCCTCCCTGTCCAAGCACATCAAGACCATGGAGAAGCAGCTGGGCGCGCCGCTGTTTGAGCGCACCTCCCGCAAGGTGGAGCTGACCGAGTTCGGCAAGCTGATGCTGCCCTATGCCCAGTCGGTGGCAAGAATCCAGTATGAGTACGAATCCGCCGCCTTTAACTATGTGAACCAGGAGAACGAGCCGCTGAATATCGGCACCATCCCGGTGATTGCCCATTACAACATCACAGACATCCTGATTCAGTTTCAGCTCAATCACCCCACCGTCCAGGTCAATGTCCAGGAGGCGGACACCCTGATAGTGCGGGAATGGCTGCTGGAGCGCAAATGCAACCTGGCCATCTTCCGGGACAGCACCGCCTACCTGGAGCATGACCCGGACAAGGAGTCCCAGCTGGTGAAAATTCCCTATTGCCATGACCGGCTGATGGCGGTGCTGCCGCCGGATCATCCGTTGGCCCATGAGCAGCAGTTGGAGCTGTCCCAGCTGGCCACCGAGTATTTCGCCCTGATCCAGCAGGGCACCATGCCCTATATGCTCTGCATGCGGGCCTGCCGGGAGGCGGGCTTTACCCCCCAGGTGGTGTTTGCCAGCCACAGTCTGGAGGCGATTCTGGACATGGTGCGCAAGGGGAGCTGTGTGGCCCTGCTGTTTTCCAACCATGTGTCCTTCCCCCACAAGATGACCTTTGACGACAATCCCCCCTTTGTGACGGTGCCCATTGTGCCTGAGATCCAGACCACAGTCTGTCTGAGCTATCTGAAAAACGCCGCCCTCACTCCGGCGGCCGTCCATTTTATCGACTACTGCAAGATGATGCACTTTGATTGATTCCCAAAGAGCAAGAATCCGCCCCCGAGGAAGAATTGTTCTTCGGGGGCGGGTTTGTTAAAATGGGCGCAGATAACAAAAACAGTTTTGCGAAGGAGTGAGCATTATGCTGCCGATTTCCATCGTCAATCAGACACCGGAGTTGAGAGACTGCCGGGACAAGTGGTTCCTGGATGAGAACTGGAACTGCTGGTGCCTGGAGGATATTCTCTACACCCAGAAGGCCACCACCCCTAAGTTCCAGCGGATGAGTATTTTTGTACCCAGGGCATATCTGAATCCGGACGGCACCGTGAATGAGGCGGGCGCCATGGGCTGCTTCACCGCCAAAACCGCCCCGGTGATTTTTGAGAACAACTCCGCCGGCTATATGCAGATGCCCCACACCTGGCTGGGCGGCCCCCGGGACGAGGCGGGCAAGTACCTGGCCCGGGGCATGGTCTATGTCACCTGCGGCTGCCGGGGCCGGGAGTCCCGGGACGAGGCGGGCAGGCTCTGCGCCAAGTCCCCCTGGGCGCTGGTGGATCTGAAGACCGGCATCCGCTTCCTGCGCCACAACGCGGATGTACTGCCCGGCGACCTTGACCGAATCATCTCAGTGGGCTGGAGCGCCGGCGGCGCCATGTCCAGCCTGATCGGCGTCACCGGCAACAATGCCAATTACCTGCCCCTGCTGGAGCAGAACGGGGCCTTTTTGGACGAGCGGGACGACGTCTATGCCGCCCAGGTCTACTGCCCCATCATCGACCTGGAGCACGCGGATCTGGCCTATGAGTGGCAGTTCCGGAAGGACCCGGAGAACGAGTCCTCTCCCGCCGGCCCCGCCGGGGTCATGACTCCCTTCCAGGCGGCCCTCTCCGAAAAGCTGGCGGCGGCCTATATCCGTTACTTCAACTCCCTGGGTCTGGTGCACCCCGAGACCGGAGCGCTCATCACCCTCAACGAGGACGGCCGCAGCGGCAGCGGGTATGACTACCTGATGCAGCAGCTGGAGGCCTCTGCCACCGACTTTTTGACCCGGCTTTCCGGGGGGCAGTTGCCGGAGACCTACTCCGTGGAGGACTATCTGGCGGGCAATTATACCTATCAGGCCCCCGCACCTGCGCCCGGCCCCGGAAAGGGGAAAAAGGACGATGTGGGACTCCACCACGCCGGTGCGGCTGTCGCCCGTCCGCCCATGGACGGCCCCGAGGGCGGAAAGCCCGGCGGACGGCCCAGTCTGGGCGATCTGGTCTCACGGCCGCCCAAGGGCGTTCCCTACAAGGCGTTCCGTCCGCCGATGGTGGACCGGCAGGGTGCGCCCAAGGGGAGCTGGCTCTCCTGGGACGGGGAAAAGGCTTCCATTACCAGCCTGGACGACTACCTGCTCAGCCATCGCCGCCGGATGAAGCCCTGCACCTCCTTCGACACGCTGGGCATGGACAGCGGTGAGAACCAGGAGTTCGGCACCCCGGAGCGGGACTATATGCACTTCTGTGAGGCCATTGCCCCCGCCATTGAAGAGCTGAAGGAGCAGTTCCCGGAGGAGTATGCCCAATACCACGACGCCTTTGCCCAGGCCGGCGGGGATGAGGCGCTGGCCCGCCGCCGTTATCTCATCAACCCCCTCAGCTTTATCGGCACCGGGGAGCGGTGCGACGCCGCCGGATATTACCGTATCCATGTGGGCACCTGCGATGCGGACACCGCCTTTACTGCGTCTATGACGTTGGCCCTCAAGCTGGCCGCCGCCGGGAAGAGCGTGGAGTACCGGCTGATCTGGGATAAGCCACACTGCGAGGCGGACTATCCCGGGGAGGTCTGTGACTGGATTGAGAAAATCTGCAAATAAAATGCGCGTACAAAATCAGGGACGGATGCCGGTTCGGCATCCGTTCCTGTAATTGTTTTCAAACGGAATGCATTGCCTGAATTTTCTAAAAATACTTTTCATATGAGGGAAAATCTGCTATACTGCAAGCAGCAGCCAAGGCACCTGCGCCTGGCAAATCTGAACACGGTATAGAAAGGAAGTTTTTCCCATGGTCAATCGTTTTGTCCTCAACGGCATTTCCTATCACGGCAAGGGCGCCATCCAGGAGATCCCCGGCATCATTCAGAGCAAGGGCTTTCAGAAGGCCTTTGTGGCCTCTGACCCCGACCTGGTCAAGTTTGGCGTGACCGCCAAGGTCACCGACCTGCTGGACGCCCAGGGCATGGCCTATGAGGTTTATTCCGACATCAAGCCCAACCCCACCATTGAAAACGTTCTGGCCGGCGTAGAGGCATACAAGGCCTCCGGCGCGGATTACATGATCACCATCGGCGGCGGCTCATCCATGGACACCGGCAAGGCCATTGGCATTATCATCAACAATCCGGAGTTCGGCGACGTCCGCTCTCTGGAGGGCGTAGCCCCCACCAAGAACCGCACCGTCTTCACCATTGCCGTCCCCACCACCGCCGGCACCGCCGCGGAGGCTACCATCAACTACGTCATCACTGATGTGCAGAAAAAACGTAAGTTTGTCTGCGTGGACGTGAACGACATTCCCGACATCGCCATCGTGGATCCGGATATGATGTCCACCATGCCCAAGGGCCTGACCGCCGCCACCGGCATGGACGCGCTGACCCACGCCATCGAGGGTTACACCACCAAGGCCGCCTGGGAGCTGGCCGACTGCCTCAACCTGGAGGCCATCAAGCTGATCGCCAAGAACCTGCGCGCTGCCGTTGCCAACGAGGCTGAGGGCCGCGAGGGCATGGCTCTGGGTCAGTTCGTCACCGGCATGGCGTTTTCCAACGTGGGTCTGGGCATTGCCCACTCCATGGCCCACACCCTGGGCGCTGTCTATGATACTCCCCACGGCGTGGCCTGCGCCATGATGCTGCCCCTGGTCATGGAGTTCAACCAGGAGGCCACCGGCGATAAGTATAAGAACATCGCCGAGGCCATGGGTGTGGACACCACCGGCATGAGCGTGGAGGAGTACCGCAAGGCCGCCATCGACGCGGTTAAGCAGCTCTCCGCTGACGTAGGCATCCCCACCAAGCTGCCCGCCATGAAGGAGGAGGATCTGGACTTCCTGGCCCAGTCCGCCGCTGCCGACGCCTGCGCCCCCGGCAACCCCAGAGAGGCCTCTATCGACGACTTCAAGGCCCTGTTCCGCAATCTGATGTAAGCACAGAACCGCTCTGATTGATTGACATAATAATTCTGCCGCCCCAGTCCTTGACTGGGGCGGCAGAAAGCAAAAAACTGCAGGCCCTGCTCCAAAAAGCGGGGTCTGCAGTTCTTGTTTTGTGAATCCAGAGAAATGCTCAGCTCTGCGCAGGTGCTTCCACCTTAGCCAGGCAGCTGGCGATGATCTCGGAGGCGTCCTCCAGGCTCAGTTTCCCGGTGTCGATGCACAGGTCATAGGAGGAGGCGGCGCCCCAGGCGGCGTCAGAGGACTGGTTGTAGTAGCTCTCCCGCTCCCGGTCAACCTTCTTGATCTTCCGGGCGCTCTCCTGCTCAGAGAGGTGATCCCGCTCACAGATCCGACGGATACGCTGCTCCAGCGGCGCGGTGAGGAAGACACTGAACACAGGGAAGCTGTGGCGCAGAATCTGATCTGCCCGACGGCCTACGATGACGCAGGAGCCCTGGCTGGCCACTTGCTGAATGATCTCCCGCTGGGCCTGGTAGGCGCTGCTCTCCAGGGGGGCGTACTTGCCGCCAAAGCTGGTTCTGACGGTATAGCCATAGAGCACCACCGGGTTGGCCGAGCGCTCATCCATCTGCTTCAGGAACTGAAGACTCAGGCCGCTCTGCTTGGCCGCCTCGGCCAGCAGCTCTGTGTCATAATAGGGGATACCCAGCCGGTTGGCCAGCAGCTTGCCCACGGTGCGCCCGCCGGCGCCATAGCTCCGGCCGATGGTGATGACGGTGTGCAAATTGGTGGCAGGCTGAGGCGCGGGCACAGCGGCAGGCTGCTCTGTCACGCTTGCCGGGGCGGCAGCGGGGGCAGACAGCTTTCGGTAGATCCCCGCGACCACTGCAGCGGAGGCCACGAAGGCAATCACATCGGCGATGGGCATGAAGTAGAGGATGCCGTCCAGACCCCAGAACACAGGCAGCAGCAGGGGCAGGCCTACGCCGCAGACAATCTCACGCAGCATGGAGAGGCTGGTGGAGGCTGCCGCCTTGCCCAGAGACTGGAGGAAGATGGTGACGCCCTTGTTGACGCAGGCCAGCACCGTCATGCACAGGAAGATCCGGATGCAGCGGATGGCGAACTGGGTATAGTGGATGCTCTCGCCGCTGGCGCCGAAGATGCCGATAAGCTGCTGAGGGAAGCACTCGAAAATGACGGTGGCCACAGCGCCCACCACTGCCTCGGCGATCAGCAGACGGGTCAGCAGGCCTTTCACCCGGTCATTCCGGCCGGCGCCCACGTTATAACCCACCACTGGGATACAGCCGGCGGCCAGGCCGATGGCGATGGAGATGACGATCTGGAAGAACTTCATGACAATGCTGACCACGGCGGTGGGGATCTGTGCCAGCTCCGGCTGACCGAAGATGGGGTCCAGAGCGCCGTACTTACGCAGCATATTGTTCACTGCCGCCATGGAAAGCACCATGGAGATCTGGGAGAGGAAGCTGGTGAGGCCCAGGGGCACCATCTTTTTCAGCAGGGAGAAGCGGAACCGGAAGCTGTCCCGGCTCAGCTGGATGGTCTTCATCCGGAAGAGATAGATCAGCGCAAAGACCGCGCCCAGCACCTGGCCTGCCACGGTAGCCACGGCGGCGCCCATCATGCCCCAGCGGAAGACGAAGATAAAGATGGGGTCGAGGATGACGTTGAGGATGGAGCCGGCCAGCAGAGTGACCATGGCATAGCGGGGACTGCCGTCGGAACGGATAATGGGGTTCAGGGCCTGGCCGAACATATAAAAGGGCACGCCCAGAGCGATATAGGTGAAATACTCCTTGGACAGGTCAAAGGTCTCCTGGTTGACGGTGGCGCCGAAGGCGGTCAGGATAGCGTCTTGAAAAACCAGGTAGATTACGGCCAGCACCACGCTGCTGACCAGGGTGGTGAGGATGGCGGTGCCCACACTGCGGTGGGCGTTTTCCCCCTCATTGGCGCCCAGACTGATACTGACAAAGGCGCAGCAGCCGTCGCCGATCATGGTGGCCAGAGCCAGAGCGATGACGGTCAGGGGAAACACCACGCCGTTGGCCGCATTGCCGTAGGAGCCCAGATAGCTGGCGTTGGCAATAAAGATCTGGTCGACGATGTTATACAGTGCGCCCACCAGAAGGGAGAGGATACAGGGGATGGCATATTTGCGCATCAGTTTTCCCAGATGCTCCTGCTCCAGATAGTTGTTCGATTGAGCAGCTTCCATGACACAATACCTCCTTATAGTGAAAAAACAGTGTGCAAACCACGTCTGGCTTACACACTGTTCGGCTCAACATATTAATTGTAACACAGAGAGAAAAATGAGGCAAAGGGAGATTTTCACAAAACAAAAGCATTTCATTTGAAAAGTTTTGAAATAGACGCTATTCCAGCTCATCCAGGCGATCCAGCACGTCGTCCACCAGATCCTCCAGCAGCTCGTGACGGTCGCCCCAGGCCTCGTAGGCCTCGCTGTTCTGATTTCTGGGCTCGACGGCATTGAGCTGTGCAATCTGCTCCCGGAGCCGGGCCAGACGATCCAAAAGCTGCTCCCTGTTCAGGAGGGAAAGATCGGTTTCCTCCTCCGGAGCGGGCTGGGTGGGAAAGGGGATTATTTTGGACATGGGAATACCTCCTGTCGGCAAGATCAGCCGGATGGACTACTGTATGCGATCCTCTTTTGGGAGCGTTCGGAAAAAGCTCAGGGCAAAGAAAACGGCGGTAAAGCAGGAGAGAATAAAAGCCATGGGCTGAGCCTCCTGAATGCCGGAGAGACCCCGGAAGTGATTCAGCAGCAGCAACGTGGGGATGAAGAACAGTCCGTTGCGCAGGGCGGAGAGCAGGGAGGCGGGCAGCTTCTGGCCGGTGCTCTGAAGCAGCATCTCAGTCACCATGCTCAACGGAAGGAAGAGCAGAGCAATGCCCTGGAGCCGGAGAGCCCGGACCCCGATGGCGATGACCTCCGGGTCATCTCGGAAGAGCTGAATGCAGCTGCCGGAGAAGAGCAGCAGGAAGACGGTGAGTACCGTCAGCACCGCCTGGGACAGCAGAAGGGTGAAACGGTAGCCCTGGCGCACCCGGCGAAAATTGCCCGCGCCATAGTTGAAGGCGCTCACTGGCTGGAAGCCCTGGCCGATGCCGACGATGGCGGAGAAAACGAACATGATAATCCGGGAGACGATGCTCATGGCTGCTATGGCGACGTCACCGTAGTTCCCCGCCAGACTGTTGAGCAGCACAGTGGAGACGCTGGAGAGCCCCTGCCGCAGCAGACTGGGCAGACCGGTCTCGCAGATGTCGGCAATCCTGCCCCAGTTCCAGGAGAACCGGTGAACGGACAGCTTGCTCTGAGTCTTGCCCCGGAGAAACATGCTCAGCAGGATAAAAAAGCTGATGATCTGGGACAGGGCGGTGGCCAGACCGGCTCCCGCCACCCCCATCTGAAAGCCGAAGATAAACAGGGCGTCTCCGAAGATATTGAGCACCGCGCCGGTGAGCAGTCCCACCATGCCCAGGGTCGCCTTGCCTTCATAACGCAGCAGATTGTTCAGCAGCAGGCTGGGCACCATCAGCGGGGCTGCCAACAGAATAAAGCGGATGTAAGACTCAGCGTAGGGAGCGATGGTCTCAGTGCTGCCCAGCAGCATAACCAGAGGCCGGAGCCAAAGCAGACTCAGAATGGCGATGACGGTGCCCGAGCCCAAGGCCAGGAAAAAACCGGTGGAGGCCACGGTGCTGGCTCCTTCTGTGTCCCGGGCACCCAGCTTGCGGGAGACAATGCTGCCCGAACCTTGTCCAAACAGAAAGCCAACCGCCTGCAAAATGGACATAAAACCGAATACGATGCCCACCGCGCCGCTGGCGCTGTTGCCCAGGGTGCCCACAAAGGCGGTGTCCACCATATTATAGAGGTTGGTCACCAGCATACTGATGGTGGTGGGAATGCACAGACGGAGAATCAGCCGGGGAACCGGCGTCTGAGTCATCCGGATGTACTGCTGATCTGCCGCGGCCTGCTGGTCCTGACCGGAATCGTTTTTCTCCGGCTTCCGGGACAGATCAGGGCTCTGTGAGGGCGCCTGTGCCGGGGAGAACAGGTCCTCCCGGGCGGGGAAGGGGTGGAGCGTGCGGAGAGAGCGTTCTTTCATGAGATATCTTCCTTTTCTCCCGAAGGAAAAGATAGAGCGATATATGTCATTATAGCTTAGTATAGCACAAAAAAGAAAAATCGGACGAACGTCTTTGCAAACCATGCCGAACGATATGGCTTGAAGCTCAGGAGATGTGGATGGGCACCCCGTCCATCAGCACCTCGTCCTCCGCTCGCACCAGGATATACCGGGATCCGTCAATGACCCGGGTCTCCACCAGGTCGCTCCGGGCGGCGTCCACCCGGATGGTGACATCGTTGGTCTTGATCTCAATCTGCCTGGTGTCCAGCAGGTTCCGAGGATTCAGCCAGGCGTCGTCGCCGAAGGACTGGTCGTATTGCTGCTCAAAGCGCTCCACATGACCCTCCTCCACGCCGCAGGAGGCCAGTACCTGGGTGACCGCGTCCTTGCTGATGACCAGAGGCTCCGGGTCCTTGCTGATCTTGTGCTCCTCCATCATGGAGTAGAGGTGATCGTGAACTCGCTGCACCACCTGGCAGCTGCACTCCGACCCCAGAGACTCGCCCAGCACCGCCTGGAAGGTCTCCATCTGGACAGCGGCGGCCATGGGAGCCTCCCGGCGGAAGATGGCATCCACAAAGTCCGGATGGGTCTCTGCGGCGTTTTTCGTGTAGAAGAGGGCGTTGTAGAGGTTGGTGCTCCGCTCGTCAAAGGCGGGGAAGAGGAAACCGGTCTCCGGCGGGGCCACCACCCAATCCACCTTCAGGTCGTGGAAGAGGTTTTCCTGAGCAGAATAGCTCAGGGCAGGCTTGGTCTGCTTCACCGGGCAGACGCTGCACAGCAGGTAAGTAAACACATCAGAGGAGGCGTCCTCCTGCCGGCTTCCGTCCTTGGCCCGGTAGGGCACGTCATAGCTGTCGTAGGCCAGCAGAATCAGATAGTTTCCCTCCAAATCCAGGGACTGGATGGCGTGCTGGAAAAAGGTCTGAAGGGCCTCCTTGTCCTTGAGGGCGGAGCTGCGCAGGGACATGAGCAGCCGGTGCTCCGCTCCCTCCACCACCTGTTTCGTCTCGAAGGTGATGTCCAGCAGGTTCCGGCCCAGGGTGCCGGACAGGGTGCGCCGGAGAATAGACAGCAGCTTTTCGCTCTCCTCCTCGCTGAGGGTGGCCAGGGACTGGTCAAATTCCGAGATGATCTCCTTGTTTTCGTTGACATAACAACCACAGACGTGGGTAATATTGCTCTTGTCCGCCTTGAATCTGCGGCGGAGCTCTGCGACTTCGCGTTCGTTCATGGGTTCCTCCTGGGAAATTGGAATGGGCCTCGGGGAGGCCGGGAGATCTCATTATACCGCATCGGGACGAAAAAAGAAATGGGCAGCCTGCCCGAAGCAAAGCGGCTTTGGTTTGCAAGAATCTAAGCCCTGTGCTACAATACGGAAAAGAACACGCATCCTGACAGGAGGAAGGGTCATGAGCAAGCAGAAAATTCTCGCCCTCTTGAAGCAGACCGAGGGCTACCTCTCCGGCGGTGACGTGAGCCGCCAGCTGGGCATCAGCCGGGCGGCGGTCTGGAAGGCCATCGACAGCCTGCGGCAGGAGGGGTATACCATCGACTCGGTGACCAACCGGGGCTACCGGCTGGTGGAGTCTCCGGACAGGCTGACCGAGGGGGAGATTCTGCCCGACCTCGACACCCGGCGGGTGGCGAAGCGTCTGGAGGTCTTTCCGGTCATTGACTCCACCAACAATTATCTGAAGCGGGAGGCCCAGAAGGGGCTCCCCGACGGCGCCGCCGCCGTGGCGGACCAGCAGACCGGGGGCCGGGGCCGGTTGGGGCGCAGCTTTGCCTCTCCGGAGGGAAAAGGGATCTACTTCTCTCTGCTGCTCCGGCCGGAGGTGCCCCCCACCCAGGCGGTGAACCTGACCGCCTATGTGGCGGTGGCGGTGTGCGACGGCATTGAGACAGCCACCGGCCTTCGGCCCCAGATCAAGTGGACCAACGACATTATTATGAATGATCACAAGGTCTGCGGCATTCTCACCGAGATGGCCATCGAGGGGGAGAGCGGCGCCCTCCAGTATGTCATTCCCGGCATCGGCGTCAACGTGAACCATACTGAGTCGGACTGGCCGGAGGAGCTGCGCCCCATCGCCGGCTCCATCGCCCAGGCGGTGGGACACCCCGTCCCCCGGGGCCATCTGGCGGCCTGCCTGCTCAACGCTCTGGACAGGATGTACTGCGACTGGCTGGCGGGGAACCGGCAGCCCTATCTGGAGCAGTACCGGAAGGACTGCATCACTCTGGGCCGGGAGGTCCGGCTGGTGCGGCCCGGCGGGGAGGAGCGGACGGCCACGGCGGTGGCGGTGGACGACCAGTTTGGGCTTGTGGTGCGCTATCCCGACGGCCGGGAGGAGACAGTGACCTCCGGCGAGGTCAGCGTCCGGGGGCTGTATGGGTATGTGTGATTACGCTGCAATCAAACAGGCGGAAGCGGTGTTGTGCCGCTTCCGCCTGTTGCTCTGTTTGCTCACCTCTTCCGGGCTTTTTTCATCCGCCACAGCAGCACAGCGGTGACCACCGCCACCAAGGCAACCAGGACGAACACCAGGGTCAGCGGCGCGGCGGAGGGGGCCTCCTCCGGCCCGGTCTCGGTGACCGTATTCTCTGCCTGCTGAGGAAAGACAGGCGACTCCGAATTCTCCGGGTCATCCAGATAGACCCAACCGAGGCGGCCCATGTAGTAGCCCACATAGCCCCACTGGCCCCCCTCCGGGTCGGTATAAACATATTGGCAGGTCAGCTCGGAGTAGTCCAGGTTGATCTCCTCCAGAGTGCGGTCCGATATGCCGGAGCCAGGATAGGTCCAGCTGTAGATCCGATCCTGAATCTGGTACCCCTCCAGCTGCCCCTCGTAGTTGGTGAAGCTGTCTGAGAAGTCTTCACAGAAGCACTGGTGGTCGTACTCCAATTGCAGCCGCCCCAGCCGGAACCAGCCCTCTGTCTCATAGTCGCCCTTGGGATAGCCAACCGCCCACAGCTCACCGTTCCACTCCAGAGACTGGTTGACATAAACTCTGTCCAGAGCGTTCAGCTCTTTGAGGACGGTGCCGTCCTCGGGAGACTGGTAAAGGTTCAGGGAGCTGCCCTCCGGGACATAGTAGGTGCGGTCAACGACCTCGCACTCCTCAAAGTGGGCCTCGTAGAAGCGGTTGCCGATGGGCTCCCAGAGGATGTCTGCCCGGGCAGGGAGAAACAGGGAGCAGGTCAGAAACAGCAGGAGCAGCAGGGAGAGGGGACGGGTTTTCTTCATGGGAATGACCTCCTTCTATCAAATCGCTTGCAGCAGTACACCGGTACCGTAGGAAAACAGGTTGACGGCTAGGGCAAAGACCCAGGGATGGCCAATCTTTTCACCCAGACTCCGGCAGCAGACCCCTTCGGTCAGTACAACAAGGCTCTCGATGATCAACACCACCGGAATCTCAGACCATCCCCACATCCGACAGAGGGCAAAGTGGGCGGAGACCGCCAGGGGGTTGGTGAGCAGATTCAGGAGCAGCACCAGCTTTAAATCCCGGCCCCGGAGCCCCCAGATCAGGGCGAACAGCTCCTCCAGCGCCAGGGTGAGCAGCAGGGAGACGGCCAGGGACTGTACCAGCGCCGCCGCCATCACTTCTCTCCTCCGTCCAATCCGGGCAGGAGCAGCAGGCAGGACAGCAGAGCCACAATCCCCAGGGCGGGGCCGGAGAGGCTCTCCCAGCCCAGATAGAGGGGGAGAAAGCCGAGAAACAGCCCGAAGGTCAACAGTCCGAAGGAGAACGCCCTGCACCCCGGCATGATCTGCGCCAGCGCCCACAGGGTCACCGGCATGGTCATGTTGAAGAGGAAGAGGCCGAGCAATCCGGCGGCGGGACTGGCACTGCCAAAGGCAAAGAGGGCTCCAGCAGTCAAAAGAGAGAGCACAGCGGTGGCTTTTGCCCCTATCCGGTCACAGGCGAAGCCTCCTGCCGTCTTGCCCAGCACCACGGCGGCCACGGATAGGAGAATGAAAATGCCCTCCTTCCAGGAGAAGCCGGCCAGCATCCCCCCGTAGGAGCGGAGCACCACTACCAGAAAGAGCAGCAGGGCCCGGGGTAGGACGGAGACCGGCGGCAATTGTACCGACCGGGGTCGGGGAAAGGGATTGGGCGAGCAGACGAAGGCGGGGATCAGGGTACCCAGCAGCACCAGCCCCGCGGCGGCCAGGGCGGGAAAGCCGGACTTGCCCAGCAGAGTGCCCAGATAGAGCCCTGCCGCTCCGGGGGAGACGAATACCCCAAGGGGGGCGGCCCTGCGTCCGGAGAGCCGGAGCACGTCCAACCCGCCGCCGATATGAAAGAGGCCGTTGCCCAGTCCCAGCACTAGGCAGCCCGCCCATCCAAAGGCGGGGAGACAGCACATCCCCGCCACCAGCAGCCCGCCCAGACAGGCATAGCCCAGCCCACGGCCCCGGTGGTCTGCCAGCAGTCCCAGGGGCATCTGGAGGGCAAAGGCGCAGAAGTTGTAGAGCAGAAAGCAGAGGGGATCTTCGGCACAGGCGGAGCAGACGGCAAAGGCACAGCCGAAGTCCACGGCAAAATGGGCGGCGGAATAGGCGGCGGTGACTGAAGGGAGCGGACGCATGGGGAGACCTCCTCTCTTGAGTGATGCAGGAAATGAAGATCAACGGCGAGACGTAGGGCGGGGGCTTGCCCCCGCCGAAACGGGACAGTAATGATGATTGCCTCTTCTATTATACTAAGACGGAAAAACAGGGTCAAATGCTGCGCAGGAAAAGAAAAAACATCGCCCGATCCATTTGAGATCAGGCGATGCTGAAAAAGATCAGGGATGATACCGCCCCACCACCACGCTGGCGTTCTGACCGCCGAAGCCGAAGGCGTTGGACATGGCGATATCGTATTCCTTGGGCCGGGCGATGAGGGGGACGCAGTCCAGTCCGCAGGCGGGGTCGGGCTCGGTGACGTTGAGGGTGGGAGGCAGGACGCCGTCCCGGATGCCCAGAACGCAGGCGATCACCTCGGTGATGCCCCCTGCCCCCATGAGATGGCCGGTGGCCCCCTTGGTGGAGGAGACGGGGAGCTGGGCGGCATAGTCTCCGAACACGGTGCGGATGGCGTCGCACTCCAGCACGTCCCCCACCGGGGTGGAGGTGCCGTGGGCGTTGATATAGCCCACCTGCTCCGGCCGGACGCCGGCGTCCGCCAGGGCCAGCGCCATGCAGCGGGCGCCGCCCTCGCCGTGAGGCCGGGGGGAGGTGATGTGATAGGCGTCGTTGTTGTTGGCGCAGCCCAGAATCTCTCCGTAGATGTGGGCTCCCCGGGCCAGTGCGTGGGCCTCGGTCTCCAGCACCAGAGCGCCGCCGCCCTCGCCCATGACAAAGCCGTCCCGTTTGCTGTCAAAGGGGCAGCTGGCGTGCTGAGGGTCGTCGTTGTTCCGGCTCAGGGCGTTGCTGGTGGCGAGAGAAGAGATTACCGGGGCGCAGGCGATGGACTCGCCCCCCACTGCCAGCATCACGTCGGCGTTTCCCGCCCGGAGCAGCATCACTGAGAGGGTGATGGCGTCGATGCCGGAGGAGCAGGCGGTGTTCAGAGTAAAGCTGGGGCCTTGGATGTCGTGGGCCATGGCGATCTGGCAGGCGGCCATATTGCCCAGCACCTTGGGGACGAACCGGGGTGAGACCTTCTTGCCGGTCTTGGTGTACTGCTCCTGGGTCTCGCAGATTTCAGCCACGCCGTTCATGGCGGTGCCCATGACCAGGCCGGTGCGCTGGGGATCAACCGTGAGGCCGCTGTCCGCCAGCGCCTCCCCGGCGGCGGCGTAGGCAAACTGGGTGAACCGGGCCATCTTGCTCACCTGATTGCGGGGGATAAACTTTGTGGGATCAAAGTCCCGCACCTCGCCGCCGATCTGCACCGGCAGACCGGACACGTCCAGATGGCCCAGGCGGTCAATGCCGCACTTGCCGGCAATCAGGTTGCTCCAATAGGCTTCCACACCGGTGCCGATGGGGGTGACCGCACCCATGCCGGTGATGACAACGCGATTTCGTTCAGACATAACTTTGTTCTCCTACAGATACGGGAGTGTGCTCCTTAAACTTCGCTTATAGGATTCATTATATGCAAAACAGTGAAAAAAGCAAGGGAAGGAGAGAAAAAGCGGCAAAAATCTCCCGCTTCCCTTGACAAGAGGGGCGGCGTTGGCTATACTGTTTCTAGTTTTGAACAGCTTTGATGGGGAGGAGTACGCACTCCCGCCGATGACAAGAGAGGCGCCGTTTTGGTGAGAGGCGCTCTGAGGCGGCTGCGGAAGGTCGCCCCTGAGCTGCGGCCCTGAACAGAGTAGGGGCTGCCGGATTCCCGCCGTTACCGGGCAGAGTGCAGACGGTTTTCGTCTGAATTCAGGTGGTACCACGGACTATGTTCGCCCTGAGCCCAATGGCTCAGGGCTTTTTTCGTCCGGAGCCGGAGAGAAATCGTCACGAGAAGAAATTTGAAAACGGAGCGTGAATGAAAATGGCAAGAGAACTGCCAAAGATTTATGAGCCGCAGAAGGTGGAGTCCCAGATCTACGAGATGTGGGAGCAAAACGGCTGCTTCCGGGGCCACCGGGATCCGGACAAGAAGCCCTTCACCATCGTCATGCCGCCCCCCAACGTCACCGGACAGCTGCACATGGGCCACGCCATGGACGCGACCCTGCAGGATATCCTGATCCGCTTCAAGCGGATGCAGGGCTACGCCGCCCTCTGGGTCCCCGGCACCGACCACGCCGGCATCGCCACCCAGATCAAGGTGGAGGAGGAGCTGCGCACCAAGGAGGGCCTGACCCGGTACGACCTGGGCCGGGAGAAGTTCCTGGAGCGGGTCTGGGACTGGAAGAATAAGTACGGCAACCGGATCGTCCAGCAGCAGAAGAAGCTGGGCGCCTCCTGCGACTGGGAGCGCCAGCGCTTCACCATGGACGAGGGCTGTTCCAAGGCGGTGCGGGAGGTGTTCGTCTCCCTGTATGAGAAGAACCTGATCTACAAGGGCAGCCGGATCATCAACTGGTGCCCCCATTGCGTCACCGCCCTGTCTGACGCCGAGGTGGAGTATCAGGATAAGCCCGGCCATCTCTGGCACATGCGCTATCCCCTGAAGGATGACCCCACCAGGTATCTGGTGGTGGCCACCACCCGCCCGGAGACCATGATGGGCGACACCGGCGTGGCGGTCAACCCCAAGGACGAGCGGTACAAGGATCTGGTGGGCAAGACCTGCATCCTGCCCATTATGAACCGGGAGATCCCCATTGTGGCCGACGACTATGTGGAGATGGACT
>JBJDXS010000048.1:0-5902 GCA_051866815.1 Candidatus Onthomonas sp. | reverse complement strand
GGCCGCCAAGCTGGACACCAGGCTCTATCTCACCGTCTACCACGAGCAGAAGTACAAGACCCTCTCCAGCCGGCTGAAAAAGGCCAAGCAGTCCATTCTGATCACCGATCCCACCTCCAGCTTTCTCTTTGTGGAGACCTTTAAAAAGCTGCGCACCAAGCTGATGTACCAGGCGGAGAAAAAGCAATGCCAGGTGCTGCTGGTGACCAGCGTGGCGGAAAACGAGGGTAAGAGCACGGTGGCCGCGAACGTGGCCCTGGCTCTGTCCCAGAAGATGAAGCGGGTGGTGCTCATCGACGGAGACCTGCGCCGGCCCGCCCAATACAAGCTGCTGTCCAAGCCGATTCCTCCCTCCGAAGAGCTGTCCTCCTTCCTGGAGGGCAAAATTCCGGCGGACAACCTGCTGCTCCGGGACAGGAACTCTTCCCTCAATCTGATTCTCAACACGAAAAGCTGCCCCAACTCCACCGAGCTGGTCTCCGGTGAACGGATGCGGAGTCTGATCGACTCCGTCCGTGGAATGAGCGACTATGTGGTGGTGGACACCCCGCCGCTGACCCTCATGGCCGACGCCGAGGCCCTGGCGGAGTACGCCGACGTGGCTCTGCTGGTAGTGCGGCAGGATCTCTCCCTGGCCCGGCAGATCAACGACGCCGTGGACATCCTGGAATCCGGCCACGCCCAGCTGCTGGGCTGCGTCCTCAACGACGTGCGTACCGGCCCTTTCTCCGGCCGTCACGGGGGATATGGGTATGGGTATGGGTATGGCTATGGCTATGGGTATGGCTATGGCGGATATGGCAAGTACGGAAAGGGGTATGGAGACTACGATGGAAGCCGGCAAAAATCCGCGGATCGTTGACGCTCAGATCTACATCCCCATGCTCCAGAGCATCATGGAGGAGGGCAAGGTGGTACCCCTGATCATCACCGGCTCCAGTATGACCCCTTTCCTTGTTCCCGGCCGGGACCGGATTTTTCTGAAAAAGGCGGAGGGGCCGCTGAAGCGGGGCGATATGGCTTTTTTCCGCCGGCCCAACGGCCAGTATGTCTTCCACCGGATCCGGCGGGTGCGGGGAGATCAATACTATTTTCTGGGCGACGCCCAGACCGCGATTGAGGGCCCCGTCCCACGCAGCGCCATCTTTGCCCTGGCTGTCCAGGTGGAACGGAAGGGAGCGCTTTTGACCCCTGACTCCTTTTGGTGGAAATTTTTCCGGGACGTCTGGCCCCTGCTGCGGCCGGTGCGCCAACCCATCTGCCGGCTCTATGCCGCCCTCACCGCCCGCCGGCGCTCCGGCGGCTCGACCCAACACAGAGGAGGTACCCCATGAGCGAGCAAAGCAATACCCGAACAGAGATCCCGGAGCTTCCGGAGCAGATCGACCTGTTCCGTATTCTGGACGGGATGTGGAAGGCCTTTCGCCACTAT
This sequence comes from Candidatus Onthomonas sp., assembly GCA_051866815.1. Taxonomy (GTDB): domain Bacteria; phylum Bacillota; class Clostridia; order Oscillospirales; family Oscillospiraceae; genus Onthomonas. The sequence goes on along the minus strand of JBJDXS010000048.1, from coordinate 4,470 downwards.
TTTTGGGTGCCCATTCTGTTCACCCTTTTGGGCTCGGCCCTGTTTTTTGCCCGGGCCAGGATGAACTATGTGCCCCAGTACCTGTCCTCGGCCACCTTCACCGTCTCCGCCGACAACCAGAGCATCTACAACTCCAGCAGCTACTACAACAACACCACCGCCAGCCAACTGGAGAGCACCTTCCCCTATCTGCTCACCAGCGGCAGCCTGTCCCGGGTGGTGGCGGCTGACCTGGGAGTGGAACAGCTCAATGGCAGCATCACCGCCTCGGTGATGCCTAACACCAACCTGTTTACCATTGAGGTACGCTCCGGCGACCCCCAAGCCGCCAGCGATATCCTCAACTCGGTGATTGAAAACTATCCGGTGGTGGCCGAGCAGGTGGTGGGCAGCACCGTGCTGGAGCTGCTGGACAACACCGGTGTGGCGGACGCGCCCTACAACACCCCCAGCTACGCCCGTACCGCCCTGAAGGGGGGTATGCTGGGCCTGGCGGCAGGCGTCGCCTTTCTCTTCCTGGTGTCCTTCACCCGGCGCACCATCCAGCGGGAGGACGACTTCAAGCAGTTTCTCCACGCCGAGTGCCTGGCAGTGCTGCCCCAGGTCAGTCTGAAAAAGCGCAGCCGGATCCAGCGGCAGGATATCTCCATCCACAACCCCCACATCGATGCCGCCTTCCTGGAGTCCATGCGCATCCTGCGCACCCGCCTGGAGCGGCTGGCTGGGGCCAGCGGAAGCAAGGTACTGTTGGTGACCAGCGCCGCCCCCGGAGAGGGCAAGAGCACTATAGCCGCCAACATTGCCATGGCCCTGGCCATGAACGGCAAAAAGGTGCTGCTCATAGACTGTGATATCCGCAACCCCTCGGTGGGAGATCTGCTGGGACTCCAGCCCGGCAAGGGCGTCTATGAGCTGCTCAAGGGCGAGAGTAAGCTGGAGGAGGTCTTTCAGTACGACAAGTCCCGCAGTCTCTATGTGCTTCCCGGCGGCAAGCCCTATGCAAATGCCTCGGAAATTCTGGACGCCCCCCAGATGGCCCAGCTGCTGTCCGGCTTCCGGGAGCTGATGGATTATGTCATCCTGGATACCGCCCCGCTGGGCATGCTCACCGACACCGCCGTTCTGGCCGAGCTGGCGGACGGAGCCCTCTTTGTGGTCAAGCAGGACTACGCCCCCATCCCCCATCTGGTGGATGCGGCGGAGCAGCTGGCGGAGAGCCAGATTCCCCTGCTGGGCTGCATCCTCAACGGCGCCACCGCCACTCTGGGCAGCTATGGCCAGAGCTATTACAGCAGCTATCACCACTACAGCCGCTACGGCGGCTACGGCAGCCGGGAGACAGAGACGCCGGCCCGGTCCAAATCCAGAGCCAGATCTTCCAGCCGGCAGGGCAGCTGAGCGCTCCGCCGATGAATCAAAAGGAAATAAGGAGACAACTATGTACGATTTTCTGATTGTGGGCGCAGGCCTCTACGGAGCCGTCTTTGCCCAGGAGGCGAAGAAGGCAGGCAAGACCTGTCTGGTCATCGACAAGCGGGATCACATCGCCGGCAATATCTACACCAAAGAGGTGGAGGGCATCGCTGTCCACCAGTACGGCGCCCATATCTTCCATACCAACAATAAAGAGGTTTGGAATTATGTGAACCAGTTTGCCGAGTTCAACCGGTATACCAACAGCCCGGTGGCCAACTACCACGGGGAGCTGTACAACCTGCCCTTCAACATGAACACCTTTAATAAGATGTGGGGTGTGGTCACTCCCGCCCAGGCCAAGGCTAAAATTGAGGAACAGAAGCGGGAAGCCAACATCACCGAGCCGAAGAACCTGGAGGAGCAGGCCATCAGCCTGGCCGGCCGGGATATCTACGAAAAGCTGGTTCGGGGCTACACCGAGAAACAGTGGGGCCGCCCCTGTACCGAGCTGCCCGCCTTTATCATCCAGCGGCTCCCCCTCCGGTTCACCTTTGACAACAATTACTTCAACGCCCTCTATCAGGGCATCCCCGTAGAGGGCTACACCGCTCTGGTGGAAAATCTTCTGGAGGGCACCGAGGTGCGCCTGGGCGTGGACTATCTGGCGGACAAGGAGCATCTGGATGCGTTGGCTCAGTCGGTGGTCTATACCGGCCCCATCGACGCCTATTTTGGCTTCCGGCTGGGCTATCTGGAGTACCGCAGCGTCCGGTTTGAGACCGAGGTGCTGGACATGGACAACTTCCAGGGCAACGCCGTGGTCAACTACACCGACCGGCAGACCCCCTACACCCGCATCATCGAGCACAAGCACTTTGTCTTCGGCACTCAGCCCAAGACGGTGATCAGCCGGGAGTACAGCTCCGAGTGGAAGCCGGGAGATGAGCCCTACTACCCGGTCAACGACGCCAAAAACGGCGCCCTGTACCGGCAGTACAAGGCGCTGGCCGACGGAGAGGCCAACGTCATCTTCGGCGGCCGTCTGGGCGAATACAAGTACTACGACATGGACAAGGTGATCGAGAGTGCCCTGGCCAAGGCCCGGGAGGTACTGGCATGAGCACGCTGCCTCATGGCCTGACTTGGATGCCCCTCCGGGAGGCGCCGGAGCTGGCAGCAGAGGCCGCCGCCTGGTTCTCCTCCAAGTGGGGAATCCCCCTGGGGGCCTATCAGGAGAGCATGGCCGACTGCCTGTCTCACCCTGACAGAGTGCCCCAGTGGTATCTGGTGCGCACCGAAGCCGGAGAGATCGCCGGGGGGCTGGGGCTGATTGAGAACGACTTTCATCCCCGACGTGACCTGCGGCCCAATGTCTGCGCCGTCTTTGTGGAGCCCGCTTGGCGGAAGCGGGGGATTGCCCATTTTCTGCTGGATCAGGTGCGTCGAGACGCAGGAGCGCTGGGAGAAAAGCAGCTCTACCTGCTCACCGACCACACGGATTTCTACGAGCGCTGCGGCTGGAGCTATCTCTGCACCATCCAGGGGGATGACGGGGACAGCAGCCGGGTGTATACGGTGGAAACGTTGTAAGAACAAAATAAAACTGCCGGGTGCGTTTCATCGGACGCACCCGGCAGTTTTTCTCGTCTTTTTACACGTTGAACCGGAACAGGATGATATCTCCGTCCTGCACCACATACTCCTTGCCCTCAGAGCGCATGAGTCCCTTCTCCCGGGCAGCCTTTTCACTGCCGCAGGCCACCATGTCGTCATAGGCGATGACCTCCGCCCGGATAAAGCCCCGCTCAAAGTCGGAGTGGATCTTGCCCGCCGCCTGGGGGGCCTTGGTGCCCTTGGTGATCGTCCAGGCACGGCACTCGTCCTCGCCGGAGGTGAGGAAGGAGATCAGGCCCAGCAGGGTGTAGCTGGCCTTGATCAGCCGGTCCAGACCTGACTCGGCAATGCCCAGCTCCTCCATGAACATGGCCTGTTCATCGGGGTCCATCTGGCTCAGCTCCTCCTCCAGCTTGGCGCAGACGGGGATCACCTGGGCACCCTCCTTGTCCGCCAGCTCCTTCACCTGCTGGTAGTAAGGGTTATCTGCCCAAGCTCCGCCGGAGAAGGTGTCCTCATCCAGGTTGGCAGCATAGATGATGGGCTTGAGGCTGAGCAGGTCGCTGGTGGCGATCAGCTCCATGTCCTCCTTGTCGCACTGGTAGGAGCGGACGGAGTTGCCGTCGTTGAGCCAGTCCCGGAGGGCGGAGAAGACCTCCGCCTCGTGGAGGAACTTCTTGTCTCCCTTGGCGGCCTTCTTCGCTTTCTCAATCCGGCGGTCCACCATCTCCAGGTCGGCCATGATCAGCTCCAGGTCGATGATGCCGATGTCCCGGATGGGGTCGGTGCCCCCCTCCACATGGATGACGTTCTCGTCGTCAAAGCAGCGCACCACATGGACAATGGCCTCAGTGCCCCGGATGTTGGCGAGGAACTTGTTGCCCAGGCCCTCGCCCCGGCTGGCGCCCTTGACCAGGCCGGCGATGTCCACAAACTCGATGACGGCGGGGGTAGTCTTCTTCGGATGGTACAGGTCGGACAGCCAGGTCAGCCGGCTGTCCGGCACCGCCACAGTGCCCACATTGGGCTCGATGGTGCAGAAGGGGTAGTTCGCGCACTCGGCGCCGGCATTGGTAATGGCGTTGAAGAGGGTGCTCTTGCCCACGTTGGGCAGGCCGACAATTCCTAATTTCATCTGTCTCAAAACTCCTTTATTTACAACTGTTTTCGGGGCAGTGATGACTTTCCGCACAATTTCAGGCTGCAGCACTGTGGAACGTCTCAAGCTGAAAAACAGCGAGCATCAGCAAGCCGCTTTCACTCTTTCAGAAGCACGCAGAAAACTTGCCAGCTTTTCCGGCAAATCTCCCTGCCGTTCAGTTTCCCGCCCGTAACGACTGTCTCTCTTGGATCACGGAAAAAAGCGGCCGACACAATACCTTATTATAGCTCAAACCCATATTTTTTCAATATGTCTGGGCAAAATTGGTGCGCGCCAAT